>JAWKXN010000001.1:1369931-2054897 GCA_041396965.1 Rickettsiales bacterium
AAAAACTATATTGCGTATATGTATGTATAGGTCAAAAGCGCTCAACAGTCGCTCAGGTTGTTAAAAAACTTGAGGAATCTGGAGCGCTTGAATATACGATAGTAGTAGCCGCTACCGCCTCTGAGCCTGCTCCTCTACAATTCTTAGCGCCATATACTGGCTCTACTATGGGTGAGTATTTCCGTGATAACGGCATGCACGCTCTTATCATATATGATGATCTGTCAAAACAAGCTGTAGCTTACCGCCAGATGTCGCTTCTTCTTCGCCGCCCACCGGGTCGTGAGGCCTATCCGGGTGACGTATTCTATATTCACTCACGCCTGCTTGAACGTTCGGCTAAAATGTCTGATGAAAAAGGCGCAGGTTCAATGACCGCCCTTCCCATTATTGAGACACAGGCTGGTGACGTTTCCGCTTATATTCCAACCAACGTTATTTCTATTACTGATGGTCAGATATTCCTAGAGACCGACCTATTCTATAAAGGTGTACGTCCAGCGGTAAATGTTGGTCTTTCAGTGTCCCGTGTGGGCTCTTCAGCGCAAATTAAAGCGATGAAGCAAGTTGCTGGCTCAATCAAGCTAGAGCTAGCTCAATTCCGTGAGATGGAATCTTTTGCCCAGTTTGGCTCAGATCTTGATCCAGCTACCCAAAAATTGCTAGCACGCGGACAACGTCTTACCGAGCTACTTAAACAACCACAATATTCACCTCTTTCAACAGCGGAGCAGGTTTGTGTAATTTATTCAGGGGTAAAAGGTCATCTCGATAACATTAATACTCGTGAGGTAGGTCGTTTTGAAAAAGAACTATTACAAGAACTTCGTAATTCTCACAGTGATATACTTAATGATATTACTGAGAAGGCAGTCCTTAGCGATGCTACTGAAAACAAATTAAAATCTGTTATTGAGCAGTTAGTTAAGAGATTTGTATAAGGATTTTTAGTAATGGCCTCGTTAAAAGACCTTAAAAACCGTATTAATAGCGTTAAATCGACGCAAAAGATAACCAAAGCTATGAAGATGGTCGCCGCCGCCAAGCTGCGTAGAGCAAGAGAGCAAGCGGAAGCGGCACGTCCATATTCAGAAGCTATGGAGAATATTCTTATATCCGTAGCTAATTCCGCTAAAAACAGCTCTAATCTTCCTAAAATGCTATCAGGAACTGGTAGTAATGATCGCCAGCTTATTGTAGTGGCGACCTCCGATAGAGGACTTTGTGGCGGTTTCAATAGCTCCATAGTGCGGGCGGTACGCCGTAAGGTAAAAGATCTGCAAAGCAAAGGGATAACTGTAAAGCTAATGTTTGTAGGGCGTAAAGGCTATGAGCAGTTAGGTCATGAATTCAAATCCATTATAATCTCAAAGTCAGAACTTAATAAAAAGAAGCTTAATTATAGTGATGCTGAGGAAATATCGAAGGATATTATCGCGCGCTTTGACGCTGGTGATTTTGATGTGTGTCATGTAGTTTACAATAAATTCAAATCAGCTATATCGCAGATAGTTACCTTTCAACAATTAATACCATTCAATATAGATAATCTTAATATTGAAGAAAATCAAGAAAGTAAGTCAACTAACTACTCATCTCCATATGAATACGAGCCAGATCAAACTGAAGTGTTAAACGACCTACTACCACGCAATCTTGGTGTACAAATGTATAAGGCACTACTGGAAAACGCGGCAAGTGAGCAAGGCGCGAGGATGACCGCTATGGATAACGCTACTCGTAACGCCGGTGAGATGATTAAGAAACTATCTCTTACCTATAACCGGACACGTCAAGCGGCTATTACTAAAGAGCTTATTGAGATTATCAGCGGCGCGGAGGCTGTATAGTGAGATGATAACTCTTGAACAACTTCGTACTCAATATAAACTGCAAATCCTAGAGTTAGCTGAGAAGCACAGGGTGGATAATATTCGGGTATTTGGTTCTGTAGCCAGAGGAGATGCGGACGAAGATAGTGACATTGATTTTTTATGCCATCTTCCTAAAGGCACCACAATTTGGGAAATGGCGGGAATGCTTTATGATCTGGAGAATATGCTAAAAACCAAAGTTGATTTAGTTTCAGATACGAGTTTACGCCCTCATGTTGCTGATAGCATATTAAGCGGTGCTATACCATTATGAGAACACATGATAAAGAAAGGGATATTATAAAATTACAACATGTTCTTGAAGCGATATCCGGAATTGAGAAATTGCTTGCTTCCGGCTTAAAGAATGATATTGCCGATAAGGCTTTGGAAAGATATTTTGAGATAATAGGCGAAGCTTGCCGTGGAGTATCAAAGGATATTCTATCTAAATATCCAACAATACCTTGGGGAAATATCATAGCTCTGAGAAACATAATATCTCATGAATATGATAAGGTTGAAGTAAAGACATTATACGATATTGCGGAAAACAAGATCCCAGCTCTTAGGGATTGGATAATTGGAATCTTAGAAGAACAAACGAAAGATTAGAAAAACTAAACGGAGAAAGAAAAAATGACTGGAGCAAATGAAGGAATTATAACACAGGTAATCGGGGCGGTGATTGACGTAAAATTCCCGTCAGGTAAATTGCCAGCGATATTAAACGCGCTTACTACCCAAAATAATAATAAAACTCTGGTTTTAGAGGTAGCTCAACATCTTGGTGAGTCAGAAGTGCGTACTATAGCTATGGACTCAACCGAAGGTCTTACCCGTGGTCAGGCGGTAATTGACACCGGAGCTCCTATTTCCGTACCTGTTGGTCGTGAGACTCTTGGTCGTATCATGAATGTGATTGGTGAACCGATTGATGAACGTGGTAAAATCGGCAATAAGCAAACTGCTCCTATCCACGCCTCTGCCCCTGAATTTAGAGAGCAAGCAACAGATACAGAGATTCTAGTTACTGGTATTAAGGTAATTGACTTACTAGCCCCTTATGTAAAAGGTGGTAAAATTGGTCTATTTGGTGGTGCTGGTGTGGGTAAAACCGTACTCATCATGGAGCTTATTAACAATATAGCCAAAGCACATGGTGGTTTTTCCGTGTTCGCTGGTGTAGGCGAGCGTACCCGTGAGGGAAATGACCTTTACCATGAGATGATGGAGTCCGGCGTTATCAACCTTGAAGACCAAACCAAGTCAAAAGTATCTCTAGTATACGGACAAATGAATGAGCCTCCAGGAGCGCGCGCGCGTGTTGCCCTAACTGGTCTTACTCAAGCGGAATATTTCCGTGATCAGGAAGGACAAGACGTTCTGTTCTTCGTGGATAATATTTTCCGCTTTACTCAAGCTGGCTCTGAAGTATCCGCGCTACTTGGTCGTATCCCATCGGCTGTGGGTTATCAACCAACCTTATCTACCGATATGGGAGCGATGCAAGAACGTATTACCTCTACCAAGAAGGGTTCTATTACCTCCGTACAAGCGGTTTACGTACCGGCGGATGACCTTACTGACCCTGCTCCGGCTACATCGTTCGCTCACTTAGATGCTACCACCGTACTTTCACGTCAAATCGCGGAGCTTGGTATTTATCCAGCAGTTGATCCACTTGATTCTACCAGCCGTGTTCTTGACCCAGCGGTAATTGGTGAGGAACATTATAGTGTGGCTCGTGAAGTTCAGCGTGTACTACAAACCTATAAATCTCTACAAGATATTATCGCGATTCTTGGTATGGATGAGCTTTCAGAGGAAGATAAGCAAGTTGTTGCCCGTGCCCGTAAAATACAACGTTTCTTATCACAACCATTCCATGTGGCAGAGGTATTTACTGGATCTCCGGGTAAATTAGTGTCACTAGCTGATACCATTTCTGGATTTAAGGGAATTATAGAAGGTAAATATGATGACCTACCAGAATCAGCTTTCTACATGGTTGGAAGCATTGAGGAAGCTGTAGAAAAAGCAAAAAAAATGGCGGCTGAAGCGGCGTAATTATTAACATTATATAGAAAGAGAGATATTTTTATGATAAAGAAAATTATTTTAGCGATCTCTGTTATCGCTCTAGGAGCATGCTCGTCTTCTGGTAACATATCTCTTAAAGGACAGACCCAAGAATCTGTGGCAGAAAAAATAAAAGTCGGTGACTCAAAACAAAAGGTTACTGCAGCCTTTGGTAGTCCAAGTGATGTATCCTTTACTGACAGCGGCAATGAAATTTGGAAATATGAATATATAGACGCTTCATCAAAACCACAGAACTTTATTCCAATCGTAGGACTGATAAATTCTGGAATGGAAGGAAAGAAATACACTCTAGCGGTATTTTTCAATAAAAAAGGAATGGTAGAGAATTACTCATATAGCGCCAGTGACTATGAGACTAACGCTGGTATAATAGGTAAGTAGTAATATTTGCAATAGAGGGATAACAATGCGGGTACAAATAATAACACCAGAGAAAATTCTCTTTGAAGGTAGCGCTTCTTACGTTCAGATACCCGGACAGATGGGAGAACTAGGGGTTCTACCCAATCATGCTCCTCTTGTATCAGCTCTAAAAGATGGTGAAATAGAGGTATCTTTAGAAAGTGGTGGCAAAGAGACTTTTCCTATAGATAGTGGAATAGCGGAAGTGACTCCCGATAAAGTTACCTTGCTAGTTGAAAAAAGCACATAAACCTCTAGGATAATTTAGAGGCTAACTCATATTTGTTACTAGCAATATTTACGATACTCTTGCTGATACTACCTCCGGATACCTCGCTTACTATCTCGCTGAATACAGCCGCAAATAACCCAATAGGTCCGCCAAGTATAGTACCACCAACTATCTTTGAACCGATAGAAATAGTATCTCCGGTTATTTCCTTATATATATCAGAAACTATAGGTATATGCTGTAGTGGATTTAGAGTATCCAGTATTGACTCAAAACTTAATCCACCTTCTCCAAAAAAATCATCATTTACTATATCGGGAGCTTTCGGCTGCATTAATTGATATGGCGACAAATTTTTAGATGGAAGAGGATGAATGGTTATATCAATGGTCATTATGGCTCTCTACTTACACATATTTATGATAAGCACTTACATGCACAGCAGATCAAGCAAAACTTATGCCACAGCCAAATATATAGTAACTTGCGGCACAAATTACCCGAGTTACCATCAATCATCACTTAAATTAAAGGAATCAGCCAAGATTTTTTCTCTTTTCTTAAGTTTTTTCTTTTCCTTCTTACGTAATTTTTTTTCTGAAAAACACGTATCATCAGCTTTATCTGATTTAGCACAACAATCATCAGATAAAAATCCTACAAGTTTCTCTATATAATCAATATTCGCTTTATATATAATAGAACGCCCTTTGCGCTTTGAGGTTACTATCTTCGCCTTACTCATATTAGATAGATGAAACGAAAGCGTATTGTTAGGAACTTCAAGCTCCTCACTCAAAAAACCCGATGAACACCCATCCTCGCCATACTCTATCAACAAACGATATATACGAAGCCGTGTCTCTTGAGATAACGCCGCAAAAGCGACAACTGCTTTTTTTATATTCATGACAATAAAAGTGACTATTAAATTTCCACTGGCTTACGCCAGTGATATTTCCTATTACGCTGGCTACGGCGCGTACTTTGATCGTATCCATCCCCAAGACAACGCCTATGGTTTTGATACAACATAAAAATTATTTTATATCAGCTTTTTAACCAGTCAATAGTAATATTATTGAAAAATACCTTGCTTTATTTTCTAATCACATATATCAAGCTCTACAATAGTTCCAATATAATTGAAATATTATAATTATTATAAATTAATTAGCAATTACAAATAGATATAGGTAATTTATGTCAGTTTATTTTCCTAAACAACTCACAGTAGTAACCGCTTTTATTACAGCGATATTAGTTACAAACCCATCACTCGCCCGTGATCAAATAAGGGCCGTTGGCTCATCAACCGTATACCCATTCGTATCTGTGGCGGCTGAACAGTTTGGTAAATCAAACAAATTCAAAACACCTATCATCGAATCAACTGGCACTGGCGGTGGATTCAAATTATTTTGTAGTGGAGTTGACGAAAACACACCGGACATTAATAACGCTTCCCGACCTATTAAGAACTCAGAGCGTGAGAATTGCAAAAAAAATGGTATAACTAAGGTAGTTGAAGTACCTATAGGTTATGATGGAATAGTTCTCGCCAATTATAAAACAGAGCCACAATTTGAACTTACAAAAGAACAAATATTCCTCGCGCTAGCCCATAAAATTCCTGATAAGGATGGTAAGTTGATAGATAACAAGTATAAAAACTGGAACGAAATTGACCAGTCTCTACCTAAAAAACCTATATCGGTTTATGGTCCCCCTCCTACCTCTGGTACCCGTGACGCTTTTTTAGAACTGGTCATGGAAGAGGCTTGTGAGCATTTCCCAGAATTTACCGCAGCTTATCCTGATAAAAAACAAAGAAAGAAAGCTTGTGGTCTACTTCGTGAGGATGGTGGATATATTGACGCTGGTGAAGATGACAACATGATTGTTCAAAAGCTAATAAGCAATAAAGATGCTCTTGGTATATTTGGCTACAGTTTCCTTGAGGAAAATCAGAATAAAATTCATGGCAGCAAGATAGATGGTGTGTTGCCAACAATGGAAAACATAGAGGGCGGTTTATACAAAGTTTCCCGTAGTCTTTATGTTTATATAAAAGCGGATCACGTAGATAAAATTCCAGGAATCAAAGAGTTTATAAATGAACTGGTAAGTGACGCGGCTATAGGAAATGAAGGATACCTAACTTATAGAGGTCTACTACCACTAAAAAAAGAAGATTTGGAGATAGCTAGAAAGCAAGCCGCTTCATTATAGTTAAGTTAAGTTAAGTTAAGTTAAGTTAAAATCATACTATAATCATATTTATATTTTTTACAATAATCTGTGAGGATAGTATTTTTATAAGTGATAACCAGCATAACCGTAAATTATGGGAGAAAACAATGCAAAAACTAATGTCTTCTTGCCTTTGTGTATCTACTATAATGTTGACTACACCATCTCTGGCACAAAGTAATCAAGAGATATTAAAACAACTACAAACCATGCAAGCGCAAATGAACGCTATGCAAAAAGAAATGAACAAACTAAAGCGGCAGTTAGTGGAAGAACAGAGTAAAAATAGTTACCATTCTAATAAAATTCATAATAACTATCAACATGGGGTTTCTTCCAAACAGAGTGTATCCACGTCTTCATTTATTAGCAAAAATAATAACGACACGAAAAATGATGGCGATGAGGTTATAGTAACTTTAGATCCAGCTCCTAAATTCAAAACTAGAAATGGCGATTACAGCTTTGGGATAAACGGCTTTGCTCAAATTGACGCTGGAATAATTAACGACGATAAAACTGACCATGCGGATGGAACAAATATAAGAAGAGCAAGACTATCAGCTTCCGGTAAATTCGCTCGTGACTTCAAATATAAGATACAAAACGATTTCGCTGGAAATTCAAGCAAACTAACGGATGTGTATCTACAATATACTGGATTCTCTCCAGTTACATTTACAGTCGGTCAATTCAAAGAGCCTTTTGGACTAAATACTCTTACCAGCGACCTATTTACCAACTTTATTGAACGAGCCTCTGTAAGCATTTTTTCCCCTGAGCGTAACATAGGGATTATGGCAAGTTCTTATGGTAGTGATGAACATATAGGTCATTGGACAGCCGCTATTGGTGGTTTTGGTGGAAGTGCTGGTAGCACTAAAAGTACTGATGATGAATCAAAAGATGTAACAGCACGCCTCACCCTTGCGCCAATAGCCGAAAAAAATAGCTTACTGCATTTTGGTGTTGCTGGAAGCCATCGTATACCTAGTTCCTCAGGTGATTCTTTCACTTTCTCTTCCACAGCAGAAAATAATCTTTCAACAGACTCTACTGAGTTGGCAGTAAATACCGGAACCATAAGCAATGTGGATTCAGCAAACTTGTTAGGATTAGAAATCGCGGCTTCTTATGATTCATTTGGCATGCAAGGTGAGTATGTAAATAACTCCATAAAACGCAAATCAGCTTCCGACATCAATCTAAATGGCTACTATATTGAAGCTTATTACTATTTAACAGGTGAAAACAATAACTATATAACCAAATCCGCTAAATTTGACAGAGTTAACCCTAATAATCCTTTCGGTATTTCCGAAAATGGCTGGGGGGCATGGCAACTTATGGCACGCTATAGCAGTCTTGATTTAACTGATAAAAATATAACCGGTGGAAAGCTCCGTGACACCACTTTAGGAATTAAGTGGCTACCAAATAGCAATACAATGGTTTCCGCTAATTATATAATATCCGATACTGATAACAAAGCTGTCACGCCTAATGATGACCCACAAATATGGATATTAAGAACGCAATTTGATTTTTAGCATACAACTCATATCATAAGTTAGTTGAATAACTTATTAACTCAACCAATACCAATAAAGTCAACGGATTGGACAATAACACTATCACATCAGCATAGGCTAGAGTCTATAATAGAAGTTTATTTCAGCCTTCGTAAATGATACATCATTAACCTCTTAGAAAGTAGTGACTTTGATAATATTATCTAATAATAGCTGAATATTTCACAGTCACCAGATATATAGCTAACATATTACTTCACGCTATAGTTATTTAACTGACTCACAGAATTATCTGATAGATAACCTTTCCTCTCCATCCATTTTCTCGCTAGCATCATTCCTTTTTCTTTTTCTGTATCAGATATTATATCTCCAATAACAGACTGTGATTTAATTGCTTCCTGATGGTTTTGAGCGGCGGCAAGACTTATCCATTTATAGGCTTTCTCAAGACTTCCGACCACGCCTTCCTCTCGGTTATAATACATCATACCAAGTTTATATTGCGCTTCAACGTAACCTTTATCAGCGGATTCGGTATACATTTTAACAGCTTTCACCACATCCGCTGGAATCCCCTTCCCTTCATAATACAATAACCCAAGATTGTATTTTGCCGCTATATCTCCTCCATCAATAGCTCTACGATACCATTTTATCGCCTCAACATAATTCTTATCTACACCACGACCTTCCGCGTACATCAAACCAAGATTATTTTGCGCCTGAGCGTACCCTCTATCAGCGGCCTTAAAATACCATTCTAAAGCTTTATTATAATCTCTTGCCACTCCAGTGCCATTAGCATACATAACAGCTACAGCGTTCTGAGATTCCAAATGACCATTTTCAGCCGCGAGTAAATAAAATTTCGCGGCGGCCTTATAATCCTGTTTTATTACTTCTCCGCTTTCATACATTAGAGCAAGTTGATATTGCGCTAAGACATTTCCTTGATTAGCTGATAGTGCGAACCATTTTACCGCCTCAATATAGTTACTAGCGCCCTGTAAATACATTACTCCCAAATTATACTGGATATGTGAATCTCCTTTTTCCGCGACCTTTCCATACCAATAAGCGGCTTTTTTTGGTTCTTTGGGAATACCATCTCCATAAAAATATATATACCCTAGATTATATTGCGCGCCGACATATCCAGCATGCGCTGCCCTTTCAAACCACAAAACAGCCTTTTCCATATCAACTGGTATACCATCACCCTTAGCGTATAAAACAGCGAGATTATATTGTGCGCCGACATAATTGTTAGATGCCGCCATCTCAAACCATTTAAGCGATTTTCTTATATCCTTAAAACCAGTATCATCCCTGCTATATAAAATACCGAGATTGTACTGCGCGCCAACGTAATTCTGACTAGCGGCTTTTTCCCACCAGCCTACCGCTTTAGTGTAATCTTTCTGCACCCCATCACCCTTAGCGTACATCACACCAAGATTATACTGTGCTCCAATATATCCACCATCAGCGAGTTTAATTAATTCCTCTACTGTTTTTCTAGCAAGCTCATTATTTTGCTTTCCCTCGCCTATACTAGCTAGGTCAAGAAATTCGTCTATAAGCGTGTAATTTGGTCTTATCGTATCTTTATCCTTACCACCTATAGCATACAGCGATGAACTCGCCAAAATATAAAAACATAAAAACGCTAATACATAAGCTATTCTAATGATAGAAATGCGTAGAAACCTCATGCTAACCCATCTAAATACAATTAAAAAAAATATTTTTTCATCTGGAAATATATAACAAACAAAATATATTTTTATGAACTATTTATGAAGCTCAGAATATTAACTCTAATTCCTACCACCAAATAAGACAGTTCCAAGACGAATAGATGTCGCCCCCATTCGAATGGCTTCCTCAAAATCTTTACTCATTCCCATACTAAGCTCTAACAAGCCGTTTCTTAATGAAATTTCTCGTAATAGAGCAAAATGAGGAGCTGGTGGCTGTTCAACCGGTGGTATACACATCAGACCATCTATTTTAACGCCACGCTCCGTACAAAAATCTATAAA
Source organism: Rickettsiales bacterium (assembly GCA_041396965.1). Classification (NCBI taxonomy): domain Bacteria; kingdom Pseudomonadati; phylum Pseudomonadota; class Alphaproteobacteria; order Rickettsiales; species Rickettsiales bacterium. Next base: position 1,380,379 of record JAWKXN010000001.1, read on the forward strand.
TAAATCAACGTCTTCTGGATAAACTCCTGATTTTTGCGCTTCTTTTCCGGTATTTACCTGTACATAAAATTTTTTATTGTCTATATTAAAGCCGCCATCTCTTAATTTCACAATTTCCTCTATTAAGGACTTTCTATCTATAGTCTCAATCACATCAAACAATAAAAGAGCTTGTTTCACCTTATTACTCTGTAAATTTCCTATCAAATGTAATTTTACATTATCATATTTAACCTTAAGCTCTTGCCACTTCTCTTGCGCTTCTTGAACTCTATTCTCACCAAAATTAATAATACCTGAATTTATAGCCTCTTCTATCTTATATTGCGGCTGATCTTTGCTAGCGGCAATGATGTTAACCATACGATTAGACAATAATGACTCACTAATAGCTACTGTAATTCGTGCTTTTATTTTATCTATATTACTGTGAATAGACATATTACAAAGCTCCTCGCCTCTAAAAATTAAAAAATAATTAAAAAAACAGCTATATCACGGTCAATTTGTTGCTTTATTGTCACATATTAATCTAAAACACTCGTTTTATATCTCCTTAATGGCGTTACAACTTGCAACAAAACATCGTTTGGACAATAACTGGCTTCAGGTAAAATCATGAAGTGATATTACTTTATGTAGCCTAGAGTATAATTCTAGTCACTAGTTTATTAAACTAATAATATTAATAAGGGAATATATATGAAAAAAATTCTTCTTGGTACCTCCGCTCTTGTTGGTGCTACCGCTTTATTCGCTTCTGCTGCGAATGCTGCTCAGACTCCAAAAATCACTCTTGGTGGTTTTTCTACCTTCCAAGCAGGATTCACTGGTGAAGATTTAGATACCAACCAACGTTCTGGTGCTTTTCGCTCTGACAATATCATCACTGTTCGTGTTGATGGTAAAAGTGACCACGGTTTCGGATACGGTGCTGGTATAGATCTACGTGCTGATACTTCAGCTTCTGCCGATGCTGCTGGTATTGATTCAGAACGTACCTACATTTATCTTGATGGTAAATGGGGTAAGCTTCAAGGTGGTTCTGATTACGGTGTAACTAAAACCATGAAAATAGACGCTTCTTCTATCGCCCGCGCTACTGGTGGTATAGATGGTGATTTCTACTATTTCATGAACACTGCTGGTACTGCTTACAGCTACTCTACCAACTCTGGTGGTACCGGTCAGGTTATCGCTACTCCTGATCTATTCTTAGATTATGGTACCGGTGTTCTTGGTAATGAAGGCTCTCAAGCAATCAATAAAATCAGCTATTACACTCCACGTTTTGCTGGTTTCCAAGCTGGTGTGAGCTATCTGTTTGACACCACAGCAGGTGATCGTGGTCAAACCCTTAGCCGTACTGATAATACTGCTGGTGAAGCTGAAAACGTATTACTTGGTGCTATCAGCTATGAAGGTCGTTACCAAAATGTTGGTATAGCTCTTGCTGCTACTGGTGAATGGGGTAATGCTGAAAGCAATACTCAGGAAGACCTACGCACTTGGCAAGTTGGTGGTAAGATTGACTTTATGGGCTTCAGCCTAGCTGGTTCATATGGTGATCTTGGTGACAGTCTTCGCCTTAAATCAGCTGGTAATCAAGATGATAACAGCTTCTGGACTGTTGGTGGCGCTTATGAAATCGGACCATTCGGTGCTAGTGTAACTTATCTTGACAGTGAGTTCGATACTGGTGCTACTCATAACGATTTCAGCAACCTATCATTTGGTGTTGATTACAAACTGGCTCCAGGTCTTACTCCGTATGCTGAAGTTAACGTAGTTCAATTTGATCCAACTGGTACAGCTAATGATAACGACGCTACAGTTGTTCTAATTGGTACTCAACTTGCTTTCTAATTTGAAAGTTAGTTAAAAAATTAAAGGGCGGTGTTATCACCGCCCTTTTTTATATGTTCATTTATTGACTACCACCTCTGGCAGTAGTTAATAACTTTCAAAAAATATAGAAATTAACCTCACAAAGAATATTTGAAAAATATACTTATAAAAATAATGTTTTCTATTGCTTGCGGATTTCTTTTTTATAATATAGCGCACATACTCGTATAACTTATCCGTCACTAATTTCTATCCAACCCTATTAAACAACTAGGAGAATACTAATGAAAAAAATATTATATATAATAACTTTTTCAATTATAATCTCATCATGCTCCAACTCCTCACTTGAGTCTCCTACTAGTACTAAGAGTGTTGAAGAAGCCCGTAGGGAATCACGTGGCAAACTAACGGGAGATGAAGGCATATCATTTGGTGGTCCTACAAAAAGTGGAGCTGGTGCCGCCTCTCCTATTGGAGTGAATAGTTTCTTATGGCGCGCTACTATAGACACTCTATCTTTTATGCCATTCATGTCCGCCGATCCTTTTGGCGGAGTAATTATTACTGACTGGTATGAAGATCCAGCCACGAAAGATATAAGATTCAAGGTAAATGCGATTATTATAGATCGGGCACTACGCTCCGATGGTATAAAGGTTACCTTATTCAAACAAAAATTAGTAAAAGGTAACTGGCGTGACATAAAGTCACCACCACAGGATGCTCACAAAATTGAGGATACAATACTTACTAGAGCCAGAGAGCTTAAAATAAAACAATAACAAGAATAAAAAAACTTATAACTGATAAATAATATGACAGATAATAGCCGCTATAATTTTCGTGAGACTGAAGAAAAATGGCAAAAATACTGGCAAGACAATCAAATTTTCAAAAGTAATTTTGAAAGCGAAAAACCTAAATATTATGTTCTGGAGATGTTCCCTTACCCATCCGGTAATATCCATATGGGACATGTCAGAAATTATACTTTGGGTGATGTAATAGCCAGAAGCAAAAGAGCGCAAGGATATAATGTACTTCATCCTATGGGCTGGGACGCTTTTGGACTTCCCGCTGAAAACGCGGCTATCGCTAATAACTCTCATCCCAAAAAATGGACTATATCTAATATAGAGAATATGAGAAAAAAGCTTAAGTCAATCGGGATCGCTTATGACTGGACGAAAGAACTCGCCACATGTTTGCCAGAATATTATGAACATGAACAACTGTTTTTTCTTAAGTTCCTAGAAAACAATATCGCCTACCGTAAAGAATCAGAGGTAAATTGGGATCCTATTGATAATACGGTACTCGCCAATGAACAAGTAATTGATGGTCGTGGTTGGCGTAGTGGCGCGCTAGTTGAAAGACGCAAGCTATCACAATGGTTTTTAAGAATATCTGACTTTTCAGAAGAGTTACTATCAAGTCTTGATTCACTGAAAGAGTGGCCAGATAAAGTCCGTCTTATGCAAGAACGCTGGATTGGAAAATCATCCGGTGCAAGACTAAAGCTTAACATTAAAGATAGCAATTTACACTCTGAAAAATATATAGAAATTTATACAACACGTCCAGAAACAATTTTTGGAATGTCGTTTTGCGCTATCGCTCCATCACACCCTATCGCTACAAAACTAGCTGAGAATAACCAACAAATCGCTGACTTTATCTCTGAATGTAATAGCTTAGGAACTAGTGAGGAAGCAATTGAAAAGGCTGAAAAAAGAGGCATTGATACGGGATTAAAAATTATCCATCCATTTAGCGAACAAGAAATTCCTGTTTATATCGCTAATTTTGTACTTATGGATTATGGAAGTGGCGCTATTTTTGGCTGTCCTGCCCATGATGAGCGTGATTTTGAGTTTGCTACCAAATACGAACTACCAATAATCAAAGTAATAGATGATAATGGTGTCATAATTAACTCGGATATAATAAATGGTCTTAAGGTAACTGAGGCAAAAGAAAAAATAATCAGTGTATTAAAAGAAAAAGACATTGGTGAGGAAAAAATAAATTACCGCCTGCGTGACTGGGGAATATCCCGTCAGCGTTATTGGGGATGTCCAATTCCAATAATATATTGTGATGATTGCGGTATAGTACCGGTACCAGAAAAAAACTTACCAGTTACCTTACCAGAAGATGTAAGCTTTGATAAGACTGGAAACCCACTGGACAACCATCCAACATGGAAACATACTAAATGCCCATCATGCGGTAAAGACGCAAGACGTGAAACCGACACTTTTGACACTTTCTTTGAGTCATCATGGTATTACCTGCGTTATGCTACCCTGCCATCCGAAAATCCTCTTAAAAACGACACTCTTGATTATTGGCTGCCGGTTGATTGCTATATTGGCGGCATAGAACACGCGGTACTTCACCTTCTTTACTCCAGATTCTTTACTAGAGCTTTGAAAAAATCCGCTCTTACCACAATAACCGAACCTTTCAAACGCTTAGAAACACAAGGTATGATCTGTCATGAAACCTATAAGAGCGCAGAAGGAAAATGGCTATCACCAGATGATATATATAAGAGTGATAACGGAGATTTCTTGGAAATAGGCAGTAATAAACCGGTTACTGTTGGTCGTATTGAGAAAATGAGCAAATCCAAGAAAAATACCATAGACCCTAATAATATAATCCAAACTTATGGTGTGGACGCCGCCCGCCTGTTCATGCTCTCCGATAGTCCACCTGAGCGCGACCTAGAATGGACTGACGCTGGTATTGAAGGCGCGTGGCGTTACATAAACCGCCTATGGAAGATAGCTCATAATCATATACAAGATAAGGAAAAATATCTAGAATCCCTAGATGACGAAACAGATGAGTCATATATAAAACTAAAAAAAGCTACCAATAAAACCATTAAAGCGGTTACTGATGATCTTGATAATTTTCACTTTAATAAAGCAATCGCCCGCATTCGTGAACTCACTAACTTGATAGAGAGTATAAAAGTTTCTGCTAAGAACATAAATGCCCAAGATGAGGCGATAAATAGCGCTATTAAACTTATAAATCCTTTCTTGCCACATATTACTGAGGAAATATGGCAGATTTTTGGCAATAAAGATCCGCTTACTAATACAAGTTGGCCGCAAGTAAGTAGTGATTGGCTGATAGAAGACAATGTAACAATAGCCATCCAAATAAACGGAAAGTTGCGTGGGACAATTGATATGGCAAAGGATTCTGATAAAGAAACCATTCAAAGCGAGGCTTTAGCTTTACCAGTCATACAAAATTTCTTACAAGACAAAACTGTAAAAAAGATTATTGTAGTGCCTAATAAAATTGTGAGTATAGTTCTATAAAGGGGGAATACGGCAATATGACCATTAAATTAAAAGCAAAATGGATTTTACCCTTAATATCTATATTACTTCTTACTAACTCATGTGGATTTAAGCCAGTATACAGTAAGAAAAACAATTCTATCCCAGAGGACTCCCCTATAAGTTCTGGCGTTGTGGTATCCGCTAGCGCTGGTGGTGTTATATCTCTTTCTAATAATTCCTCAATAGATCATAGCTCATACACCAGCATGGCAAGGCAATTTACCAATAATCTTGAAGACATGTTACCATCTGTAAACGACCCTAAATATAAATTGGAGGTTAGCATAGTACAATCACGCTCTGGTATTGGTGTCGCTAGAGACGGTACAGCTTCACGCTATAATCTTATTATAAACTCCAGCTATAATTTGATTAGAATAACAGACAATAAAATTATAGATTCAGGAAGCGTAAGCAACGTAACCAGCTACAATAACCCTAATAACCAATATTTCTCTACCTACATCTCGGAACAAGACGCTCGTAAGCGTGGGATTAAAGAACATGCCGAGCTGTACCGTCACCGAATGATGACAATGATAAAGAAACAAGATTCTGAGGATAAGTCTAGCATAGAGAAATATATCCAAAAACAAAATGAAAATAACCGCTAAGCAGATAACCTCTTTCATAGAAAATCCACAAAATAGCTGTGGTTCTGTTCTTATTTATGGCGTAGATAATGGGCTTGTACGAGACAGAAGCCGCTCTATAATAAAATCTGTTCTAGGCAGCATGGCAGAGGACTCATTCGCTAAATCAGAAATAGCCGCCAGCGATTTATCATCTGATCCAGCGAAACTATATGACGAACTATCAGCCGTTAGTATGATGTGTGACAAGAGAGTCATAGTAGTTTATGACGCTACCGATAAAATAACTAAAATAATTGAAGAAGCGGAAAATTACCTTAATAAGGATACGTTCTTAATAATAACCGCCGGAGAATTGCAAGCACGCTCATCGTTACGGGGATTTTTTGAGAAAAGCAAAACCCTCGCCTCCCTCGCATGCTATCGTGACGAAGCCAAAGACGTTCAATCGGTAATACGTCAAAAATTTCAGGAAGCGGGAATAAAATATGATAATGAAACCTTAAATTATCTAGTGAGCCAACTAGGTAATGACCGTTACGTAACCTATCAAGAGCTAGAAAAAATAGCATTATACGCGGCGGATACAAAAGAAATAAACCTAAATGACGTAAAGTTACTAGTAGATTATAACCAAACTACACAGCTTGATGACATAGTAAACTCAGTCGCCGATCGCAATCTAAAGAATCTGGAGGAAAAGCTTACTCAGCATCTAAAAGAGGGCACACAGCCAATCATGTATATACGGTCAATGCAAAGATATTTTAACAAGCTTTATTCAATACGTCTCAATATGAAAGAAAACCAGCAAACAGCTAGAACAGCCGTCGCGGCACTGCGTCCACCAGTATTTTTCAAACAACAACCAATTCTTATTCGCCACGCTGATAGTTGGACTCTTGATAATATCACAAACGCCATAAAAATACTTATAGGCGCTGAGTTAGATTGTAAAACTTCTGATATTCCAGCGATAGAGGCAAGCAGCCGTAAATTAATGAAAATAACTCAAATCAGATAGGTATAACGGGTTTCTTAATCCCTCTAATTCTTCAGTTCTCCTTAGTAAGCATCTAAAACACTTCGGCAAACTTCTTTTTAAGCACCTCATCTACCTCTTTCATTGAAGCGCTAACACCAAGATTACTCATAGAGGTAACACCAAAACCCTTTACACCACACGGTACTATCCCTTTATAATGCTCAAGTTCAGGATTCACATTAAGAGCTATTCCATGAAAAGTAACCCACTTACGAATACGTATACCGAGTGCCGCTATCTTCGCCTCAACCGAAGGGGTATTAACCCACACACCAACTCTACCTTCCCTTATTTGTCCAACAATACCAAATTCAGCAAGTGATGATATAAGCCACTCTTCAAGATTCTTTACAAAATTACGTACATCTCTCTGACCACGTTTTTTTAGATCTAACATGACATACGCTATACGTTGCCCCGGTCCGTGATAGGTTATTTGCCCCCCTCTTCCAGTTTCATATAATGGAAAATCATGAGATAATAAATCACGCATATTAGCGCTGGTACCAGCTGTATATAATGGCGGATGCTCAAGCAACCAAACCATCTCAGAGGCATTACCCGCTATTATATCCTCTACCCTTTCTTCCATAAAGGAAATAGAATCAGGATATGCTACTGGATGTTGTGATATTTTCCATTTCAGCTTGTCTGGTGACATAATTTATCAAAATTCTACGTAATTTATTATACTATACTTGCTAAAATTATAATATTTGCTAGATATTAAACCACATTTTTCTTATGTACCACCTATAATTAATGCGGTCGTGGCGGAATTGGTATACGCGCAACGTTGAGGTCGTTGTGGGGCAACCCATGGAAGTTCAAGTCTTCTCGACCGCACCAACCTATGTTCTTAGAACTTAGGCTAACTTATGTCAGACAGAAAACGAGTTTAGACCGAAAAGATACGCTACGACACCCAAATATAGCAAATCAGAAGCATCAAATTCCCCCACGCTCACTTTATATTCGAGCTAAGATAATTTAATGCAATATAAGTATCCTGATTGATTATATGCAAGAACAACTCCGCGTTATTATGTATAACCGTGCTATTACTTTCTAACTTATTATTCTTAAATTTAGAGCTAATCTTTTTATCTATTTTGGCAATATTTAGAAAATCTTCCCTAACTCTATCAACTGTTTCCATCATTATATTTAATTTTGTTATTTATATACCACATATTCCAACAAATTGTTTGATAAAAGTCAATAAATTTTTCCAATATTTCGTTGGAATATAACAACGAAGAAGAATATGATAAAACTTAAATATAGCCTAATAAAGGAAGCTGGAAGCCTGCGTAAATCTCCACCAACTTACGCTAGCAGTCTTAGGGCACGGATAAAAATCTTTTAATTCAATATGATGACTATTCTTTATTATCATCCTTATTTTTATACTCTTTAAGCAGCTTTTCCTTGAACTCATCATCCTTAATATTAGATATACCATCAAGCATAGTAGTAAAAACCGCCTTTTGAGTCTCACTAAGATTATTAAATTTCTGAATAACTTCATGAGTTTCTTTGTTTTTTATAGCATCCATAATCTCTTCATTAGAAAAATCAACCGTCTCTTCCACTATATCTATAGGACGACAATTCAATGCCTTAGCAAGTCTTACCATCCAGTCCCAAGTTAATTTGCGCTGCCCTTTTTCTAGCATAGATATTTGCTGGTTAGTAGTACCAGCCCTCTCCGCTAGCTGCTCTAACGTCAGACCATAGCTCTCACGTAAGTTTTTTATTTGATTTTTATTGTGAATTTCCATAACACATATTTTGCAACGAACTGTTGATTTATTAAACAAACAAGATGTTGGAAAACAGTTATATTTTTCCAATATTATGTTTGAAAAATAACAGGGTAAACAACTGTGAGACACAGGTAGGAAATCATAGTCAATTGACTTTATTTTTCCCCATAAAAACAAAGCTATTTCGCTCGCTTCACGGCGTAAAACCAACTCTTTCAAAGTAGATTCCCATAGTAACTTGGATAATTATCATCTCAAATTACTATAGAAATACCACAGCGGTATTTATATATACAATTAACAAAAGTCAACTTTTGAAAATATATATAAATTCAACGCAAAATTCTATAGCGACCTATTATATTTAACGGCAAATGGCATGTTAATTGCTCACAATATCTTGATAACTTCAAATCCGTCAGAGGTTCATAATGTCAGTTATACCGAATCAGACAAATTTAACCACATCAGCAAATCACATAGACAAACTGTCAAAAAAACCAACATATAAAGCTGAATCGACAACCAGCAATGCTTTTTCTGATATGCTAAAGATACAATCTGAAAACATTAATAAAACTCTTAAAGATACATCTTCGCATACTATTTATGATAAAATTCCAGATAACGAAAAAAACAATATAGCCGAAACCGAGAAGATAGAATTACATAAATGGAAAAGCGAATACATAAAACGAGGCATAAGTGAAGAACGCAGACAAGAGGTTGAAAAATACACATCGGAATTTGAAAAAATAATATATAAGGCTACCGCACAAAATGGTTATGAAAATCCACAGAAATTTATCCTATCTCTTAGCGACCAAGAGCTAGAGGTATTACAACACCTAAAAGGACTTGCCTTTACTATAAAACCAGAATCCTTAAACAAGGAAGGAGCGTTTAACCTACTAAAATCTCCGAGAAATACAAAGGATTTAGACCATGACGGCTTTGAAATGATAGGAATTGCTAAGACGTGGCATTTTCCACCAGATAATGCCCCTAAAAAAGTTCATGAATCTTGGCACAAAACAACATCTAATCTAAGCGATCGTGATAAAATGCTCCTTGAAAGCAGCTTTCTACCAATTGTGATAGAGAGTGTTCATGGAACTATAGGAACAGCTTACATAGACGATGATAGCAACTACTTAGCTATCGTTAAAAAAGCGATTGAGGCAACAATCGCCAGCAGGCCATACAATACAACAACTATCCAAAGAGAAAACCTAGAAAAAAGACTAGATGGACTTAACCAATTCTTAAATCAGTTACAAAATTATTGAATAATCTACAATAAAAATACCTTAACAATTACTTAATTGATTCCATGTAGAATATCTGTCGTAAGAATATTTTATGAACTTTATCAATCAAATACCTATGTCAAGTCTCTATGAACGTATTGGTGGTGAGAATGCCGTTGACGCGGCAGTAGAGATTTTTTACTACAAAGTCCTAAATGACAATAGAGTAAATCACTTTTTCAAAAATATTCACATATCAAGATTAATGGCAAAACAAAAAGCCTTCATTACCTTTGCTTTTGGCGGTCCTAGTAAATACACATATTGGCAAAGAGGTCTGCGCAACTCCCATAGGGAATCCGTTAAGAATGGAATGAACGACACACATTTTGACATGGTGCTAAAACACCTCACAGACTCTCTGAAAGAAATGATGTATCCTGAGGAAATAATAGATGAGGTAAGAGAAATAGTAGAAGGAACCCGCAAACACGTACTTGATAAATAAGCAGCACGTACGGCCTCTAATAGGCACCACTACGCTTTATAACAGCCGGAAATGTCTTTAACATTATTACTATATCATGCCACAATGACCAGTTCTTCACATACCAGCTATCCATCTGGACTCTCTGCCCGTAGCTTACGTCACTACGACCACTAACTTGCCATAGTCCAGTCACACCAGGGCGAACTTTCTTATAATAAGCTATAGCTTTATCATAATGCTTTATTTCATTTTTTACTATTGGGCGAGGTCCAACCAAACTCATATCGCCACGCAATACATTAATAAGCTGCGGCAATTCGTCAAGACTTGTGGCTCTTAAAAATTTTCCTATTTTCGTAACACGAGGATCATCTTTAAGCTTTTGAGTAGCCTCCCACTCAGCTCTAGCTTGCGAGCTATTCTCAAGATGTTTCTTAAGAATCTCATCACCATTTATAACCATAGAGCGAAACTTAAGACACGGAAAAACCTTACCTTCCCTACCTATACGGTTATGTCCAAAGAAAACATTGCCACCATCAAGCTTTATAAATAACGATACAACTAACATTAGCGGTGATAGTAAAATAAGAGCAAGCCCTGATATAAAAACATCCACTGCCCGCTTTATAAATTGCTGAAAATTACGTCCCGCCACTTTATCCATAGTCAAAAGCGCTGTATTATTATTGATAAAATATTGGTACGACATACCACTAACCGGAAGCCCCTGCACTGATGGAACAAACGAAAATGAAATATCTTCACGATTAAGCTTTTCCATTATCTTCTCCGTGCCAGAAAAATCATGGCTATCCATAGCTATGATTACGTGATCAACCTCATAACTCTCACAAATATTTTTCCACGAACGACCTGATTGTAAAAATACCTCAGGTAGGTTGTTTATCTGAGCGACTACCTTATATCCTAGCTCTCCAGACTGCTCTAACGCCTGCTTTATATTTTCGGCAGCCACCCCAGAACCTACAACCAAAGTAGGTATATAGAAGCTACCACGCTTTAATGAAAATTTCCTAACTAAATATCTAAAACCTATTACAAATGCCGCTGACAACAACCATCCTGATATAATAAATATCCTAGACATATCTTGTTTAGTAACGAATTGTAAAAAACCATCAAGCAACATGGCAAAGCCCAACGCCGCCACTATTTTCTGAACCTCCATCCAAAAAGGCATCGGAACTCTATAATGACCACTAGACGCAAACCATGCCACAATACCACCAGAAACAATTATAAAAGAAGCTATTTGAGAGATACTATAAGTATTAGCGAGAAAAACATCTCCCCGCTCCATAAATAAACTATTAAAAACAAGAGCTAACAAAAACGCTACCGCAAAACCAGCAAACATAGCCACAACATCTGAAATCACATAAAATCTAGCTGTTTTGTTTATATTCCCCCCATAAGAATATAAGCTCTCACCTGTGGCTATCTTATTATTTTTTATCTGTTTTTCTGCTGACATTCTAAATTCCCTAACAAATACTATATTATTTACTAAGCATTCCACCCTATTAGTTAAATTTCATTAATTTATCTCTTTTTAAGAGCCTACGCTTAACATATTTTACATATGCAGACAATGTAATTTATATTGCTTTTTTGTAATGTTGACATTTATTATTATTTTACAGCAAGATAAACATATAACATAAATTACAAAAACATTTATTAATCCAAAAAAATCTAATAATTTAACATATTTTGCTTATAGCGTTACTTAGATGATTGACAAATTGTTTGGTTTAGGCTTCTATACGCAGCCTAACATCAGGGCGTGATACTCCATGTCAATTTGTTATTATATAACAATTGATTAGACTGTCATCTCGTCATATTATTCATGCGTTGGGGCGTAGCCAAGCGGTAAGGCAGCGGATTTTGATTCCGCCATGCGGAGGTTCGAATCCTCCCGCCCCAGCCAAATAAAGACAATCAACTACAAACCACCTAAAACGGCGTGTAATTACTATAGATAAGCTCAAGCTTACTATCACGAAGCACACTAGCTGGAGTTACAAGCTCTTGGTTCATAATAACTTTATTACATTTACTAAAATCCATACCCGCTTCCTGACATAGCGGGTGTTTTTGCCAACGTTGCTTTATTAGTTTTCTGGCCGCCATATTATTTATGTTCAAATCTCCAACCTTCTCCACAACACCAAGCTCTATACCAAGCCCTTCCTTAAAAGCCTTATAAACCAACTCGCTACAATAAATCCTCTCATCATCAAACAGGAAAAAGAAATCATACGGTCTACCATAATACTTACTCGCGGCTTCAAATATACGTTCAGCCTCCTGTGGTTTTAATCCTTTATAGCGTTTTACGGTTAGAAAATTACCTATCCCCTGTTCTATCCATTTATCAATATCAATCTCACGCACAGGTCCGATAGCCTCTATAATAACTGGTTTTCCATCATCACCAATTTTTACTATTCCAACATGAGTATAAACAGTCCCAGAAGCCAACATTATAGCTAAAGTCTGAGGTGAACTTATGGTCTGAAAAACAATATCCCCATTCTTTAACTCTGGCAGCTTAGGTTTTGAATAGGCGGAAACATATACCCAGCACGACACCAAGACTATAAAAGTCAAAATCAATAATAGAGTGTATTTGAAAACTCTTTTCATAATAAAAATTATAAATGTAATTAATAACTATGAATATAGTACCCTATTATCTACCATTATCTATAGAAAAAAAGGATATATTACTATATATTCAAATCATCTCAGCAAATTAATACAAACACTAAATAAAAAACCTTACGTCATGGCATCAGGTTCTAAAAAAGTTATTTTCGCGGCTCTTGCCGGTAATACGTTAATCTCAATAGTAAAATTCATAGCGGCCGTTTACACCGGCTCTTCCGCCATGTTATCAGAAGCTATACACTCTCTGGTTGATACCGGAAATCAAGGCTTGTTGCTTTATGGAATGAAACGCTCAAAACGTCCAGCTGATGAACGTCACCCTTTTTTATGGAGCTGAGATTTACTTCTGGAGCTTCGTGGTGGCTATATTAGTATTTGCCGTTGGCTCGGGAGTTTCCCTATATGAGGGAATTCATAAACTATCCTCTCCAGAAGAAATCTCAAACCCAATGATCAATTATATCGTACTTGGAATAGCCATGATATTTGAAGCTGGAGCTTGGTGGATAGCATACCGTGAATTCAAACTAATAAGAGGAGAAATGGGAACTTTTGAGGCGGTAAGACGCTCAAAGGATCCGGCGTTATTCACCGTGTTATTTGAGGATAGCGCCGCGATGCTTGGTCTTATAGTCGCTTTCATAGGAATAGCGATCGCGCATCATACCGGCGCGGTATGGGCTGATGGAGCCGCCTCAATAGTCATTGGTCTTATACTTGCTGGAACGGCAACCATACTCGCTTATGAAACCAAAGGGTTATTAATAGGAGAAGGTGCTTCTAAAACAGTAAGAGATAGTATAATTAATATAATAAAAAGCCAAAAAGAAATTGAGGGAATAAGCGAACTTCGGACAATGCATTTAGGACCTGATGATATACTTGTGGTCGCTGGAGTTGATTTTACCGACGATATATCAGTTGAGGAAATGGAAAACACCATAAGCTTAATTGAGGTGAGTATTAAAAAAGATTTCCCAGAAATAAAACGTGTGTTTATAGAAGCGCAAAGCAAGCTGTAGGAAAAAATAAAGGTAATTTACTATAAATAAATAGAAAATAATTGACTAAAAAACCTAAATAATAGATAAAACCTTATCAAGTCATATATATGGCTTATCAGTTTTTAGTCGGATGATGTTTGGTATCATCCTGTTTATTTTAATTACACCCTGTTCTGATTCATTGTGAATCATCGTCTTAATACAGGGTTCGGTAATCACCGTTCATATACTATATGTTCTTCTCTGGATTACCGATAATCATCAGTCTTCCTTTAATAGCTTTCATGTTATTGGCTGATGGTTTTAGCTTAGTGGAGTAACCTGATCTATAGGTTTTGCCATAACTAAAGAAAGCGAAGTATTATGATAATAGCCAGTTTTGTTGCTTTTCTTTTATTTTTTACATTGGTTGGTCTTGCCTCAATAATTAAAAGTAAAAATACCACAAATGATTATTTAGTCGCTGGCAACAGTGTTAAACCATGGTTAGTTGGCATATCAGCGGTGGCTACCAATAATAGTGGCTTCATGTTCATAGCGATGATCGGCTATACTTACGCTTCTGGTCTTTCCTCTATATGGGTCATACTACCATGGATATTTGGAGATTTTCTAGCTAGCTTATTCATACATAAACGTCTTAGAGTAGCTACTGGCAAACGTCATATTACGACATTTTCTGGCTTGCTTAGCGATTGGTCAGGACGAGACTATACAATGGTTCGTAAAATAAGCGCTGTAATTATAATTCTATTTCTTGGCACTTACGCCGCGGCTCAGTTAAGCGCTGGCAGTAAAGCATTACATGTATTGTTTGGCTGGAACTATTCAATAGGAGCTATCATAGGCAGCGTAATCGTACTCGCCTATTGTTTCGCTGGTGGTATCAGAGCGTCAATATGGACAGATGCCGCGCAATCATTTGTTATGATAGCGGCTATGGCTTTACTCGCCTTCACCGCGATTAACCATGTCGGTGGGCTTAATGAATTTATCACAAAGCTTAATAATATATCACCTACTTATATGAACTGGTTTCCTGAAGACCTATTATGGGGACCTTTCATAGGCGCTATGTTACTGATAACTAGCTGGACAGTCGCTGGAATCGGAGTAATTGGTCAACCTCATATTATGATACGTTTTATGGCGATGGACAGACCACAAGATATGAAAGCTGTACGGTTTTACTATTATGGATGGTACTTATTATTCACTATATTCACCCTTACAGCCGGTTTTGCCGCGAGAATACTTCTTCCTGAAGCCACAGAAGGAATTAGCTTTGACAGTGAACTAGCTCTTCCTAATCTTGCACAAATGTTGCTTCCTGAAATTTTAATCGGAATGATATTAGCTGGACTTTTCGCCGCCACCATGTCTACCGCTGACTCACAAATTTTAAGCTGCTCAGCGGCACTTACCCAAGACTTAGAATTTGGTAAAGATAATTATATTCTTACAAAAATTGGAACCATATTTGTAACGGTAACCGCCCTTACCATAGCTCTTTACGGAGATGACAATGTATTTTCACTAGTAAAACTCGCTTGGTCAGCGCTTGGCTCCGCTTTTTCTCCGTTGCTACTGGTATATGCGCTTGGAGGAAAACCCACTGAAAAAACCGCTACTTTAATGATGATTATTGGCCTTATCTCTATGTTATTATGGAAATATCTAGGTTATAGCGCGGCGTTATATGAGATATTTCCAGGAATAGTAGCTGGGCTTATAACATATAAAATATCATTCCTTAAAAATAAAATGGCGGTAAAAAACCCAGTATGACTGATAGATTAGTACTTTATAATGCTTTACTCTTATATTTTATGTGTGTATGAAATTACATACAATACTACTAAATACATACAAAATATATGGAGGAAAACATGGATTTCTTAAACAACAAAGACATTAATACTGAACAACTAACTGCCTATATAGCTGAGTATGGTCTTAAAATATTATTAGCTCTTGCCATTTTTATAATTGGCAAATGGGTGGCTAAGAGAATTGTTAACATAGTTAAAAAATCAATGGGTAGAGCGAGTGTTGATGAAATGCTGGTGTCATTCATTGGTAATATAGCTTATGCGTTGATAATGGCGTTTGTGATAATAGCCGCGATTTCAGAGCTTGGTATTGAGACAACCTCCATAGCCGCGATTTTTGCCGCCGCTGGTCTTGCCATTGGTCTTGCCTTACAAGGCTCTCTTTCAAATTTTGCCGCTGGTGTTATGGTAGTTATTTTCCGTCCATTCAGAACTGGTGATTTCGTGGAATTAGCTGGAACATCAGGAGTAGTAAAAGATATAAATATCTTTACCACCACCCTTAAAACTGGTGATAATAAAACCATTATAATCCCTAATTCAGCTGCCACTTCTGGCAGTATAACCAATTACTCAACAGAGGAAAATAGACGTATAGACCTAGTATTTGGCTGTGGTTATAATGATGATCTGAAGAAAGTAAGAAAAGTTCTTGAAAGTGTGGTAGAGTCAAATAGCAAAGTGCTAAAAGATCCAGCCGTTACCATAGCGGTATCAGAACTTGGCGCTAGTAGTGTTGATTTTATCGTTCGTCCATGGGTAAAAACCGCTGACTATTGGGCTGCCCGCTTTGAGATCGTGGAAGCTGTAAAAGAAGCATTTGATAAAGAAGGAATTTCTATACCTTATCCACAGCAAGATGTTCACATGCATCAGGCAAAAAGCTAAATATTACTATATTTTATATGCTAAAAAATAGTAGATTATTAATATTACCATCAATCGTTTTGGTAGCGTTTTTTTCGCTACCAAAACCTGAGGTAAACGCGACCCAAAAAAACACTACCAGCTTATTTGATGGTTTGTCTATATTTGATACGACCGACAAAGTTAGCTCTCTCAAATTAAGAAAAATAAAAAGTACCGCGCAAAGATATGTGGCAGCTGTGGATGTTTTTAGAACAAGATTTAATGAATATCCCGGTGATATTAAAACAGCATCAATGTTTGGTTTGAATGGAGGAAATGGAAATGGTGATGGTAAGATTACAGGAAATGAGACCATCATGTTTTGGAAACACTTGGTGGAATCAAATATTATAATGAACTTCCAAACAGGTAAAACAAAGTCTCCTAATAACAGCGATATAGTTGTTGGATTTGATGTTCCAGAAATAGATGGAAGAGATAACGTTGGATATTTCGTTGGCTACTATACTGACGGTGAACATTCAGGAAACGGTATAGCGTTGGCTACAAAACTACCAGATGGTAACCTAAGTGGAGCGTTTACTCCTAAGGAGGCAAAAGCTATTAACCCTGCTCCAGACAAACATGTTATAACGATAAACGAGCCAAATAGTAAGGATTGTATAGCTGACTCTCAATATAACTTAGCGAGCAACAAAAAATCCTGCATATTAATATACTGGATAAACTAGCGGCAACAATCCATTCTATGCTGACTGCTCTAGCTCCTCTCCCATACAAGGCATAATTAAAAAAGTGTGATGCTTTTTAGAAAGAATTGAGGAAAGCTTTTATAGCTTTTTTCTTTCTATGGAGTTTCAACCCACGGTGGATATTTATTCTTTCCTTGAGGTGAGAGAAGAAGCCTTCTAGATGGTTGGTTGTTGGCGGAATATTCTGTTCTGGAAATTCCTTGTATGTAAATAGCCTGTGCAGATTTTCTTGCACGGAATTATATGCAGAACGCGTCCTTCCGTGCGTAAATCTTCCACCCTTTTTGGCATTCAGGAATCCTTTGTGCTGCTCTGCCAGAGCGTAAAATTGAGCCACAAAATCTTCTGGTTCGGTATTGCATAATTTTTCCATCAACTCCTTCAAATCCTTTGCAGGACGGAGCTTTGGATTATTTCCAGTATATCGCCTTACAATCGCTTTTTGATGGAAAATACACATTTGAATTGGTACTCCACCAAGTGTTTTTCTGATGTTTTCATAAAACCCTTTGCGCCCATCAATGGTCACTGATTTGAAGCAATATCCTGCCTGCACAAGCTCATGCAAAGCTTCACGCAAATGCTTCACTGATTCGGTTTTGATCTCTTGGTAATAAATGATTCTGCTGCCATCATGCGCACAGAAATAGCCATATTCTCTGCCGAAGAAAGACGCATCCATGAGCAGGTTAATCGCTTCTTTTGAGGCAGGAAAAATTAATCCTTCTGCCCACTCAAGAGCATCAAATTCTTGGTGAGCTTGGGGATGGAAATATCAAGAATGCTAGCAATTTCTGCTAGTGTTCGGCGTTTGTGCAGCCAGTCTAAATAGTAACGCTTATAGTCGGTTTTTTTGCCGCGCTTATCAACCCATTGATGTAAGCACAAGTTGCAACGATACCGTTTACGACCACGCAATTTGCCATTGCTTTTTATGCTGCTCAAACCGCATTTTACACAGCGTTTTTAGACACTTTTATAATCCTTTTTTAAAAATACAGTATATCGCATTGTTTTATAAAGCAATTATGCAGATTCTAGCATCACACTTTTTTAATTATGCCCCATACAACTATATCATTCTGGTTTAGGGAGAACAGGAAAGGAGGAGTAATAGCCTATATACCAGCTATACCTCTAAATCTTTGACTATAATTTTATGAGGTTTATTATCTATATCAATATTTATCGTAGTGTGAGTTTTTGAATTATTGAACTTGAAACTACTCACAGCTTTTCCATCAATAACAACTGATGGTTTTTTATAGATACTATCTATCGCCACACTAAAAAAATCTCTATCTTCTTGAGAAGAAACATCAAACACAATTTCTTTATTTTTAACGGACGAAATATCAGCTATATTAATGTGAGTTGGGTACAACACCTCAACCGGATTCTCACTATAGTTTACCGGAACTTCCCACATCTCAACCTCAGCGTTATAAGCGACCGCTGGCTCGCTATCAGCGCAAGAAAAATTCTCTTCTCCCTCCGGTAAAGGAGCGTGCACTATTTCCTGAGCCTGCTCTTGCCTGTCACCTTTATCGAAAGATATTGAGAAAGTTGATTTCTCAGCGTCAACAACTTTTGATTTTCTTGGTTTTCCTGGCTCTTTAACACGTACAGTGTTTACTCTTGTTTTTTGCTTAGTCTTATATTTGTAAATAGTATGGAAATCTTTTGAGCTATTAAAATTGTGATGATAATAGGTTAAAATATCACCATTCACATTGATTACTTTAGCGCCACTTGGAGAGGTAACTACTGAGGTAGTGCCATCAATAGTAAGAGATACATCGTTTATTCCCCTGAACAGCTCACATATATCAATCATCTCCTTCTTATTACCTTTGCTTATGTAAAATTGATAATTTGACATAGCAAGCCCAACTTCACACCAAGCCTCAAAATCATTACCCTTACTATCCACGACATGAACAAATAGATAATCCTCACTAAAAGCTCCACTACCAGAATCAGCCGTAAGTCCAACATTAGTCGGAGGAGGACAAGAGTACAGATAATTATTAAGTACAAGTCTGGTAGGTTTAGCTAATACGCTTCCACTAATAATAAATAAAAATGATATAAAAATAGCCGAAAAAAATCCTAATCTCATAATTCCTCCTATTATCAATGAATTAGCACAAACTCTTGACGAACTAACACAAATTAAAATAAATCTCAAACCTATAAATATTAAATATAAAAATAGTTGTGTTTTCTTACTTTTCGGTTTCTAATAATAGCAAATATTTAGTTCATTAAATATTTGGTTAATTATAGGCAGGATATAAATTTATGGAACAACGGGTAGTAACAATACTCGGTGGGGCTGGTTTTCTTGGAACTTATGTAACCCGTAGACTAGCCTCAGCAGGTTATCGGATAAGAGTTATTTCCAGAAACGCCAACAAAGCTAGTCACCTTTATAGCTGCGGTAACGTTGGTCAAATACATGTAATCTCCAGTGATATAAATTCACCAGAATCATATTCGGATATTCTGCAAGGCTCACACGCTGTAATTAACCTAGTTGGCATATTATTTGAATCGGGAAAACAAAAATTCACGAAAATACACTCTATTGCCGCTGAAAAACTGGCAATAGCCGCCAAAAACGCCGGTGTCAAAAGACTTATACATATTTCAGCTCTCGGTGTTGACCATGAATATGGCTCTGGATACGCTCGTTCAAAAATACTCGGAGAACTGGCTGTTCTTTCAGCGTTTCCTGACACGACAGTGCTAAGACCTAGCGTAATATTCGGAGCGGAAGATAATTTCTTCAACAAATTCGCCAAAATGGCCAATATATCGCCCTTCCTCCCATTAATTGGCGGCGGGAAAACCTTATTCCAGCCGGTATATGTTGATGATGTGGCACGTGCTATTGAAAAATGCCTAGCCGAACCTAACACACAAGGGGAGACTTACGAACTTGGCGGTAGTAAAATCTATAGTTTCAAACAAATTTTAGAATATATAATGGAAGTTACCAATCAAAAAAGAATATTGATGCCACTTCCTTTTAGTGTTGCCTCGTTTATCGCTGCCTTCTTTGAGTATATGCCAAATCCTCCCCTCACTAGGGATCAGGTGAAGTTACTAAAATATAACAATACAGTTAACGATAGCGCTAAGAAATTTGAGCATCTTAGTATATCTCCGACATCTGTTGAGATGATAGTGCCGAAATATCTTTCCATATATAATAAAAATATTAATAAAAATGATTATGCCATATGCTAAAATTTGTTGATACACCACAGAAAAATCCAGAAATAAGAGACGTTGATTCCCGCAAGGAGGATTTTAATGAGATATATAAAAAATTCTCTAAAGAAAAAGCGGAAGAGCAGGCTTCCCGCTGCTCGCAATGTGGTATCCCATTCTGTCAGATACACTGCCCAGTACAAAATAACATACCTGATTGGCTAAAGCTAACCGCCGAAGGCAGGCTTCAGGAAGCTTATGAGACCTCAAGCGCTACCAACACTTTCCCTGAGATATGCGGTAGAATCTGCCCACAAGATAAATTATGTGAGGGGAATTGTGTCATAGAAAAAGGCTACCAATCAGTCACTATCGGCGCGGTAGAAAAATATATAACAGAAACAGCTTTTGAAAATGGTTGGGTAAAGCCAATTTCGGTAAAAGTAGAAACCGGACTTTCAGTTGGAATAATAGGCGCTGGTCCCGCCGGACTTGCCGCCGCTGATATGCTGCGCCGTAAAGGTCACAGCGTGCATGTATATGACAGATATGATCGTATTGGTGGTTTGATGATGTATGGCATACCAGGATTTAAGATGGAAAAAGAAGTGGTTATTCGCCGTCATAAATTACTTGAGGAAGGTGGCATAATTTTTCATCTAAATACTGATATTGGCAAAGATATAAAATTCTCAGAATTACAGAAAAAACATGACGCTGTTTTAATAGCTACTGGCGTGTATAAATATAAAGAGATAGATATTCCTAATTCCAGCCTAGATAATATATCTCCGGCACTTCCTTATCTTATCGCTAGTAACCGCAAAGATCTTGGTGATAATGTTCCTGATTTTGATAGCGGACAATTAAACGCCGAAGGGAAAAAAGTAGTGGTTATTGGTGGTGGTGACACCGCTATGGACTGCGTTAGAACCGCAATTCGCCAAAAGGCGAAAAGTGTCACCTGCCTTTATCGTAGAGATAAAGCGAATATGCCAGGAAGCGCGAGAGAAGTTAAAAACGCTGAAGATGAGGGCGTAGACTTTATGTGGCTATCTTCTCCAAAAGCATTTATTGGTGATACAGAAGTAAAGCAAATATTAGTTCAACGTATGCGCTTGCTCAACAACGACGCTAGTGGTCGCCAATCAATAAAACCAGTAGAAGGTGAGACTTTTACCCTAGACGCTGATATGGTGATACAAGCTCTCGGCTTTGAAGCGGAGGATATACAAGATATATTTGATTCACCAGAACTTATGATAAATAAATATGGGAATGTAAAAATAGATAATAACAGCTTTATGACCAGTATTGATGGAGTATTTGCCGCTGGGGATATAGCGCGTGGAGCGTCTCTTGTCGTTTGGGCGATTAAAGAAGGACGTGACGCGGCAGCGGCAATACACCAATATATAACACTAAAAGCTGATAAAAAAAGCGCGGCATAAATAATATCAGGTATATTATATGAAATTACTTACAGCTCTAATAGCGTTTATTTTTATCCTAAACTTTTCAGAGCTTTCTTACGCTCAATATAATCGCTCAATGTCAGCGGAAGCTACTCAAAAGCTGTTGATAGAAGGCAGAGATGATGATCAGGATAATAAACCGAAAGCTCTTACTTATGAGGAAGCCGCTGGTCTTAACCGTGACTTAGATCTTGACCCGAACATGCAAAGACAGATGGAAAATATTAACAGACGACTATCCACCTCTGATGGTAATTCCGATATAAAGCTTCCATGGATTAATAATAATCTAAACAGTAATGCTGGTAACAATAATCCAGTAGGGTATGGTGCTACTAATAATGGCTATAGAAACCCATACAATGCTAATAACTACGTTCCCAATACCCAAAACAATTATCAAATAAGACCACAAATAGATATTGGCCATTCAATTCCTCCTCCTCCGAACACCACACACGGCACTGGCAGCGGCAAGTCGTATATGAAAAATTATATGGACTTTTTTTGTAATCTTGTGGTTAGGAAAGCTGAAGACGCTAATTTTTGTAATAATGACCAGAAAAAACAAGTATGTAAAAGATTCGTGGACTCTCCATATGAAATAAAGTCTGTTCTTAATGAATCAGTTGGTTGCCACATGAATAGGATAAGATCTATAAACTCCGATTGTCGGGATATAGATACAACGCGCCTTGATTTAATGAAACGCTATTGGCAAGATCGTGAAGCGTTATATACTATATTATTTTTACCAGATATGGCAATAAACGCCGCTATCAAATGCGCTAGTAATAATTAGTAATAAACGTAAAAATATATGGTAAAAGCTAGAAAAAATGCTAGATAATGTTTCTTTGTTATAAATAGGATGTAAAAAATATGTGGTCATGGAATGAGGATTGGAACAAACGGGCTGAATATCTTGAGCAAAAAGGTATGTATAGTTCAAAGGATGAGCATGATGCCTGTGGTGTTGGCTTCATAGCCTCTATTGATGGTCAACCACGCCGCGCCATAGTTGACGCTGGTATTGAAGCCCTCAAATCTATTTTCCACCGTGGAGCCGTTGACGCTGATGGCAAAACTGGTGATGGAGCAGGTATCAACATACAGATACCACAAGATTTTTTCCGTAACCATATAACGCATTCCGGTAGAAAACTGCGTAGTGATAAGTTGGCTGTAGGTATGATGTTTCTACCCAGAAAAAATTACGCTGATCAAGAAACATGCCGAGCTATCATTGAAAATGAGATATTAAAACTTGGCTACCATATATATGGCTGGAGACAAGTTCCCGTACATGCGGATGTGATCGGCGAGATCGCCTCTGATTCACGACCGGAAATTGAGCAAATACTTATCTCAGGCAAGGACGGTATAGATGAGGATAAGTTTGAGCTTGATCTCTATATAATCAGAAAACGTATAGAAAATTCCGTACGCTCTCATTCTATAAATGATTTTTACGTGTGCTCTCTATCCTGCCGTAGCCTCATATATAAGGGTCTGTTCAAAGCCGAACAACTAACCGCTTTCTATCCTGATTTGCTTGATGAGAAATTCATTTCCTCTTACGCTATAATCCACCAGCGCTTTTCTACCAATACCGCCCCCGCTTGGCATAGAGCTCAGCCTTTCCGTATCCTCGCTCATAATGGGGAGATAAATACCGTAAAAGGTAATACTAATTTTATGCGCAGTCACGAGACTACCTTTAGTTGCGAGAATTTTAAGGGTGTTGAGGAAGATATAATACCGGTTATACCAAATAACGCCTCTGATACCGCCGCTCTTGACTCGGTGGTTGAGGTTCTTACCCGTGCCGGACGTGAACTTCCACTTACCAAGCTAATGTTAATCCCACCTGCTTGGTCACGTACTTCTGATATGCCGCAAAAACATAAGGATATGTTTAGCTGCTTAAATGGTATATCTGAACAATGGGACGGACCAGCGGCTATCGCGGCTACCGATGGAAAGTGGATAATCGCTGGAATGGACAGGAACGGTCTACGCCCTATGCGCTACACCATAACGCAAGACAATATATTGATGGTATGTTCCGAAAGTGGCATGGTAAAGGTTGACGATTCTGATATTATTGAACGTGGCAGACTCGGTCCGGGTGATGTTATCGGTATAGATCTCAGAGAAGGAAAGCTTTACAGAGATGAAGAGCTTAAAGATCGTCTATCTGCCCAATATCCTTATAGTGACTGGGTAAGCAACATAATGTGGCTACGGGAACTTATTGAGCAGGAAGATAAAAAGCCATCAAACAATCTGCAAAGGGTAAACCCACCAATTGACCAGAAGAATCTTCGTACCCTACAAAGGGCGAATGGTTATACTCATGAGGATATAGAAGCGATAATCCATCCAATGGCGCGTGACGCTAAGGAAGCAGTCGGCTCTATGGGTGATGATACACCGATTGCCATACTCTCCGGTAAAAAGCGTGGCTTCCACCACTTCTTCCGCCAAAATTTCAGTCAAGTGACTAACCCACCGATTGATAGCTTGCGGGAAAGACGGGTAATGAGCCTATTCACTCGTTTTGGTAATGACGGTAATTATCTATCACTAGAGAAATCTCATAGTGAGATATTAATAGCCGACACCCCTCTCCTGCTTTCTAACGAGATGGATTTTATATCAAAATATTTTACCGATTGTGTCACTAAAATAGATACTTTGTTTGATGTAAATGACGGTGGAAACAGTATAAGAAAAGGTCTTGATAATGTTATAAAACAAACTGAGGAAGCTATACTTTCCGGTAAATCATACATAATACTTACCGATGAGAATGTGGATAAAGATCACGCCGCCATACCTATGATACTAGCCGTGTCAGCGGTGCAGACTCATCTTGTAAAAAGAAAATTACGCAAAAAAGCCTCTATACTCGTCCGTACCGCAGAATGTATTGACGTTCATTGCTTCGCTGTCCTTATCGGTGTTGGCGCGACCACCGTCAACCCATATCTTGCCGAAGCTACCGTTATTGAAAGACACAAAAACGGGCTATTTGAAAAACAGACTCTACAAGAAGTTCTCACTAATTTCCAAGAGGCTATGAGCGCTGGATTGCTTAAAATTATGTCTAAAATGGGTATATCCATAGTAAGCGCCTATCGTGGTGGGGTAAATTTTGAGGCTATCGGTCTATCACGCTCACTGGTCGCTGAGTTTTTCCCTGATTTACCGTCCAGAATCTCTGGTATCGGACTTGCCGGAATTGAAAAAAAGATAAATAATCAGCATAAAAACGCTTTCACGGTAGATGAGAGCGAACCTCTGCCGATAGGCGGTTTTTACCGTGACCGTATGAGTGGCGAGAAACACGCATGGAACGGCAACCAGATACATTTATTGCAAGATGCTCTTAATAAATCATCTTTTATGCTTTATAAAAAATACACTGAGGAAGTATACGCCTCCCCTCCTATATTCATTCGTGACTTACTTGATTTTAACTCACCTAATAACCCAGTTGCCATAGATGACGTTGAATCTGTTACCGAAATCCGTAAACGTTTTATCGCGCCTGCCATGTCACTCGGAGCGTTGTCAGCGGAAGCCCATGAAGTCCTCGCTATCGCCATGAACCGGATGGGGGCTAATTCCAACTCTGGTGAAGGTGGCGAAGGTGAGAATCGTTATAAACCATACGATAACGGTGATAACGCTAACTCAAATATAAAACAACTAGCTTCCGGTAGGTTTGGGGTAAACGCGAAATATCTAAACAGCGCGAATGAGTTACAAATAAAAGTGGCGCAAGGCGCTAAACCCGGTGAAGGTGGTCAACTACCTGGATTTAAGGTAAGCGTGGAAATAGCTAAGTTACGTCACTCAACACCGGGGGTTATGTTAATATCACCCCCACCACACCATGATATTTACTCAATTGAGGATCTAGCGCAGCTTATTTATGATCTTAAACAAATAAATCCTAGAGCTTTAGTATCAGTAAAACTTGTAGCGCAGTCAGGAATTGGAACTATCGCTAGCGGTGTCGCCAAAGCGATGGCTGATAAAATAGTCATCTCAGGTCACTCTGGAGGGACTGGAGCCAGCTCATGGAGCAGCGTAAAACACGCCGGTATCCCTTGGGAGATGGGACTTGCTGAAACCAACCAAGTACTTACCTTAAACCGGATGCGTCATCGTGTTAAACTACAAACTGACGGTGGACTTAAAACTGGACGTGATATTGTCATCGCCGCCATGCTTGGCGCGGAGGAATACGCTCTTGGAACAGGTTCTCTTATAGCGATGGGCTGTATCATGGTGCGTCAGTGCCACAGCAATACCTGTCCAGTTGGTATCACTACACAAAACCCTGAGCTTCGTAAAAGATTTGAGGGTACGGTTGATAAAGTTATCAATCTGTTCAGCTTTATCGCTGAGGAAGTACGTGAAATCCTAGCATCTCTTGGCTTTACCAGCCTTAATGATATTGTTGGACGTACTGACCTCCTATCACAAGTAAATAGAGGCAGCGAAGATCTGGTTGATCTTGATCTTAACAACCTTCTAGCGCAAGCTGATTGCGGAACTCACCCTCGCTATTGCGTCCTTACCTCCAGAAATGAAGTGCCAGATACGCTTGACGCGCAAATGCTTAAAGACGCGCGGGTAGCTCTGGAGCGTGGTGAGAAAATCCAGTTAGGATATACTGTACGCAACACTATGCGAAGCATCGGCGCACGCCTATCATCAATGATACAAAGTCGTTTTGATACAGCAAAACTTCTTCCTGACCATGTGACTCTTAAACTTCGTGGATCCGCCGGTCAGTCACTTGGCGCGTTCGCGGTACGTGGCCTTAGAATAGAATTATATGGTGATTCCAATGACTATGTCGGAAAAGGACTATCTGGCGCTACCATAATCATTCGCCCTCGCCCTTCCAGCAAACTAATTCCACACGAAAACACTATCATCGGAAATACCGTACTTTACGGAGCGACTGAAGGAAAATTATTCGCTTCCGGTCAGGCTGGTGAACGTTTTGCCGTACGCAACTCTGGCGCGATTACCGTTATTGAGGGCTGCGGATCAAATGCCTGTGAATATATGACTGGTGGCATTGCTGTCATACTCGGTAATGTCGGGCATAATTTTGCCGCTGGAATGACCGGTGGTATGGCGTTTGTCTATGATGAGGATGATCATTTTACCGCCCGTGTTAATGAGGATAATGTAGTTTATCAAAAAATCGCTAGTTCTCATTGGGAAAACGCCCTTAAAGAACTTATAGAGGAACATCTAAAAGAAACCGGTTCGCCAAGAGCTGACAGTATCCTCTCTGGCTGGGAGTGGGAACTACCTAAGTTCTGGCAAATCTGCCCGAAAGAAATGCTTGATAAGTTAGAATTCCCACTGAGTGATGAAATAAAAAAAAGCAAAAAGGCTAAGGGCTGACATTATAAACATATAAATCAATACGTTACAAAACATTGCACTAGTAATATAGCTGTAATTAAAATGTAACAACAATTCTGTTTATATAGGTCGTCACTACTGTTATGATACTGCATATATGTAAAAAAATAGAGTATCGTTATCGTGTCATCCAGTGATAAAAGTAGTACAGCTAATATCGCCGATGTTTGGGAAAAGCGTATGCGTGATAACCAAATATCAGGTGAGCCTTACTCATTACCAAACAAGTTTAGGAGAAATCTTACTAATTTATTCACCAAAAAAGGTTTTCATGATGTTGAGTATCTTGGTGTAGATCATTATAGTAAAAGTATTATTTTTGCTCCTAAAGACAATCCTGATGTTGTATTTAAGGTTGGAAAGCTTGACCTAGACTCGGTAAGAGAACCTATGTCTAGCGTAACACAGCCGATTGGAATGTGGGAAGTAAAAGACTATAAAACCGCTGGAACACATGCTAAAATTGAAATACTACCAAGAAAAAGCTTAGAAATAACAAGTGACGGTATAATAGATTACACTAGAAGATCAGCTGAGCAGGAGACTACTCTTTCTCATCAGGAGTTATTGTCACAAAATAATATAGAGCAATATAATAAAGCTGACCGTGCGGAACGCTCGGCACTTACTGAACAAATGAAAAGAAACCTTGGTCTAGTAAAGAAAGACTCTAGACTTACGGAGTTCGCTCCCCAGTTGGAAGCTAATAGGGTTAACTTTGAAAATGGAAAGATTTTACCCACCCTTACACCAAGAGAACAGACACTTGCAGAAAGAAAAGCCATCAGCTCACAAGCAGAAGAAACTAGACTTTTAATAGGGAAAAGGGGTAAGATAGTATCCTTTTTCAAAGGAAGTCCACAGGATAGCATAAGAGAAGCCATTGCACGGGAAATGGAACACCTAAAAGAGCTAAGGGAACAACGTGTAAATGATCTTGCCGCTGCGAAACATAGGTTAAAAGAATTAGGCTTCAAACCTGAATCAATAAAACAAACTACTCAAAAAATAGAAGAAACCGTCACTGAAGCCACAAAAACCGCTGAGGAAAGCTGGCTAAAACGTATTGGTAAAGGTGCTAAGAGCAAAGAATTCTTAATTCCTGCCGCTATAGTCGCAGTAGCAACTGGCAGTTGGGTCGCATATTCTAAAAACAAGCAAGAGCAGGAAGCGGCTCAAGGGTCACAGCATGTCGGATAAAAACCAATAATCGTCGTTTAATAATTAAACAATTGAAACAACT
The DNA here is from genome assembly GCA_041396965.1 of Rickettsiales bacterium. Lineage (NCBI taxonomy): Bacteria > Pseudomonadati > Pseudomonadota > Alphaproteobacteria > Rickettsiales > Rickettsiales bacterium. The sequence goes on from JAWKXN010000001.1 coordinate 1,409,300, forward strand.
TAGTTTAACAGAAGAACAAGAATTGATACCTATAAATATAAGATTCATATAATCGTAACAAACAAGATTTGATAATTCTGTTAATATCCGTGAGTGAACGATGAAACTATCATATGAGGTTTTTATGACAAATGACAATGGAAATATAAATGACGGCGAAAAAAATCCTATCAGACCGTCCATACTTAACGCGGGAAAAGAGCGTCCTCACTATCAAGCCGAAAATATGGGTAAGCCAACAGAAAAGGTTGGTGACACAACTCAAGCCGAATCTGAAAAAGCCAAAATAAAGCAAACCAGATAAACTACCTATAGTTTTTTCAGTCTTTGATAGCTCTATAAAACCTAATAGCGCAGCAGGTCGTTTATCCCTGTTTTTGAGCGGGTCTTTTCATCAACTCTTTTTACGATAACAGCGCAATATAGGCTTGGAGCATCCGCTGTCTTTCCAGCTGTCGTACCAGAAACCACCACACTATAGGCAGGGACACGACCATACATAATCTCACCACTCTCACGGTCAATAATTTTGGTAGAAGCTCCAAGATACACTCCCATAGAAATTACCGAGCCTTCCTCAACTATAACCCCTTCGGCAACCTCACTGCGCGCGCCGATAAAACAATTATCCTCAATAATTACTGGTTCCGCCTGTAGTGGCTCTAATACACCACCAATCCCAACACCACCGGATATGTGGCAATTATTACCTATCTGCGCGCAACTACCGATAGTTGACCAAGTATCAACCATTGTGCCACCTCCAACATAAGCCCCAACATTTACGAAGCTTGGCATCAACACCACATCTTTATCTATGTAAGCTGAATGGCGGACAATCGCGCCTGGTAGCGCGCGAAAACCAGCAGTTCTAAACTCTTCCTCACTCCAGCTATTAAATTTAGTTGGAACTTTATCAAAATAACGTAATACACCAGACTCCATAAGAGAATTATCATTTAAGCGGAACGACAAAAGAACAGCTTTTTTAAGCCATTGATTAACCCGCCACTTGCCATCAATCTTCTCAGCTACCCGCGCCTTCCCACTATCTAAATCTCTCAAAGCCGTCTCAACAGCTTCTCTAACCTCTCCTTTCGTGGATACACTCAACTCCGCGCAATTTTCCCACGCCGCTTCAATAATATTCTGTAGTGTCATTTAGTCTTTTCCTTATTTTATTAACAACCAACATCTATCTAATCAAGATATTCAAAATAATCTTCTTCTATAATACCCGTACTTATTATCTTTTGCATCGCCCATTCATTTTCTAAAAATAACCTCTCCAATACACCACATAACATAGTGGTATCCTCTGGAAAATCATTTTGTATTGATAATTCATCAGTAATACGTAACGCTATAGCGTATGCCCAATCCTTGTTAGATTCATCCATCAATAAGCTCTACAATTTTTTTTCTACTACAGACAAGAACAACTTTCTTAAGTCCCGCTGCGTCATACTATCAGCGAAATGAGCCATTTTATGATGGTGAGCGCAAACAACCGCAAGATTCCACACAGCGTCTTCCCCTCCCTCAAATAACGGGACAATATGATGAACTTCAATATAAGGCAATCCATCCGCTTTATTGAACGTATTATCACAATCTGGATGCAAGCAATATGTACCAAACCTTTCTTTTGCCTCTTTGACCCATCCCCTATTACGAGAGAATGTTTCTATTACATACTCTCTTTTATTTGGTTCATCACCATATACACTGGCAGCCGACTCATCAAATAACTCTCCTTCTAGCAAAGATGGTTTTCTAAGGGTATATGTACCTCTGTTATCAACAAAGGTTAACACACCTTCTTTCTCTAAAAATTGTAATTGCTGCCGTAGTTTATCAAATGGGTGTTTGTTTCTCTCACTAAAATTTCTAATCTCTGTATCCTTAGATCTCTGAAAATCTTGAAGAGTAAATGTTCGTGATCCCCTATCACTACAATAATCAATTATTAAACTATGTATAAAATCTTTCCATTTCATAAAGCTACTTCCAGATCACCAATATAGTCTACATTCTTCATTCGGCAAAACTAACCTAATAAAAAAATTAGTAAACAAATTATTTAATACAATCATCTGTAAAAAATATTCTCAGCCACTAATTTCCAACACTCTTCCCGCCAGATAAAGCGAACCACATATACAAACAAGAGATTTTCTATTACCACCATCTATTATCTCACCAGATATGGTAAGTAGCGCTTTTTCTATACTCTCACAACTTAAAGAATGAGTACCTAAATCACTAGCCATAGACGCTATGATACTTCCCGCCTGTGTATTACTCTCATTAACTATGGTAACCCCGCAAAGCATTTTAATATGTGGCGTAAGCATAGAAAGAAACTTCTTACTATCTTTACCTTTTATCATTCCACATATCAGATAAATATCATACTCTTCGCTCTTTTCTTTCAACCACTTGCCAAGCATCTGTCCACCTTGATAATTATGTCCTCCATCCAGCCACAACTGAGTATTATTTGGTAACATAGCAATATAAGGGTGGCTATCAAGCCGCTGAATACGCGCTGGCCATATAGTTTTTGTAAGACCACTCTTTATATTAGCTTCACTAATAGAAAATTTATCAGGATATATTTTAGTTATTAGCTCAATACAAGCTGCGGCGGTCGCCGCGTTGTCATATTGATGCTCACCGGCAAGCGATGGCGTAAGCTCAATATTTTTTTCTTCTGAGATATAACGCTCACCATCCACTCTCCACTCTTTGCCAAGCCTGAATAAGGGAACTTCCATCTTTCCAGCGGTTTTTTCCAATATTTCCAATACTTGAGAAAAACCCTGCTTCCCTATTACACATGGCACTTTTTTCTTTATTATTCCCGCTTTTTCAGCCGCTATTTGCTCAATGGTGTCTCCTAAAAACTCCGTGTGATCCACATCAATCGGGGTAATCACCGTAAGTAGTGGTTTTGTTACCACGTTAGTAGCGTCCAACCTGCCACCAAGCCCAGTTTCCAGTAATAATATATCCGCTGGTTTTTCAGCGAACGCTATAAAAGCGGCAACTGTTACCGCCTCAAAAAAAGTAACCTGTTGACGCTGCAATGCTGGTGTCATATGGTGAAATATCTTTTCAACATAGTCATTTTCTATTTCTTTACCCTGAACGATAATCCTCTCACTAAAGTGTACTAAATGAGGAGAAGTGTAGCGATGAACACGATACCCAGCTTCCTCAAAAATATAATGTAAATAGGCGATAAGTGACCCCTTACCGTTAGTTCCCGCCACATGTATTACCGGCGGCAAACTCTTGTGAGGATTACCAAGCATGGAAAGCAAACGCATCACCCTCTCCAGTGACAAATCTATTCCTACCATAAATGGATGGTGCAAACGCTTCAAAAACTGCTCAATCACATCACTCATAAAATTTCCTTATGTCGCTTCACATTATGCACCCGAAGATAATCCACCCCGTTTTCTATCAAAAATTTTGATATTTTTATAGTCTCATCATCAATGTCACCATCTACCGCTTTCACACCCATAAAAGATTTACGCGAATGCCCAACTAATATAGGAACACCAAGTTCCTTGAAGTTGCTAACCCCCTCAATTATCTGATATGACTGCTTGGCTGTTTTACCAAATCCAATACCAGGATCAAAAATAATCCTATCTTTTTTTATACCCTGCGCCTCAAGATCAGAAAAACATCTTTCCGCCCAGCGCAAAACAACTTCCACTGGATCACAATCAACTTCCATAGTAACATTTTTATTAGCCGGAACCGTAAGAGAGTGCATAACCACTAGCTTACAATCAGAATCTTTTACCACATCAACCATCTCAATATTAGCAAGCCCAGATACATCATTTATCCACCCTACCCCTATATTCAAAGAACTCTTAGCTGTTTGTGGATGATAAGTATCTACGCTAACCTTAATATCCACACCTGAAATCAATGAAAGAACAGGCTCAAGCCTTGCCCATTCCTCATCCGCTGGTATAGGAATAGCGTTAGGTCTGGTTGATTCCGCTCCTATGTCTATAATATCAGCCCCATCAGCGACTAATTTTTTTATATTACTCACCGCGTCTTCCGCTTGATAGCTACTTCCTCCGTCAGAAAAAGAATCAGGAGTTACATTTATAATACCAACCAGTTTAGTCATGTAACTTACCAATTTTAGCTATTGTATCACCAAGCTTAAATCCCTTTTCTTTTACAATATCAGCAATAGCCATACCTTTATACTTCCCTTCTTGTGGATACTTAAAATCACCAGCTACTTCTACCATCGGCAGTAAAACAAAATCCCTTTTCAGCATCTCTTTATGCGGAATTCGCAAATCATCTTGCTTTATAACCAGCTCATCAAATAGCAAAATATCTATGTCAATATTACGCGGACTCCAATGACCAAGCTTCACCCTACCCATTTCCTCCTCAATAGCCTTAGTTATAGATATAATTTCGTCAGGTGACATGTCACTAGTAACCACCAATACCATGTTGTAAAACGGCTTATTCCAATCCTCAACCGCTCCTTCCGGCAGTAATGCCACAGATTCAAAGATTGAGGAAATACTCTCTACTAACAAATAGTTAGTTAACTTACTTATAGCAGAACGTAAGTTTTCCATCCTATCTCCAATATTGCTACCCAACCCTAATATTATTTTTTGTTTTTTCATGATTTACTAGCTATAAATATAAGCAAGCAATAATACAATAACCGATTTATTCTTAATAACTATGGATTATCTGATATTCAACGACAAACTGATTAAAGAAGATAAAGCTTGCATATCACCGCAGGATCGTGGTTTTCGCTATGGTGATGGAATATTTGACACTATAATAATAAAAAATAGCAAGCTATATCAGTGGGAGTGGCATCTCGCTAGAATAGAAAAAGGACTCAATGCTGTAAAAATAAATTACAATACTTGTAACCTACAGTCACTATCTAAAAAATTACTAAAAAAAAATAACATAAAAAACGGATTACTGCGTATCCAAATAACCAGAGGAATTGGCGGACGTGGCTATATGCCACAACAAGGAATTAATCCAACGGTTATTATAGAAACTATGGAAAAACCGCAACTTAAGGAAAAATACGCAAGCCTATGGCTCAGCTCTTATAAGAAAATATCTACCGATATGCTACCAGTACAATATAAGCTATGTCAGGGATTAAACTCCACACTGGCACGGATTGAGGCAATAGAAAATGAATGCTTTGACGCTCTTTTGCTCAATAATAAAAATGAGATATGTGAGACCAGTTCCGCTAATATATTTTGGCTAAAAGATAATATATTACATACCCCCTCACTCTCTTGCGGAATGTTAGAAGGAAGTATAAGAGCAACATTAATAAAGCTATACAAAAATGAAGAAGGAAAAGTAAAGGAAGTCGCGGCTACTATAAATGAGCTAAAGTCAGCGGACGCTGTATTCATAACTAATGTGGCTTGGAAGATATTACCAATTATCCAAATACAACCGATAGAACTGAAATGGCAGTATCAAAATGTAATAAAACTTATTGAACCAATAAATAATTTATTGGAAATTGATATAGAAAAAACTTGAAATAAATTACTATTTCACGTACCACCTGTCTGGAGCATAAAATTGTAATTTAATAAATAATTGTCAGGAAGTGAGATAAAATGCGCAAATTATTGGTTATCGTATTAGTAGTCTTTGTAGTTACCGCAGCCGCAGCGCTTGGTATTAGCTGGAATAACCGCGCTACAGCGGTAAAAAAAGATTTTGAGACCGCTCTTGCCAAACTTAATACCGACAATTCATCATTCTCCTATGACTCGCTTGATGTATCGGGATTCCCTCTTAATATGACCGTATCTATAAAAAATCCTCATATCAAAAGTAACATAGGAGACATACTTAAAAATACCAATTTTGATAGAGCTCTTAAAGTGGTTATAGGTGGGTCTGTAAAAAATTGGAATGAAGAGGTAAATCTTGATGGTGTGCTTAGAATAAGTACAAATATATTCTCTAACAAATTTACCAGTTCAATTAATGGAAATTGGCAACAAAAAAGTACCATAGGTGACGAAATTTTTAATATCGTCTCTACCCAATCATCCCCAAGCCAGTGTTCTTTGGAAATAAAGAATGAAAATAGCATATTTGACAATATGTGGGATTTTAGAGTTATAAAATTTGACAATGATTTTCCGCAAAAGATACGCTCGCTGAAATGTCAAAGTGGTAGTTTTGTATCAAACAACGCTGATACAAATGAAAAGATTAGTTCTATGGATAACGCGGATTTTAGTGTTTCATATTCACCAAATAATGGCTCTGAAGGTTTGGGATTGTACATTAAATTCAACAACATAGAATTCACCAAAGCTTATGATAAAATTTATAGTGTTTACATGAAAAACATAGCTCCAAATCAGCCAGTTGTTCCGATGTCATTATATGGCAAACAAAGTGGGGAAATAGATGTGTCTATTAGCCTTAATAATCTTAGTGATTGGAAAAACATTGAAAAATCTCCATTTAACATGCCATTTAACATAAATGTTAATAAATATAACATATCTAACGCCTTGTACGATACTGATGGAAAATTCATCGTACATAGCAAACCCGATGGTGATAATATCAATTTTGGAGTTGATGTAAAAAGTGAAGCGACTACAAATGAACTATTCAGGACTGTGCTTAGAATGCAGTTAAGTGAGACATTGAATCAGATGATAGACAATAAATTATTGAATAAGAAGGACAATGTAGAACAAAAACTAGCTACCCTTACCGAAGAGCAAAGAGCTGGTCTTATTCACTCATTGATTCCTGATTTCGCTTCTCACGGAAAAACTGAGTTTGTGCTTAAGGGAAATGTCGCGGGAACTAAAAATTTTGGTAGCGTTGATGGCAAGCTTTCGTCTTTAGAATATTCCACCGAGCGCTATGGTATAAAAGCTGATGGTTATGTCAAGAAAGATGAAAAAAGCCTACTTCCAGAAGGCGAGCTAAACCTTGTATGTAACAAATGTCCAACCATGATTGATGATATGTATGATTATTATAATCGTATAAGAAACGCTATAAATCTGGTTGATCCTGAGCAACTTTCAGCGGTTCCATACATATCCCCATCTACTGTTCAGGCTGTTAAAAACTTTTTGGCAAATCTGCAAGCAGACCCTGCAAATAAAACAGACCTTAGCTTTAATATACAAAGTAGCGGTACTGTTAACGGCAAAAATGTTGGGCAGATCATGGGGCTATTCAACCAGACGGTGCTTCCTACCTTACAGCAAGCACCAGCTAGATAACACGGGATATTATGTCGTAGAGTCCTCATCCGCTCTTTTTGGAGTGGTTGGGGATTCTCCTTCCGATAGCTCTCTTACATCTACTCTGTGATTTTCTTTTAGAAAATCCACTTCTCTCATTACGTCCTTCATCACCTCAGAAGATAAACTCTCTGGTGGCATGAATTTATTTGCTTTTCTTTTACCAAATAACTTCCTAAATAATGAAAGCATCTATTACCCTTTAATAATGATTTAATAACCGCTAATATAAAATGCCTAAGACACAATATACACCAACAAAACTTAAATGGCAGCATCCTTTAGACATAGCGTCACACATTAATGAGAAAAAGTGGGTATTACTGTATTCAGGAGTAAATACAGGATATTCCGGTCGTCATAGCCTGCTTGCTCACGGACTTAATGAAGAAATAATCAGTGATAATTTCACTGAGTTTGCCAAAAAATTATCATCTGACAAAGAAAAATTCGTTAACGCTTGGTTTGGCTATTTAGGATACGGATTAAAAAACAGCCTAGAAGAATTAGAAAATGATGAGACAGGTTGGCTGAATTCTCCTAACCTATACATGATGAAATTTAATAATATATATATATTTGATCATGAAGAGCAAACGATTACCATGTATAGCAACAGTAAAAACTTACCAGATATGCTATCAAATCCTAAAAAGACCACCTCACCTATCCCACAAGTAAAAAACATATCATCAAATATGACTAATAATGAATATCTGCGGAACGTGGAATATATAATTGATAAAATAAATAATGGTGATTTATATCAGGCTAATCTGACCAGAAAATTTTATGGGGAATCTGAAAAGACACCTGACTACTTGCGGATATTTAGAGAATTATGTGAAGTAAGCCCCGCCTGCTATAGCGCTTTTATAAGGTTGGATGATACGTATACTCTCTCATCAAGCCCCGAATCATTCTTAAATATTAATTCAGAAGGCAAAATAACCAGCCGCCCGATAAAAGGAACCGCCCCACGTAACCTAAAAAATAGCGAAATAGACGAATGGCTTAGAAATGATTTAGAGAATAGCGCAAAAGACAAAGCTGAAAATCTGATGATAGTTGATCTCACCCGTAACGATTTAAGCAAATGCTGTAAAACCGGTAGCGTAAAAACCGAATCTCTATTTGATATTACCAGCCACGCCACAATCCACCATATGTCAAGCACCATAAGTGGAGAAAAAGGGGAGGATTACAGTACTATTGATGCCGTAAAATCAGTATTTCCTCCTGGATCTATGACCGGCACCCCAAAAATAGCGGCGATGAATTTATGTAGCGAATTAGAAAAAGAAGAAAGAGGAATATATAGCGGCACAATCGGCTGGTTTGGTGGCGATGGCAGTTGTGACCTGTCCGTGGTAATACGTACTCTGATTATGAAAGGAAAAAAATTTGAGTTTCAAGTGGGAGGAGCGATCATCGCCGACTCAATTCCCGAGAAAGAACTGGAAGAAACCATAAATAAGGCAAGAGGAGTAATGCTTACTCTTAGTATAGACGAAAATATTATGAAAAACTTGTAAGAATTTCAAACTCAAAACCAAAAAGTCTAAAACTTTAAATTATATCCCCATAGCGCGGTTTTTACCACCAGCGGCAAGAGCAAGGGCAGCAACAGCAGCACCAGCGGCAGTTTTTGCTATAGTGGAAGCCCATTTAACTTTACCTTCATCATCACGCTCAGGGTTAAGAACTTTATTACCAGCATATACCGCGCCAATAACCGCGCCAGTACCACGCATACCTTTTTCAAAACCATTGGCAGAAGGACCAAAATTAGCACCAATACGCGCGGCGGCACCCTCAGCAATTGTATAATTCTTTGAAAAAGTTTTGCTCCTTGCAGCGTTCAACCTATCAGAATGGTGTGAGATCTTTTTTTCCAAAGCTCCCTTTGCTTCATCACTCAGCCCACTTTTAGCAAGTTCTGTCTTCATATTCTCTACGCGAACTGCTTTCTTGGCACCATGCTCAGAATCGGTAACAGCTTTTCCCTCTTGACCTTTTGTAAACGCCTCTTTAATTTTAGCGAAAAAACCATCAGCTGTCTTACTTGCGGCTTTGGCACCTTTACCAGCAGCCTCAGATGTCTTTGCATGAGTATCATGACCTCCTACAGGTTGTTCCTTTCCAGAAAAATCAGCACCCGCTGTCGTAGAATTACCAGGTCCCTTACCAGAATATTTATCTGCCATAGATTTGTTTATATCGCCATCATCACTCATAATGCTCTCCGCATGTAATTTAACTAACTCTATATTCTCAGTATAAACAAAAATAAATTATTGTGTATTACAGTTTTATGAATGTTCTGTTTTTTCTGGATATTATAATGTTACAACATGTTCATAATAGCATAAATTATTTAATTAATCACACTAATTAACTAAAAAACAACAATTTTTCAGCTTCTCTACGTTTTACTAAACCTCTCAGCCTCTTTCCTTTTGAATAGACCCAACGCTTAAACTCACCAGCCGCTAATTCTGTTTCTCCATCATTTAATATCCTAAGTAATGTAGATTTTTCAAAAGCTTGATTGCCGATATTATAAATAAAGCTTACAAGAGCGTCAAACTGACCTTGTGTTATTTCAATCTTAACCAGCCTAGCAATCGTTTTCTCCGCTATCTCAATATCTTTTTTTAGTAAATTCTCTGCAATTTCCTTAGAAATAGTCAGTAAACCCTCTCTTTCCTTACCAGACATAACATGTCCGTAACCAATGGTTAATTTCCCCGCTGGACAATAATATGGCTCTGCCGAAAATCCTTCAAATCGCTTAATAAGCTCTATCCCATTTTTTGATGTTTTCATATTAGCCTTCCCTCACCCTGCCCCTCTTCCAGAGGAAAAGGGAACAAGAAGCACCATCAGCAGACGGTGCCAGCCCTGAGCACCAGTTTTCTCGCACACCCCATGTGCGGTCAGCAGACCGCACGAGCCTTCAGCTTCGTCTCATGTGAAAGACAGTAGTCTTTCACGGGGACAAATTATAAGCTACTTAGACAATCTCTCATCAATATTCTCTACCTTATCCTTAATATCTTCCATATGTTGCCGTACTGATTGCAACCTCTCATCAATTCTCGCTAATTTTTCACCAAATAAAGCGGAGTTTAGTGACTCTTGCTCTAACATCCCAACACGAGCGTTTAGCTGACTCGCCCAAATAAGGGCTGCTGCGATCTGCAAAAATAAAGTTACGAGCAAAGCAATCGGAATACGCTTATCCACCCGCCAATTAACTGATGTTTCTTGCTCTATCATATTGAATACCATTTGTTATTAGTTACTGCCCATAACAACAGCCTACTATCAGCGGCGATAGACAGAGAACTGTTAGCTGACAAATTATTAATTGAATGACCATTTGCCGGATATACATTAAGAGAGTTAGCTGATTGGTTAGCGATAACGAACAACTCTCCCGCCTCTGGTTGTGGAAGAACAACACCTTGTCCCACCGATACTGTAGTTACCTCATTTATAGTTTTAGTAAGAGTAGCGGCATCCGCCTGCGTACTTCCAGAAGCGGAAATACCACTTTCAATGGACTTAAACGCCACCCGCCCACTAGAAGCTATTATTTTCAAACTATCTAGCCATGAAGAACCATTCGCCGATACTTTAAGAGTAAAATTATCATCAGATAGAGTTCCAAACTCCGCCCTTCCCGAAAATCCACTTTGAAATAGGAATGAGGAAACATCTGAGGAATTATTTTTATTAAGCTTTACCTGTATATCGTTACCATTATGGTTAAATAAAATAGCGTCACTGGCAACGGCAAGCTTATTAGTATTGTCCGCTGTCGTGTTAACCCCTAACTTATCAAGATTCTGAAACTCCGTTGGATTGCTAGAAATCACCCAATTACCGCCGTCATAACTATACAATAAATCCTCATCACTTACCCATAAAGTCATACCTTCAAGTGGAGTTATAAACCGCCATATATCATCAAAATAGGTAATGTTACTATCCTGCCCTAACCAATCACCGGTCGCGGATGCAGCTACTATATAAACATCACCAGCAGCGGGAGATACGGGAGGAGTCGCTATAACACGACTTTTAGCGCCACTATTAAGCACCGCGTCAATCCGAGTAATCGCCTGATTAACCGTAATTTCTTTCTGTGCCTGCGCTTGCTCAACAAACGTAATTCCAAGATGAGATGTCGTTGCCATTTCTTATTCCTTATAATACTGATATTAATATTAATACTTTATATATTCTCTATTTTCAGATAGAGTCATGGAAGGTGATATTTTAATCTTTTTTGTAAGAGAGTGATAAATGCCAACGTTAGATGAGGTGTGGAATCAAATAAATTCCTACAAACACAGCTATATTTTCTGGACTAAAAAAGAAGTACGCGCGCTTCCTGAGATATTATCCAGCGATGAACAGGTAAAGGCTGTCACTTCTGGCTTAATGAATAACGCTACTTGGCTTGCGGTTTGCACCAATAAGCGGATAATTTTCTTAAATCGTGGTATGCTGTTCGGGCTTCGCCAATTACAAGTTCCGCTAGAGAGAATCCAATCAATTGATCATGGATTTACTGTATTTTTTGGTTCAATCACCGTTTGGGATGGAGCTAGTGCTTTCCAAATACGAATGGTACTGAAAAGCTCTATCATGCCGTTCGTTAAGGTAACTCAAGAGCAAATGCAGATAGCCCGTAAGAAGTTATATTCAGGTAAAGAAGACAACACACCATCAAACACAGCGGGCATTGATATTGCTTCTCAACTAGAAAGACTCGCCGCCCTCAGGGAAAAAGGACACCTAACCGAAGAGGAATTCCAATCTCAAAAGAAAAAACTACTTGCTGGGTGATAGGAACAAAATATTACCTACTCTACACAACAGCAAGTGCCTCATACCCTCTGCCGACTATCGCTGAAATCTGATATATCCTGACGTTTACGCTATTTTGAACACTGCCAAAATCAGTTATCTGTTGCGCTGCGCTATAACCAACTGACGGGCTGTTAAGTGAGAGAAAACTACGAACCACACTGCCACCATCCATTATCTCCACATCATATAACTCGCTTTGCTCAGCAAGCGGCACATCAACCAAATCCCGCCAATCACCACCCGTGCGGCTTCTTCTCACCCAACTTATGGTAAGATTGCCACCACCATCACGCGCGCCGCTTATATGTACTACACTATAAGGCTTTAATGCCGCTGCCATATAAGTAAAATCTCGCTCTACGCTTTCTGTTATGCTGCCCCCAACACTCACCGCCTTATATTGCCGTTTAAGACCGATTAAATTACTCGCTACTGTTTTTTTAAGTACAGACCCATCAAGCAAAATAAAGCGTTCACCAGCGACATGGCCGGAAATAGCGTATTCTGTCCCCAGCCTGCCACGCAGCAAACCACTCAGACGATATTGTCCTTCAGCGATAAGTTCGGCATTCTTAAATTGAATAATCTCATCACCAAGTAAAGCGGCGTTAGCGCCATTTAATACCGCTATCTCATCCACATTCTGTAATGAAGAGTCTCCAATAAGCACGACATCAACATAATTCTTTTCGTCAAATACCACAGATCTTCCAGTAGCTAAGCCACCCACCACCGTACCAATAACAGCTGGCTCATCAACAGAGATAAATACGGAATAATTATTACCATTATCATCAGAACGATATACTACCGCCCCACCCCAATTATCACCAAGTCCTGATACAGCTACTCTAATAACAGCCGATGACTCACTTTCGCTAGGAAATAATGGCAAATCTAAAAGTTCCATCCTACTTACGGCTATCGCTATATTGGATTGTAATAAGCTTTTATCATCCGCCGAAATATCGCTATAAATATCATAAACCGATACATCCTCAGCGACAGCGCTAACTCTTACCATACTAGGTGAGCCTATATAGGTTGATACTATTCTCATATCATGGGAAGAGCTGGCGGTATTTATGGTAATAATATCAGCCGGATCCATCGCCGCGTAACGTATTGGCAAATCAAAATTATAAATTGTACGCTCTATCCACTCGTTAAACAACGCAATATCAGCTATATTCTTCGCTACCTGATCCGGTATAACCACCGGTAAATCTATAGTAACGCTATCCCTGCTACTCGTTATCTCACGTTGTGAATATTGTGTAGATGTTTGATAATTAGACAGACGATTTAGATAAAGCACATTGATACGCTCTGGAAGCTCTATCTCCTGCCTACGAATAATCTTAAATGAAGTTGCTGATTGCTGGTTATCACTATCTATCAGTAGCCTATCCTCTTCTATACTTAGTGAGCTACTGCCACCCCTTGATACACAGCGCAGTATATAATCACTTTCTACCACATCAAAAAAATAGGCTCTTCTTAAGTCATCAATCGCCTCACGGATAGTTTTTTGTGAAGTAATCACATATCCCTCAAGCTGCTGACTGATAGCGCTTACATCAATATCACTCTCCTCAAGACCGGAGCGCGTGGTCAGATCCAAAACCACCGCCGCTAAATTAGAAATCCCAAATTTACCTTGCAGCCAATGTCCAGTTTTCCAAACTACATCATCATTCCATACATCTGTCAAATCCGGCCAGTAAGGAAATGGTCGCGCGTCCCACGCCCAAACAAACATATGCTCAACCATAGCCGAGTTTTTCCATTGTGACTCGGTTGCCACAACCGCACTACGCTGCGCTCGTAAATCTACCCTACCCTTCGAGTGATAGGGAAACGCGCTACTTATGCTGTCAGGAGCGTAAAATACATTCGGCTGATTAGAAGCGCCGTCAACGCTTGGAAAACCATATTCAGTAAACCATATTTTCTTGGATTGAGGAACCCAACCAGTTGTCTGCGAATCAGGGTTAATATGACTATTTTTCCAAAACCAATCCAAATTCTTCCATGCAAACTGTGGTGTAAGATTTACCTTTGTCGTACGCTCTTCATCACTATAATACCAATCGTATCCTTCACCAGAAGTCCATCCGGCTTTTATCGCGTCTATATCATAAACCGGAGTAACGCTATCAGTAAGCGGGAAATAAGCGTCAATACCAATAAAATCAATATCTGATGATGCCCATAAAGGATCCAAATTATACCAACCATTAGCGTCATGATGATACTCTGACCAATCAGCGGCGTAAGTAACCTTAACTCCACTTCCAACAATTGATTTTACATTCGCCGCAAGACTTACCAGTTCACTTACCGCCGGATAATTACCAGACATATCGGTAATTCCAGTTAAGGATTTTAACTCTGAGCCTATGGAAAAAGCATCCACTTTATCTTTCACTAAGTTCGCGTAATGGTTTATAAATGTATTATAACCATCTGTTTTAGTAAAAAAATTAACAACAGTACCTATGCCTCCACTAAGATCACCACGCCATGGTTTGCCACTCAAATCCATAAACAAAATTGGATAGAACATCACATTATATCCACGTACCTTAAGCTCATCAAGATAGCGTAATATGCTTGCGTCATCTGGCGTACCACCGTATTGAGGTATATTGTTAATCTGAGTTATGAGACGAGCGGTAGAGCGATTATAAGTCGCCGCCGACCAAATATTAGGGCTGGTAGTAGCCCCTTCCTTATATTCAACACCGGGCTTAATACTACATGAAGCTATATCCATATTATCAGCGAACCAAGCGATCACCACCGAAACCCAACCAATATTCGGGCAAGTCTGCTCAAGCTGATTAAGAGAAAGTAGTGAATTCGCTATACCATTTACGTTATGGCTATTAACCGGCTGTATATTGCCCTGCTGCGCCCACTCAGTCCCTACCTGCACACCAGAAACCTTGTTTACTACCTGTGTATCATAGACAAACTCACCAGCGGCCGGAATCATGGCGACCGCGCTAATCATATCTTCTGCCGTCTCACCCTCATAATCAGCGTAAAGAAACTTTTTCTTAACCTCAAAGGTAAAGTTAGGAATCCGGTTTCCATAATCAGCTAAAGGGAAATCCTCAAATACCACATATGCAAGACCACGATAAGCAGGAGTTTTATCTATTCCCTCAATTGATTGAATCAGCGAGTCTGGCAACTGGCTTTCACCACCTTTATAGATACGAATATTATAGCGTGATAGGTCAAGCTGACCAGCGTCCGCCCATATTCTTATGATATCGCTTATCTCACCCTCACAAACAGCTACCGCCAGTGTTACCGAATAGCTATATGAGCTAGAAGTCTGACTAACCTTACCGCCACCACCTTTACCACCGCCCGCTGAACTAGTAGTAGTAACAATTATCTCTTTAATAGGAAGCGACCAGATTATATTTCCAGCAATACGCACTGTTCCATAAATAATTGGTATCATATTACCATATGCCGAGCTTTGCACTGCGAGATCCGCAAGCCTTCCTCCCCTTATCCCGTCAAGTTTGCCATTATTTAGGTTTGAGTCTATTATTCCACCCGCTATCCGCCCTAACGCCGAACCAACCCGCGCGCCAAAAGGCAAACCGGTCGCCGCTCCCGCAGCCGAACCTACGGAACTTAAAATAATTGATGCCATAATTTTTCCTTAAAAATTATTAATCTTATTTTATAAAAAAGCTTGATATATGTATGATAAAACAGTAAGTAACTAAAATGTCAGAAGAACAAAAACCAACCGTAAAACAACAGATAAAAGCATTGGTACAGGAAAATCCATGCACCGCAGGCTCAATAGCATTTGGTAGTGTTGGAGCAGCCGCCGGCAGCTTACCCGGTGCTATTTTAGGAGCAGCAGGCGGTTGTGGAGTTGGTGTCTTGATGGCAGAACATGCGGCAAGTAAAAGAGAACTTGGCGAACTTAACTCACCACAAACTCCTGATAGTTCTATCCGATCAGAAATTATAAAGAAATAATAGATCTTTATTTAACCCGAAAAGCCGCCACTATCCTGTCTTTCCACCATTCATCCAGAATATGCTCAACTACCGCTCGTGCTGGGGCGTAAGCGTGTATTATCGCCTTCTGCCCTTTATATTCACTTACAATAGCTAAATGCTGCGCTCTATCACCAATATTAAGTAACAATATATCACCAACCTCAATCTCATCTTTTGGAATTTCTAGCATTAGAGATGATAGTTTTTTCCTAAGTAAATCAGTATCAGGATAATGTGGATAGTTTGTCTCATCGTATTTTATAAGAGGTAGTCTCAACTCTTTCGCTACCCCAATCAGTAGACCTAAACAATCAACCCCACCTTTATGACATTGGTTTTTTTAAGCCGTCCTTGATGATGAAAAGACGTACCAACCCATGATCGCGCGGCATGGGCAATATTATAATTACTCATAAATTCCGTTATTTATATAGTTTTAGGTGCTTGGGATTTAAGGCTTTTCAAACGTTAGTGAATAAGAAATTGCAAAATCAAAAAAACAAGACCAATAGATTATGTCAGTCCTGAACCATAACTATCAGATTTTCTCTACTCCCGAGATTCTTTGCTATCCTTATCCTTTTGTGGGCGGAAATGTGTACGCATCGTCGGACGGGCGAAAAGCGGACGTTGCCCCATGCTCTTGGCGTATGCCCAGACCAGACCAGCCATAACCACTATAGACATGCCAAACACCCAAATGGTCGCGGCAATCGTTGAGTTACCATGTATACCAATTACCGCCGCCGATACAAACACAGCGACAGCGATAAAAAAACCTAGAACCTGACCAACAATAGAGGTGATTCCATGCACCCTAAGAGCTTGTCTTTCCCATTCATGGCGGTGCTTTTGCTCCATCTCAAACATGGTAAGAATCATCTTAGCGGAACCATCCACAACATAATTATAGCTCTCCAGAACCTCTGGATGCGGTAAAATCTCTACAGTCCTATTCTGATTGCGGTCACGATTACCTCTTTGTTTATAATAACCACCAGTCCTAGTAGGGCGCTGATTCTCGTTGTTACCTTCAATCGTCTCCATTGCTACTTTCTTCCAATTTGCCAATTATGTTTTCAATATCCTGCCCTATGCTTATCCAATCCTTGCGCAAACCCTCAGCGGAATTTTTATATGGATAACGATAGAGCAACGGAGAACTAGTAATTTTCAATACTGAAAATATCCCAACAGTAAAATCTCGTATCACTCTCATGTAGATACCACACCACTCAAATTCATACTCATTTTCATACTATCTTAATAACATTAAAATCATACTGAAAAAACATTTTTTTACTTAATCTATTTTTATATTTATTTTTTTCTAGTTCCCGCTGTCTCTAACATTGAGTCAATACCAGGAACATGTGGTTCACCTCTAAAATTGATAGCGTTACTATAGCGATTAATACAAGTAGATAAAGTTTTATCACAACCTTGTGTCATATTATAACTATCACCAACACTTACCAGATATGGCATAGGTAAAACTAAAATTATCCTACCACCACTAATAAATTCTTTCAATTCCATAGACAAACCAGAATTATCTCCACTGGTAAAACTAATCTTCCCAAAATTATATATTCCACTAGACTCTAAGCGTGTTGAATCAAAAAATTCTTGATTTGAGGTAACAAAAGTTACACTACCAGAAACTGTAAAAGACGCGGCATCCAACTTACAACGGCTATCGGTAAATGACGCGCGACATGAAGCGGAGTACAGCTCACCAAATTTTTGTGAAAGACGCTGCGTAAGCCCTCTTACCTCCACCACAAACTGAGAGGAACGAATCGCTACTTCACCAAGCCACCCTCTTCTAAGCTTCAATTTTCCTTGTGTAAGGTCACTATAATTTACCATAAAAATTTCTATCTCAGCGAAATCATATAGTCCTGCCATTATATCTTTCTCTTCTATATTTTCTGACGACAAAACACCCTCAATATCAAGATTATCAACATTAAGAGAATCTGTATTTTGAATCGCGCTAGGAGTAAACCCACTCGCCGCCTTATATATTACCGACTCAACATTTATGTCCAAATCATGATCCGTAAAAGCAAAATTAACACCATCACGTCTTGTAAGCTTCCAACAAGTCGCAAGGGTAGTCACCTCACCTGCTATATGTAAAGCGAGCTCATTTGAGATATTTTTCATGATTTTTCCTCTAAACCCTAATTTCAACTAATGGAATATCATTCCAACTACTAACCCCATACGAATCAAGGGAAGCTGACAGGCGATCAGTATCAAAACGCACCGGAACATCAAACTCAAAATCAGCGGTAATTATAACACCAACAGCAGGTGCCACTGAAAATTGTACAACACCTGTAGTATCATCAAGCGTGTAAGAGCTAGATACAACACCATCTAAATATACCACAACACTGTCAGATACCGGCTTATTGATCGTTCTATTTTCAATAACACCACCACTATCATATGATTTAATAAGCTGAAAATCAGTTGCCACACCATCACCAGTTCCAATAAGCTGAGTTATTGCTTTATAATCACTCCAGTCCTTAAAACGAAAGCCGTTCGCTCTTCCCTTCCTCGCTCTAAAAAACGCTATGAGAGAATCAAGTTGCGCTTGACTCTTAATACCATGCGCCACGTTATACCTAGCTCGTGCTTGTGCCCAATTTATATTTCTCTGCTCATAACCACCGTTACTTACCACAATATCGGTAAAATATTCAGGTCCTCCTGATGATCCATAAGAAATATCAACAGGAAAACGTGTTTCCACAAATACCATAAAAAAACTCCTGAATTATTGATTAAAATAGATGTTAGGTTCTAGAAGCTAGGAGCTAGGGAACAAGAAGCACAGTAAGTCAGGCTGTGCCATCATCACCTGTCCGCCGAAACTCAAAGAGCGTAGGGGGAAGCAACATGGCAATCGCCTTTGGATACAATGTCACCACGCACGTGGTTAGCGGGGTCTGGTAGGTTACAGATAAATCCAGTGAAAAGCTCTGCTTTTCACAACCGGATGCCGTCATAAAGACGGCATGACAGTGTCATGTTCAGTGCCTGATACCCAAATGAAATCGCCATGCGCCAGTAGGCGGCACGAGCCATCAGCCAGCGAAGCTGTTCTAAACACCAACCCCTTGTGAAGCGTTCACCCCACGAGGAAGCGTGGTTTGCGCTGGTGGTGATAACGGAGTTTGACTATTCACATCATAATTCATATCGCTTGCTTGCCCGTTCACCTTCATGGTAGAAAGCACATATATACCCTCACCGGGATTAAATAGATTCTTTGGCTTCATATGCCCACCATTAATCAGCTCAGCATATTGCGCGTCCACTGTTTTGAATGGGTCATGCGGATCATAAATCATTCCGGTCTGCGCACGAATTGCATCCGCGATACGTGGATCTTGGCTCATTGCCCTTAATTTTGCTATATTCTCATGATCAGAAAGAGCGGCGGCAAAGGTTTTCTCACCGGTATATTTCTCCAATAACTTACTCGCCATTTTACCGTGCTCTCCTTCAAGATTAGAAGCGAGAGCGGCAAATACAACTCCCTGTGGCACATAGTCTCTATTATTCACCATCTCAGCAATCTGTAAATTAATTACTACAGGATCCTGCTTTTGCTCAACTATTTTATCATTATAAATCTGATTTCCTTTATATCCACCGACAATCCCTCCTACAACTGGAAGTAAACCGCCAAATGGCAAAACAAAAGCGGTTATAACACTACCTACTCCTGCTCCAATAGAAACAGAAAGAAACTGACCACCAATATCACCCCAGTCAACTTCCTTATTTACCGCTTTTCTAAATGCCTGATTCTGTCTTTCCAACTGTCTTTTAGCAAGACGTATATCACCTTCATTAAAATATTTTTCCATCTGGACTTTAAGGTTTTCATCATCATAGTGCCGCACCGCGACATCAAGGGCAAACCCCGCTGGTGTAGCCACACGTGCTATCCTATCTAGCACCGGAGAAATAGCGGTAGCCCTTGTTGGCGCGTATTTTTGAATAACATCAGTATTTATTACACCGTTGAGTGTACTAGCACCAACTACCGCACTATGAGCATTCTCAACAATTTTTTGCCTACCAGCTATATCATTTAGCGATTTATCAGGATCAATGGCCATATTCTAAGCCCCCAACTCTAATGCTTTATTAGCACCGGCTGAATTACTAACCAAAGAAGCAGTGTGATCACCAACAACTTGTTTCTGTTGTTGATTATTATTACCTCTTAATGCCGCGACATGTGAATATGCTTGCTTAGCCTGATTTCCCGCCAGCTTCTGACCACCAACCGCTAAGCCACCCGCAACCGCCAAACTGTCTAACTTCTTAAATATACTGCCATCAGCAACCTCACGCATAATCTGACCAGGTGCGACTTTCTGTTCAGCATACTGTGTAGCGAGCTTCTTAACCGATTCATAGCCGCCTTTAACTGAAGCGAGTTGTTTACTGCCAGCAGCTTTAGTTATAAATTCAGCGTATGCGTCCGCCGGTATCGCCTGACCAGCCGCTTGCGCCTTCTTAAGAGCGTCATAATTAGAAAGAACCGTCTCACCAACCAAAGCATTAAGACCAGTAGCTGCCGCGTGTGGAGCCATAAAGCCAAGCATTGACATTTTTCCACGAATAGCAAAAGCAATGTTAACTCCAAGAGCGGCAAGCCCAGCACCTTCTGATACCACAAAACTTTTAAGCAACTTAGAGCGTGCCTCAGCGACCGGTTTTGACACGCTACCAAATAAAACAGCGGCGGTAGAAGCGTCTTTTCCAGTTATATCCTTATTCATTTGCTTAAGAGCATTCAAATTAGCGGTAAATCCTTTCGCCTCACCAAACACCTCCATAGCGCTAGCGGCTATGAAAGAAGCATTCATCGCCGTTGTTAAGACCGGAGCCTTATACATCTGTTTTGGCAGGCTAGCTATACTTTTACCCAACTTCCCAGACTTCCAACCAAGAGCGTTAGCGTGCTTCCCAACAGCTTTTTCTGCAGTATTAATAGCATTGCCAAACTTATTAAGTACTACTTTCTGTCTGGATGACGTATCATAACCACCACTTACAAGCCTCTCCAACTCACCATCAAAAGCTGTCTTTGCCGCCGCAAATTTTTTAGCGTCAACCTTGCCAATTTCCGCTTGTGATAAAATCCCTTTCAGCTCATTCGCATAAGGTTGTAATGTTGTGGGAAGTTCTCCATACTCCCTGAATTTACCAAGAAGTTCAGTAGCATTAGTAAAATGCTTAACGGCACTGCGACTATTTACTTCCGAAGCGACATAACCTAGCCTAGTTACATTAGTTGCTTCGTTAAATTTTTTTCCGGTAAATTTCGCTGCCGAGTTCAACTCTTTACCAACAGTATTGGTAAAATTATTTCTTGGCATTAATTCTTCTACAGTTTTGCTGTTAACGGCTTCTACAAATCCGCCAGTTTTTTTCCCAGCTTTTTTTATAAAATCTATACCAGTTCTATCACCAAACCATTCAACACCTTTTGACGCACTGCCAAGCAGACCAGCTATGATATGCCCGAAACCAGCGACAAACATTCCCACATTCAAGGCACCACCGGTAGCATTACCAACTTTTTCCATTACGCTAGATTCATGCGCTGTCTGTGCCGCGCCAGCCGCATTCTGAACATCATCAGAATCCACAGATGGCTGCTGACCAGCCTGTGGCTTAGCTCCTCTTTGATTTATATAATGAATTTTCGCACTCATACCACGATTATACTATGATGGTAGCGGCTATCCCACTGTTTTTTTATTAATATTATGTTACAGTCAGTCATTTGAAAAATGAGGAAATGTTACAACTAGAATCTACAAGACATATCCACAAGACATATCCTGCCACCTAGAGCCTAGAACCAAGCCCCTAGAACCTTTCTAAGCCAGCCCACCAAGAGCGGCACCATCCGCACGTGAGTCAGCAAGCCGCTGGGCATTGGACAATTCTTCCATACCATCAGGAATATCACGTGCTTTCTTTTTAAGTTCCTCCGGATTAATCTCCGGTTTTTTATGAATTTTTTCTGTCCAATATCTACCACCGCTCATACCACTCGCCACCTGCTCACGAAGAGCGTAGTCACGAACGGCAGAGGTAATATCCCCACCTTTTTCCAGCATAGATTTAGCTTCTTTTTTATCCCCAGCCTCAAATGCCTCTTTAAGGCTGTGAACAGCCTCAATCTGACGATCAGAAAGCCCTACATCTTTTAATTCCTCTGGAGATTTTTCACCAAGCTCCATAGCAGTATTTTTAACAAATTCAAATACATGACTATGCCCATCCTTACGCAAAGGTGCGATTTCTTTTTTAGATAATCCAGCTTTAAGCAAAACATCATCTGAGAACATGGAAGCGAAAACCGCCTTATCATTACCTTTCAACTCATTGAGGGTGGAAGACACAGCACTCATTATGAGCTGCGGATTTTGAAAATCAGCAAGGAACTCATCAAGCGGGGTCTTCTCATGTGAGCCAAAATTCTTCCTCTGCTCATCAATAATATCCTCAAGTTTATCTGATTTAACAAAATGCCTTTTATTCAGCACCTTACCATCACCAACAAAACTCACAAGCGACATAGCATCAAGCTCACGTTTTGAGATTACCTCCCCGATCCGATCAGCGAGAGGTTGCAATTTTTCCATGAGCGCCGGACCTATATCAGATCTTCCTCTATCCTTTTCATTCTGCCGGAAAATCTCTGATACATAAGCCCCAATATTTTCCCCTTCACGAAGCTCACCGCTGTTTATCCTCTCCCTGAGCCCGATAATCAACTCATATGCTGAAGTTTTACCAAGCTCACTCTCTACATCCTTATTTACCTTTTGTTTCAAGAATAAGTTGATTATAGAGCCGGTAGCTACCGCCATTTCCCTACTTTTACCATCAACAGGTGATTCGTGACCACCTACATTCTTACCTTCAATTATTTCTCTTTCTCTTAATCTTTTAGCTTCGTTATAATCATTATAAACTCTTTCCGCGTCATGGTCACTTAGTCCATGAGCTTCTTTTAATCGTTTAAATTGTTCACGTGATTCTCTTTCTTGTTTCATCATTGATTCAAGACTACCCAAGCCACCATTCTCACTACCAAGAGCTTGGCTACGAGCCATTTTTCCTTTTTCATGATTCGCTAGCGCCTTATGATTACCAATAGCGAAATAGCCATTTAGCAACACTGTCGGAAGCTCAGCGGAAGCTCTCTTAAAGCCAAGCTTCATAATCTGGCTCGTCTTCTCCATAGCGGTCTGAATGACTTCATTATTTTTTTCAGCGTCCTTATCTGACTCTAGAACCATCTCTAGATTATCACGAATTTCCCGACGCTCCTTACTCCTATTCCTGATCGCCTGAACCACCTCAACTGTTGGTTGGGCGCCAATCAAAGCGGCAGCTACCGCCCCCGCGCTCCATAAACCTGCTTTATGTGCAGCCTGCAAATTCCCAGCACCATTATGAAATTTTTTATGGAGTTCGTTATAGATATTCCTAGAGTGTTTATAAGCACCACCACTTACAAACTCATTTATTAATACTGGAAGACCACTAGTAACTGTCTGAAGTACCGCCGCCATCTCGCTGGATACCTCAATCCCCATCCAATGGTGTTTCCCGTTCTTCTCCTGAACGGTGACCATAGAGGCTAGTGAGTTAATGTTATTCTGATTTGACTGCTCAAGCTGCTCCTTTGCCTGTTCCGCAAATTGCGAGGCAAGTCCACCCATTCCCCCATTGTTCATATGGTCATAAGACATTCAAATACTTAACCAATAATTGCTATAGTTACTAACACCAATATTAATACCAAAAATTCTATAGGTTCACAGCTTACACCTATAGATGATACATTATAGCAAAAAACTTCTGGCTCTAACCATCAAATTTTTATTACATTTTAATGACGTAAGCAAATTTACTATCAACAAAAACATATACATAATTAACAAAACAAATAATTATCACTCAATACAAAAATATATTTATATATCAAATTGTTAATATCCTATAAATTACGTCTACTCGCTCTTGCTATCTCTTTTGCCAAATCCGCGATAATTTGGTTCTTACTTAAAGATAGTCCTTTATTAACAGAACCAACTGAACCTATAGAGTTTTTTGACGGAATTGTGACAGTTTCATTACCCATCTCCGAGTTATTAACAGGAAACACAGGATTTAACCGATTATTAGATGGCAGCCCCCCGTTGGGCAAATCAAAATGGCTAATAAAATCTTTCAATATATTTTGCGAATCACCACTTTCTATTGAGATTTTTTCTATCCTAGCCAATATTTTTTCTATACGAACCAGTCGCTTTTCAAAAATATTCATGAAATGTTTATCTTTAATTCCTATAGTCATTGTAATATCCTGAATTTTATTGTAATAAACCCGTTATTTTTATAAACGAAGCATAAAAAATTAACCTTATGTCTTTTAAGATACATCTGATAGTAGTGGTGATTATATCTTTGGTATTGTTACTAGCGGCAAAAATGATTGTACCAGCTCCTGAACAAAACACACCAACTCCTGTCAACAACCCAACATCATTATCACCTTATAAGATAGTGATAGAGCGAGCGAGTTGGGGGTTAAACTGTCTTAAAAGTAAATTGTACCAAAAACAAAATAATACTGAAAACAGCTATAATTATTACGATGATTCTAACGATAAAGGTAACAGAAAAGAGAATAATGTCTTGTATCGTGTTTCCCAGCTTTGTAATGGCAAATCTAAATGTGATTTTCCTATAAATACCTATAATCTAGGAGAAGACCCTTTCCCTACTTGTGGGTACAAAATATTACACGTTGAGTATCGCTGCTTTGAGATAGATCGTCTACGCGTCCTCGAAACAAAAAATAACCAGCTTAACATAGATTGTGACGCTATGTTAGGTGACCATCCATAGCATGATTGGTGTCTATATTTTGACTCCATCATTACTTCTAATTGTTTTTATATCCATAGCACTATTTCATCTAGTTGAAAAAAAACACTTCAACAAACATCTAAACAAAGAAGGAAATATTGAGGATATAGAACCTATAAAATCCCTTTTTAATTCACAAAGCGTCAAATCATTATCAATAATATTTTTATCTTTCCTAATTATAGGGCTTTATGACTGGCAGTTAAAAACTCTTCAGAATCAGGTAATAAAGCTTAAATCAAAACAAGAAATAACTAACATAAGCTACAATGAAGCTATAGATGAGTTACAAACATATAAAAAACAGTATGATGAACTATTAAATAAATATAAAACTATTATAGATGGTAAAGTCTCCACAAATAATACTCATAACAACAACACAACCGTTAAAGTAGCTGACAACAAGCCAAAGCAGCCCGATATACAGGATATTTTTGGACAAGATAGTAATGGATACAGTGAACTATCAGAAAATGACAAAATAAAGACCAGCATTGACAAAGTTAAAATATATTATGAAGAGCTTCTAGTGACTCATTTCTTCCTTAAGAAATGCGGCAAAACAAATGATGATAACTATAACCTTATATTCCGAGCCCTACAAAAAGACTTACAATCCCTTAACACTTCTTTTGACATACAAAATGACATATTGACCGCCGCCGTTGGTTCATATCAAGAATTATACTCGGAAAATGAATGTCTGCCAGATACGGTAAACGGTATCTACAAGCAATATAATGAATACATGAAGGACATTTCTAATATGCTAAAAACCACAAAAAAATAGCTATATCTTATCTTAAACTTTGAGTAATATCCTTATCCTCAAAGCGCCATTATAAGTATACCCATCATTTTCCATATTTATATCATGTGATACTATCCGCGCTGATAATATCTCTTTACCAGATATGTTAATAATATTGTTATGAAATTCATCATAAATTAAATCCATTATATCAACCAGCTCCTTGCGCCCTGATTTTCTACTCCATACATTAATCTCAAATATATACTCAACATTACCACCAGATAGCTTATCTAATATATTTACCTGACTACCTCCTATGGTTATAAAGGGAAAATCAGCATCTTGTGGTGGAACGTCAAATATTCCATTCACCAAAGATAATATTTGGCTATTTCCTGATAGTTTTTCGTATATAGCCTTTTGTATTATATGATAATCTATACTCAAAGATACCTCCGTTTCACATCTTAATTCTTTTGCACTGCACAATAATATTATTTATAACAATCCTAATAAGAAAAATTCTCAATCAATAAAAGTTAATAAAAATTAAAAATCTGTCATAAAAATGTAATCATAATATGCTAGAGTAATCCTCATGTTCCATTACTCTAACCTACCAACACATGATGTTAATATTGACACTATGTATATAGTGTTTGAGGATTTTTTTGATCAATACAAACTCATTCTTACTGAGGCTGAGCAATACCTTGAGAAAGTGATCAAAAACACCGACCCTCACTACATAAACGCTTACCAGACATGGAGACACGCTATACATGAACTGCTGGAAGGCTCCGAAACTCTCTCAAAAAAAAATAACATTGAGAATTATGAGGATTTTGTTGAGGCGCTCCACATGTTCAGCTTTGAAAGCACTATAAAATTTCTACGTGATATGTGTAATATGTGCGATATGCGCCTTAAACGTGAATGGGAGAAAGAATTTAGAGAAAGAATTAATCAGCTTCTTTTTTCAATTTCTACCAACAACAAAAAAACACAACTAGCATAGTTCATAATACGTCTAAATAGCCACACCTTCCTCAGCTAATATCTCCATTGTCCCATCAATTTCATTGAAACTAACAACAGACTTTATATTAAACATCTTACCAGCAAAAATAATTCTCATATTATTAGCTATACCATCTCTATGGCGAATTGTTATTCTATACATATTTTCAGACTGTATCTGACCAGCGAAAAATTTCTCTCTACCTTTAAGCTTGTTTCCAGCCGGAACTATTTCCGCCCATAGAACCGCTACATCTTGCCAGTTCTCCGTATATCCTCCAGCGCCATCAGCCACACCCATATCCTGCTGTAATGTTATTCTATAACGCAATCGTGAAGTAATATCTTTTTTCATAAAAGAACCTCACGATATGGCATATATAAAGTAGCGACATTATCAGGAATAATAGTACCCGCTGCCCCTTCTCTATTATTATACATAAATGCTATATCAGCTAATATACCATATTTAATAGGTTGCGGAACATCAGTCGCCACCCCATATCCAGCTTCATAAATTATCTCTATAGAAAAACCGATTATATTATTATCAAATATAATGCGGTTATTAGCGACATTAATATAATAATCTGAAGCGGAAACCACAGATTGACTTAGGTCACGATTAACTATGGTTACACTATTTACGCTGCTTACCGGACACATCGGCAAATATACGCTACAGTCCAAATACTCAGCATATGTAAGTTTCCATGTTTGCGTTATTAGAGACCTTCTCATCCACTCTTCAGCCCTAATTCTTGCTGATACGATTAAATCACCTATAAGAGAATCCTCTAAAGTTGAATCAACCCGTAAATATAATTTAGCCTCAGTAAGATTAATCGGCTCACTTGTCGGCGCGACAACACGCTCAAGTCCATACTCTCTATTACTTGTCATAATATCCCTGTTATTTTATTTATTGATAGTGACGGTGCGCTACCGCCCATCCCCCAAAAACACTAGTTAGAAAAACAACACTTCCTAGCAAATCCACGTCTTATGAAATATTCAGCTAAAATATCAGTAATTTCATACTTATGATTCTTTATAAATAAACGCACAGCGAATCCATCCTCACTGCCATAGCGAGTATGCAACATAATCACTGTCATAAAATTTTCCTAGATTGATATATTCATCCCAGTAAAAGACTATAGCTTTTCACATGAGGCATTGCTGGCGGAACTCTATCTGACTTAACGGGCCTCTTGTCCACTAATGCCTGCTGCCTAATGCCTATAGCCTATTCTCTAAGTATGAATAGACTGAGGTGCTAACGAGCTAGCCCTTCCGGATAATATATCTGTAAATTTTTGATGTTGATGCTTATTTGGCCAGCCATAAGCATGTTTTCCAAAGACCATAGAAAGACCCGCCGCGCTACCAAGAGCGTTAGGAACTTCCCACACCATCGCCATAGTTGATATATCTTTGGCTTTCTTCTCACTTACACCAATTTTTTGAAGAGCTTTACTCATTGTCTTTATATTATCATCGGTGATTTCTGAGCCTTTAGTATTTAAGAATATTAGTGAACCAAGATGCACACCTTCATCTACCGCAAAAATCATCCTTTTTTCGTTACTCCAGTTAATAAACGGAATATGGTCTCCAATCTTTCTTACCCATGAGTCACTAGCTACTGATTTCTGCCTTCCATTACTACCATTAACATTCATTACTTTGTTCATTTTGTCTCTAGCGAAACTTTTAGCGACCATAGAAAGAACCCAAGCACCACCAAAAACTATCAAAGCTTTAGCGTATTTATCCGCCCTTTCATCCTCTGACTTATTACGGTCTACCTTGCAATCTTCTATGCTACATTTATCCAACCATTTTTCTATGGTTTTCTGGTATGGTTTTATAACAACATTAGAAAGAGAATGTGATACTTTATTGAGATATTTCTCAGGTATCAATTTATCGGCAACAGCGACCGTGCCCAGAGACACAGCTGTAGAAGCTCCTTCAGCCACAACAAAACCAAGCGACTCCAAACCAACCGACCGCCTAGCGGTTTGTTGACCTGAAACTTTTGCTATATCACTATTTTCCGTAGAAATTGCCAATTTAACATCACCTTAGTTGAACATAAACACAATAACCCATTCATGATAATAGCATAATTAGACAACAGATTTTATGAAGCTTTTATGAAGGTTACGGTAAAAAATAACCATATATTACAATTCGTGATATAGAGTATCAGAAGTTAATTTTCTTTTTGTTCAGCCACATAAGAGGTTATATTCTTTGTCACTTCATTTATATTAGATGAATCCTTAACATCAAGCATAGCCTCATGATTAAAGCCATACTCTTTAGTCATCTTTTCTTTAACTTCTTCAGAGGGTTCTCCGATACCAGCCTCTATAATAATACCGTATTCCTCAGGGTAAAAAATCCCACTTTCCTGAGCTTTTATAAACTCCTCAAGCCTATCCGCGCGCACCGCGACATAAGCAAACACTGGCTGACCGTCAGTATTCTCGCCACGCACCATAAGCACGCAAACCGTCTTTTCAGCTATAATACGCTCAGTAACCGAAAGTTTACTCACATTTTACTCCAAATGGATTACCTCAGAATTTTACTATAAAACAATACTATAAAGCAACCTCATTAAATTTGTGTTAAAACAATAGGTTAATACAAATAGACTTACGAAGCGAATAATGTAGCGACCATAAAACCTTTATTTTATAGCCGCTTACATCAACACATTCTATATAGAAACCACACTAAACAGCTAGCTTAAGCAATTTTATAGCCTCAAAGTTAATTACATCACCACCAACCCGCTTTGTGGCATAGAATTTAACAAACGGTTTTTCTGTAAACGGATCTCTTAAAATATTAATGGATTTACGATCCACAATTTGATAAGCGGCGGTAAAATCACCAACAGCGACCGAAAGCGAGTTGCTAGCGGCAACTGGCATATCCACCGCCATATATACGGGAACTCCCATAAGAGTATCAGGAGCGCCAGCCGCAAGACTTGGTTGCCATAAATACTGACCAGTACCAGATTGTTTAAGCAACCTTACTGATTGTACAACCGTGCGATTCATCAAAAAACTCGCCCTTTTCGTATAAGCGTCTTTCAGTGAGTAAAATAAATTGATTATTGAATCAGCGGTAAGCGCGCCATCAACACCAGAATTAACTTGCTCAATCTCTCCCCAGCTTGTACCAGCTGTATAAGTTAGAATACCTTTTGGCTGAGTAGTCCCATCACCACTAATAAAAGCTGTATTTTCCTTACGAGAAAAAATATCGGCTATTTTTCCGGCAAGCCAACTCTCTATATCAATAGCCGAATCATCAACCAGTTTTTGTGTGGCTTTTGGCTGCGCGTATAATTCAAAGGTGGAAATGCTTTTTTTAGCGATAGTTGGTGTAGCGGTATCGCTTACGGCGGCAGTCTCCGATGTCCAACCCGCCGCCGCCTGATCATGGTCATCTATCAGCTCCAAAGAATCAGTGGATATAGTCTCAACCGACGCTAATTGACGTAGCGGAGAACTCTCAAAAACCGACTGAGTTATTTTCGCTGACATATGTGGAGTCACCAAATATCCACCATCAGGATCTGAACCAACCGAAAGAGCCTTTGTTTGTAGATTATCCAGATTAACTTCCACACCTTTACGCAGATAATTACGGAAAGCTTTGCTATACTCACCATGAAAAGCTGGCTCGTTCTTAAATGATGTTTGCTTTTCCTCAAACTCAGGACGGTTATAAGCAACCTCCATCGCGTCAAGACGACTACGATAATTATCAAGAGCGGCGTTTATATTTCCTAAATGCTCACTATATAGAGCGTCCGCGCTACCTTTACGCTCAATTTCACTAAGCCTAGCGTCATTTACTTGCTTAAATTGTTCCCATGCGTTGCCAAGCGAGGCAACACGATCGGTAATTTCACTTATACTCATAAGTTTCTCCTTATTTTTTGATTATTAAGACTACCATCCTGTCAACCAAAGAAAGGATGTAGAAAAGGTTAAAATTTATTATTTGACTATTAGATGTACTATGATACGGTCATCTCTTGCAAAACTTCGTAATCAACGGCTATAGAACTTAAAATGACTGCTCAACAACATATAAAAGAAATCAAATGGCTTCACGAAGTATTAACTAATAGCCCTAGCACACTTAATAAAACAGGAGAGAAGGGTTCTATAACAAGCCCAGAATCATCGGCTCCTATTTTAACACCGTATAATACAGCAGTAAAAAAACTCCTTAAGCAAGAGGATGAAGACTATCAGTCTTACGCAAATCATGTTAATAGCATTACAAAAAAACATAATATGTCACCTGAAACATCTATAGTAATCGGGTTAAACCAAAAAGGTAACATAGATCTAACAAACCTCATAAATAATGGCACGGCAGAGCAACTTGTAAATAAAGTGGTAGATTTTCTATCTTCAAATAATATAAAAAGTGCGGTTATACCTCCAACAGAAAAATCTCCTGTTCCTGCGTTGGTTATAGACCTAGCACAAAAAGATTTGCTTACTAATTTACAAAATATTTATGATAAAGAAACTTTACCGGCGTTAATAAAAAAAGGTAAATCACCTATAATAAATCCTGATGGTAAAGAGGTTACTCCAAAAGAAATTGTTGTTAAAGAAATCAGTCAGCAGTTATTAGCAATACGCAAGCGTGCCGCCAATGTCGGTATCGGCTCCAACGAGATGGATAATATAATCAGAGGTTCTAAAACAAAATTTGAAGCTAATCAAAAGGGATAATACTCCAAACTACTCTCTAATGATTCCAATAGCCCTATCCAAAGCCTCAGCAAGCTCTACCAATTCATATGCGGGTATGTCTTGCTTTAACACAGTTATTCTCGCCGCGTCATTTGCCGGAAAAGTAACAAGACTTATCTCCCACAACTCAGCAACGGAAATAGTTCTGACCCCAGTTTTTTCGTTAACACGGTAAGTTATTGGTGTATAACCGATTGAAAGCCCACTAATCACCCCTTCCTTCATTAAGGAATAGGCTTCTATCGCTTTTTCCAAATTAAGTAACAGCCGTCCCTCAACATAAAGACCACGACTATCCTCAAATATTTTCTCAAACACACCGACCGGATCATCCTGCCGATGTTGCCACAGCATTTTTATCTCACCAACTCTGCCCTTCAGACTGTTAACAAATGCCCCACGCAAAATTATATCCCGCTGATTATCCACCACATCAAACACACTGGCATATCCAGCAAACCTGCCATCATTATCCAGAGATTTAATTTGCAAATTAAAGGCAAGCCTACTCCGTTTACGCCTAAGCGCATTATCTTTTTTATCAATATACATAAAAAATCCTTCTTGTTGCACAAAGCAACATAGTAATTTTTGACAAAAATTACCCTAAATATCCATAGCTATTAACAATTTATACCTAAACAGAATTTCTTCTTCTTTTAATTTTACTAGATACATAACTCCATAGTGCTATAACTATGATAAGTATATATAAAGAATACCCGAATATGTAATCGGCAACCTCCAATTTATATTTCGGCAATTCCTTCGGTAAGAACCCTTCTTGCTGTAATTTATCTAGCTTTTCTTTATTCAGAGGATAATACTTTCCCGGCTCGCTAACAACACCTAGCACATAACCATCATCTTTTACGTAAACTCCAAGTATAAAAAACTTGATGGTAACCATATGTCCCAAGTAAATCTTTTCACCATCCTTTACACTAAAATCCACATCCATCAATTTCCTTATATGATGGTCGTCCCCAAACCTCATTTTTCCAGCGTAAGCTGATGTAGGCAGTGATATAACAAAAATTGATAGTAAGATTACCAACATATTTTTCATAACTAACTCCTTTACGCACCGATTAATAGCAAACGTATTAGAATCAACTATAAAGTCAAGATTATTATAGAATTTTTAGCCTATATATAAATTACTATCTCAAAGCCTATTACCAGCTACTTCCTCACCGCCATCACACGGAACTGAACACGCACCTCATCTTTAAGTACATCGTCCTTTGCCCATTCACCCTGCCCAATTCCAAAATCACTACGCCGCAAGGTTGCCTGTCCGGTAGCCAAAATCTTATCGCTACCAATAAATTTAAGCTGGAAATTCAAGGTCACCGGTACTGTCTTACCACGTAGTGACAACTCTCCATCACTATAGTAATTTTCAGTGTCAGGCATCCGTGATATCGTTTTACTCACAAATACCGCTTCTGGAAATTCTTTTACTGACAGCCAATCACTACTTACAAGATTACTTACCAACTCCTCATATTCAGCGAACACACTGCTGGTCTTCACCTCAACCTTGATGGAGCTTTCTTTTAAGTTATCCTTATCAAATTTTATATCAGCGGAAAAATCCTTAAACTCTCCCTCAACCGGAGCGTTATTATTTATCGCGTAAAATTTAAGCGTGCTTTTCTCTTTATTAAGATTATATTCTGGAACTGCTGAAAGAGCTGAAAAGCTAAAGCTTAAAAACAAAATTATCGCGACTAAAAAACCCTCTATTCTCCACATATTATTTTTTACCTCCAAATCGCGGCAACATACGCCTTAAAATATCATCCTTATAATAAAAATGATGGAATAAAGCCGCCAACACATGCACAACTATTAGCCCTATTAAAGCCCAAGCCAATAGCTCATGTATCTCGTGTAAATAATGAGCAAATTCTTTATCCTTTCCAATCAGGTCAGGCATTACGAATAGCCCAAAAACAGACACTGGAAATCCAGCGGCAGATGACATAAGCCAACCGCTAATCGGCATCGTGAACATCAATATATATAATAAAACATGCCCTACCTTAGCTGCCAGTTTTACAAACTTCTCCATACCATCGGGAAGCGATGGACTTACATCAAGAACCTTCCAACCAAGACGTAATATAGCAAGTAGCAAAACTAGTATACCGAATGACTTATGCAGACCTATAAGCTTGAATTTATCAGGCGTATTTTCCATATCCGCCATTATCAAACCAACGGCAAGTAGAATAATAATAAAAACCGCCATCAGCCAATGAAAGCTTTTGGCGATAACACCGTATGATTCTTTCGTATTCTTAAAACACATGAAATACCTCAAAAAATTATTCATGTATTTTATACAATAATTTCTGAATATATTCTATAAATTATAAAAATCATTTAGCTGGCGGATAACCAACCGCCGCTCTTTTTTCGTCATCAGTAAGGAAGCTAGCTTTTTCTACCCTATCCCATATCGCTTGATTACTTCCAGCAAGCGCTCCTATCCCATCAGTATCGGCGACTAACTCTAAATTACCATCATAAAAAGACGTAAGCCAGTTACTTAGATTATTACATACTCGCTCAACCAGTGGTACCACTGTCTGTTCCCACAAAGCAAGCCTCGCCTCCTGTAGATTAGAATAAGTATTATCACCCGGTATTCCAAGTAGTTGCGGCGGCACACCAAAAGCAAGAGCGATGTCACGAGCGGCAGAATGCTTCGCCTCAATAAAATCCATATCTTTTGGTGTCATACTCATTTCTTTCCAGTCAAGTCCGCCCTCAAGTAATATTGGTCTTCCCGCATTTTGCGCGCCGGAAAATTGTTCGTCAATTTGTCTTTTCACTCTACCATATTGCTCATTTGAAAGCACACCGCCATGAGCGTCTGACCTGACTACCAGAGCACCGCTCGGTCTTGCGCCATTTTGTAATAACGCCTGATTCCAAGCGCTAGAGTTATTATGCTGGTCTATGCTATAAGCCGCCGCCTCAACTGCCGACAAGCCATACCAGTCATTAAGCGGACTAAATCTCTTTATATGCAGTATTTTTGATTTACCACTTATCCTATCTACCGGAAAATCCTTCACCTTATCATCAACACAGTAACGATAAGCCGCTGGCATAGCGTTCTTACCCGCGATGATTGAAACACGGTCCGGTCTAAGCAAATAAAGCTCTTTTGGCGACGCATTCTTATTACCAACCGCCTGAACAAATACATTCCCACTTATCTGATAATAACTATATAAAGACTGGAAAAAATCACTCATAGACTGCGCTGGATTCGGTCTTTTAAGTATATCAAGAATCGGATGGCTAACCTCTTCTTTCCTTACACCTCTTGTATTTTTTGAATATAGCTCAAACTTAACGACAGAAGCGGCGGTCGCCACCATATCAATAGAGCGATGTGCTATAACGTTCTTTATATAAGCTTCCTGCGAGAACTGACTATAGCTACGATCCATCCATACCGCTTGTCCGGGCATTACCATATAGGAGCGTGACAAATAATTATAAATATCAGATACTTTCTTCTCTTGATTACCTATTTCATTATTATCATGTTTTTTTATACCAAAAATTTTACCAAGCAGAGATTGCTTTGTTTTCATAATTTTCTCCTAATGATGAAATAAATAACCAATGAACTTAATATTGAAATAATGGTTAAATAAGGAATGTCATAAACACAAAAATATCAGCGTATATTTATAGAATTATTATCTAGGCAAATGTTCTGGAAGAGCAAAAAACGACTTTTTTCAATTTTTATATTTTATAAATGAGATAAAATACTTTAATATATAGCTATAGACTATGTAAAACCAACTATTCACCACCTTTATGACCATGAATAAAAACACCAACACGATAATTTTTATAATTATTCTGCTTCTTCAATTTACCTTACCAAATAATGTTTTTGCCCAACAAAAAACTCATAAATGGACATATGATGATGATTATACTGGGCAGGATGAATGGGGAAATATGGAAGGTTACGAAACCTGTAAGGAAGGCGCCAAACAATCCCCGATCAAAATAAATGATACCACCGTAAAAAACATGCCGGAAATATCACTTAACTATAAAAAAGCTGAGGGAATTCTTAAAATAGACAAGCAATCATTTATAGTCACAGTAAGTAACGGTGGCTCTCTAGAATATGATAACAATAGCTATAAGCTAAAAACCATAGAGATTCACTCACCAAGTGGTCATCACATAAAAGGTCGTTTTTATCCGGTAGAAATACACCTTATTCACCAAGATATTAACTACAAAAAAATCGCGATTAGCATATTAGCAAATATAGGCAAGGAAAATCCTGCTCTTGATATTCTACTAGAAAACGTGGAATCAATTTCTGATACACCAAAAAAAATCTCTATTGATGTAGAGTCGTTACTATCTGGTATCAACAAAAACTCTTACTATCGTTATGAAGGTTCATTACCCTACCCGCCATGTTCAGAAAATGTAACATGGCTTATTCCTAAAACAACGATTACCATATCAAATGAACAATTAGGAAAACTTGTTAAATATACTGGTCGTAACACCAGACTTCCTCAACCGGTATATATACGCAAAATATTGGAAACTCCCTAAAAAAACAGAGCCAAAGTTAAGCATAAAAATTAAACATAATTATATAGTTTCAAATTTTTAATAGGACATTAAAAATTAATTACGCTTGCTATCACGGCGGAAATCAGTCGCTTTCGGCGACTAATTTTATAGTCTTCCTACTTTTTAGAAAGTGGAAAGAATATAAACAAATGTTTCAATAATAGACTAATATTTTTCTTACCCGAGAATATGGGTTATTTTAGGACAATAATCTCGCAACCAGCAATAGATTATTATTGACTTTAATCTATTAATAATAGAAAAATAACATATGCTTACAAATGTTGAATATATAACAGATAGCTCATCTGATGAATCAGAAGCAATGGAAAATAAATCATCTGACTTTTTAACAAAAGCAGAAGCCTTCCGCCATGCGATTAACGCACTGATATATAAACTCCCCGAGTCAGCCAAAATGGTAGAAAATTCTACTAAGGAAATGTCTGATTATTTTGTTAACCTAGCAACTGACATGCGAAAACAGAGTGAGGTTATAGAACAAATATCTGAGCTATCAAAGACAATAAATGTTGGAAATGAACAGATAACACTTGAGGAATTCACTAATCTATTTTCAACAACGCTCAGTGATTCGGTTGAGAAAGTTTTGTTCGTGTCTAAAAAAGCTGTAACTATGGTTTACACGCTTGATGAAGCTATGAAACATATCTCAACCGTTGAGAATTTTATAAAAGACATTCAAAGTATAACAAAAAAAGCGAACTTGCTAGCCCTTAACGCTAGCATAGAAGCGGCGAGAGCTGGCGAAGCAGGAAGGGGATTTAGTGTTGTCGCCAATGAGGTAAAGGAAGTATCAGAGACTATCAGAAAAATAGCCGAATCAATAAATACTAAAATTACTGGCATTACAGAAGGGGTAAAAGAAGGCTATAATTCTCTTACCGACATAGCGAAAACTGATATGTCAGATACCATAATAGCGCAGAGTAAGTTATCTGAGCTTACCACTGGTCTGATAGAACAGAAAAACGAATTCTCTAAAACTCTGATGGATTCCGCGAGCATAACCAGCGACGCTTCCAACACTCTTTCTAAAATGGTAATAAATCTACAGTTTCAGGATCGTAACACCCAGTATATAGAAAATAGCGTAAAAATATTGGGTTATATAAATAAAAAAATTGAGGAAGAAATAAAAAATACTGAATCAACATCTGACTTTGAGAAAATTAAAGCCGATAAAATCACTATAGACGAAATTAACCAACAATTTCAATTAAGTGAGTTTAACAAGCTAATTGAGTTTAGCCTTAATGGCATTCCATTAAGCAGCTACTCAGAAGAAAAAGAAACAACTGAAAGTAATGTTGAGAACAATGATAACGAAGATATAGAATTATTTTAGGGAGAAAAACCGACTATGGAGTATAGTAGTAACATAAATGACAGTATGGCTTGCGTGAAAATATCAGGGCAATTTACATTTGCTGATACTCAAAAATTCAAAAACATATTGGATACGATAAATAACAATAAGATAAATTCCATAAAATTGGATATATCCGATACCACTTTTATAGATTCATCGAGCATGGGTATGCTCTTGTTGCTAAGGGATGAATGCGAATCACGTAAAGTATCTCTTAATCTATCACAGCCACAAGGACAGGTAGAGAAGATTTTCCGCATATCAAAGTTCTATGACCTTTTTTCTATATGTTGATATAAAAAATATATAATTAAGTAGCTATATGAAAACTCCTTTATCACACCAGTACGCCTACCCAGCTACTATATTAAGCGAGTTACTGGATAGTGGCGGCAGCCACCTATTTTTTATTAGCACCCCAACACAAATAAAAGAAGAGTTAAGCGATTTATTATCATTACCATACAAAATATTCATGGAAAATTGCTTTCCATATAATCTAAAATCTGTTCCTGAGGATTTTTTATATGATAATCCTGATATATTAATATCGGCATAATTAAAAAAGTGTGATGCTTTTTAGAAAGAATTGAGGAAAGCTTTTATAGCAGATTTATCTTTCTAAGTTTAAAACACAATGTGGATATTTATTCTTTCCTTGAGGTGAGAGAAGAACCTTCTAGATGGTTGGTTGTTGGCGGAATATTCTGTTCTGGAAATTCCTTGTATGTAAATAGCCTGTGCAGATTTTTTCTTG
This sequence comes from Rickettsiales bacterium, assembly GCA_041396965.1. Lineage (NCBI taxonomy): Bacteria > Pseudomonadati > Pseudomonadota > Alphaproteobacteria > Rickettsiales > Rickettsiales bacterium. Next base: position 1,447,938 of record JAWKXN010000001.1, read on the forward strand.
CACGGAATTATATGCAGAACGCGTCCTTCCGTGCGTAAATCTTCCACCCTTTTTGGCATTCAGGAATCCTTTGTGCTGCTCTGCCAGACGTAAGATTGAGCCACAAAATCTTCTGGTTCGGTATTGCATAATTTTTCCATCAACTCCTTCAAATCCTTTGCAGGACGGAGCTTTGGATTATTTCAGTATATCGCCTTAAATCGCTTTTTGATGGAAAATACATAATTGAATTATAAAACTCCACCAAGTGTTTTTCTGATGTTTTATAAAACCCTTTGCGCCCATCAATGGTCACTGATTTGAAGCAATATCCTGCCTGCACAAGCTCATGCAAAGCTTCACGCAAATGCTTCACTGATTCGGTTTTGATCTCTTGGTAATAAATGATTCTGTTGCCATCATGCGCACAGAAATAGCCATATTCTCTGCCGAAGAAAGACGCATCCATGAGCAGGTTAATTGATTCTTTTGAGGCAGGAAGGATTAATTTTCCTGCCTCAAGAGCATTAACCTGCTGAGCATGGGGATGGAAATATCAAGAATGCTTTCAATTTCTGCTAGTGTTCGGCTATTTTGTGCAGCCAGTCTAAATAGTAACGCTTATAGTCGGTTTTTTTGCCGCGCTTATCAACCCATTGATGTAAGCACAAGTTGCAACGATACCGTTTACGACCACGCAATTTGCCATTGCTTTTTATGCTGCTCAAACCGCATTTGACCATTGATGCGTTTTTAGACACTTTTATAATCCTTTTTTAAAAATACAGTATATCGCATTGTTTTATAAAGCAATTATGCAGATTCTAGCATCACACTTTTTTAATTATGCCTTAATATCCATAACCACCAAGACATGTTACATCAATAACTTCTCACATGCGCTAATTTCTGCCATTGCGAACAGATTTATCCTTACAAGACTAAAACACAATGAAATAATTACCTGCATGCACGAAGCGTTAATGAACTCTATTTTGCACGGCAATCTCAATCTAAAAAGTAATTTTACTGACAAAGAGGGATTTTATTCTTATCAAGATAAGGTAAGCCATCTACTTAAAATCACTTACTACCGTAACAAAAGAATATATATTAAGGTATGGAATAACAGCGAATATCTACGCTTTTCCATACAAGATGAGGGAGACGGATTTGAAATACCCGATTTCACTATAAACAATGCGTTTCCCAAAGGGCGTGGACTGATGTTCATAAATTCCCTAGCTGATGAAATGCGGCTAGGTGATGACAATAAAACCTTATATATGACTTTTCGGCATTAGTTAGCAATCCAGCCGCCGCCAATTAATCTCTCACCAATATAAGCGACACAAGCCTGACCAGGTGAAACCGCTCCTTGTGGCTGATTTAAGACCACTCTTGCCATATTATTCTCTAAACATTCTATTTTAGCTGCAACCCCATTATGGGTAGAGCGTAATTTTACCATGACATCAGAACCATCAAATATCTCTTTACCCAGCCAATTACATTCTTTTATCTTAAATTCTTGCTTTAAGAGTTTATCTTTAGTTCCTATAATTACTTGTTTTTTCTCCGCGTCAAGCCGGATAACATAAAGCGGTTCATCATTACTTACCCCAAGCCCTCTGCGTTGCCCAACAGTATAGTTAATAATACCATCATGCTTACCAACAACAGTTCCATCAGTAAGCACTATATCACCACCATCAAGCGATCCGGGTCTTAATTTCTCTATAACTTTAGCGTAACCACCGGTTGGAACAAAACAAATATCTTGACTATCTGGCTTATCCGCCACCTGCAAACCAAATCTAGCCGCAAGCTCTCTCGTCTCATCCTTACTTTTCAGATGCCCAAGTGGAAAACGCAAAAAATCCAATTGTTCCTGCGTGGTAGCGAATAAAAAATAACTCTGATCACGACTAGCATCCGCCGCTCTAACCATTTGCGATACATTATTATTTACCATTCTTTGCACATAGTGACCTGTTGCCATACAATCAGCTCCCAAATTACGAGCGGTTTGCAATAAATCTTTGAACTTCACCGATTGATTACACTTCACACACGGTATCGGAGTTTCTCCAGCAAGATAGCTATCCACAAAATCATCCATCACGCTTTCTTTGAATTTATTCTCATAATTCAATACGTAATGAGCTATTCCTAAAGTTTCACTTACACGCCGCGCGTCATGAATATCCTGCCCAGCGCAGCACGCGCCTTTCTTATTCACCATCGCCCCATGATCGTAAAGCTGCAAGGTGATGCCTATCACCTCGTATCCCTGCTCCACGAGCAGCGCCGCTACCGCTGACGAGTCCACCCCGCCCGACATAGCGACCACCACTTTGGTGTCTTTTTCCAGTTTATTAAAGCCTAAAGAGTTCATACAATTTTGACAATATGCCGTTCAAGCCATTTTGTAAACTCTTCTTCAGAAATACTGCCGTTTGCCAAAGATAAAATAGCTATAAAACGCTCTTCTTCCGTCGCGTTAATTGCAAAGCCATTTTTCATTAAAAACAAGTAGCAACTCATAAAAGCCGTACGCTTATTTCCATCCACAAACGCATGATTTTTTGCTATACCAAAAGCATAGCAAGCCGCTAATTTTGTTAAAGATACAACTTGGTTATAATAAAAAGCGTTCTGCGGACGGGCAATCGCCGACTGCAACAGCCCTAAATCGCTCACACCACTGGCACCACCGAACTCAGCTATCTGCCGATCATGCATCGCAATGATAACTTCCACGGTTACCCATTTTGGTTCCATCAACTCATCCACAACAATCTCAGTTATCAGCCAATTTTTTCAATACATTACGATTTTCATGAATCAGGCGCTCCGCCATCTCCATATCTTTTACAAAACCCTCATCGTAATTTTTAACCACAAAACCATCTGTGGTCTCCGTAGCATATATCATATCACCCTTGTCAACCCGCAATCTGGCAAGAAATTCCTTTGGCAAAACAACACCCACAGAATTTCCTACCGTCGTCAATTTTAACGTAATCATACATCTCCCCTCCATTAAGGTTATAACAATTAATATAACACAATATATAACAAATGTTATAACACGTCAACAACCCCAGCGTAAAAATGCTGTAACAAAAACTTAACTGTTAATAACAAGAAAATAGGGGTAAACTACGCACATTGACTACAAATAAATACATAACATGGCAGATAACTCAAAACCCTTACTCCTGAAAACCAACGAAAAACCGACCTTTTTTAATAAAGAAGCGGCTATTGGTTTCTTCCTTGATCCCATTTTAGGAACCTCAATCGGTGGTGTTGTTGGCAAGGAAAGGATGGAGCGTGAACAGGCTCTTGGCAAAGTAGTTGGCAAGCCCAGCATGATGAATAAATCTGCTATATTAGGAGGATTAGTTGGCGGAACACTAGCCGGAATCGGCGCGTTTATATCTATAGCCTCAAAGATAGCAACAGTCGCCAGCGAACCAGCACTGCTCGCTGTATCAACCGCCACCGCGTCCTCTGCCATGCCAGCGATATTAGCTATAGCCGCCGTTGCTGCCGTTGGTGTTGCGACCGGTGCTTTAATCGGTGGATATTCTGGCAAAAAAACACAGGAAAAAGAATACGCCCAAGCACTCGCACAACAGCGTGAACACGAGCAGCAAAAATCTATTGAGCCGTCAGTAAATAAAAGTGCCGGACATGAATACAACCATGAGGTCAAGACCAACCATGCCGCTACCCTTGAAGCTGAACGGGCAAGGGCTAAAGAACAACACAGACACGTTTAATTATTTGGTATTATAAGTAGTCCACAGTTAGCCACTCTCCCCTTTACCCTTCACCCTATCTGCCAGTGCCGCGCTCATAAAATTATCCAGATCACCATCCAAAACCGCTTGCGTATTGCTAGTCTCATAACCGGTACGCAGATCCTTAATCATCTGATATGGTTGCAGAACATAGGAACGTATTTGATGCCCCCACGCGTTATCAGTCTTAGTAGCGTTAAGCTCTGTCGCTTTTTCCTCACGAATACGCAGCTCTCGTTCATAGAGTCTTGCCTTTAGCATCTGCATCGCCTCCGCCCTATTAGCGTGCTGGCTACGTGAACTTTGGCATTTAACCACAATACCAGTCGGCATATGGGTAAAACGCACCGCGCTCTCGGTTTTATTTACATGCTGTCCACCCGCCCCGCCGGAGCGCATCGTGTCAACCTTAATGTCTTTTTCATCTACCTGAATAGCTATCTTATCATCAATTACTGGATAAACCCACACACTGGCAAAGCTGGTATGACGACGAGCGTTAGAATCAAACGGTGAGATCCGTACCAAACGATGCACCCCCGACTCAGTCTTCGCCCAACCGTAAGAATTATGTCCCATAATCTTTATAGTAGCTGATTTTATACCAGCTTCCTCACCACGATTCTCATCAATCAGCTCAAATTTATAACCTCTGTTGGCCGCCCAGCGTGAATACATCCTAAGCATCATCTCCGCCCAGTCCTGCGACTCGGTTCCACCCGCGCCTGAGTTAATCTCAAGGAAACAATCGTTAGAATCGGCCTCACCGGATAGCAAGCTCTCAATTTCCAAAAGGCTTAACTCCTTAGCTACTTTTTCCAGTGATTTTTCCGCTTCACTGAGAGTCACCTCATCCGCCTCCATTTCCGCTAACTCAGCAAGTTCTATATTGTCAGAAAATTCTCTATCCAAGCGTTCATACCCAGTTATAAGCGCGTCAAGATGATTCCTCTCCCGCAATATTTCCTGTGCTTTATCAGGATTATTCCATAGATCTGGATCTTCGCAAAAAGAAGTCAGCTCATCACGACGACGCAAAGCGTTATCCCAGTCAAAGATACCTCCTCAGCAATTCTTGTGATTGCCTGATTTTCTTAGATAAAATTTCTATTTCCGCTTTCATTATATGCCATGAGTCTATAGTTAATAATTTATAAATTATTTATAATATATAATTAATATTCTTAGAAAAATCATATATTTTTAGGAAGTTATAGTAAATAACAACATGCCAGACAATATAAAAAAGCACTCTAATAAATCTGGTTTTTCACTAATTCAAATGAGTGTTATAGTTGCTGTCGCTGGGATAATCGCCGCTTCCGTTATTCCCGCTGGTAATCTTGGCAGTGACATTGAAAAAGAACGTATCACCAAAGAACGTATGGAAAAAATTGAAGATGCCATGCAAAGCTTCATGGCAACCAACCTACGCCGCCCCTGTCCTGAAGGAAACACATTTGGTATAGAAGCTACTTTCCCTGGTAATTGTATAGGAGGCGCGGATTTTTTCAGTTATTCCGCAGCAGGGCAATTATCCAAAACTGGAAATATCAGTAGCACTTCATCTACTGTCACTGGCATGAACAACACCACTGGTCTTAGAATTGGCATGAGAGTAAATGCTTCCACAGGAATAACAGATACTTCAAATACATTTATACAAAGCGTAGATAGCGCTACTCAGATAACCTTAAATAAGTACCCAACCGCAACCGGCAGCAGAACACTTTATTTTTATCCATATGTAGCTGGAACTGTTCCGGTTAGAACACTTGGCTTGCCCGATGAATATATGTTTGATGGTTACGGCAGAAAGATAAGATACATAGTTGATACAGGAGCGACAGAAGCCACTATCTGCCGTGATATGCAAACAACAAAAACTAAAGGCTATATACAAATTATGGATAGCGCTAGTGCAACCTACACCACCGATAACGTTATGTGGGCATTAGTATCATACGGCAAAAACGGGCATGGAGCTTTGCCAATACAAGGTAGTGGCAGCCTTTCCACCCGTATAAATACTGGCTCAACCAGCGCTGATGAGTTAGTAAATGCCGCTGTGGATAGCAGTTTCAATTATGCTTTTACCCAGAAACTAGTCCGCCATGAACCAGTAACTACTTTTGGCGCAACCTATTTTGACGATATTATCTGGACAAGGGAAGATACAAAAAACACTTGTTGCGTCGGCAAATTATGTAACGTTGGAGCTACATTTACCAACACAACTCTTTCTAACATAATTATTAATTCTGGAGATATTAATGGCGATGGGATAAAAGATATTATAGCCTCAGCCCGTAACAGCAGTAAAATATACATAATTTTTGGCAAGAATATCGGATGGACATCTCCTAATTCCTCTATGAATTTGGACGTTGCTAATAGTTCAAGATTCGTAACAATAACCAACAATAGTAGTTATAGCTACTTTACTGGTAAAAGCGGATTATACGGTGAGAGCATAGCGGTAGGAGATATTAATGGCGACAGTTACGATGATATAGTCATAGGTTATGGAGATGGTACCAGCAGTGGAATCACTATATTTTATGGTAGTGCGTCACCAGTTGACACCAATACGAGTTCACTAACCGATATTATAACCTTTCCGGCAACCTCAGAAAGCGCTGCGCCTAACATAAAACTTGGTCATTTCACAGGTGCCAGCGGTAAAGATATTATAGCACTGATAAAAACCGCGTCCGGAGTTGGCAATTCCACCGCTTATGTAATTTATGGTGCCGCTTCATACGGAGCTAAAACCGCTGATACCACTAACTGGCTACAGGCTGATACTACCGGCTTTAAGATTGATACAACCACCAGTGTTCTATCAACTTTCATTGGTCTTAAATCTATGGGAAGTCTAAATGGGGACTCTTACGATGATATAATATTAAATGATAACACAAATAAGAATATAAATGTAATGTTCGGACGAGCCAAATCAGGTGTCGGCTCGTGGGATTCAGTTGTAACAACTGTAGCGACCGGCTCTACTCCTGACATAATAAACCTTGACACCCGTATTGCCGCCGCCGACCCAACAAAAGAGGTTAGGTTTACTGGCTTATCATCTAATAACTACACAGCTGATGTAGCGGAACTAACTGGTGACACTTACGATGATATAATGTTCAATAACGGGAACTATCTATATGTTTACTTTGGAAAAGCAGGGTGGGCATCACCAATAGATGTTACCGCCACCGCCAGCTATAACGGTACTAATGGATTTCGCATTAATGTGGCATCAAACAAACCGGGAACCGTTGACGATCTGTTTTACGGCGCAATAATAAAAGATATCAATAGCGATGGGAAAAGTGACATAGTTATGAATGACTGGGCAACATCTGGCTATAGCTATATAGCTCTGCAACCTAACGATCATTCATTTACCAACGGCTGGAATAAAATATGGTCAAGCGGGGAAATAAACCTATTTGGTGATTTATTTGACGATACTGGAACTGGTCTTCCCTTACAAAACGATGTAAATAATGGCTTCCGCATAAAAGCTAAATCATCAGAAGGTTCTTATGTATATGATTTAGTTGATATAAATAATGACGGCAAAGGAGATATAATAATCAGCAATGGCTCTACGGAAATATATATCCTATTTGGACGCAATCTAGTGTCATGGGAAACTGAAAATTTATTGGATGTATTAAATTAACAATAAAATCAACTCAACTCCAACATTCTCTCAAGCGGCTTTTTCGCTCTCTTAATCAAGTCAGCCGAAAGCTCAAGAGATGGGCTACGGTTTTTCATACAATTATAAATTTTTTCCATGTTGTTCAACTTCATATACGGACATTGATTACAGGAAACACAAGCTCCCGCCGACTCCTCAGTTACACTAGGCACATCATAAAATATACTATTGGGTGATATTTTTCTCATTTGATGAATTATCCCAAGTTCGGTCAGAACAATAAAGCTACTGCCAGAATATTCTTTCGTATAATTTAGCAATGATGACGTAGAGCCTATATGGTCAGCGTGACGCAGCAAATGTTCAGGACATTCAGGATGGGCGATAACCTTCGCTTCTGGATGACGGGTTTTAAGATTAATTACCTCTTGCTCAGAAAAACGTTCATGTACTAAGCAAGTACCATCCCACAACACCATATCCCTACCGGTTTTTTTATTAAGATACGCACCAAGATATTTGTCAGGAGCGAAAATTATTTTTTGTTCTTTTGGCAAAGAATTTATTATTCTCTCGGCGTTGCTTGAAGTGACTATAATATCAGACAACGCCTTAATTTCCGCTGAGCAATTTATATATGTTATAACCATATGGTTAGGATATTTCTTCTTGAACTCAGAAAATTCCTTAGGCTGACATGAATCTTCCAAAGAGCACCCAGCATCCATGTCGGGAACAAGTACTAGCTTATCAGGATTTAATATCTTCGCCCCTTCCGCCATAAATTTCACACCACAAAAAACTATCACATCGGCGTTAGTTGTCGCGGCTTTCCGCGCTAACTCCAACGAGTCACCAACGAAATCAGCTATATCCTGTATATCATCTTCCTGATAATAATGCGCTAGTATCACCGCGTTCATCTCCCTGCGCAGATAATTTATCTCTTCCTCAAAATCTATTCTTTGAACTTTTCTTAACATATCAAAAATACACAACTAATCTAATAATAACATAATCAGACACTCTCAGTTACAAAAGGTCTTTCTAATAATTCATTAATAACCCTTTCAACAGGAGCGTCCTCATGAACTATACTATAAACCGCCTCACAAATAGGCATTGAAATATTATATTTTCTTGCCAAATTATGTACGGATTCTGATGAGACTACTCCTTCTAAAGCGGTGCGACCTCTATTAGAAAACAATTCATCTATAGAATTTCCTTTTCCTATCTCTTTACCAAAAGACATATTCCTTGATTTCTCACTGCCACAAGTAAGCAATAAATCACCAAGACCGGAAAGCCCCATCAGAGTCTCATACTTTCCACCTTTAGCTATAGCCAGACGACTCATCTCGGCAAAACCTCTAGTAACGAGAGCTGCCTGCGTATTTTGTCCCATCTCCTTACCAACAGCTATTCCACAGGCGATAGCTATAACATTTTTTACAACACCACCTATCTGAGTACCTATAATATCATCTGTCATATAGGGTCTAAACAGCCTACCACCTATACCGTACATTAAAATATCCCATAGATCATGATTTTCACAAGCTATCGTAGTAGCGGTAGGCTGCCCTCTAGCCGACTCATCAGCAAAATTGGGACCAGATATAATCGCTACCGGATTACTGGGAAGAATAGTGCCTACAACTTCGCTCATTAACATAAGGCTACCACGCTCAATACCTTTGCTAGCGACCATAACAATAACATCAGCAGGAAGCATATCAGAAATAGATATACAAACCGTACGCAAGCAATAGGACGGAGCGGCGAGTATTACTATGTCACCCTTACAAGCGTCAACAAACTGGTTAGATATTTCTATGTTCGGATCTATAAAAATAGAAGGCAAATATATCTCATTACTGCGCATCCGGTTAATGGAACTTACGACATTAGCGTTACGGGTAGCCAGCGTTACCTTGCTGCCAGCCCTGTTTGCTATAATACTAAGAGCCGTACCCCAAGCACCACCACCGATAACACCTACGCGACAATTATTTTCCATCTAAATTCAGATAAATCCGTGAATCAGCGCTTTATAAGCTTTGGTTTTGCCAATTCTTTTTCATTAAACACACAAACAATTTCTTTGCCATGACGTAAAGTAAATCTACCACTGACACGCTCCACGACTATATAGTCGCCGCGTGTACGATAGTTGATAATAGACTCGTTATTCTCATCATCAACCCAGAAAAAAGCGGGAACCTCCGCGTTTTTATCACGAAATTCAAAATATGTGAACTCTCCATCATCAAATATACGAATAGGAGCTATAAACTCACTACCTGAAATAGTATAGTTAGCGTTATATTTATCTGGCTCATTCTCAAAATCAGGCTCTGGAACAGAATCCAGATAATTATAATTCCCAAAAGTGTTATTACCAGAGTTATTATACTTAAAGCGCATAACAAAAACCATGTCAGGGTCATTTATGTTATCTGTCTCCTTAGCATGTAACTCAAATAAATAAACCCTTCTATCGGTAATAAGAGTCATATTAGTAGTAGCATCCTGAGCGATAGGCTTAAGAAACAACCTATGACCTGAAGGATTAAGCATCCAACCTGTAGAATCACCCATAGAAATAGTCTCTATTTTCTCACCAGGCTCAAACTCTATAGCTGACTGATAACGATAATATCCAGACCACTTATAAACCTGATCAGGTTGATAGCTTATAGTATGCACTCTGTGGTCAACAGGTAACGGTCTAGAGGTACTGGCAGCGTTCGCTGAATAACCACAAATCAAAACAAACGATAATAATGCATACAAAGCTGCTTTACAAATATTAATATATAAATAATTCATTTTACTATCCTATAAACCCTTCATATCATACGACGTTACGAGAAAGCCATAAGGCTCTATTTTACCAGTTTCCTGATCTAATTTAATATCTTTATACTTAAAAGCAACATCTACTTGATACCTTCTTCCAGCTTTTTTTACACCATCTTTCTCTAAAAATGTATTGAAAATTACTCTCATATAATATTTTCCATCACTATCAAAATTCGGATTCACGACAGGAGAACTATATAAAATTTCGATAGTACGGATAGTATGGCGCTGATAGAGCGCTATAGGGCTGGCTGGATTAAGCGGCAATACAAAATTTTCATATTCATCAAAAACTCTCTCACTACTAAGCATACCAACAGCGTCATGCTCACGATCGAAGCTATCAGCGTTATACTCCTCACGAATTTTAACATAATGCCTAACTAAGAAACGTCTAAGAGCGACATTAGCATCTTCACCATGAAAAGCCACAAGCTTTTGAAGTGAATGACTATCATCAACAATATTATCGGCGGTTACAATAAAAGGCACTGAAGGTCTTAACGGATATAATCCCTGCCACGCGTTAAAAGCAATAAAAGCGATTATTACTGAAAAAGCAGTGAGAAATATATACCAATAACGCTCTGCCATTGGGTTATGCAAATCAAAATCAGCTATTTCCCTTGCCTCACGGAAATACTCACCGCTGCGTACTTTATCAGCTATTTCTATATAATTTTCAGGTATTGAGTCACTGCCGTCCATATAACTCTATTTAGAATAAATAGTTAACAAAATAAAATAGTTAAATAAATAATATCCTACGAATAGTAAAAATTTATCAAATAAATAATACTAACACAATACAAATTGCAATTTCCTATTTATAACCATAGCTTATAATGCTATGTTAATCTAGTATATAAATAATTAACACTTGTAATACCAAATCATATTATCAGAAAAAGTTAAATACTAACAATGACTACACAAGCCACTACCGTAGCCTCTAAATCATCCAACCAAACACTTTTAGATGAGCTTTATTCATTAATTAACAATGACTTAGATAAAGCTAATAAATTAATACTATCAAGAGTAAATGATGAGATTCCTTTAATAACAGATATAGTTAACCATATTATATCATCTGGAGGCAAACGTATACGTCCAGCGCTTACCTTAATATGTTCCAAGCTATGTGGGTATGAAGGAGATACACATATACCGCTATCCGCTGCCGTAGAATTCATTCACACCGCCACTTTACTTCATGATGATGTAGTTGACGAAAGTAAATTACGACGCGGAATCGCCACCTCAAATGAGATATTCGGCAACAAAGCCAGTGTGTTAGTTGGAGATTTTCTGTTTAGTCAAGCTTTTCAACTTATGGTTGAAAGCGGCTCGCTTAAGGTCCTCAAAATACTTTCTGACGCTTCCGCTATAATCTCAAAGGGTGAGGTAATGCAGTTAATGACCGAAGGAGAACCGCAAACCAGCATATCCGATTATCTGGAAGTAGTAAAAGCGAAAACAGCTATTTTATTCGCTTCAGCCTGTGAACTTGGCGCTGTAGTCTCCCAAGAGGAAGATAAGGAAATAACATTAAGAAATTTTGGTATGAATATCGGCATAGCCTTCCAGCTTGTTGATGACGCGCTTGACTATATAGCGAATGAGAAAACTTTAGGAAAAACCATAGGTGATGATTTTAGGGAGGGGAAAATAACTTTACCAGTAATACTTGCCTATGAAGCGGCAAATGATGATGAAAAACAATTCTGGATACGCACCCTCACCGACCTCAAACAAAATAACGGTGATTTAGAAAAAGCGGTGAGTCTTATTAAAAAACACGATACTATTGGCAAAACAATAGAAATGGCACAATCTTACTGTAAAAAATCTAAAGAAGAATTGGTAAAATTCCCTGAATCCTCAGAGCGTAACGCTCTATTTAATCTCGTTGATTTCTGTATAGACCGAGCATATTAACCAGCAATGAACAATGAGATTATTATAAATAATCACCAATGCCCATTGCCCATAACTTACACCTTAGACGCTATCTAGATGCACTCTTCGCCAACCTTACTAAATTGATAAACTCAGCTCTATAACCGAACTCATCGTCACCTTTCGCTGATTTGGCTAGGTCTATAACATCATCATAGCTATATGACTTTGTATAAGAATCTCCACGTAATATCTGGGCGAAAGCGGCAACAGCGGTCGCGAATCTAGAGTTGGCAGACGCATCAGCGATTCTGTCTTTCTCAACTTTGTTATCAACCGGAGTAGTAATAAGCTTGCTTTTATTACTGTCAGGAAGTTTATAGCGAATTTTTACAAAAGCATACTCATCAGAATTATCGGAATCTTTTGCGGAATCTTTCTCTTTCTTATCAACCTTCTGATACCGAGAGTCATCTATAAGCCTAGCTTTACTTCCCACTGGAATCATTTCATAAATAGCGGTAACTGAGTGCCCCGCGCCTATATCTCCAGCATCCACCTTATCATTATTAAAATCCTCACGTTTTAGCATACGTGTTTCATAACCAATAAGCCGGTACTCCACCACTTTTGTCGGATTAAACTCAATCTGAATTTTTACGTCCTTCGCGATTGGAAACAGAGTGGAACTAGCTTCCTCAACCAAAACCTTGCGAGCCTCACTGAGGCTATCAATATAAGCGGCATTACCGTTACCATTTTGCGCTAGTGTCTGCATGATAGCATCATTATAATTCCCCATACCAAATCCAAGCACAGAAAGGAATATTCCGCTATCACGCTGCCGTTCAATATAACCTTTAAGCTCTTCCTGATTAGTAATCCCAACATTGAAGTCACCATCGGTTGCTAAAATAACTCTGTTTACACCGTTTTTATCAAAATTATCCTTTGCGAGCCTATAAGCTGTTTTAATACCTTGCGCTCCAGCGGTTGAGCCACCCGCTCCTAGTGAATCGAGTATTCTTATTATTTTAGATTTATCGCTAACTTTCGTCGGCTCTAAAGCTACTCCCGCGCTTCCTGCGTAAGTTACTATTGACACTGTATCATCATCCCGCAAACCATCAAGCAGCAGCTTCATAGAGTTTTTAAGCAACGGCAATTTATTTTGATTATGCATAGAGCCGGAAGTATCAATTAAAAATACTAGATTAGAGCGTGGCTTTTCCTTATTTTCTATCTGATAGCCTTTAATCCCGATATGTAAAAGCTTAGTGTCATTATTCCATGGCGTTGGAAATACCGACATATTAGCCTTAAACGGCACTGACTTACTTTCAGGAACTTCATAATTATACGGAAAGTAATTTACCAGTTCCTCAACCCGTACCGAGTTTTTCTGCGGCAAAACATTATTATTCAGTGACGCGCGCATAAATGAGTAAGAGGAAGTGTCAACATCAATCGAGAAGGTGGAAACCGGTTCTTCTTTAGTTACCTTAACCGGATTTTCTTTTATTTCCTCAAATTTATCCCGTCCCTTGTCCTGATATGAATACCCCTGAACATCATCAACCTCATTATAAGGTGATACTTTTGATGCTGATCTTGGTGATTGTACCATAACTGAGGATGGGGCGACAGCGTCAGCAACCGCCATACCACCTAAAGAACGTGACTCTTTTCTATAAAAAGACTCTTCCGCCTCAAACGCTCTACCATCACGTTTTGCTTTTTTCATTGGAGCTACCGATGATGGAGCTGATGGAGGAGGTGCTATATCAGCCTGCAATTCTGTAGCCTGCTTATCTACATTATTAGCGGCGGATAAAGGTATCGCCCCACCTCCAGTTACCAAATTATTACCCGAATCATAATCTTTACGTTCCGACTTAGCACCAAACATTCCAAACGTAGAACCAACTGACTTCTCTTCAATAGCCAATTCTTTTTTATATTTGTCACCAAATAATAAATCGCTTGTAAGGTAAGTGCTGTTCATAAGTGTTACCGCCACCACCGCGACACAAACACCACCGGCTGCCATATATGCTTTTTTCATGGAATATTCTCCTTTTATTGTCTTACAGATATTTTCATAAACAGTTTTCACTGTATCCATAAGACGACTAGAAGAAGTATTTCCTTGGTGATTTTTTGAGTATTTTTTATCAAACTCCGTCATTGCCTTTGAAATAGCGGCGTTTTTTGCCGAATCCGTAGGTTTTGGCGACTCACTTTTGCGCAGAGAATCTATTATATCATCAAGCTTATCACTCATAATAACCATCCACCGCTTTTTTCAAATATTTGCGTACCTCGCTCATCCGCCATGAAATAGTTGACTCAGCGCATCCTAATATCCTACCAACCTCAGCATGATTTAATTCCTCAGCGATAACCAGCAATGCCGTCTCTCTTAAAGGCTCATCAAGAGTATTTATCTGCCGATATAACCATGCTACCTTGCTGTTTGTATCATCTTTATCCAGCTTCTCATTACCATCAAACTCAATATATTTCTTCTCAAGACTACGATGATTGCTATTTTTCTTACAAAAATCACGGCATGAGTTAACCACTACCCGATACAACCAAGTAGAAAAACTACTCCTACCATCAAATTTACTCAGTTTATGAACCAATCCCACGCACACCTCCTGCGCAATATCCTCAGCGTCATGAGAGTCGCCTAAAAAACGATACGCTACACGATAAACCATATCATAATTACGCTCCAGCAACACATTAAAGGATAACGCGTCACCCTTTTTTGCTTGCTCAATAAGTGTTTCCTCATTATCCATATATAACAATTATATAATAATTAGACGATTCATAACCGTAATTCCTTGGCAATCCTTTAACTTACCGAAGATGCTTCTTCAACTGCCTTTTCTACAGCCTCTTCTGATAATTCATTTTCCTCTTTCTCTTTCCTTGACAATATAATAACCGCTGTTCCTGCCATTTTATCATGCCATCCTTGACGTCTTTTATCAAAACCAATCCATATTATTCCTAAAAAAAACACAGAACATGAAACAATATAGCCAAGACTCCTAATTATAATTTGTCGGCTATTTATTGGTTTTTCAGTATTTACATCAACTATTCTCATTCCAAGCAATAACTTACCCGGTGTCGCTGACCAAAATTTCCAACAAATAGCCGAAACCAATAACAAAATACCAGATTGTAAGAAAAACTCCGCCATTTTCCCACTTTCTATAAATAATTTTATAAACTCAGAAATTTTTGGCTCCATAGAAGATAATTCATTAATACTAACCTCACGAACATTAACCATTAACCCTACAAATAAGTTCATAATCGGCGCTAGCGTAAAAGTAGCGATAACCGTATCTATGGTCACAGCTAACATCCTACGATTAATAGTGGCGTATTTTTTATATTTAGGATCCGGCAACCCAAGCACCTTAAACGGATCAAACGGTAGCATATCCTCTATTTTTTTTACTTCACGTTTTTTATCACCAGCGTTGATAGAACTGCCTTTATTATCACTTCCATTTCTATTATTACTCATGATAATATTCCATTTAATTGAATTATCTCTTGTGGATTAACAGCATAGCCTCTTTGATAGCTAATAGTAATAATAGAAGTTTTCACTGATATAAAGTTGCTTATAGTAGATACCGTATCTTTCAAATCAACCTCACTATTTTTGGACTCATTAATTATCAAATAATCTGTATTTATACCAACCGATTGTAAACCTCGTAACGCTGTCAAGCAATGGCTTATAGATCCCAAATAGCTACCAGCTACTAATATAATTTTCCATCCACTCAGTTCCTTTATCCAGTCCATAACTGTACTACTCTCATTCAGTGGAACCATCACCCCACCTACTCCCTCAACCAATATGACATCCGCGTCCATAGATTCTTTCTGCCTGCAAAACTCCACCAAATCTTTAACTTCTATTCTTTTACCCTCTTTTTCCGCTGCCATATTAGGAGAAAGCGGAGCTACAAAACGATATGGTGATACCATATTTATATTTTTATCATCAAATATGAGACCTAAACTTTTTAGTATAACAGCACTATCACTATTTTTTTTGGTTTCATCATCACGATCATCATAACCACTTATTACTGGCTTAAAAGCGGCGACATTTTTACCTGATTCTTTTAACTGACGACACAAAGCGGCGGTAATAAAAGTTTTGCCAATGCCAGTTCCAACAGATGTAATAAAAAATTTCTTCATATTGTTTCTCTTAGTAACTAGACTGCCTAGTCCCTAGAACCTAGTCCCTAGAACCTAGCTCCTAGTCCCTATTTACAATCTACTTCTCAAAAACCATAGTCATAACATTCCAACTAAGCGGATATTTCCCATCTTCTATCTCATAAGAATTCTTCAATTTTTCTAATTGTCTTGGAGTCATCAAACCTTTACGACGGTTTAATAATTTATTACCAGCGCCTATATTTTTTATTGAACGCAGCACAGACATAACATCATCATATGACTCAACATATCTATTCTCATCATTAACTTCCAGCACCACCCCACCCAAATGCGCTACCGTATTAAGCAATAACTCAGATGGAACAAACTTGCTTATATGTGGAAATGAGTCAATCTCAGCGAAAGCTTTTTCTAACTCGCTAATAGTACCATCCACGAAGCTAGTGATAACCGCCATTCCTTCTGGTTTTAATATCCGCAAAATTTCTGAAATAAATTGCTTTGGATTATCAACCCACTGCATAACTAGAGAAGAAAAAACTCCGTCAAAAGATGAATCAGCAAATGGCAGCATCTCAGCATCAGCATTTATCACCATCGCGCCTTTTTCCGCTGACTTTTTACACATACCATAAGCGATGTCTACACCTGTTACCCACCAGCCATTATCCAATTTTTTAACCTCATCGTAAAAAGCCGCCGTACCGCAGCCAATATCAAGAATACGTGAATTATCTGGAAAATATGTTTCGGCTATACTGATCGTCTCATCTCGTATAATTTTCTGCAGTTGCGCTTTCTCATCATAGCTAGCGGCCGCACTACCAAAATCTGCCTTAATATAATTTTTATCAAACATTTATTTTTCTGTTATGTATTTCTCTACTTGTTTTTTTACAAACTCACTATCATGCCAGTGTGGAGCGTGACCAGCACCATTCATTACTATGTGCTTTGTTTCACCCATCCTTTTAACAAATTCGTCAGACTGCGCGAAATCAACCACCTTATCATTAACCCCGTGTATAATAAGTGATGCTGGCAATTTGTCAAAATCAAGACTATCGCAATTAAACCTCTCAAGCTCATCAAGCCAATAAAGCCAGTTTTTCTTCAATATAAGCGACTTATCATAAATATTCAGCCATTCTTTTACTTCAACTTCCCTCTCATCATCAAGACTTATAAGTCCCCATGCTTTAGTAAGCGTTCTTGGTGAATTACGACTATAATTTTCTCTGAATTTAACAAACTGATCTGCTGGCATACCAACATTATCATTACTTACAAAACTAAATGGTGTCGCTATAAGTACCATCTTATCAGTTTTTATCACACCATTAGCTAACGCTCTTACTAATATCTGTCCACCAAGTGACCAGCCAATAACAGCGTCATATTCCCTACCTATTATTACTATCTCCTCCATCACCTGCTCAACATTATCATAAACGGAATAATCAAAATGCACTGCTTGCGGAACAATAGATGATAAAGCGTCATGAGCCTGCCCCCAGCCACTTAGCGCGAGTATATTCATATCCATCCCTGCTTTTTTATAACGTTACATAGTCTTACAATCTGTTCTTCATTATGCAACGCTGAGAATGTAAAGCGCAACCTAGCGGTATTTTCTGGCACTGTCGGCGGGCGAATAGCACTTACTAAAAAACCATTTTCCGCAAGCAACTTGGAAGCCTCTAATGTCTTTTCATTTTCTTGCAGCACAAGTGGAACTATTGTGCTTTGCGCCTGTGGCAACCCAAGACTATCCGTAAAAATTCTAGCGTTTTCTATCGGCTTTTCACCTATATTAGGGTTATCCTTTATAATTTTTAGAGCTTCTATAGCGGAAGCTATTACAGCAGGTGGCAGCCCAGTTGAGAAAATAAAGCTCCTAGCCGAGTTCCTCAAATAATCTATAAGTATTTTACTCCCACAGACATAACCGCCATAACCTCCTATAGCCTTAGACAAAGTTCCCATTTTTATTGATACATTATCATATTCACCAAAAATATTGTCACGAAAAAATATAGTGTTGTGAGCGCAATCAGCCATTAAAAAGGCGTTATACTCTCTGGCGAGCTTCCCAAATTCGTCCAGATGCGCCATATCACCATCCATACTAAATATTTTTTCGCTAATTATAAGACAATTCTGATAATCAGCCCTATTTTCCGCAAGCAACATCCGGCAATGTTCTATGTTATTATGAGAAAAACGCAGCATATCAGCGCCAGAGATCCTAGCAGCGTCAATTATACAGGCATGTACCAATCGGTCGGTGATAATCAGATCATGCCTTCCTACTATGGCTGGTATTATCCCTATATTCGCCAAATAACCACTGCCAAAAACACAAGCCGCTTCCGTACCACAAGCCTCAGCGAGCAATCCCTCTAACTCCGTATAAAGCTCACAATCACCGCTTACCAACCTTGAGGCACCAGCCCCACACCCATATTTTTCTATCGCTTTACGTGACGCTTCATTTACCCGCGCATCCGCCGCAAGCCCTAAATAATCATTACAGCAAAAAGAAATAAGTTCCTTATCATTTCTGTTTATATAAACACCATCATGACGATAGACAGGAACAATTTCTCGTTTTTGCTTTTTATTCTCTATCAACCATAATTTTTTCTTAAGTATATTATCAAGCTCTGTCATTTATCATGGATTCACTTTATTGGTTACTTATACTTGTTTTGGATAATTTTTATTCTAATAAGTATATTGAAAATACTGTAATATACATATATTAAACAACACTACTATCATTAAACGACTCTACCATAAGAATTAAGCTATATATGAAGTTAATACTTATAACAGGTATGTCAGGAGCTGGAAAGACCGTAGCTCTTAGAACCCTAGAGGATTCAGGGTTTGAGGCGATAGATAATCTGCCGCTTAATTTCCTTGATATAGTAGTAAACACTGAAAAAACAGAAAAAAATAAAGATAGTAAATCATCAGCGATAATCAATCAGGGCAATCTGGCTATAGGTTGTGATATACGTAGTCGTGATTTTTCTATAGAGCATTTCACAAAAATAATATCAAAATTCAGGAATAATCCAGATATTGACTTCAAGATGTTATTTTTAGACGCTGATGATGAGACATTACGCAGACGCTTTAGCGAAACCCGCCGCCGCCATCCACTTGCCCAAGACAGACCAATACTAGATGGCATATCTCATGAACGTTCCCTTCTTGATAAGTTACGCGAACCCGCAGATCTAATAATAGATACTAGCGATACTAAGGTTATAGATCTAAGACAAATGATAATATCAAATTTCGCGAGAGATGAGCGTAAATTGTCGATAGTGATAACTTCTTTTTCTTTCAAGCATGGCATTCCAAGAGAGGCTGATACGGTTTTTGATGTAAGATTTCTTAAAAACCCATACTATGATGAAGAACTTAGAGAACTCTCAGGACAAGACATACCTGTCGGTGAGTATATAGAATCAGATAATAATTTTAGTGATTTTTTTGGTAATATGACCTCACTTATATCACCACTTCTACCAAGATATTTAGCGGAAGGAAAAAATTATCTGACAATAGCTATCGGCTGTACCGGAGGTCGCCACCGCTCGGTGTATGTTAGTGAGAAATTATATGGTTATTTGAAAGATACCGACTACGAAACCACTTTACGCCATAGAGATCTACTGAGCTAACAATACTAACCCACCTCGTTTATATTACCAGTTTTTCCATCTATTTTAGGGGTTGGTGGTGGAACCCTGCTCAGCTCATCCTGAAAAACTTTTACTATATCTGGATTACCCGCTCCAGAAATAACTTTCTTGTCATCATCGGTAAGATTTACACTCGCGACATCATTCTGCTTTTCTCGCGCTGGAACTGGATTATCTTTTACCAAATTCTGGCTCTTAGCTATACTATTTTCTACTACGACTTGACTACTCGCATCATCCTTACTACCAAATAAGCCACCAAGTATACCATTTTTACCATCACTGGATACACCGGCGATAAGCGCGCCAATACCAGCTATTATACCAAGCAAAGCGAAAGGACCACCAGAAGTTGACATAAAAGCGAGAGCGGCTATACCCAGACCCAACAACAATCCGCTATTACTAGATTTTCCACCTGACGCTGACTGCTCTTCTTGATCATATTTACTTATGTAAGTAACAGGTTTTGATACGTTATTACCACCACCTCTACTTCCTCTACCAGTAAGACGTTCGCCAACGCCCATGATAAACCCATTAATTGAATTACCAACACCACGAAGTCCTCTATCAAGACTCGCGAAAAAACCTCCTCCACTCTGGTAGTCTCTCTTATTACTACCTGTAGCAAAGTCTCCGTTTTCTACTCTATTAAGAAAGTCTAATGGCACAACAAAACCTTAATTACACAATATACATGCTATATTCTTACATATTATGGGATTTAAGAAAAGAGAAGGTTTGGTTACAATGTAAACAATGTTAAAAACTTACTAAACCACAGTTCTTGCTGTATTTTTACTATTAGCGACGGATACATTAACAGGTACTGGCACGTGATCGCCACCAACATCCTGAAATCCAAGATTTACCTTCTCCTCACCAAGAGAACCGGTAACATCATTTTTAGCTTTTTGTCTATTATCTCTATCAACTTCCGCTAATTTCCTAAGATCCTGCAATTGTTTTTCAGCAGATTTAACATCTATCCCACCATTTCTCATTGGTAATTTTCTAAACGAGTCAGGAACTTCAGTAAATAAAATCTCATGATTTTCATCTCCTGCAAAATTACCATCACTTCCCGTAACGGCAACACCAAGCACTTTACCTTTATCATTTACCTTAACAAGCATAGTGTTAAGTACAATATTAGTGGTAATTTTATTATCTACATTAAACAAAAGAGTGGCTTCTCCCTTATCATCAAACTTAATTTTTTTACCGCTTTTTTCTTTTTCCTTTTCATGTTCGCGCCCTTTAGAGCCGTCCGCTCCTTCGCCCGCACCTTCAGCTACTTCTTCCTCTCTCTTAGAAAATCCAAGTGTTCGGTTACCCAAAATAGCTCCTATAACAGCAAGAACCGTAATTCCAATCGTCTTCAACCATCCATTCTGCTGAGAATTACGAAAAAGCAAGCTACCACCAAGAAGACCGCCAATCCCTCCAAATATACTACCTAAATTGATCCCAAAGCCTTTGCTTGCTCTGCCATCTTCACCACCGCTATGTTCTTGATGCTCTTCCATAATATCAATTTACGCGCTTCCCACGCTAACATTATTTTCTTTATTTTGCTGCCTACTACCAATTATCTGTTTGTTAACATTATTACTATCAACCTCAGTAACTGATAATTTTGGAAGTTTATTATCGCCTATATTAATATCTTTTACATCAACAGAAGCTGTATTCATTCCTGTATCTTTTTGCTGGTTTTGAGCCTGAGATTGTCCCTGCTCTTGTTGACGCACCCATAAAGGTCCCTTATCCTCTTCCTTCTTCGGAGCGTTAGGAGTTAAAGAAACCCCCGCCTCACCTAACTTATCACCAACCAAGTGACCAGCAATAGCACCAAGAATTACGCCTAACACCATCGCTATCCCACCAGAGCCTTTAGTAAGCAGCATACCCGTAAACGCGCCTATAATACCACCAAGCTTAAATCCACCTTTTTCATCATCATAAAAAGCTGATTTTATAGAGTCTGTAACTTTTCCAACTCCACTACTAATGCCGCCAAGTATACCACCACTTTTACCACCGCCTCTTTGCAATCCAAAATCCTGCTTCGCTTGGACCATCGCGACTGATCCAAAAGCAGCGTCTACTTCCATATCTGTTTCCGCCGGAGTCTTGCCAAGCTCGTTCGCCCGCGCTCTATGTTTCTCTTTTACCTCATTTAACACCTTCTGTCCGAATGTTTCCCACTCCCTGACTTCTTTAGGACCAATCTCATTTGGATCTGGCGCGTAACCACCCGGTGTACGCAAATGCAACTGCGTAACCGCCTCAATAAGAGCTGGCAAATGCTTTGCATAAGCGGGTTTCATATCATCGTATATTCTGTAGTCATACTGAGTATTATCTTTACCGTAAGCATATTCAGATCTGGCTATTTTCAGCGCGCCTTCCCAAGATTCAAACTTCCTCCTGTAGTGAGTCTCAACCCATTTCTTAACCTCTTTATAATTACCCATATCTTTGGGTTTACCTTCTTGCCCTTCACTAACAGTTCCCGAAGTCTGCTGTTGTTCGCCGGAATTATCGGGATGATTTTTGCCACCTGTACCCTCACCTTGACTCCTTCTAAAATCATTAATTTTTTCCTGCGTAGTGCGATTTTTATTATCATTATCATCTAGCGGAACAAATGGATATACGCCCCCACCATCAGAAGTGCTACCCTCCCTATGAAAAATACTGTTCCCATCAGTACCATCGTGATTAACCGGTTTAATCGCCACTACAGCCCTCTTTTATAAAAATAAATTTTCCTATGATAAGACTATAGAAACTCTCACGCTTTCTCAAGTGAAGCTTTTATTACAGCTTTTTGACAATTTACGGGAAAATTGTTAATTTACACCTAATATATTGATATATAATGATTTTACCTCAAAACAGATATAAAATATAAAATCGTCATTCTGTAAGCCATAAGGCTGTATAGAATCCACCACAATATACTGTGCAAATGCTTACGCGTTTCACAGCATGATGAACAACCTAAAAAGACAGGGAATTATAGCCCCCTCAAATCTTCTCCACAAAATCAGCCATCAGCTTCTTTTTTCCGGCTTTTTCAAAATTTATCTCCAGATTACCGCCACTTATGGTGGATATTCTCCCATAACCAAATTTTTGATGAAAAACCCTCTCACCAACATCAAATCCACCAGATTTAGCGCTACTATCAGAAGAAATACTCCTATGTGACTCCATTATACCGGCAACCTCCCTGCCCCAATCACTCATAGTCTGTCTTGCTGAATTCATCACCCCACCAGAGATTTTTTCTATATTTTCCGCTGGAATTTCAGCAATAAAGCGTGACGGCACACTACTTTGCCATTGGTTATAGATACGCCGGTTAGCTGCATGGGTAATGTAAAGCTTCCTGCGTGCCCTGGTGATCCCAACATAGGCAAGCCGTCTTTCTTCTTCTAAGCCTTTCATTCCTGATTCATCAATCGCCCGCTGATGAGGGAAAACCCCGTCCTCCCAACCAGGTAAGAATACCACGTCAAACTCAAGACCTTTGGCGGCGTGCAGTGTCATGATACTTACCATATCATTATTATTATCAGTGTTATTGGCTTCCGTAACTAGGCTCACATGCTCCAAAAAAGCGTTGATATTCTCAAAATCCCCAATCGCCCGCGCCAACTCTTTCAGGTTTTCCACCCTACCAGCCGCTTCCGGTGTTTTTTCCTGCTTCCACATTTGCAAGTAACCACTTTCCTCTAAAACCAACTCCACCACTTCCGAAAGGCTAATAGAAGAAAGCTGACCACGCCAACGTTCGCAATCACCAATAAATTTTTGTAAAGCCTGTCCTAATTTTCCTTTAAGTTGCCCACTTGCTAACATATGAACAGTAGCATTATATAATGAGCAATTAAGCAAAGTAGCTATACTGTGAATCTGCCGCATTGTCGCCTGCCCGATACCACGCTTTGGTGTGTTTATTATTCGCTCAAACGCTAGATCATCGCTTAACGTAGCAAGCAACCGTAAATAAGCCACAGCGTCACGAATCTCCGCCCGCTCATAAAAACGCAGGCCACCAACCACCCGATAAGGCACACCGAGAGTTAAGAATCTTTCCTCAAATGCTCTCGTCTGAAAACCCGCTCTTACCAATATAGCAGCCTCTTCAAGTGATATTCCTTTTCTCTGTAAATCCTCTATTTCCTCACCAATAAATACGGCCTCGTCACGCTCATCCCACAGTGATTTTATCCTGATTTTCTCACCGCTTTTTTCCGGTGTCCATAATGTCTTACCGAAACGCCCACGATTATTAGCGATAACCGCGCTCGCCGCCGCCAGAATATGTGGTGTTGACCGATAATTACATTCTAGGCGAATAACCTTAGCGTCAGGATAATCCTTCTCAAAACGTAGTATATTGCCAACCTCCGCTCCTCGCCAACTATAAATTGATTGGTCATCATCACCCACGCAGCATATATTTTTATGATAACTGGCGAGCAACCTCAGCCATAAATATTGCGCTACGTTAGTATCCTGATACTCATCAACCAATATATACTTAAAACGACTAGCAAACTCACGCAGAACGTCTGGGTATTCGGTAAATAAAGTCAGCATATGCAGAATCAAATCACCAAAATCAACAGCGTTAAGCCGCTTCAAACGTTCTTGATATATTTTATAAACCGGAAGAGCCTGCCCATCTATCGCTTGCGTATCCTTAGCGTTCGTTACCTTATCTGGCGTAAGCCCTTGATCTTTCCACTGCCCAACAACAGCGGCGAATAATTTTGGTGGCAGCGACTTAACATCTATATTTTTTTCGGTAAGTATGGTTTTAAGTAGTCTCAACTGATCGTCAGTGTCAAGTATGGTAAAGCTGGAAGTAAGCCCTAATTTTTCAGCGTGACGACGAACTATCCTAGCGCCAACCGAATGAAACGTCCCCTGCCACAAAGATTGGGAAGCGCCAGTAAGTTGATTTACCCGCTCCGCCATTTCCCGAGCCGCCTTATTGGTAAAAGTAACGGCTAAAATCTCACCGGCGTAAGCCAGCCTGTTAAGCAGAATATGCGCGATACGGGTAGTAAGAACCCTAGTCTTGCCAGTACCAGCTCCCGCAAGCACCAAAACCGCTCCCTGCGTCGCCTCCACCGCCTGTCGCTGTTGTTCATTAAGAGACGACAAAAGAGCGTTATCAGCCCTGCTATTATCAAATAATTCACTTACTTTATCTTTCATTAAGGTAGACTCAACCATACTGGCAATACCCCACCTACTTGTAAATAATTAATAAGAGCGAAGCACGGCATCGGCAGAAAAAATATCAACGCGTCAAATATAGTACGACGGATAAATTTAGGCTTCGCCTCCATATGCTCTGGTTCAACCCATAGCTTGAAGTTAGGCAACCATCTCGGTACTTCTTGTTTATAAATACTATAAGGCTCGCCAAATTTATGCTCTAAAAAATCCTCTTCTCTTCCGATAACAAATGGATAATAAACCATAAAAGAAACTACCAAAAAAATAATCAGCGACAACATACCAGACTGCATCCCAATCCCGACCATCGCGATAAAAGAGAATACATATAGCGGATTACGCACCACTGAGAAAGGACCACTACGTACCACCTCGTCATTCTTCCGCCCACCGATAAAAACTGAGCAATAAACCCTGCCAAACGCGCCAAAAGCTACCAAAGCGTAACCGAACCATAACAACAACTCCCTACTCAAACTCCCATATTCAAGCATCGGTTTACTCACTAACAATAACCCTACAAGTAAAACCGCGAATATCCGGCTATGATATTGTCGTGCTTTAAGTAATTTAGGATTAGACATAAAACTCCCAACCAACAAATTATTTATAATATTTTTTATTTTCAATAATATATTGAAAATATTTTTAACACTCGCTACGCAGTGCAAAACCACCACTTTCAGTGGTGGTTTTGATAGTAGTTTCTAATTATAAAAATTATAAACTACTATAACTTTATCTTTACTCATAAAAATAAGAAAACATAATAATCAAATTATTCTCTTTGAAAAGCGATAAAGGAAGAAAAACATGTTAAAAAATATTAGTGTCTTGCGTTACCCACTCATCCTGATACTCGCCGCTTTCGGCATATACACATTCATGAACCTGAAATTTCCAAAATCAGCGGCAGGTATTTCCGATGTCATGATTTCGGTAAATAAATCACCAGAAAAATATGAGCTATCAGTATTATTTATCGGTAACAGCTACACTTATTACAACAACATGCCTGCCATGCTGATAAAGATGGCACAATCAGATCCAAATAATCATACACATTTTATTGTACAATCAGCCACTCGTGGTGGAGCGACCTTATTAGACCATCTAAATAATAAAAAAATCCCTGAGCTAATCTCATCAAGAAAATGGACTTACGTGATAATTCAAGAGCAAAGCGCGTGGGCGGTTTTACCGTCATATATAAACACCCTAAGATCCGCCAGAAGCTTAAATGAGCTGATAAAACAAAATGGCTCTAAAACAATAATTTTTACCACATGGGCACGCGAACCAGAAAGTCATTGGTACAAAGAGGCTAAATTTTCTTTTATGCGTAGCCCTGACTATATGCAAAAACAAATCAACGAAAAAACTCTGGATATAGCCCAGAAAATAGGAATAAATCAAATACCTATAGGTGATTACTGGATGGCAGCACTACAGCAAAAATCGGATTTCCCATTATATACAAAAGATGGTAGCCACCCCTCCGCGGCCGGTAGTTACCTTAGCGCTCTTATATTTTACCGCTACCTTAGTGGACAAAGCGTCAAACAAATAACCTACAAACCAGACAGCGTAACCGCACAACAAGCTGATTTCCTTAAAAACCTGATTATGGATTAATTATCGCTATACAAACTGAATTACCTTAACTATATTAATTAATTATAATTAACAATAGAATTACTTAAATATGGCAGATGGTGGCAATATAAAAATAGACAATCCAAGTTGGCTGGATAAAGAACAGAACCGCGACAATCCAAATCAATGGCTGGAAAAGCTCCGCCCACAGATTATGGAGCGTATTGCCCATTATGAGAAATTTCTTGATAAATGGGGAATTACCGCGCAAACCGGAATTGAGCAGGAATTTTACCCAATCCCAAAGGATGGAGTTAGTGTTGCTGAAACACTTGATACTTTAGGTGAAAAACCTACACACAAATATTTCAGCAACTCACCATATGTAGAGGATTTATACCATGACGGTAGAAGAATTGATATTGATAGAAATAGCAAGCCTCTTGAAATAGTAGTTGGCACTGGAAATAAAAAAGCCGCTAAATCATACCCTCATAAATCATTGACCCCATCAGTCATGGTGAGGGCAACTGAAGCGACAAATAAACTGATAGCGAGAGAAGCTTCTAAGCCGGATAACCCGTACAAAACTAAATCTATATCATTTGATGGTGTTGACGATAAACGCAGACTACACGCCCAGCAAGTTAATATCAGCCTGTGGGATAAACATGAAAGACCCATCTTCAATTCAACAGAAGTAAAAGAACTAGCACATCTTTCTATAAAAAATCTACTTAATGCTCAACACGAGCTAATAGCCGCTTTTACCATAAGTCCAAACACCTATCAAAGATTTAACAAAAGCAATAATGACTACGCTAATAGTGAATCTCCGCCAGCTTACGCAGGCGGTTTCACTCTAGTTCAAGCTTCGCTTGGCCACAATCTTCCTGCCCTTGTTTTTCTATATAACGCTGTATAATCTTTTCATTTATCCCCACCGTAGAAACAAAATAACTGCCCGACCATATACTATCTGTACCCCAATACACCTTTTTGAGAAACGGAAACTTTACCTTGATTTTGCGTGCTGTATTCGTCTTAATTATTCGTACAACATCTCCTACGCTCATCTTTGGAGGAATAGACACAAGAATATGTATATGATCTTTATCATCATTATATTCCATAATATCTATTTCTGGATAATGTTCCGTTATTTCATAGAGTCTATTCCTCAAAAATTCGCTAACACCTTCGTTGATAATCTTACGACGGTATTTAGTCGCAAAAACAAGGTGATAGTGACATAGATAGATGCAGTTATTTTGTTTCCTGTAACTCATATATTATTTGTAGCAGGAAGATTGTAGCTGCGCTACATCCGCCAGCTCACGCAGGCGGTCTTAGAACGCGGATAAAAACAAAAAAATTATTTACGCCGAAAATAAGGGAGAGAATCCTTCCGTAATTTATAGAAATATAAACAACCACTCAACAAGCGGAATGAATTATATAGAAAGCAGACTTGGTCACGCTGATATGCCGCCAAGTGTTAATATGTTGATAACACTGGCGGCAGTCGCTAAGGGAGTTGAGGAATATATAGAAAAACACGACATAAAATCACCTGAGGAATTGCATAGTCGTTTGGAAAAAGACTATAACTCAGTAATGCTATTACATTCCACCCTACCACAATATAAAATACCAAAAACCAGAAGTGAGTCTCTCACCATTACTAAAAACAGTGAACTCGCGAAAGAAATTCTTGGCAGAAAATTACATCAGAGTTTTGTCAAAAAATACAAACAACATTTTCTTGAGAACAAGCACAGGCAAAACACCAACGAAA
Source organism: Rickettsiales bacterium (assembly GCA_041396965.1). Classification (NCBI taxonomy): domain Bacteria; kingdom Pseudomonadati; phylum Pseudomonadota; class Alphaproteobacteria; order Rickettsiales; species Rickettsiales bacterium. Next base: position 1,476,786 of record JAWKXN010000001.1, read on the forward strand.
GATAGATTACACTCATTGTGAATAATTTTTATACAATCTGTCATCCCGAACGCATGTGAGGGATCTTATATCGCAACCAAAATACCGTGGGCTTAAATCCATTTAAATTTATTGCTATCACCGGCAAATTACTTAAGGATTCCTCCACTTGCTTACGCTCGGTCGGAATGACAGTAAGGAGTAGATTGCCGATAAGAATTTCCTGAAATTCTTAAGTTAAAACACTATACCCTGCACAAACGTTTCACCAACTCAGCGTCCGCCTCTATCATATCAATATCACCCATATCAGCGGCGAATTCCCAGCGCAGCGCGCTATGCTCAAGCGGCTTAGCCTCTCCTTGCCACTTACGACAGAGATAAACTGGCATAAATAAATGAAAATCAAATTCAGGGTATGGGTGCGATAGAAAGTAAAACGGCTCTAAATCCTCCTTTGCAACCTTTATTCCCAGCTCTTCCTTTAACTCACGAACAAGCGCTTCCTCAGGAATTTCCCCCTCCTCCACCTTGCCGCCGACAAACTCCCACTTTCCGGCAAGTCTTTTACCTTCTGGCCTCCTCGCTAGCAAAATCTTGCCCTCATCATTAATAAGCGCGGCGGCCACAACTAACAATATCTTCATTTTTTACCTCAATATAGGATATAGTAGATTCACCACCAGAATAATTTTTAACTTCTGTAACTACCATTTATATCTATATAGCCATGCGTTAAATCACATGTATAAACGGTAGCAGACTTATCACCAACTCCAACATCAACATCTATTACTATGTCTCTTCCCTGCATATGAGGAACTATAATTTTCTCATCATACGCCGGATCCGCCTGTCCGTTTTTAGCGACACTTACTCCACCAATAGAAATACACAATTTATCACGATCAGCTTTCTCACCGGCTTTGCCAACCGCCATAACTATCCGCCCCCAATTAGCGTCAGATGCCGCTATTGCCGTCTTAACAAGCGGTGAGTTAGCTATGCTCATAGCTATTTTCTTCGCCGCTTTTTTTGATTCAGCGCCACTTACATTTATGGTAACTAATTTTTCAGCTCCCTCACCATCCTTCACTATCTGCATGGCAAGACTATGCATAACCTCCGATAGCGCTCTTTTGAAATCAGCATACTCACTTTCTGTATCACCTGCCTTATTACCAGCTTTACCGGTCGCGAACACCAGCAAAGTATCACTGGTTGAGGTATCTCCATCAACGGTTATGCTATTAAAACTTTTCTCATTAATTTCAGTCACAAATTTTTGTAGAATATTTTGTGGAATATCAGCGTCAGTAAATATAAACGCCAGCATAGTCGCCATGTCTGGTGCTATCATCCCAGAACCTTTAGCTATACCGTTAATAACAACCTTAGTATCATTAACAACCGCCTCAGCACTTGCCATTTTATGATAAGTGTCAGTGGTCATTATAGCGCGAGCCGCCTCTTCCCACCTGTCTGGCTCTAACTTGTTATAAACTTCCCACAAAACATCAGTAATTTTTTCATCGGGCAATTTCTCACCGATAACACCGGTTGAAGCAGTAAAAACCTGCTCTTTTGGACAAGCGGCGATTTTAGCGGCACTTCCCATTATCCGCCTTACCGAGTCATCACCATCACTTCCGGTAAAAGCGTTAGCATTGCCAGAATTAACTAATAATATCCTCGCCACACCACCTTCTAATGATTCCCGACAAGCAAGCACCGCCGCCGAAGCGGTAAGGGATTTGGTAAACACACCGGCTACTTTAGTAGCTTCCGTAACCTCAACCAACAAAACATCTGTACGCCCCTTATAACGCACACCACAAGCCGCTATCGCAAGGCGCACACCAGCTATTACCGGCAACTTCGGATAGTCCACAGGTGCTAGCGGCGACACTTTCATACCCTATTTTTTAGCATTATCAGGCAGGGAAAGATCAAATTTCTTCTCTTTACCGTTTTCATCAAAATATTTTATTGAGGCTTTTTTCAATAGTCCTTCAACATATTGCTTTAACTTATCATTTTTTATTTGCGCCTCAAGAACTGGTTTACTTTCCTCAAAGCTAGCTATTTTAAGCGGACGACGATCCTCAAGCTTAATAATATGCCAACCGAAAGCACTCTTAACTGGCTTTGATATTTCTCCCTTTTTCAGTTTGAACGCGGCATTAGAAAATTCAGGAACCATTTTATCTTGAGCGAACCAACCCAGATCACCACCATTAACACCAGTGCCTTTATCCGCCGATTTTTCTTTAGCTATCTTATCAAAATCACCACCTTTTTTCAGTGAGTCATAAATTTTATTGGCTTCTTCCTCACTATCAACCAATATGTGCTTAGCTTTTACTTCTTCCTTACCCTTACTTTCATTGACTTTAGCGTCATAAGCTTTTTTAATTTCAGCGTCAGTTACCATGCTTTTTGATTTATCTTCCATAAATACTTGCATAACTAATTGTCTACGCAAAGCGTCAACACGTTTTTTAACCGATTCATCATTCTCAAAACCGGCCTTTTCGGCTTCTTTATAAATAAGTCTCTCAGTTATTAAACCACGCAGTATATTCTGACGCATTTTCTCATCAAATTTATTAAAATCAGGGGCTTTTCCCTCAGCGAACAACCCTTCCCAAACCTTTATTACTTCTGAGTTTTTCAGACTATCATCACCAACTTTAATGATAGTATAATCTTTGACGCTACCCTTATCATCCTTCGCCTGTAATGGGTTGTTAATAGCGGTAATAAAAACAGAGGCGGAAAAAACAATAGCAGCGGCGGAAGTCATCAAACCAGAGCGAAAAAATCTATCCATAACATACCCTTCATTATTATTTTGATACACATAAGTAATTCATATAACTTAAAGACCAGATAGAACATTATAAGCACATGTTCAATATTAATTTATAAAATATATTCCATCCCCCGTTGACTTCATAAGAATAAACACCTATCTAATCCGATGTGATAAATAGATTAATGATATGATAAACACATTCGCTAAAAAAATATTCGGCTCCGCCAATGACCGTTTCATAAAATCTCTCCAGCCAAGACTGCGTCAAATAAACGAGCTTGAAGAACAGATGGTGAAGCTCTCTGATGACGAGTTAAAGGGCAGAACAACTTGGTTCAGAGAACGTCTAAGTGGTGGTGAGTCACTTGATAACATACTGGCGGAAGCCTTCGCTACCGTTCGTGAAGCCGGAAAACGTGTTCTTGGAATGCGCCATTTTGATGTGCAATTGATCGGAGGTATGGTTTTACATCAAGGCATGATCGCCGAAATGCGAACAGGAGAAGGAAAAACCTTAGTTTGTACTCTAGCTGCCTACCTCAACGCCCTTCCGGCAAAAGGCGTGCATGTAGTGACAGTAAATGACTATTTAGCACAACGTGACTCTGAGTGGATGGGACAATTACATGAATATTTAGGTCTTACGGTTGGCTGTATCACTAATGATATGAGTGATGAAGAACGCAAAGCCGCTTATAATTGTGATATAACATACGCTACCAATAACGAGCTTGGCTTTGATTATCTTCGTGACAATATGAAATTCACCAAAGAAGCTATGGTACAGCGTAAGTTCGCTTATGCCGTAATTGATGAGGTTGACTCAATACTTATAGATGAAGCCCGTACACCACTTATAATATCAGGACCAACAGAGGATAATTCCGAGTTATACACTAAAATTGACCGTCTAGTCGCGAAATTAGTGGAAGAAGATTACGAGAAAGATGAGAAACAGCGTAGCGTTACCCTTACTGATAAAGGAGTTTTGCATATGGAAACTATGCTAAACACAAACGGTATGTTGGCAGAAAACGCGTCTATCTATGATATTGATAACGTTTCGTTTGTTCATCATATAAATCAATCTCTACGTGCTCATACATTATTTACCGCTGATGTTGACTATATAGTAAAAGATAACAAAGTTATTATTATTGATGAATTTACCGGCAGGATGATGGAAGGTCGCCGTTATTCTGATGGTCTTCACCAAGCGTTAGAAGCCAAAGAAAATGTTGAGATACAAAACGAGAATCAAACTCTCGCCTCAATAACCTTCCAAAATTATTTCCGCATGTATCCAAAACTGGCGGGCATGACTGGAACCGCTATGACTGAGGCTAGTGAGTTTCGTGATATATACAATCTTGAGGTTATTGATATTCCAACTAACCAAGAAGTAAAAAGAATAGATAATAATGATGAAATATACCGCACCGCAGCAGAAAAATACCGTGCTGTGTTCATACAAATAGCAAAAGCTTATAAAGGTGGTCAACCTAGCCTTGTTGGCACTGTGTCTATTGAAAAATCTGAATATATCTCAAAAATACTTGGCGACCGTAATTATATAAAAGAAACTGCGGAAATCGTTATGAAAGAAGCGAATGAGGCTTTTGAGATAGTAAACTCCTTAAAAGACGGAGAGAAAAAAGAAAAATACAAGAAAGAGGCTGATGAGATTAAGGAACTAGCTAATTATCTGATAGATATTAGCAAATTAAAAACCCCAATACCACACCAAGTATTGAATGCCCGCTACCATGAAAAAGAAGCTCATATCATCGCTCAGGCCGGAAGACCGTCGGCTGTTACCATAGCTACCAACATGGCAGGACGTGGAACTGATATAATGCTTGGTGGTAACGCTGAAATGCGAATAATAAATGAACTAGGGGAAAACCCATCCCCCGCTGATAAAAGCCGTGTGGAAATGGAAGTTGAACGTGATAAGGAAGCAGTGAGAAATGCTGGTGGATTATTTGTTATAGCTACCGAAAGACATGAATCCAGAAGGATAGATAATCAGCTTCGTGGTCGCTCAGGGCGACAAGGAGATCCAGGAGAATCAAAATTCTATATTTCTATGGAAGATGACCTCATGAGAATCTTTGGAGGCGAGAAGATTGAAGGCTTGTTACAAAAGCTTGGAATGAAAGAAAATGAGGCCATATTATCACCATTAATGAACAAAGCTATTGAAAGAGCTCAACAAAAAGTGGAGCATCGCAATTATGATATGCGTAAAAATCTACTAAAATATGATAACGTAATGAATGATCAGCGTACTGTTATCTATGAGCAACGTGTTGATTTGATGGAGTCTGAATCCGTATCTGAGACTATTGATGATATGCGCGAGGAAGTTATAGATGACATGGTACTTAGATACATACCACCGAAAGAATATGCTGATTCTTGGCAGACTGAATCATTAGAAAAGGAACTATTCCATGTGTTTGGTCTACATATTCCAGCCTCTGATTGGGCAAAAGAGGAAGGAATAGCTGATGATGAGATAAAACAACGTGTTAAAGAACTAGTAAATGAACATTTTATCACCAAAGCTGGTAAATACGGTGATGACATCATGAAAATGGCAGAAAAAAGAATATTATTACAAACTCTTGATCAGCTATGGAAAGACCATCTTCTATCACTTGACCACCTTCGTCAAGGTATCCATCTACGTGGATATGGTCAGAAAGATCCTCTAAATGAATATAAACAAGAAGCATTTTCTCTATTTGAAACAATGCTTTCACAGCTTCGTGAATTAGTTGTAAGCAGGCTTTCACATCTGGAGATACATTTTGACAACCCTATCTCAGCCACCCCTCCCACTCCCAAACAAAAAATGTTTGAAAACAGACAAGATGGTGATGATAAAAAGCAATATCAAGAAAAGGTAGGGCGTAATCAACCATGTCCATGCGGCAGCGGTAAAAAATATAAACATTGTCATGGCGCTATAAACTGATAACTAGAGAGTTCTTCCCAGCCCTTAATCTATAGTAACTTGTCTCGCCGTAGCACACAAGCGCAAAGGTAGATGGGACATTGCCGAAAGCTCACTCGGTCTGACTTACCGAGCTTCTTATTCCCTAACCACCAATCCCTAGTCTCTAGTATCTAGCACCTAGAACCTAAACTTATAATTAACCATTAGACTATTAGTTTTAGCGCTATACTCAAAATTTGAGTCATCAGGAACATAACGTAACTCTATCTGCTTAGAGTTTATTTTAGGAGATAATTTATAACGCAATGACAAAGTTCCATCATACATTTCACGTTTATGGAGTGTTAAATACCCATCCTTAGTATGTTTGTTAACAATTTGAATAAATGATATTATTTTTGGATTATCCACCCCTACTGTATTCATCATAATCAGTAGTTTTTCCATTTTTTTACGCTTGAGCTCTACCTTGACATTTTCACTAGAATGTCTGTTTTTATCGGCAGCTATTGCTACGTCTGACCAAATTAATAAATCAAGTAGTAATGCCACCACTATTGCCGACCGCATTACCATTCTTCATAGTATCACAAAACAGCAGAAAACAACAGATATTTTTTAATAAATAGTTAATTTATACCGCATAGCAACATAGCAATAAAAAACTATAGATAATTCTCCATGCAATAACATCTACTATGACAAATCATTGTGCGATACAGCATAAATTCGCATACTATTTACCTATTACCAGATATAATCTCAGCAAGTAGTTCTTTCCTACGAAAATAAGTATCAATAGCTTTTTCTAACTTAGGCCAGCTAAAACCTGTCTCGCCATCAAACTGCTCATTAGCTATCATAAAAACCTCCATTGCCTCCCGATTGGTAAGCGATGGCAGGTTTTTCTGCTCACATATAAAATGGATATCATCCACATGCCATAAATTATCTACAAAATAACCATTAACTTTCAATAACTCACGTGCTGTTTCAACAGCCTTCTTATTAATTACACTCATATTATTAACCTTTATTAAAAAATATTTGCCAGAGCGTTAATAAAGATTAATAGTTAATTATTTATTAATAAAATTAACTAAATTACATTTTTTTCTTTTTTAATCACTTTTTTTCAAAAAATTTCATTTCACCTGTTGTCTTTGGATTTTTAATTACTATATCTCCACCATAAATATTTTTCGTATAAAATAGCGCTAATCAGATAATTATGATTGTTTTTCAAAATGATAACAATAACTGATTCTTAATAATACGAAACCAACCACACATTGTATAACGCATTGTATAAGTTTAAGGAGAGAAAGTTTATGAGTAAAATTATAGGAATAGATCTTGGAACCACCAATAGCTGTGTTTCAATAATGGAAGGTAGCCAAGTAAAAGTAATACATTCACAAGAAGGGCGTAACGTTGTTCCTTCCATAGTAGCATTCACTGATGACGGAGAACGTCTAGTTGGAGATGGCGCGAAACGTCAGGCTGTAACCAACCCTGAGAACACACTTTTTGCTATTAAGCGCTTGATTGGACGTAATTTTGAAGACCCTATGGTAAAAAAAGATATGGGGTTAGTTCCTTACAACATAGTAAAGGGTGATAATGGTGACGCTTGGGTTGAGGCGCAAGGTGAGAAATACTCGCCAAGCCAAATTTCCGCTTTTACCCTTACTAAGATGAAAGAAGTAGCCGAAGCCTATCTTGGCGAGAAAGTAACACAAGCGGTAATAACTGTTCCTGCTTATTTTAATGACGCGCAACGTCAAGCGACTAAAGACGCTGGTAAAATAGCTGGTCTTGAGGTTCTGCGTATAATAAATGAGCCAACCGCCGCCGCTCTTGCTTATGGTCTTGATAAAGAGAAAAAAGACGGAAAAACCGTTGCCGTATATGATTTAGGTGGTGGTACTTTTGACGTATCAGTTCTTGAAATTGACGATGGTGTATTTGAGGTTAAATCTACCAATGGTGATACTTTTCTTGGTGGCGAGGACTTTGATAAACGCATTATTGACTATCTTACCGAAGAATTCAAACGGGATCAGGGCATAGATTTACGCAATGACAAACGCTCATTGCAACGTTTGAAAGAAGCTGCTGAAAAAGCAAAAATTGAGCTTTCCAGTTCAATGCAAACCGATGTGAACCTACCATTCATAACCGCTGACGCTTCTGGTCCTAAACACCTTAATATAAAGCTTACTCGCGCAAAACTTGAAGGCTTGGTAGAGGATCTAATTGAGAAAACAATTACCCCGTGTAAAGCCGCTCTTAAGGACGCTGGTCTTTCTGCGAAAGATATTGATGAGGTAATATTAGTCGGTGGTATGACTCGTATGCCAAAAGTAATAGAAGCTGTTAAGAGCTTCTTTGGTAAGGAACCTCATAAAGGAGTGAATCCTGATGAAGTAGTGGCTATGGGCGCTGCTATTCAAGGTGCGGTACTAAAGGGTGACGTAAAAGACGTGCTACTCCTTGATGTGACTCCACTATCACTTGGTATTGAGACTCTTGGTGGCGTATTTACTCGTCTTATTGACCGTAATACCACAATACCTACTAAAAAATCACAGGTCTTCTCAACCGCTGATGATAACCAAACTGCCGTTACCATCCGTGTGTTTCAAGGTGAACGTGAAATGGCGGCTGATAACAAACTTCTCGGTCAGTTTGATTTAGTAGGAATTCCAAACGCTCCTCGTGGTGTACCACAAATTGAGGTAACGTTTGACATTGACGCTAACGGTATCGTAAATGTTTCCGCTAAAGACAAAGCCACTGGAAAAGAACAACAGATCCGAATTCAAGCTTCTGGTGGACTTTCTGATGCTGATATTGAAAAAATGGTCAAAGACGCTGAGTCACACGCTGAGGATGACAAAAAACGCCGTGATCTTATAGATAAGAAAAACCATGCGGACGGTCTCATCCACAGTGCGGAGAAAAATCTTAAAGAACATGCTGATAAAATAGATAGTTCCGATAAAGAGGCTATTGAAAAGGATATAACGGCGTTGAAAGAAGCTTTAGAAAGTAATGACGCTGAAAAGATTGACCAAAAACTAGAAGCGCTTACTCAATCATCTATGAAGATAGGTGAAGTCATCTATAAAGCTGAACAAGAAAAAGCCGCCGCTTCTGGTGACGCTGAGTCTAGTGAGCAACAATCTTCTGGCGATGATGACGGCAAAGTAGTGGATGCCACATATGAGGAAGTTGATGATAAGAAAGAAAGCAATGGTTAATGCTAACTATTAGTCCGTCATAGCCTAAAAATTAAAGACGAAGTAATCATGAGGAAATCGTGATTACTTCGTCTGCTTTATACTTGTTTTGGATAATTTTTATACAAAATTGAGTATAGTAATGTTTAACCTCATAAAATTATCAAAACTAAATTATGTCCAAAGATTATTATCAGATACTAGGCGTTCCCAAAGGCGTATCACCAGATGAACTAAAAAAGGCCTACCGCAAATTGGCAATGAAATATCACCCTGACCGTAATCCTAATGACAAGGAAGCGGAAAGTAAGTTCAAAGAAATCAGTCACGCTTATGATATACTTTCCGATGAGCAAAAGCGTGCGGCTTATGATAGATACGGACATGACGCTTTCACACAAGGCGGAATGGGCGGTGCCGCCGGAGCTGGCGCTGGAGGTTTTGACTTCTCATCAGGATTCGCCGATATTTTTGAGGATCTATTTGGTATGGGTAGAGGTGGCGGTGGCGGAGGTCGCGCGTCATCAAATAGTGGATCCGACCTACGTTATAATATGAATGTTACTTTAGAAGAAGCTTTCAAGGGTAAAAGTGAGACCATAAAAATCACCACAGCCGCCACTTGTGATTCATGTAGTGGCAGTGGCGCGGCGGATGGCAGCAAACCAATAAGCTGCGGCACATGTAATGGTAGTGGTCGCATCCGCTCAACTCAAGGCTTCTTCTCGGTTGAACGCACTTGTACAAGCTGCGGTGGTATGGGTAAAACCATAAAAGACCCTTGTAAAAAATGTGCTGGTAGCGGCAGAGTCCGTAAAGAGAAAAAGCTATCCGTAAACATCCCAGCCGGTGTTGAGGAAGGAACTAGAATCAGACTAAGTGGTGAAGGAGAAGCAGGTATCAGAGGCGGTGCTAGCGGTGATCTTTATATATTCATTGGCGTAAAACCGCATGGTTTGTTTATACGTGACGGCGCTAATATACATTGTAATATCCCAATAAAAATGATGACTGCCGCTCTCGGTGGAGCTATTGAGGTTCCAACCATTGAGGGCACAAGGGTAAAAGTAAATGTTCCTGAAGGCACACAGCATGGTCATCAAATGCGTCTGCGTGGCAAGGGTATGTCAATAATCAACTCTGGTAGTAGAGGTGATATGTATATCCATACTCTGGTAGAAACCCCTACAAAGCTCAATAAAAAACAAAAAGAACTGCTAAAAGAATTTGAAAAAGCTGGAAAAAACACCAGTCCACAGTCAGATAGCTTCTTTGATAAAGTAAAAGATTTCTGGGCGGATTTGAAGGATTGAGTTTTTAATATTATTGTATGGAAGTGGTAAATTCTTGTTTTTATCGTCCCTTACTAGGTTAAAATCACTGTATTTATATAGTAAAATATAGGATCTTGTCATTCCCGCGTAGGCGGGAATCTATGTTGCAATGCCTCTGAAAGCGGATAAAGAGATTCCTGCCTTCGCAGGAATGACGGATATAAAGAGTGATTTATTACCTTTATCCAACCTACCGACTTTGAGTTGTTAGTGGTTGAGCTATTGCAAAATATCTTTTGTCATAAAACTATCATAAAAATTAACTTGTTATAACAACATCATCTTGTTAGCATTAATCAGGCGATTTTAACAAGGAGTTTATTATGGGAAAACAAACTGATAAATCAATTAATGAAATTAGGCAGCAAGGCAAAGAGGGAAAGAGCAGAATAAATACCAAAGCTGATGAGGTTATAGCTGACATAAGAGAGGGGCACCGCGATAAAATGGCTGGCATCAGCACCGCCGGTTTTATTGGTCAAATGGAAAAAAAGTCATCTATTATTGATACAGTAGCAAAAGATAATAATTCACTTGTAGGCACTAAAACAGTGGGCGCAACAGTACGTGCATATGGTGATATAATTGGTTGCAATAATGAGGTTTTGCCTACAAATGGAAAAAACACAGAGCGTGTGATTAGTGAACGCATCGGCCGTGCTCTGCGAAAAGGTATGGATGAAATGTCTAAATCTAGGTGATTATAAAGTCAAAAAATTGCTCACGCAGCAGCAGCTAACCCATTTCCATTTTCCCACGTTTCAATGTTATTATTATAAAAATCCGCAACAGTTTGCTTCACTTCTTTATGGTCAGAGATAGTATTAACTTTCCGGCGATATTCCGCTGAGCCATACATACCACCAGAATACCAACCGAGATGTTTGCGGGCGATCATCACTCCGTTTTCTGTGCCATACAGCTCTAAAATCTCCTCATAATGCTTAAGCACTATATCAAGTTGCTCTTTAAGACTTGGGTCTTCTAGCTTTTCACCAGTTTTCAGATAATGTCCTACCTGTGCCACAAACCAAGGACGACCATAGCTGCCACGCCCGATCATCACTCCGTCAGCTCCTGATTGCGCGAGTGCGGCATCAACATCCTCAAAAGACACAATATCACCATTTACAATAACGGGAAGTTCCACCGCCTCTTTTACCTTACGTACAAACTCCCAATCCGCCCTGCCCTTATACATCTGACAGCGAGTGCGCCCATGCACGGTAAGGAGCTTTATCCCAGCGTCACGAGCGATTCTTGCCATATTCGGCGCGTTACGGTTCGCGTCATCCCAGCCGGTACGCATTTTAAGAGTAACCGGAATCTTAACCGCTCCTACCACCGCCTCTAATATCTCACCTGCCAGCTTCTCGTCTTTCATCAAAGCAGAACCAGCATTGCCACCTACTACTTTTTTAACCGGACAACCAAAGTTAATGTCAATTATCTGCGCGCCCCTATCCTCATTAAGCTTAGCGGCTTCCGCCATTACTTCAGGGTCACAACCAGCGAGCTGCACGGCGAATGGGTACTCAAACGATGAGAAACTAGCCATCCGCATCGTATTTTTAGTCTCAAGTAACATCGCGCGGCTAGCGATCATCTCCGAGACCACCATACCAGCACCAAAGCTTTTTACCAGCTTACGGAAAGGTAAATCAGAAACACCAGTCATCGGCGCGAGCCACACCGGATTATCTATCTCTATATTATCAATAACTATAGTCATAAACCACAATATGCCAGAATATTAACAAAATTCAATATTTTTATACTTGGCTTTATAGTCACATCTAACCAACCATCTCTACAATGCGTGATACCGTGCGCTTAAACTCAAAAGAACCATCCCCATCATTATAAATCTCTTCCGGTGGCACTTCCGCCGTGCATATAAGCCTAACCTTATGCTCATAAAGAGCGTCTATAAGAGTTACAAAACGCTTCGCCTCATTTCGTTGTTCTTTTGAAAGTTTTGGTATCGCGGTAATAAATATAGTATCAAGCCACCCAGCTATCGCCAAATAATCAGCCGCTCCCAACATTTGCCCACATAATTCATGGAAAGTAAAAACCCCTACCCTATCATCATAATAATCAAAGACTACCTTCCTGCCATGCACTATTATAGTCTCTTTTTTCGCCTCACCACTTATCTGGAGTTTAGCGAACATATTACTGATAAACCTATCAGCGTACTCACCAAGCGGATAATGGAAAAACTCTAACTTATCATCAACATCATCATAGCGATAATCACGATTGCTGGATAGATTCTCTACTCTCATCCTATCTTTGATAAGGCTTATAAATTTATCAAAACGCTCTGCCTGCACCCCGCCAGTGTATAACTCCTCCGGAGGACGGTTTGAGGTGCTTACCACACACACACCACCAGCGAACATTCCCTCAAAAAGCCGGTATAAAAGAGTAGCGTCAGTAACATCAGTCGCTTGCAACTCATCAAAACATAAAAGATTTGTTTCCTGTGCGATTTCCTCCGCTAATTTGGCAACCGGATCTTCCATGTGCTTTTTACGTAGTTTATGAATACGGCTATGCACCTCCTGCATAAAAGCATGGAAATGGATACGACGTTTTTTAATATATTTATGATTTTCCGGTATGACGTTAAAAAATAAATCCATGATCATAGACTTTCCTCGTCCGACATCACCATAGATATAAATCCCTTTTATATCATCATCCGATTTTATTAGGCTAAATAATGACTTTTTAGAGGGAGCAAGCAGCTTATCTAAAATATCCTGTAAAAGCACAAGAACCTGCCGCTGAGCTTCATTATCCTCTATTTCTTGGCACTCTACCAGTTTTTGATAACTATCAATGAGTTTAATTTGTTTCGTCATAATCAACCTGTTGGTAATTTAGCATCAGGTGGTCGCACATAAAACGGTACTGGCGGAACAGCTTTTTCAGGATAGCTATAAGCAAGTTTCGCCAATATGTTAGACTTTGGATAAACTATATCACTACCACTACCAAAACCAACAACAAGCCTGTCACCATCTATAGAGTTAGCCAAAATATCAGATTTTATTAATTCAGCCTGTGACTCTACCTCAAAATCTCTGGAAAAATTTTGATAAACCACCTCACCTTTACCAGCGTTTAACACTGCCATAACTGGCTTACCATTATTTTTAGTAATAGCTTCATACGCTAAAACCTCAAGCGATGAAAATCCTATAACCTTTACACCAGCGGCAAAACCTATCGCTCTCGCGGCGGAAAGCCCAATGCGTACTCCCGTAAAACTACCCGGTCCTACCGTACATACTATTGTGGACAAATCCTTATAAGCTATTTTACTTTCACCTAAAGCACTCTCTATCATCGGCAACAATTCCCGCGCCTGTAAAGATGGTGTGTTAATCTCCAAATAAGACAATATATCTCCATTAGAATACACGGCAACACTGCAAGCACCGGTTGAACTATCAACCGCCAGAATATTATTTACCTCATTATTATTTCCCATAATCTATAACATTTGCAATTTCTGTTATTTTACGTCATTAATACAGTTCTTTATTACATTATTATACAACATGCTTTATTTAACCAGAAGAATTGGTGAGTCAATCATCATTAATAATAATATAGAGCTTACCGTAGTTGAAGTACGCGGTAAAACGGTTAAGCTTGGCTTCCTTTTTCCTAAAGAGGCTACTATTCTTAGAAAAGAATTACACGAAAAAATCATGCGTCAGAATATAGAAGCGGCGGGAATTGGTGATGATACCGATATTGAAAGCATTGAATTTTCTATAAATATGGACGATAAAGATAATGAGTGATAAAAGTCAGGATAAGAATATTACCTTTGACAAAAGCAAGCTGGCGGTAGCGCTAAAATATGAAAGAAATAAAGACGAAGCGCCAATAGTATCCGCTAAAGGAAAAGGTTACGTGGCGCAGCAAATTATTGAGTTGGCGCAAGCGAATAATATAGAAATAAGAAGGGATAGTGACCTTGCTATATTACTTGAGAAGCTGGATATAAATACCCCCATACCTCTGGAAGCATACGCTGCGGTAGCGGAGATTCTAGCGTATATATATAAAGTTAACGGTAAAGCGAAAGGAAGTTTATGAGCGCAAATACCCTAAAAAATAATTTATTTGATGAGATAAAAAACTTCATAAGCGATAATCGCAACCTTCTTGCCGAAGGATCTACCGTAAAACTCGCTGGAATGGATAAAAAGGTTCATAGTTTATGTGAACAAGTACTGGAGCTATCCGAATCCGACCGGCAAGAATATGGAGAATTACTAGATGAATTGCTCAATGATCTAAAAGAGTTAAGTAAAGACATGACCATCCAGAGAGAAGCAATGGCAAATGAGATACGTTATCTCTCCAGTCATAAACAAGCTAATATCGCTTACAAGAATGTTGATACGAAGCTAGCACCAATAAATAACGATGAAAACTAGATATTTGTTACAATTATAAAATTATAACATTACAAACGTAAATATATGGACACTGTTGAACCGGCACGTTTTATATTCGCCTCATCCCTAGTTTTAGGTCTGCTTGGTCTATTTGCCGTGATGCTTAAATTTTACATAAAAAGTCCTTTTATGGGCAAAGTTTTTTTAGGAAGTTCTACAAAATCGAGCGACAAAAATAATATAATATCTGTTGAGGAAATTTCTTACATAGATCCGAAAACAAAATTACTTCTCATAAGACGTGATGATGTTGGACATTTGCTAATGATATCTGATAGTAAAGTTACAGTTATTGAGTCCAATATAAAAATGGATAAAAAATCAGAACCAGTCATAGAAGATGAAAAAATATCTTAATATATTACTTATCACATTATGCGTGGCTCTTTTATTGATGCCAGCGAGCAGTTCTTTTGCCCAGTCCATGACGGTTGATCTCGGCGCAAGCACCAGTGGAACAGCAACCGCTAGAATAATTCAACTAGTCGCCCTGCTTACGGTCATAACGCTTGCCCCGTCAATACTGGTAATGACCACCTCTTTCATGCGAATAATAATAGTGTTATCATTCCTGCGTAGCGCGCTTGGTCTCCAACAAACACCACCAAATCAAGTTCTTATCTCTCTTGCCTTGTTTCTTACCATGTTTATCATGGCTCCAGCCTTTGAGAAATCATATAATGACGGCATTAAACCGTTAATAGAGGAAAAAATCAGCCAGCAAAAAGCTCTGGAAAATATAGCGGAGCCATTCCATAATTTTATGCTACACCACGTACGGGAAAAGGATCTTAAACTGTTTGTAAATATGTCGCCAAATCTTGAGATCGCCGAACCAAAAGACACACCGTACAGAGTTCTTATTCCCGCTTTCATGATAAGTGAATTAAAAAGAGCTTTTGAGATTGGCTTTCTTATATTTATACCGTTCGTGATAATTGATATGCTGGTTGCTTCCATCTTAATGGCAATGGGTATGATGATGCTACCACCAGTAATGATTTCCTTGCCTTTTAAGCTTATCTTCTTTGTACTTGTTGACGGATGGTATATGGTGAGCGGAAGTCTAATTAAAAGTTTTGGAACTGTGTAATGCAAATATTACAATCAATAATTGGTATCATAACTCTAGCGGCGTTCCTTGCTATAGCCATCTGGTTTGGAGCGGCTATACTTATATTCATTTTTATCAGCAGCCTGTTACTTACCGCCTATATAATACTCAGAAACTACTATATACGTTGGAAATATCAGGGAGATATTAACGAAAACTTCACTCAGAGAAGCAATAATGGAACATCCGGCAAGAAAATCGGTGAAGCTGAGGGAAAAATAGTTGATGTAGAATATCAAGATATTTCCGATGACAGTAACTCAACCACTACTGACTAGATTTGATATGTTGAACTCGGACAATAAATTATCCTCTATATATGTCATCCCTGCGAAGGCAGGGATCTTATCTAACGTCTTACACAAGATGCCGGAGGAGATTCCCGCCTGCGCGAGAATGACGATGTTTAATGTTTTACAGCTTAGAAATTATGGTCTTAACCGATTAGATGGAAAATAAAACATAATGACCATAATAATATACTATCTACTATTTAGTATGTTCGCTGTTATGTATTACGATAGCAGCCGCTTTATCATACCAAACTGGCTTGTTGGCAGCCTACTTATTCTGTATCCGGCGGCATTTTATATTAGTGAGGCAACCATAGACTGGCAAATGGACTTACTAGGTATGTTGATAGTATTTGTCATTGGCTTTGCCATATTCGCTATTCGCATGATGGGTGGTGGCGACATTAAACTTATCATAGTTTTAGCTCTGTGGGTTGGCTGGAACAGACTTGCCGAGTTTGGCTTTAACTTCGCTGTGCTTGGTGGCTTGCTTTCCATTATCCTACTACTAATAAGAGCTATATTACCAAAATTATTAAAAAACAAAAAATTACCAAAAATATTCCGTAAAAGAGAGCCGGTCCCTTATGGTCTTGCCATAGCCGGAGCGTTCCTACTAATGATGTTCGCTGGCGAGGTAGCTATTTTAAGCCCTAATTTTCTAAGTCTAAAATAAAATCAACACTACTGACCTCTGTTAAAAAGAATCATTGTTACCCAACATAATTATGCCTAATTATGTCATGCCGCACTTGTTGCGGCATCCGGAGGAAAAACTATATCTTTCTCCTAGATTGCGAATATAACCCAACCAGACCCCGCAATAAATGCGGGGTAACAAAGGCAGAAGAAACTAATTTTCTAAGTCTGAAATAGAATCAACATTACTGGAAGGAGTAGCTTCCTTTTCAACAACCCCTATACCCATCATCTCGGCTATATGATGATTAAGCTCCGCTCCAAAAATAAATATTATGTTGCTTATATAGAAAAACACCAAAGCGGCTATAATCCCACCAAGACTTCCATAAATCAAATTAACCTGATCAAAATGTGACAAATAACCAGTAAACAGCCAAGCCGCCCCAATCCATAATAAAACTACAATAAACGCGCCTGGAAAAACAGACATGAGCTTCTGTTTAATATTCGGAAGCAAATAATAAATAAACGAAACCGCTAAAAACAGAAAAAATATAGTAATATAAAACACGGCTTTGCCCAATTCCTGACTAGCCTGCCGCAAAAAACTTATACCAGTCCATTCCTCAATATTTTGGGTTATAAGAGGAAGTGACACCACAACCAACATCCCGATAATGAGTATAGAGGTAAAAAGCACTAACTGCGCTATAGAAAGAAGACGGCGCAACGGATAAGCCGGCGGTGTGGTAACACGATACGCGCGATTCAGCACTGTACGCACCCCCTCAACCGCCGATGAAGCTGTCCATATAGCTCCTAATATGGAGACTGTTAGCAACCCTTGCGGCGGACCCGATATAATCTCAGTTATTCTCGGCTTAATCGCCGCCGTTATATCCTCCGGCAATGCCCGCAATAAAGAGCTTATGAACTCAGCACCGCTTGCTCCCTGTCCCATAAAACCAATAACTGATACCAGAAACACCAAAAATGGAAATAAGGCGAGCAGCCCAAGAAATGCCAAATAGCCAGCATGCTCTATCCCATCATGCTTCATCACCATATCATAGGTAGCACGGTACACACACTGCCAAGCTTTTTTACATATATTTTTCATATTTTTTGATAACTATTTGATTTTATTCAAAATACACAAATATTTCCAACCGAACAAAGGATATATAAATAATAAAAAAAATGGAATTACAAACAATATTATATTTAAGCCGAATTTTTATATAGTTTTTACAATTTGACCTTATAAAAATATGAGTATAGATTAACTATTATTTACTATAATTAAAAATATAACCTAATAAACTCTTATAAACTAAATGAGTAATAAGAATTACCATGACCAAAAAAAATAACAATCAAGAATGGTTTGCCGATAAGAATATATCATCAATAGCTGGGCATAATGGTGAAATTGAAGGAGTAACTGACCTACTTGAATTAAAAAGGAAAGAAATAACCAATTTCATGAAAGAAACTGGTTTTGTTCCTAAAAATATCTCTCATATGTTAAGCAGCTGTCCCGATACTAGCTTATCACAAATAGAAAAACGTCTAAATAGTTTGCTAGATAAAAAAGATGATTTAATATTAATCTCTGCTGTATTTGAGCCGGAAAGCATATCTACTATGCTAGGAGGTTCAAGAGACAATCTTGAGCATGGAGTTGATATATTAAACGATAATTTAGGGAAATTAGAGCAATTCATTAACAAGGGTATATTCACCTCTAAAAATGTCGCCGCAATACTAAGCAACGGAGCATCAGCAAAAGAAGAGCAAACCTTTGCGAAAAACGTGGAATACCTCCTTACGAAGCAGGACGAACTTATAGACTTCACTAAAACGACTCCTTACACAGCGGGCAATGTG
This sequence comes from Rickettsiales bacterium, assembly GCA_041396965.1. Taxonomy (NCBI): domain Bacteria; kingdom Pseudomonadati; phylum Pseudomonadota; class Alphaproteobacteria; order Rickettsiales; species Rickettsiales bacterium. The sequence continues at coordinate 1,495,553 of JAWKXN010000001.1, forward strand.
TCAACTATACTTGATAAAGCGATGCAAAATACCAGTAAGGAAATAGATGAATTATTACGAAGTAAGGATAAACTAATAGCTCTAGCTGATAATGAACCTTTTAGCGCTGAGAATATCACAACAATGTTGTCCCGCTCCGGTGAAAATTTAGAAAAAAAGATATATAGTATTGAAAGGCACAAAGATGAGCTAAATATAATAAGTAACCGTGATGGATATGATGCTAACAAACTCGCGTCAGCCCTTAGTAGAGTACCATTTGAAAATTTAGATAGAACGATTATAGAGTTAGAAAAAGGAAACGTTGCGATAATCCATAATGATTCCAATAGAGGTTATAAGATAGCCGCCCTTAGCGAAGCCGCAGAACAAGCAGAGAAAAACAAACAAGTGGCTTAGACTTAGCAATGACAGATAGCAACAGTAACTCTAGCAATTTTTCAGAGCGATTAACTAAAGAAACAGCTCTAGTCTATGATTTTCGGGCAACAATTGATGGTGAGGACAGGTTTTTTATTATCAAAGTTTCACCTACAAAGCGTAAAGCTTTCCTAAAAGCCGTAAAAGACAACGCCACCTTTCAATTAGAGGATTTTGGAGAGATACTGCATCGTGGCTGGGGTGAACCAACAGACGATCTAAAACAACACCTCCAAGAAAAATATGGTATGTATGCGGACGAAATATTTTATGATTAATCTACGAAATTAAAAATGCGTTACAGCACTATCTAGCTGGTATCTGCTGACTCATGCAATGTATAGTTCCAAGCCCCCACACTAAATCCACAGCGTGAATTCCTACTATTTCTCTTTTAGGAAAAATCTCTGAGATTATAGACAAAGCAATCCTATCCGCCGGATCATTAAAAGTCGGAACAAGCACCAAATCATTCGCGATTAAAAAATTAGCGTAAGAAGCGGGAAGCCGCTGCCCCTCAAACACAACCGGCGCAGGCATAGGGATTTCTATTACGTTAATCTGCTTTCCATCCTGATCTCTGGACTTTTGTAATATCTTCAAATTATCTTTAAGAAGCTGATAATTATCATCGTTTTTATTCTTCTCAACTACTGTCACTACAGTATCAGCATTTACAAAACGACTTATATCATCAACATGACCATGTGTATCATCACCAACAATACCTTTTTTCAGCCATATTATATTAGAAACTCCTAGATATTTGGCAAACACTTCCTCATAATCTTTTCTACCAAAACTTGGGTTTCTCTCCTGAATTTTAGAAAGCAAACACTCCTCTGTGGTCAGCATACTACCACAACCATTTACATCAATAGAACCACCTTCCAGAACCACCCTTCTTCCCTTATGCTCTGGTCTTACCGTCTGAAATCCCATCTCGGATGAGAGTAATGATGGTATTTTATCATCTAAACGATAGTTTGGATATTTAGCCCAAGCATTAAAACGGAAATCAAGCCCTACTAAATTTTTATCAACTGACTTACCAGACTTATCCCAACTCCTTACCATTATCGTACCACTATCCCTCACCCAAACCCTATTAGTTGGGATTATATAAAAATCAATCATACTAGCGTCAATACCGCAACGCTCACAAACGTCCACTGCTTGCTGTTTGTCTTTCTCGCTACGCAACAATAGTACTACTCTTTCATTTCTTGTCAGATAACGGATAATCTCACCATAAACCCATATTATTGGCGAAAATTTATCAGGCCAATCAGCACGATTATGCGGCCACGCGAGCAATGTAGCATTGTGTTTTTCCCACTCCGCTGGCATTAAATAATCATAATTTACAGAATTATTCATAATCTTTTAACAAAAACCCAAAATATCTACTTCTATCATAGAAAAATATACCATAACTTAACCAATAGTTATTAATTTAACATAGCAGTAGCAATATAAATAAACCGATAAAAAAACAATAAAAATGAGCAGACAAAAAAAAGAATTAAAAACTATAGCCCTACTTGTCGCCGCTGGAAATAGCGAAAGAATGGATTCAAACCTTCCAAAACCCTATATAAAATTGGGCAACACCACTATATTGGAACGCACCATAAAGGCTTTTTTAGGTCATCCACAGATTGATGGAGTGAAGGTTGTTATCAGACGTGAACACCACCATCTATATCGTAAAGCTACAGAAAACTTGACATTAATACCATGCGTAATTGGCGGAAACGATAGACAAGAATCTGTATTAAGAGGGCTAGAGGCAATCGCTCATCATCATCCGGAAAATGTCTTAATACATGATATAGCAAGACCTTTTGTCAGTGAATCACTTATATCAAATGTTATAGACGAACTTAAAAACCATAAAGCAGTTATCCCCACCCTCGCCCTTACCGATACCATAAAACAAACAAATAATAGAATGGTCGTAAGAACTATAGACAGAAGCCAAACCGTACGTGTCCAAACCCCACAAGCGTTTAATTATGATACCATACTAGAGGCACATAGAAATAATATTGGCAAACAACTTACTGATGATTCAGCTATTTGTGAGAAAAGTGGTATAGATGTTTTCACTATAAATGGAGATACGGAAAACTATAAAATAACCTATCCAAAGGACATAAAGCGCATGGAACAATTACTATCATCACATTTGGAAACCAGAGTCGGAATCGGCTACGATGTCCACAGACTCGCAAGTCATGATCCTGATACTCTGGTATCACAGCAAACAATAAAATTATGCGGTGTTCGTATTCCTTTTGATAAATATCTTGTCGGCCACTCTGACGCTGATGTTGGTCTGCACGCTATAGTAGACGCTATAATAGGCGCTCTTGGTAAAGGTGATATAGGAATACATTTCCCACCTAGTGATATGAAATGGCAGGGCGCTGACTCTGAGCGTTTCCTTCTCCATGCCTATCAGTTGCTCAAAAATAGGGGTGGAGAGCTAGTGAATATAGACATAACTATTATCTGTGAAAAACCTAAAATATCTGAATATCGCGCGGAGATGATTGAACATATAGCGCAAACACTAAAGATACAATCATGCAGGCTTAATATAAAAGCTACAACCACAGAAAAACTTGGATTCACCGGTAGTGGAGAGGGTATAGCTGCACAAGCAGTAGCGACAGTAAGGGTGCCAGCATGAATAAAAAACCTCTATGGTGGTATTTAGCGACATGGTTCGGAAGCGGGCTCGCGCCAATAGCAAGTGGCACATTTGGCTCTCTTGCCGCCTTACCCTTTGCTTTTATTATCCAATATTATTTAGGGAACACCGCCCTTGCTATCTCTGCTGTTGCCATATTTTTCGTTGGCTGGTGGGCAGCAAATGAATATATGAAACATTACCCAGAAAAACATGACCCAAAAGAAATAGTAATAGATGAGGTAGCTGGAATGTGGCTTCTACTTTCCCTATTCCCATTGTCAGCGTTTATATCCTCACATGATAGCGATATAAATATGTTAATTATAGCCTATATAATATGTTTTTTCTTATTTAGAATTTTTGATATAGTAAAGCCATGGCCGGTATCATGGGCTGATAAAAAAATAAAGGGCGGGTTTGGTGTTATGTTTGATGATATACTCGCCGCTATATATCCAGTAATATTCGGCTGGATGTATGCTTATTACGCCCTTGAAAGTACATTACGAGAATTTAACTAATGCGACTGCCAGACAATAAACTAATCACAAATGTTACCAACTTACTTGAAAATTACCGTAATAGAAAACTGAAACTCGCAACCGCCGAGTCCTGCACTGGGGGAATGATTTCCTCTCTTATAACCGAAATATCCGGCTCTTCTGATGTATTTGAGTGTGGGTTTGTTACCTACTCCAATGAGTCAAAAATAAATCTACTGGGAGTAGATGGTGAAATTATAGAAAAATACGGAGCGGTGAGTGAGCAAACAGCGATAGCTATGGCTCTTGGCGCGATTAATAGAACCAGAGCTGATATAGCCGTATCAGTTACAGGAATCGCTGGTCCAAGCGGTGGCAGCAAGGAAAAACCTGTAGGTCTAGTCTACATAGCAACAGCCAAAAAAGATGGAACCAATTGTATAAAAAACATTTTTACCGGTAGCCGTCATGAAATAAGATTAAAGACTGTTATAAAATCTATTGAAATAATGAGCGTAATCTAGTATAGTAATACACACATATGCATTAAAAATCAATATGTTACCAAGAATCGCTATATGAAAATACTAATTAATTTCTTAAAAGATAAAAACGGAGCTACAGCCTTAGAGTACGCTCTTATAATTGTGCTTATATCCATAGCCATTATATTCGCCGCCACTCAGGTCGGCAAGGATGTGTTTAACACATTCAGCACTATCGCCAGCGCCATAGCATCCAGCATAACCCGTTAGGAACTAGGCAAGAGCCACCGCATGCTCCTTACCAATATTCGCAGAAGCGTGAGCCACGTCAGCTACACTACCAGAAGGTGCTTTATCACTAGCCTTAGATAATGTTTTTGCTGACATGTCTGATGCCATAGAAGCCATCTGCTTCATACCATTTTCAATCTCACCCATTTTGCCTTTTAATTGCTGATTCTCAGCGCTAAGCTCATCAAATCTATCCTGTGTCTGCCGTGCTTTCCTACCACCAAACAGTCCAACAACCGCACCGACGGCAGCGGTGACAGCGCCGATTACAATAGCGGCAATACCAGCCTTTCCGGCACGTCCCATAGAATTCCAACGAAATTTAGCTATATCTGCATTTGTAGCCTCTTTGAAAAATTTATCTACACCCTTCTCATCAGTCTGTTTCAAATATTCCACAGCCTCATGCGCTACTTTATCATGAAGAGTCGTACCCAAAACAATCCCGCCAATAGCACCAGCAACACCAGCGTCCCTTGCCACCGAGCCGGTAGTACGCAAACCTTCTAATTTATTTTCATCATCACTCATTATTTCACTCCCTACAAAATTATTTCTGTCCAAGACTATTACGCTAGCGCGACCTGCCCCTTAGCCATACCTTCAGAAAGAGCTTTATTGATCCCATCTACACTAGTTGATGGATGACCAACCATGGATGACGTGCCTGCCACAGACTGAACCCTGTTCATGTTATCACCCATGGTTTCCAATTTGGCTTTTAATACTGTATTTTCAGTCTGTAAATCATTGAACTGTTTATCAGCCTCTTTCTCCTTTTTCCCGCCACGATAAGCACCGGTAAGAGTTGTTATTGTTCCTATAATAGTACCCAAAGCTATAGCAGCGCCCGCAATCTTTTGATTACGATTAAGAGAATGCCACTCGGTCTTAAGCGATTCGTCAAATGATCTTTTAGCCACTATATGTGCTTCCTCATCGTGGAGCTTATCGCGGAGCAACGCGCCAGCGGCGGCACCAGCACCAGCACCGACAATTGTCCCAATCATACCATCAACCATGCCCTGACCAGCAACAGCGACCGACGCACCAACCCCCTTACGTTCTTCATTTTTCTTATCACTATCCATAACTAACACTCATCACCAGTTTAATTCAGCACGTGCCACCAATATAGCAGTCGCGGGCACCAAACCAAAGCAGTGTTTTGTTAAGTTTTTATTACACAGCAATAAGTTACACCCATTTGTATTATTAATAATACAAATGCGGCACCGCCTAAGACTAATGAGCTAACCTGTCGGATAACCACAATTTATAGTCATTAAAGGTAATTTAAACCGCAAATGACTATCAAAATCAATGCTCTTACGCATTGATTTTACACCGCTGAGCTAAGCGAAAAGCACGACCAGCAGGTCGTGCCAGCCCTGAGCAATGTCCCATGTGAAAATCAGTAGATTTTCACGGGGATGATATATAAACAGTTTCCAGCAGGTCGTGCGAGCCTTCAGCTGTGCTCCATGCGAGGAACAGTAGTCCCGTAACGGGAGCGAAATAAGTTTATTTTTATGGGGAAAAATAAAGTTAAACTACTATAATTAATGATTGGCGGGTAATTCCTATACATTTCACTTACTTATCTATTTCTTTAACCATCCACAGTAGAAAATCAATATTTACCCGCTTTTGCTCTAGGCTAGAACGAAACCTGTACCAATTACTTAAATTATACGTTCTCATTCTACTAATAGACTCTTCAACTCATCAATTCTCTGTTTTTATCTTAAAAATCTTAAACTACGAGCATCCACTAAAAATCCATACTCATCTACCACGCGCGCCAGCGTCCTCAGTTCCAGCGAAACGATTCCAGCGATCTTTGCTTACCCTTCTCTTGTCATTAAGACGATTACGGATAGTTCCTACTTTCTCGCTCCACGCCTCTTTCTTACCATCCTTCTTTTTTTTGCGTATTTTCTCTTTTGTTTTAGCTAGCTCTAACCCTTCTTTCTTTTCTTTGGCTTTTCTGGTATCAGCCAGACGGTTACGCACAAAACTGAAAAGATTCTGATTTATCTGATTTTGCCTACGCAAAAACCTTTCTTTTTCTTTTTTTGTCATGCGATGAAAAAAAAACATAATCAATCCTCTTTTGAGTTTTGGATACTGACTGTTTTTCTACGTCGCAAATTGTCACGCAAAGCTATAGCAAGACGATCTTTTTTTAATTTATCATTAGCATCACCAGATTTTAACTTACCTGAGTTATTGCTATTTTTTTCTAAATTATCGCTTTTCATAAGGTTATTCTGCCTAAAATATAGAGTGATTGCAAATATAGAGTTTCAAATTTTTAATTATACATTAAAAATCAATTACTCTTACTATCGCGACAGGAATCAACTATTTCCCACTACTATAGTAACTTGTGGTAAGAATTACCCAAGTTACTATCAAAACCTGCTCTGAAAGAGTCAGTTTTCCGTCGCGACTTGTCTCGTCGTAGCTCTTTAGGGCGAAGACGGAAGCGAGCGAGACGCCTTTATTTTTATAGGTAAAAATAAAGGCAATTTACCATAATTTCATTATCTTTCTATTTTATATAAGATAGAAAAATTGTATTTTATATTTTCTTATAGAATATCTATATAAATCCTTGCACTTAGAAAAATATTATGGCATTTTTTGTGACCCTACAGAATCCTTAATATTTCCTTGTTTTGGATAAATTTTATACAGAGCAAGCGTAAAATTGAATAAAACTACATAATATTTTTATTCATAATAAATTTATATAGGGATTTGAAACACGGATAATACCCGTTTACGCTGCTGTAGCTCAGTGGTAGAGCACGTCATTGGTAATGACGGGGTCGGAAGTTCAATTCTTCTCAGCAGCACCATTTTGTTTTTATGGACAAAAAATTATCCATCACACTGAAACAAAAAGATTTTTTGGCGTTCAAAAAGCCATCTTCCTTGCTGTAACTCAGATGCTCCTAGAATGTCAACCTTAGCACGATTTATTGCGGATAAAATCTGATATGGTAAACGGTAAGCAAATAGTGGATTAACAAGAACGAACAAAATACGCACATTACCATACCACCTACAAGAAGAAGGTGGTATGGACAGATTTTTTATCGCTATTATTGTTAAAAAATAACATGTTAGAACCAATCTCCTAAAATACTTCTTGTCATAAAACCTTCATTTATTTCAGATTGTTATGTGAATATAGGGATGCTACACTCGCTGGATGGAAGAAAATAAAACAGAAGAAAAACCTGGTCTTATAAATAAAGCTGCCGATATATTATCTTATCCGGTATCAGTTGCCGCCGGTATTTTTACTTTTATTTCCTCAGTAAACGACAAACTTTACGATACCTTAAAGAAAAACAAAACCGGACTCGGCGAAGAATTAGATAGAAATAAAGAAGATTTTAGAAGTGAATCTCCGCCAGCTTACGCAGGCGGTTTCACTCTAGTTCAAGCTTCGCTTGGCCACAATCTTCCTGCCCTTGTTTTTCTATATAACGCTGTATAATCTTTTCATTTATCCCCACCGTAGAAACAAAATAACTGCCCGACCATATACTATCTGTACCCCAATACACCTTTTTGAGAAACGGAAACTTTACCTTGATTTTGCGTGCTGTATTCGTCTTAATTATTCGTACAACATCTCCTACGCTCATCTTTGGAGGAATAGACACAAGAATATGTATATGATCTTTATCATCATTATATTCCATAATATCTATTTCTGGATAATGTTCCGTTATTTCATAGAGTCTATTCCTCAAAAATTCGCTAACACCTTCGTTGATAATCTTACGACGGTATTTAGTCGCAAAAACAAGGTGATAGTGACATAGATAGATGCAGTTATTTTGTTTCCTGTAACTCATATATTATTTGTAGCAGGAAGATTGTAGCTGCGCTACATCCGCCAGCTCACGCAGGCGGTCTTAGAACGCGGATAAAATTAATCAAGAACCGTCTAAAACGGCCGACAAACTATCTGATCTACATAAAAAAAACACCAAAACCTATAATGATAAATTAAAAAATTTAGGTTTTACCAGCTTTCGCAAAAAACTGGGTGGTCTTCACAACAATCAGATAGTTGACTCAGCTATAATGGGGTTTACCGCAACTGGTATCGGGCTTGGCGTATTACTTACCGTCGCGAACAATAAAGACCTTATGGACAAAATAAACACTAAAGAAGCAGAAAAAAATCCTGAAGGACAAACTACTTCTCGTTAAATTGGCTAAATTCTCAGTTGTTTAATAAAGCTTGCTCGTCTATAGATGTACCATGAAAAAAACTAAAATAGCTCCTTCTATACTTTCTGCTGACTTCGCACGGCTTGGCGCTGAGGTTTCCGCCATTGATACCGCAGGTGCGGACTATGTACATATTGACGTAATGGATGGACATTTTGTCCCCAACCTTACCTTCGGTCCACCAGTAATTAAATCCGTAAGAGGGTATAGCAAGCTGCCTTTCGATGTTCACCTTATGATAGAGCCAGTTGATCAGTTCATAGAATCTTACGCTTTAGCGGGAGCGGATATTATAACTGTACACGCTGAGGCAACAACACACCTTAACCGCACATTACAACTGATAAAATCATTCGGTAAAAAGTGTGGTGTATCTTTAGTTCCAACCACTCCACCTTCCGCCCTTGAATATGTGATGGATGACGTAGACTTAATACTAGTAATGAGTGTTAATCCGGGTTTCGGTGGTCAATCTTTTATTCCTTCTCAACTGGAAAAGATTCGTCAGATACATAAAATGATTGAATGGACTGGGCGTGAAATTGACCTTGAAGTTGATGGTGGCATCAATTCACAAACAGCGAAACAAGCTATAGAAGCTGGAGCTAACGTGTTGGTCGCTGGATCTGCTGTATTTACTGGCAATGCTGATAATTACGCTGATAATATAGCCACCCTCAGACAATGAAATTATGAGGAATAATAAAAGCGACAAAAAATGCCCAAACTGTGGTAAACAGTCACAGACGTCCACAGCGCCATTCTGTTCAGTACGCTGCCGAGACGTTGACCTCGCTAATTGGTTTAACGGAAACTACACAACTCCAATATTAGAGGAAGATAATATGGATGACGATTATAGCACAGAATAAAAAAAGTTCCTTATTCTATACAGATACCATATCACAAACATAAGGATATAACTCCTTACGAAGAGCTACCAACTCTTTCAGAATAGATGTCGCTTGCTTCTTCTGTTTTTCAGTCAGTTCTCTATCTAATACTGAAATTTCTCTATACTCAATAACATCAGAATCATGCTCAGACTCATCAACCTGCTCTGACTTATCGTTCTTTCTATGCTTAAGCGAGGAAAGAGCCCTCTTAGCTCCCTTTATGGTATATCCTTGAGCGTATAATAAATCTTTCACCTTACCTAGAATATCAATATCCTCAGGTCGGTAATAACGCCTACCACCAGCCATTTTTAGTGGCTTAATCTGCGCGAAACGACTCTCCCAAAAACGCAAAACATGTTGCTGCACACTAAGAATTTCAGCAACCTCGCTTATTGTCTTAAAGGCCTCCTCTGATTTATCACCAGAACTCACGCTACCATCATTATTTGGCTTAAAGGATTCAACTTCAAAATCACCAAACAAATCACCAGAAACGGATGACTGTCCTTTTTTTAATAATTTATCTGGGCTTGATATAGAGGGCTTTTTAGAGTCTTTCCTTGTATCTTCAAGCTTATCACCAAGAAAATCAAGCTGCACGATCCCAAAGCTCCTCAACTATATAATTCAACAACAAAATGATCTAAGCAAGATCAACATTTTTTCCTACTAGACTACTATTAACCTTAGCTTTCAACAAATTTGAAGCGTTAAACGTAAGCACAGTACGCGAGGTTATCGGAACCTCAATACCAGTTTTTGGATTACGTCCCATACGCTGATTCTTTTTACGCAACTTGAATGTTCCAAAGGAAGATAACTTCACGGTATCGCCCTGCTCAAGAGTTTGCGATAGTTCCTCTATAACACCATCAACCAGATTGTTACATTCCTGAAGTGAAAGTCCAATACGCTTATAAACATAATTGCTTAAATCAGCACGGGTCAAAGTTCTTGGCATATATTTTCCCTATAAAAATCATTCTCTACAAAAGTTAAGATTCTACAATCTACCCTATTTTGAGAATAAAATCAAGGATATAGTAAAAAATCAATGTCAATTTTCTTATTTTACCAGCGCAGTATCACGCATCCCCAAGTAAGACCAGCTCCCAAAGCGGGGCAAGCCACCAGATTTCCGGATTTTATCCGCCCATCACCCTCCGCCTGATAAAGAGCAAGCGGGATAGAAGCGGCTGAGGTATTAGCGTGCAAAGGAGCCGTTGCTACAATTTTATCTTTATTTATCTTAAGCTTACTTGCTACACCACTTAAAATCCGCATATTCGCCTGATGAGGCACCAACCAATCAATATCATCACTAGAAAGTGACAATTTATTAATCCCCTCCTCAATAGATTCCGGCATTTTGCTTACTGCATGACGAAATATCTCTCTACCAGCCATAGTAAGAACCCCTGCCGTTTTAGTAGCCGAAACCCCACCAGTGGTGTTCAGTAGTTCGGTATATTGTCCATCCGAATGAATACAGGAAAATAAAATACCTCTATCACTATTAGCGCCGGATGATTCCTGCCCCTCTAAGACTAACGCCGCCGCACCGTCACCAAATAATATACAGGTACTTCTATCTTCCCAATTGAGAATCCGTGAATAAGTCTCCGCTCCAATGAGCAATATCCGTTTTGCCTGTCCTGACACTATAAAGCTATTGGCCGTACTCATCGCGTAAACAAAACCACTACACGCCGCGTTCATATCAAAAGCCGCTCCTTGATTTATTCCAAGCCTGTGCTGAATTTTCGTAGCGGTAGACGGCATGGTATCATCAGGAGTAGTTGTAGCAAGTATTACTAAATCTATCTCATCAGGAGATACCCCAGCTTTCTTTAGTGCCTCATCTCCTGCCTTTACCGCAAGATCTGATGTATTCTCACCATCCGCCGCTATATGCCTTTGCTTAATACCAGTACGCTCAATAATCCACTCATCGTTAGTGCCAAGACTTTCAGGAAAATCATTATTAGTCACTATCTTAGAAGGCAGATAAGCTCCAACCCCCCTTACTACGGCACGAATCATTCTTAACTCCTAACAGTTTAACCCTGCTTTACACTAGACAAATCCATTGCTGGAATAGCGCTTATCTCATCAACAATACGGTCATTTATACGGTGCGCCACCAACTCCACAGCCACACTCACGGCGTTACAAAAACTATAAGAGTCCGCCCCACCATGACTTTTAACCGCGATACCAGCAAGCCCTAAAAACATAGCGCCATTACGTTTCCTATCGTCAAGCTTCTCTTTAACGCCCTTAAGCGCTCCAGAGGCAAGCAATGCTCCGGCTTTAGCGACCGGAGAACTACTGAGAGCGTCACGCAGATATGTTCTTATGAGCCTAGCCGCTCCCTCAGCGGTTTTAAGCGCCACATTACCAGTAAATCCATCAGTTACCACAACATCAACCGTACCTGTTGCTATATCATTACCCTCAACAAATCCATAAAAATTAAGATTGAGTGGAGAGTTTTTGAGTAATGTACAGGCATCTTTTACTTCTGTCTTACCCTTAAGATCCTCAGAGCCAACATTAAGCAAGCCAATACGCGGACGCGGAAGCCCAAGCACCGCTCTTGCGAAAGCATCACCCATTATAGCGAATCTGTAAAGATCTTGCGCTCCAGACTCAACATTAGCCCCAAGATCAAGCATTACACTCTCACCACGCAATGTCGGGAATAAAGCGGCAATCGCTGGACGGGAAATATCAGGAAGAGTCCTAAGCACAAGCTTGGAAATAGCCATAAGAGCACCGGTATTACCAGCGGATACCACCGCGCAAGCCCTTTTTTCTTTCACTGACTGAATAGCAAGCCACATACTGGAGGTACGACCACGCCGCACAGCAATAGAAGGCTTATCCTCACTAGATATAAAATCAGGTGTATGAACTATCTCACAAGCATCTTTAAGTACAGAGCGTTTTTTTATAAGAGGAGAAATACGCTCCTCATCACCAAATATCAAAAATCTGATTCCGGGATGACGCACCAGAGCCATCTCAGCTCCACCTACAACACACTCGGGAGCGTTATCACCGCCCATAGCGTCAAGTGCGATCGGGGTCTGGATTTTGCCAGGTGCCATCGGCTACCTAACGATTTACTTTGTCTGTTGTAACCTGACGACCATTATAATAACCATCAGCGGACACATGATGTGGACGCTTAAGCTCACCGGTAGTCTTATCCTCAACTACGGTAAGCTTACTAAGCGAGTCATGAGAACGACGCTGATTGCGTTTACCTTTACTCGTTTTCTGCTTTGGTACTGCCATTTTCTTACCCCTTCAAAACCTTGTAATTCCTAGAAAACCAAACCCGTACCCATCAGCAAACCATACTCAGATAGATAGGAAAATACCCAGAAATTAATATATATAATCAATACAAGAAGGCTGCTTTATAACAAACTTATAGCTATATGAAAGCGTTTTTTTGCTCTTATAGCTAAAATACTAATAAAAATCAAATAATATCATTATTTATTAGCATGTTAAACTCTCAAACCTCTATTATTTGATTTATTATCAGCTAAACTAGCCGTGTACTTCCCTTTGATAGTAATAAGTGGCATTAGATCATCCGTACTACATCGGAATATCTCGCTTTCCTCACTATTACACAACAAGTCAATATTACTAGTTCCATCCCCCTCTTTGTAAAATCCACCCCTATATTTTGACATACCATTTTCTCTCAGAGCCTTGATACCATTACGAAATGGATGGCTACCACCCAATTTATTACCTGATTTATCAGTATAATAAATAGAAATGCGTGAACTATCGTCACCATACTTAATCTTCACATCCGGAAGATAATATTTTGGAGGATTGTCTTTCTCCAAATCTAGAATATTTGAAGCATAAACACTACGAACCTCTACATTTTGTTTATCAAGCCAACTGCGTAAAGCTTTTATCCTATCCTCGTTATGTATATCAAGTTCTGCGGTAACTATATTTCCATCCTTAGCTAGCTTATGTAGGTATTTATAATTATCTCTTTCTAACAATTCGCTATTTTTTAGCCAATTAATAAGACTGTTCTTCATAGAATCCCTTATGAGAACACCATTTTCATCAACATGCTGATGCCTTAGCTCAATCTTTCCCAAACCTGAAGTGTAATTATTATCCGAAAAAGGACTAATTTTACTGTCTATTTCTTCTAAAAATTTTTTTTCATTATCATTGTCTTTGAATAACTTTATAGCATCTTTCCAAAAATCAATCTGCTTTTTATTACAATCCACTAGTACAATAATGTCATGCCTTCCAGCCACTGCGGCTTGTAAATTAAACAAACCGGCAAATCCTACATGAGCATATTTTTTATCTTTATGCTTTAGCGGCTCTACTGTTCTAGCATTACGCCAATTTAATAAATTCTCTAAAATGATTTTTCTTTGCCCTAACTCCCTTACAGGAATAGTATGCACTTTATCCGAAACAGAAAACCCTATAGAAACTCCATCCATAGTTTCATCTAATGATTTTTGCAGTGACATAAAACCCTATTAAATTATTTATAAAAATTAATACTACACCACCATAAAAAATAATCAAACATTTCCTCTCATTACTGTTAAAATTTGACTTTTTAGAACAGTTATATAAACTCCGCACCTTGATTTTACTATTGCCAGTAAACATATATAATTACTATATTATTATATTAATTTTTAAGGATATTCATGACAGCAAAACCAGAAGTAATGATTATAATGGGTAGCATCTCCGATTGGGAGACCATGCAACATTCAGCGCATATGCTTGGCGCGCTTGGCATAGCTCATGACTCAAAAATAATCTCCGCTCACCGCACACCAGACCGTCTATACGAATTCGCCAAGAACGCCAGAAAATCCGGTATAAAAGTTATTATCGCCGGAGCCGGTGGAGCCGCCCATCTTCCTGGTATGACCGCCGCTATGACCTCTCTTCCCGTGCTTGGAGTTCCCGTACAAAGCGCCGCTCTTAAAGGCATGGACAGCCTCCTTTCCATAGTGCAAATGCCCGCCGGTGTTCCGGTTGGCACACTTGCTATTGGCAAAGCGGGAGCTATAAACTCCGCGATACTCGCCGCCTCTATACTTGGAGTTACTGACGAGAGAATAGCTGGAAACCTTAGAAAATGGCGTGAGGAACAAGCTAACTCCGTGCCGCTCGCGCCAAATGATGTCTAATAACACGGAAAACTCCCCTCTTCCTCCATCTTCAGTCATCGGAATATTAGGAGGTGGTCAACTCGGTAGAATGCTCGCCATCGCCGCCGCCGAAATGGGCTACAAAACCCATATTTACTGCCCAGAAGAAAACTCTCCGGCAAGTGAAGTCGCGTCATTTACTACTATAGGCAGTTATGAAGATGCAGAGCTACTCTCTGAATTCGCCAGCAAAGTTGACGTGATAACCTACGAGTTTGAGAATATACCATTCGCGCCTATAGAAAAAATATCTCATGGGATAAATGTATTTCCATCACCACAAATACTAGCAATATCCCAGCATCGCTTATTGGAAAAACAAACCATCAATGAAATGGGTATAAAAACCGCACCATTTACCGCCGTTACCTCCGCTAATGAATTACAAAAATCCATAGACAAAATAGGTCTTCCCGCCGTGCTTAAAACCTGCCGCATGGGTTATGATGGCAAAGGTCAGATTATGCTTAAAAACTTTGACGATATTAAGAGCGGCATGGATTTTTGCGCCACGAATAGTAAGGATGGGGTATGCGACCTAATATTAGAAGGCTTTGTTAACTTCAAAATGGAAATATCAGTAATTGTAGCCAGCGATGGCAATGATGATATAAAATCATATTGCCCAGTACAAAATATCCATAAAAACCATATATTATCAGAGACAATCGCTCCTGCTCCAATCTCTCCAGAACTTATAGAAAAAGCTGAAAGCATAGCCCACAAAATAGCAAAAGAATTAAAACTTACCGGCTTGCTCGCCATAGAAATGTTCGTAAGTAAAAATGATGATATAATAATCAATGAGCTAGCGCCCCGCCCACACAATTCAGGTCATTGGACTATTGACGCTTGCGTTACTAGCCAGTTTGAGCAGACCATCCGCGCGATATGCGGTCTACCACTCAGCAACCCTTCCAGATTGTGCGACGCGACAATGTTAAATCTTATCGGTGATGATATAAATAACTGGCATGAATATACCAAACAGGTAAACGCAAAACTGCATCTATATGGCAAAAAAGATGTGAAATCAGGACGTAAAATGGGGCATGTGACTTTTCTTAAAATATAGTTGTCAATTCTAGGAAAATGAAATAAGTTAACTATATTTAATAAAACAACTTAATAAAAATCCAATAGTATGAATAATAAAAAAATACCAGTAAGAACTCTACTGTATGATTTGCGATTACGTGGCGGTGAAATTCCTGATCCAATTAGCCCTATGGTAAAGAATCTTCCTTTCTCAATCGCGACTATTGAAGATAACGCGATAAATATACAAAATACTAATATAACCCTACCAGATATAAAACCTAAGGATATAGTAAGACGATTTCTTGATTTTGAAAATTTGGCTATTAAAATCCCATCACGCTACAAAACAGAAAAAATAGAGGGAATATCTAACATAACATCCAGAGATGAATATTCTAAAATAATAACAAATGTATTACAGAAAACCGCTCTCCATAATCACTTAGATCTGGTTTTCAACAGCAAATTATTCAAACTGGCAAGCGAATACAACCCAAAAATAAAAGATGATTTATCATATTTTATACTAGCCGCTCATCTATTGAAAAATAAAAACACTAATGCAGCTATAAAAACATTAAAAAATCCGGCTTTCTCTAAAAATCTTAATGATCTGAAAAACAACAATATAGAAATGATGGCTGAATTTATTAATAATATCACTACTGAACCGGAAAGTTATGGAATAACAAAGGAAGAAGGTAAAAATCTGACGGAATCTATTTTAGCTAATAATAAATTCAGGAAAAACCTTTCCTCATGGGCAAGAGATACAAAAACAAATCCTGATAATACTCCTATTAACAGTATGGATGAAATATCCGAAATTGTAAAAGAAGTTCCCAGAATGGCTCTTAAAGTCTCAATCCAAGAAATAGTAGGAGATTACGAAAAATCATTCCAGACGGCAAAACCAGAAACAGCGGCTCTCTTACAGAAGAAAGTCACAGATGTCGGAAGAAATACATAACAACAAGTAACTACACAAATATCACAAGAACAGACTACTCTGTCTAATCCTCAAACCGCTCCTTAGCCGCCTTATACACGCCAAGCACAGTAACTTTTTTACAATAAAACCCCAACTCTTCCAAAGCACCCTGCACATGTTTTTCATGTGGATGTCCCTCAAAGGTAAGGAAGAACTGCGCCGCCTCTCTCTTCATTCCGCCAGGTATATAGCTTTCCAGCTTTATAATATTTACTCCTTGTGTGGCAAACCCACCAAGTGATTTGTATAAAGCAGCCGGCATATTACGCACGGTAAACAGCAACGTAGTAAGTATCTTTCCATCGCTAGGGCTTAAATCCATCGGTTCACGAGCAATCATAATAAATACGGTTACATTATCCTCACTATCCTGCAAATGCTCACGCAATTTCTCTAGCCCGTAAAGCTCAGCGGCAAGTGGTGAGGCAATGGCTGCTTTGCTTTTATCATTCCACTTAGCGACATCCTCCGCCGCCTGCGCCGTATTTGAATAGGTATGCGTACCCACCTTCATTTGTCGCAAATTTTCCCGACATTGCATAAGAGCCTGCGGATGCGAGTAAACATCTTTTATATCCTCTATCTTAGCTCCTTTAGGCGCAACCAACACATGCTCAATACGCTGAAAATACTCTCCTACTATGTGCATATTGGTCTTAGGAAGCAGGTTATGGATTTCCGCTACTCTTCCCGCCTGTGAGTTCTCTATAGGAATCATCCCCATAGTCGCTTTCCCAGCCGCTACCGCCTCAAACACATCCTCAAATGATGGACAAGGAAGAGTCTGCATATATGGGCACGCCTGACGACAAGCGAGGTCAGCGTTCGCCCCCTCCACTCCCATGAACGCTATAGTATTTTCTGGATCTAAGTTACTCACCATAGTTGTACTGGACATAAGCTTTATATTTCCTATCAATTATTGTAAGATAAATTTCAGGAATGACTTAGTACCTAACCGTAGATCCATATCCATCAAAAAGTAGCACAACAATCCTTGGGTAATCTCATATCTTACATTGTTTTTGTCAATTTATTCGATTCTGTGAATGTAAATTCGTTATTCAGCTGACCTTCATGATCCAAGGTCAGCTTATTTATTCCTTTTCTTCCAGTAGATTTCATTAATGATTCAAACTCTAAAATAAAACCATCCCACTTTATATTTGAGATAATAAATTCTTCTCCATCATAAAGATCTTTTGCTTTTACAACAGGGTCATCAAAAGAACCACTAATCTCATATTCAGACATAAAATCATCAGATCCATCCCATGGCGGACTATATTTCCAAGTTCCTATGAAATAAATAAAATTATCGTAATTCATATTTTTATAACCACAACACATCAAAATGGCTTGCTGCATACTACACACCCATAGACTAAGATAACACAAAAACATTACATTGCAATTATTTGATTAATAGCTTAATATAATTGGCATAAAGCATACATTGTACATAACAAAACATATGTCGGATAATTTCTATTTTGAATTCAACGCACAAAAAAACAACATGCTTAAACATAATAGGGGTATTAGTTTTGAGCATATAATCCTATTGATAGAATCTGGTAAAATTCTCTCTGTGAAATCGCACCATAACCAAAAACAATATCCAAATCAGCATATAATTGAAATTAATGCTGATGAATATATTTACATCGTTCCATGCGTTATAACTGGAAATAAAATTTTTCTAAAAACAATATATCCCAGCAGAAAAGCAAATAAGAGTTACAAAAAAGGAGAGAAAAATGCCTAAAAAGAACTTTATTGATGATGAAGAGGAAAAAATCGTGAAGTCGTATAATAACAATGATTTTGTATCCACGTCAAAATCGGCGAAACTAAAAAAAACTATGGAGAAAGCGGCAAGTAATTATCTAAAAAAAGACGCGCGTATCAACATACGCATCTCAGAGTCAGATTTAGAGGGAATAAAAATCAGAGCCGCAGAAGAAGGAATTCCCTATCAAACTTTAATTGCGAGCGTTTTGCATAAATTTGTAAGTGGACGCTTAATGTAGTAAAGTGTAAATTAAACATATATTGCGACAATGTGGTTGCATAACAATATTTCTAACATTAATCTAAAAAGTAAAACATGAATAATAGCAAATGGACACCGGATAGCTGGCGCAAACTACCAATAAAACAGCAACCTAAATACGGCAATTCACAACATTTATCTGACGTAGAGGAAGCTCTTGCTAGTTTTCCTCCCCTTACCTCACCTTCTGAAATCCGTGCCTTAAAGAAAGAACTATCACAGGTAGCTATAGGAAAAGCATTTCTTTTACAAGGCGGTGATTGCGCGGAAAGTTTCGCCGAATTCAATGAAAGAAACCTGCGGGATTATTTTCGGGTAATGCTCCAGATGACTATGGCTCTTATGTATGGCTCCGCGCATCCCGTAGTAAAAGTCGGTCGTATAGCCGGACAATTCTCCAAACCACGCTCCGCCAACATGGAAACCATAGATGGCAAAGAACTGCCAAGCTATCGGGGCGACATGGTAAACTCTATGGAGTTTGATGAAAAAGGACGAAGAGCCGACCCAGACCGCCTGATACGGGCTTACCATCAAGGAGCGGCGACTCTTAATTTCTTACGCAGTCTCGCGCGTGGTGGTTACGCCTCACTTAATCAGATAAACCGCTGGAATAATGAATTTATCAACTCATCAAATCAAGGTAGTCGCTTTGAGGAATTGGTGAGTCGTATCAATGAATGTGTAAATTTTATTCAGGCCTGTGGCTTGCCGCTTGATGAAGTTGAGGAATTTTCTGAAGCAAGTTTTTTCACCTCTCATGAAGGGCTGCTTCTTGGCTACGAGTCCGCCCTTACCCGCTTTGATAAGTCTGATGAGAAATGGTACGCTTGCTCCGCTCATATGCTGTGGATAGGCGATCGCACTCGTTCACCAGATGAAGCACATGTGGAATTCCTAAGAGGTATCGCTAACCCGATAGGTATGAAGGTAGGACCATCAATTACCGTAGATGATTTACTTAAGGTAATTGACATATTAAATCCCGATAATGAAGCTGGAAGACTTACTCTTATCAGCCGGATGGGAGCGGGTAAGATAAACGATTTTCTACCACCACTGGTGCGAGCGGTAAAAGAAGCAGGTAAAACCGTAATATGGTCGTGTGATCCTATGCATGGCAATACTATAAAATCACCAAATGGCTATAAAACCCGTAAATTCACTGACATACTTACCGAAGTCCGTCATTTCTTTAATATCCACAAAGCAGAGGGTACGATAGCTGGCGGTGTACATTTTGAGATGACCGGGCAAGACGTAACCGAATGTCTTGGCGGCGCGCAAGCTATTTCAGAACTAAATCTTTCTGACCGCTACCACACACATTGTGACCCACGCCTTAATGCCTCACAAGCGTTGGAGCTAGCGTTTTTAATCTCCGAGACTATTAAAAAGCAGAGTAGGTAATGAAAATACAGCTAAGCATTGAATATATCATCAAATGATGCTATTATTGGTGTTGTCTTTAGGGAGATGTAACTATGAGAACTACTATTAATTTTAATGACAAGCTTGTAGATAAGGCACAAAAACTTACTGGTATAAAAGAAAAATCCACATTAGTAAATGAAGCTATTTCAGCGCTTATCGCTCGTGAGTCAGCTCGCAGACTAGCCTTGCTCGGAGGAAGCGAGCATCAGGTAAAACCTGTAAAACGCCGCAAAAGCAAATAGAGATGGTTCTAGTTGACACCTCTGTCTGGATTGATCATTTCCGTTCTTCTAATAATGAGTTACAATCACTCTTAAATGAGTGTCAAGTCTTATCTCATAATTTTATTATAGGAGAACTTTCTTTAGGTAATTTCAAAAAGCGTAATGCTATTTTAGAGTATCTTAATGATTTTCCTAAAGCTATACACGCTGAAGACTCTGAAGTTGCGAACTTTATTAAGAAAAATAAACTATTTGGACGAGGCATTGGTTATATAGACGCTCACCTACTCGCATCAGCGATTATTACAGAAACTCATATCTGGACAAATGATAAAAAATTACGAAACATCACATCAGAATTTGACATAAGCTGGAAATAATTTATGAAAACAACTGTACAACATAAATTTTTGTAGCAAAATTATCTATGCAAACAACAAAAACATTTAAACCATATAGCTCTACAGTAAATTATTATTTCAGAGAACTTTCATCTGTAATTGCAACTGCTGTAGCTTTCCTTATAATTGAAAAATACAATTTAGATAAATACATAAGTAGCTCCAATGATATATCTTTATTCAAAATGGCTATTGTTATTGTTATGATAAAGCTATTGATTACTACGTACCTTAAAAATGTTAGCTTTTATAAAAACTACGAAATACAGCTAGATAATAAATCAATCACTGGTAAAAAAGTAGAAATCATAATACTATAAACGATAATACACCTAGAAAGATGTACAAAGGTCGTTCTACACTAAAGATTATGGATGATAAAAAACTTCCAAAACTATTAAAAATCTTCTTTAATAGGAAAAAATTTATCCATTTTATAAAAAGAACTCAACCAAGATGCACTATCCGCTTTAATGAAATAGACTGGGACAAAAGCTTTAAGGATAAAAAAGACAACTGGAAGGTTGTTTATTCTAAAAATGGCAATGCCATTTACGTGGGATCGCCATTCTCAAAAAACCAAAGAAAAGAAATAAAAGAAGCTTTACTAGAATATAATTATGACAAAAAGTTTATTTATCAATGATAGTGATTACATAAAGTTAGAAAATTTTTCTTTATCATACAGATTTACTGATAATAATTTTGACATCTTACCCAAAAATCACTTAAGCACTATAAAGCCTCTTCCAACAAGTAAAGCAGAAGAAATTCATGAATACAGTAAAAAATTTATTGATGGAAAAACACTATCTTCAAAAAACTTTTCTAAAACAAAACTTATAAAAACTGATGCAAGCGATCCATTAAAGATAGGCAGTATTTTGCATTCTCTTTTTGAAAATTCAGAAATCATATTATCATACGATAACAAAACTGCCCTTGTCACTACATACAATACATTTTATAAATACTGGGATAGTTTCTGCTACCCATCATCTGACGATATAGTAATTTTTCCGTTAGATGAAGAGTGGGTTATGGCTTATTTCCATTACGAAGAATTTGTAGTGAACTACAATTAGAAAACTACTATAATCTATAAAAACTTACCTTCCCCCAAACCTTCCCTCGGAATATTGATAAAATATTGATAGGAGCTATTATCATAAACCTTACCCTTACCACCATTTTGTTGATAAACGAGCTTAGACTCATCTCCATTACTATTTTTCCACAAATTAGACTCAGAAAATAAATCTTTACATCCACGCCAATTATCTACAAATTTTGCCGTCCTCTCTAAGGCTTCGTCTAATGGAAAATGCCTGCTTGTTTCAGCCTCACGTTTTTTAAGTCTTTGCGCAATATTATCAGCATCAGTAAAAACCCCATGAAAGGCTTTCATGTCATAGCCCTTCCCTTTCACTTTTTCCAAAAATTGCTTTGTCCTATCAAAGGAAAAACTCTGAATATAAATAATGTTAGCACGTCGCTTTACTCCATAATCAAGTAATGCTTCGGCAATTTCCAGAGCAGGTTTATCAAACTCCTTCTGCGCTGCTTCCGCCCCTTCATATTTTAGCATATTCTTATAATGAGTGTCAGGTCTTATCTCATAATTTTATTATTGGAGAGCTTTCATTAGGCAACTTCAAGAGACGCAATGTTATTTTAGAGCATCTTAATGATTTGCCTAAAGCTATACACGCCGAAGACTCCGAAGTCGCGAACTTTATTGAGAAAAACAAATTATTCGGACGAGGCATTGGTTATATAGATACTCACCTGCTCGCGTCAGCGATTATTACAGAAACTCATATCTGGACAAATGATAAAAAATTACGAAACATCGCATCAGAATTTGACATAAGCTGGAAATGATTTACAAAAATACAATACCAGTTGCCTCAATAATATTATATATTAAATATAGTAGCATGAATACGGTCAAATAAAGGAGAAATAATATGACAAAATCAACAAGAGTCGGTGGAGTAGCGGTTGATCAATTAAGAAGCGTTATCGCTCGTATTGAAAAACTGGAAGAGGAAAAAGCGGCAATAGCCGATGATATTAAAGATGTATTCGCTGAGGCCAAAGGTAATGGCTTTGACGTAAAAGCTATTCGTAAAATAATCAGAATCCGCAAAATGGACGCTCAAGAACGTGAGGAAGAAGAAACCGTACTTGACACCTATCTGCGCGCGCTTGGCATGTTACCGGAACTTGATGAGGCGGATAGCGAAGAGGAAATGGAAGCGGCGTAAGGTCACTTCAAATTCTTGGGAATATTATTTTTTCTGCTCGATTTTTTTAGGGGGGATCTGTCTGACCTCATCTCCCCATTCTTTAAGAATTCTCTCCTGATAATTCTCAAGATACGCGGTACGCAATTTATATTGTATTTCAAGAATAGAGCGTGCTATCTGCCCTCCAAAATGAATCATAAGCCAACCTATAGCTGAAGCCGCATAAATAAACAGCCAAACACCCGGACTAGCTATAACCGAGCTAACATCATAATTTTTGAGTTTCATTCCTTCTATAAACATCGGCGTTATTGTCGGGAGTGTCGCCGCCAAATTACAACCAAATATGGTACGAAAAGTTATACGATCTCTTTCGTTATCCATGAAATATGCCGCTATAGATGGCAACATAGCTATCAGAAAAAATATAAAACCAAGCTTAAGTATAAGGATAAGCAATATCGTAACTATTATCATCAAAGGCAAGATCAGTTTTTGTCCAATTTTTATTAAAAACATATTAGATTCCCCCTCTTATCGATATTATAAAACTTATGATAAGAGCCGCTATCGCCACGTAATGCGCCATTTTCGCGCCTAATTGTTTGCTATGTATACCGATCATTTCCTTTTTAGTGTAATACTCAATATCCGCCGCGTTTTTCTTAAAAGTCCTGACCGCCTGTTCAAAAGCTACAGACTCAGCATGCGCGTAACCAGAGCTAATAAGAACCTCTTCCATTTTTTGCAAACTGCCACTACGAGCGGCATTTGCCAACATCACCACTAATTTACGCTTTAGAGTACGACTACGTATCACATCAAGCAAAGGTAGTATCCTTATCGCGAACCAGTTAGTAAGACCCGGTAAATGATTAATCCTTGCTCTATGCTGAGCGAGTGCCATCATCTTAAGAGCTATCATAACATTACTTTTAGCAAGTGACGGTTGGTCATCAAGGGAAGTTATATGCAATTCATGTTGTATTGAAAGATGGCTAGCCACAAAAGCTGCTATATGCCTATCTATGGGATCACTATTGTTATACAATTGAGGAGCCATTCTATCCAAAGTTCTAAGCAAGATAGGAAGAGTTGATACATATTTTCCTTTAAGCAAAGGACTTATACATTTTGTTCTTGGGTTGAGATCATAAAAAATTCTCTCTACTCCAAATCCAAGACCATTATTTCTTATTATTCCACGCAATTTTTCCAAACGTGTTACAGCGGTATCTATTGAATATTTTTCATTCTCTTCATATTTGTCTATATATTTATTCTTCTGATCAACTATGAAATTAAACATGCTAAGTTCAATAAACTTCATAATCAAATTTTGGTCACTCTCCACTCCTTTGAGTACCGAGTTTGCCAATAACGAATTTATTCCATCCATATGAAATGAAAGATTCTTGAGTCTTACCGGACCAAACGGGTCAAAAACCGAGATAACCCTCATTATATGCTCATCTATATAAGAGTCCTTATTGCGATTATTACCTATTATTATCTTACTTACACTATTTAGGTACTCATTCAGTTCCTTATTGCGTAACGATATAACTACCCAACTAGAAAGGGTACCGTCTATAAAAACCTCCGGCACCGATTTCCAGTGCCTAAAAAACAAATGAGCTACCTCTTTACGGGTGTAAGCATGACCATCTTCAAAATCAAATGGTCTTATAGCCTCATGCGGAGGAGGAGTAGGCATTACATTATAACGTTTGCCATCAAGCCAAGCTTTAAGATAACGATAATTCCAACGATCATGGGTACTGTAACTAAGCATCCCTCGAAAAAAATCGTAGAATATCTCATTCATATCCTTATTTCTAGCAAGAGCGTCAAAAGCTCCAGCCTTCAGAATATTTCTTATTAATTGTTCTTTAGTAAGACCATCAAAATGATTCATCCCATAAATTATATGTAAAACGACAACCGCTAAAGCATAGTAATCTTGTGCTCCACTACCATTGCCCTTTCCTGCCGGAAGAGCTTGCATGCGTTCAATTGACTCATAATAAAATGGCTGTGACAAGCCACTACTTTCGGTTATGCAAGGACCAAGTACAGCCCCAACCGTATTCTCAGAAGTATCAAAATAAATATTATCACAATTTATCAAGCCATGAGTAACTCCTATATTACTATTTAGGTGCTCTATGGCTGCGGCCAACGGATAAATTATATAGCTACATATAAAGTCAACGCTCGGCGGAGATTTAGAAGCGGAAATAAGCTTTGATAATTTCGTTCCCTTTGGTTTTCTGTACAAAAAAACCATTCTCTCATCACCAGTTCTGGAAAGTTCTACTATACCATGAGAAACCAATACAGTTATATTGTTGTGTGGTGAATTGATAAGAGGAAAAGCTATATCAGTTCTTGGAATGGAATCTGGCTCACAGACTAAAGCGAAATAATCACTTTCATCTGTTTTTATGTTAGTGGCGCCATAAGCTTTTGCTGATTCAAAACTAAAATCAGCAAGAGGAAGGTTCAAGTCAATCTTGAAAGTATTTTCAAGTATGTCCACCCTTGAGGACTTATCATGATCATCACCTGTTCCATATCCTCGTAAGAACCCATTTATGGTTTTTTTTAGGTTTTCCTCTAATTCATTATCGTCAACATCATCTGACCTATTTTCACCTTGTGTCACCAAGTCTTGCGCCATAATTTTAACCTAACTGGCTTTTTACATATAATTAATTATGAATAAAAATATCAGTACAAAAATACAGTTAAATTTTTATTTATCACTTATTATATCACCTAATACACTATCAATAGTGACTTCCTTGTCTTCATCATTGTTCAACGAATCAGGAGTTATAACTTTAGCTTTACTCGTGGAATCTTTCATAACTCTATCATCTAATTTTTTCGTGGTACCACTAATTTTCTTTTCAACCTTATTTTCATTATCTTTTAGTTTTATTGTCTTTGATTTTCCGTCACTACTTTTATCATCTCTCTCATATTGCAAAGATTTTATAGTATCAAGATTCTCCCACGCTTTTGAGTAATAAACTTTGCTTTCAGTAAGCGCCATATTCAAGTATGACTTTGCTAACTCATCGTCCTTAGCCAAATGCGCGTAAAGACCTAAATTATTATTTAACAAAGGTCCGCTAAGATAACTCTCGGCTATCGCTTTTGCTTCCTCTAAATTACCCATACCAGCATATACAAGCGCCATATTAAGATCTATCCTTTTACGCTGCATACTACCTATTGAGCTTATAGAAGATGCTTTTGTTAAATAATCTAATGATTTTTTATAATTCTTATTCAGAGCGTAAGACAACCCAAGATTATTCATGATTGATATATTATTCGGACTCTGTTTAAGAGCACTCTCAAAATACTCAACTGACTCCGGATAAAGCTCCCTTGTCACAAAAAGAATACCCATAGCGTTCAGTGATTTCCATCTTGTTGGATCTTTTTTAATCACTTTATCAAGTATAGATGTCGGTGTCTCAAAATCACCTTTAGCGATTAAAGCAAGAGATTTCCCTTCCATAGCCTCAAGATTACCGGAATCTTTTGCTAAAATACTATCATATACCGATATAGAGTCATCATACTCACCGGCGCGACGCTTACTGTCAGCGAACAACTCTGTTATCTCCAAATTATTCGGTTCTTTCTCTAATATTTGCTGATAAAGCTGGTAAGCCATAACATAATCGCCTCTTTCTTTGGCTTGTTGTGCGCTATCCATCCTTACTTCTTTTATATTCTTTATTTTTGGACCCTCAAGATCTTCTAGTACTTTCTTACCATCAACAGGCAATGCCCCACCGTGATAATCACATGAGGAAACCAGAAAAATTAACGCCAAAAAACTCGCAATACGCACTTTACACCCCCTCTTTACACACCATTTCGCACATCATATTGATTAGCGGATAAGTTTTATCAGGTTACCCTTAAATCATATAATTACAAGTAATTTTACATTTGCTATAAGCTGAAATGATATTTATTATTATTTGTAATATTTATTAACTATGCTACAAATAAGTGACGTATGACAGACAACTCTGAAAAAAACTCTGACAAATTTCCTCATAAACATTTGCTTGGAATAGACGGTCTGTCCCGTAGTGATATTTACACGATAATGGAAATAGCAAAAAGCTATATAGAAAAAAATCGTAATCCTGATAAAAAACACGCCATCCTAAAAGGACGTACTCTTATAAACTTGTTCTTTGAGAATTCCACCCGCACCCGCACCTCGTTTGAGCTTGCCGGAAAAAGACTAGGAGCAGACGTAATAAATATGTCAGTCGCCACCTCCGCCACCAAGAAAGGTGAAACACTAATTGATACGGCGATGACTCTCAACGCTATGCACCCTGATTTTATCGCTGTACGCCATCCTGACAGCGGTGCGGTTCACCTTCTTGCCGAAAAGGTAAAATGCTCGGTTATAAACGCTGGCGATGGCTGCAATGAACATCCAACGCAAGCTCTGCTGGACGCTCTTACCATATATCGCCGTAAAGGAAAATTGGATGGGCTTAACGTCGCTATCTGTGGCGATATATTGCATAGTCGCGTTGCTCGTTCCAATATAAGACTACTTAATTTATTAGGCGCTAAAGTACGCATAATAGCCCCACCTACCCTAATGCCACCCTTTCCTGAATCAATGGGGGTAGAAGTATTTTATG
Organism: Rickettsiales bacterium; assembly: GCA_041396965.1. Classification (NCBI taxonomy): domain Bacteria; kingdom Pseudomonadati; phylum Pseudomonadota; class Alphaproteobacteria; order Rickettsiales; species Rickettsiales bacterium. The sequence goes on from JAWKXN010000001.1 coordinate 1,523,421, forward strand.
ATATGCGCGAAGGTCTTAAAGGTTGCGATATAATTATGATGTTACGCTTGCAGATGGAGAGGATGTCCGGCAACTTCATTCCCAGCATTCGTGAGTTTTTCCATCTTTATGGTCTGGATGAGAACAAACTCTCTTACGCTAAAGAAGACGCTCTTATCATGCACCCCGGACCAATAAATAGAGGTGTGGAAATAGACACAGGTCTTGCTGACGACATTAACCGCAGCGTAATATTAGAACAAGTGGAAACCGGAGTCGCCATCAGACAGGCTGTGCTGGAGGTATTAGCCAGCAACTAATTTTTACGTCAAATATGATTCTTCTCTATTGGATAATCGCTGCTCACTTACGGAGTGTTTTGCTCCTTCCATAGCATTACTTGGTTTCAAACTATTATTTTTTTCCTTCATAGTCTTAATCATTCCCTCAACATGGTTAGCATATTGCAGATTGTTATCATCACCATCTTCTCTAAGTCCACTTAGAGCTGCCTCTATTTTATCTAATTGTGTCTTACCCCCCTTTTCTCCACTAACTGCCTTTTTTACAATAGTTTTCAGCGCTTGCTCAACAGAGCTATCCATTCTAAAGGTTTTCTGACCAGCCACCCGACGAGCAGTATGGTTACTTGGATTTTCTATTTCATCTATTACATTTTTAGTTAACTGCTCAAGAGGAGTGAGTTCTTTTGCCATATGATTGACCTTTCAATTTTACTATTTACTTTTATTACTCTTATTATTAGATTATCTGACGGACATAATAATACATTAAAAATATTTAATCAATAATGTCTTATAAACAAAATTAATTATATTTAACATATGGATAGCAAAAAATTCACCTCGAAAGTAAGTAATGAAGATAAATATCTTTATCGTATTATGGGAGTTGATTCAGAAAGCAAACGTGACGCTTGGTGGCTGGTTAAAGTTTTTCCTGAAAAGGAAGTTATTTTTTCAAGAATAATTAAGAATGGTAATTTGTGCCTTACTGATTACGGAACAATCCTGAGCAGCGGCTTTGGCGATATAATACCACCAGAAACTCTAAAAGAACATGGCTTTCGGGTTGATGAATAGCGCGCTCTAATATAAATTCCATTAAGCGCTGGTATTATCCCAAGAGCAAGTGGATGTCTTAAACTCAAATATAGAGAACAATATATGGCCTTAAAACAAACCTTCACCATGCCAACTCATAAGAATGATGAGAACCAGAAAATCGTTTATATTAACGCCCGCCTATTTGACGCGGAATCAGGGCTTGATACCAAAGGCAATCTGCTTACCATTGGTGATAAGATTGCTGATTTTGGTGAGAGTTTATTTAATGATGGTGTACCAGAAGGGATTAAGGTAATAGACTGCGGTGGTCATCTGCTTTCACCGGGATTAGTTGACATTCATGTCCATTTCCGTGAACCGGGTCAGGAATATAAAGAAACTATTGAAACCGGAAGCAGATCAGCTGCCGCCGGAGGTGTCACCACAGTCGCCTGTATGCCTAACACCAAGCCAGTAATTGATGATATTTCCATAGTCGCCTTCATCCATAAACGAGCAAGAGAAACGGCTTATGTAAATGTCCGCACTTACGCTTCCATCAGCAAAGGTATGAAAGGCGATGAAATCACCGAGATGGGATTATTAAAAGAAGCCGGAGCCGTAGGTTTTACCGATGATGGGCTGCCGGTCATGAACGCCGGTGTTATGCGTAAAGCTCTAACCTACTCACGTGAGCTCGGTATGCCAATCTCTCAGCACGCTGAGGATTGCAACCTGTCGTGTGGCGGCTGCATGAATGAGGGGAAAATCTCAACAAAACTTGGTGTTGCCGGAATCCCTAACGCTTCTGAGGCGGTGATAGTAGAACGTGATATAATTCTCACCGAACTGACTGGCGGACAATATCATGTGATGCATATCTCTACCGCTGAGGCAATTGACGCGGTGCGCCGCGCCAAAGCCAAAGGACTTAAAGTTACCGCCGAAGCAGCTCCTCACCATTTTGTTCTAACCGATGAGGCAGTTCTTGAATATCGTACCTTCAGCAAAATGAACCCGCCGCTCAGAGCGGAAAAAGATCGTGCCGCCGTAATTGAAGGGCTGCGTGATGGCACTATTGATGCAATTGCCACCGACCACGCCCCACACGATCAAGAAAGCAAGCGTGTACCGCTATCAGCAGCAGCTTTCGGTATCGTAGGTCTTGAGACTTTTCTACCTCTTTCACTTGCTCTTTACCACAAAGGAATTATGCCGCTGCGTGATGTGCTGGCGGCAATGACCTATAAACCATCTAACATAGTAGGTATAGATGCCGGAAGAATACGTAAAGGCGGACGCGCTGATTTAACTTTGATTGATCTTGACATGGAGTGGCAAGTTGACCCAAAAAGCTTTGTAAGCAAATCACTCAACTCACCATTTGACGACTGGAAGGTAAAAGGACGTGCCATACGCACCATCATTGGTGGAGATACTGTTTTTAGCTTGGAGTAAATATTATTGACTAAATTAGCTAAATAGTCTAATATGTATATATTAAACAATTATATGAAAGACAGTCTATGCGTACAGAATCAGCAACCAACGCTAAGAACCATTTCGGTGAGATTATGGATGCCGCTCTGCGTGAACCGGTCATGATTCAGCGTTCTGGTCGTAACTCAGTTGTTATGCTTTCTGCCGAAGATTATAAAATGTTAGAAGCCCTTTCTGACAGGTTATGGGGTGAAAAGGCGAAAGAAGCGGAAAAGGAATCACCAATAGGAGTAGAGGAAACGACAAGATTCTTTGAAAGCATTATGAATGCTAAAGATTGATATATACCCTAAGGCTAAAAAATTTATAGCAAAAATTCCTAATAAGCACGCAAGGCAAATACTTACAAAAATATATCAATTACAAACCAATCCAAAACTACAGGATTCTAAGCAACTACAAGGCTATGATAATGTCTATTTACGCACGGATAGCGGCGAATATCGTATTATCTATAGATATACGGAAGACATTTTGTACATAATACTTATTGGAAAAAGAAACGATGATGAAGTCTATAAAAAACTCAAAAGATTATAACCCAATAATTTGTGCTGTTGATACTACTGATATTAATAAAGCGAAGCAGCTTGTGGAAAATATTTCTCCACATGTTGGGACAATTAAGCTGGGACTTGAGTTTTTCACCGCTAATGGCGCTACTGGTGTTCGGCAAATCATAGGTGACAAACCGTTATTTTTAGATCTTAAATTCCATGATATACCAAACACGGTAGCAGGAGCGATAAGAGCGACAAAAGATATAAATTGCTTTATGCTGACGGTACATACGCTCGGCGGTAAAGAAATGATGAAAGCGGCGTCACAAGCAGCAAAAGAACTTGAGCATAAGCCCATGACTATCGGCGTTACTATCCTGACCAGTATGGGAAACACTGATATAGAGGATATAGGAATTAGCCATAGCGTATCAGAACAAGTAAAAAAATTGGCGAGTCTAGCACAAGAAAGCGGACTAGACGGCGTTGTTTGCTCACCACATGAAATAGAAATACTCCGCAAACAGTGTGGTGATAGTTTCAAACTAATAGTACCAGCTATTCGCCCTGAAGGAAGCGAGAACGGAGACCAAAAAAGAGTCATGACACCAAAAGAAGCTATAGAAAAAGGCGCGGATTATTTAGTGATAGGAAGACCAATCACGCAAGCGGAAAACCCAGCGTCAATGGCGAGCGGGCTCTTTGATCTGATCAGGGAATTGTAGCACTTTCATTGGGACAGATGGTGTAGGCAGATTCATTAACTCTTCAACAGCTATATTGCCACTACTATACAGATCCATAATCTTATCCATAAAATCTATACGGTACAGTGTATTAGGATGACTGTGAGAATGTTCTTCCATATACTTATTTTTAATATTATTTAAAGTATTTGATAGACTAGGATCACCAGACACGGATTCCAGTATCACGGCATACATATCAGCTCTAAATTCTTTCTGATGATTAATCGCACCTTTTATTTTACTAATTTTTTCTTTAATTATAAAAAATTCCTCTCTAAAGTTTTTCTCATTACTTGAAAAAAGATAGGATATAATATTCTTACTAGGGTTCCATAAACCCATAATCTCTTTTTTTTCTTCCGCTGACAGTTCTAAATCATTAATAATATATAATATGGGGTGTTCTCTAGTTGCTGCTTCATTAAATTCATCATCACTAACATTATATTTTGCTAGAATATTATCTAGAGCATTATAGAGCTTTGGGTTTTTATCCTTCATATGCTGTCGAAAATTATAAACAACCTCTTTATTGCCATTATTTACATAATCATAGGAGTGACCTATTTCATGCTTTACAACACCTGCAAATTCTTGAGAATCTACGGAGTGTTGTTCTATAAATCCGGTAGTTACTCTTAAATATGTTCCAGCATTTGCATTGCTAAATGCTACCATATGCTGCATTTTTATCTCTAGAGTTTGATATTACTACATTATTTACAGGAGGAACCTCCTTGTCATCAGGAAGTAAATTATTAAAACCTGCAACTATTGAATTGACCTTATCCCAGATTTTCTTAATATCTTCCCACGACAAATACGGTTCTTTATTATTTACTGGATCAAGCTTATGAGCATTACTTTGCGCCTGCCACTCTCCCTCTGTTCTCGGCAGAATATAGGAATCTCCAAACAAATAAGTGTTATTCCTAAACTCTTCCTCAGAATACTCCAATTGAAGCGCATCAACAGTCTTTATAGAAATATATTTACCTAAGTCATTACCCATACCAGCATTATAGATTATCCACACAAAAAGTAAATGTTTATAAATAATTTGCCGTTTTTAGGTTATATTTTTGAATTATTTCCCTCTATAATCCTCTCCAAAGCCTTCTCTATCTGCTTACAAACCACTTTTTGAGAATATTTTATTCTGGTTTTGGCAAAAGCGTTCGCCGCTAGATCATTAGCTTTAGATACATCGTTTATTAATATCTCAACAGAGTCCGCGAGCTGCTCGGCGCTTCCCTTTTCTACAATAAGCGCGTCCGTTCCAGCGGTAATAATATCACGAGGTCCCTCCGAATCAGTCGCCACCACTGGTACTCCATAATTGAACGCTTCCAGAAGGACAATACCAAATGGCTCATGCAGCGACGGTAAACAAAAAATATCTATATTATTATAAAAATCTTTTTTATCTTTTACCCAACCGATAAATTCCAACTCATCATCAAGACCTGCCCTATCCGCCATACCCTTAAGTGACATTTCCTCCTCACCACTACCACCAAGCACAGCTTTGAATTCCACACTACGCTCCTTTAGTATTTTTAAGGACTCTATATATATATCAAAACCTTTTTTAGCGACAAACCGCCCCACAGTACCAATCACCGGTGGATTATTTCGCTCACTACGATGTGGTAGCTCAAGACATTTAATCATATTTGGAATATGGAATATTATATTCTCATCAATCCCTTGCGCGACCAAAGTATTAATTAAATCTCTAGTGGTGGTAAAAACTCCATCTGCCTCATTGTAGCGTCTTGTATTATAATTCTGTACTACACCAACTAGCGGAATCTTGCCTTTAATCGCCTTACGAGCAAGACCAAATGCCCTGTTAGCATGTGCTATAACAATATCAGCCTGCAAAGAAGTGATTAGTTTACGCAAACTACCAGCGGCGAAAATGTCCCATTCACCAAGATTATTTATAGAATGAGTCTCAATGCCAAGCTCCATCAACTCATCATTAACCATAGCCGATGGAACAGTAACCGCGAATACATCATTACCAAGCTCTTTAAGCCCTTCACAATAATCAACAAAAGCTTTTTCTATCCCGCCACCGCCTTTGCTAAACATTATATTAACTATCCGCATGTATAAATTCCTCTCATATTGTAAACATTACACGTTTATTATATAGTCCAATTGTATAATAATTTCGTTCACATAATACAACCACATAACACAACGGATTATATGACCCTACCAATATCTGTATTTATCATAACCAAAAATGAGTCAGACCGCATAGCAACAGCTATTAATAGTGTAATTGACTGGGCAAACGAAGTTGTGGTCATTGATAGCGGCAGCACTGATGACACCGTATCAGTAGCTTCTTTTATAGGAGCTAGAGTTCTCTATAATGAATGGGAGGGATACGGCAAACAAAAACGCTTCGCTGAAGAAGAATGCGAAAATAACTGGCTACTTAATATTGATGCGGACGAGGAAATAACACCAGAACTAGCGGAAGAAATAAAAAAAATATTCGCCAGTGGCGAACCCGATGCTGACGCTTTTATAATAGATGTTCGTGATTTACTACCTAACGAGATAAAACTAGCTCCCCTCGCTCATACTAACCGCTGCTTGCGTCTATACCGCTTTGATAAAGGACGTTTTTCTAAAAGCCCAGTACATGACTCTGTAATAATGAATAAAGGCTGTAAAATTAAAAATCTAAAAAATCCAATATTGCATCGCTCTTTCCGTAGCATATCCCATGCTATTGAAAAAATGAATAGCTATAGTGATATGCAAGCAAAAGAACTAGCCGCTGGCAAAGGTATGTCACTTCCTCGCCTCCGACTTGTGTTTGAGTTCTCAGCCGCCTTTGTTAAGTCATATTTTTTGAGATTATATATACTACGCGGTGTTAAGGGTATAATCCACGCCAATATCTACGCCTTTGGCAGGGTAATGCGAATAGCTAAATATATAGAGATAAAGGAAAGCAAGGGAAATAAGGAGACCAACAATAACTAATGTAGTTGCTCACCATGAGTTATTAAATCCATACCCTTATATTCTACGGTATCACTTACCCTAAGACCCATAGTTTTATCTATAGCTTTGAGAATCACAAAACTCATCACCGCGCAATAAACTACCGTCACAGCTACTCCCTCAATTTGCGCGACAAACTGAGTAAAGCTTCCAGAAACACCACCAACATCCTCGACAGCGAATATACCAACAAGTAACGCTCCAACTATTCCGCCCATACAATGTACTCCAAACACATCGAGCGTATCGTCAAAATTAAATCTGAACTTAATCCGGCATGAATAAAAACACACAACACCAGCAATGGCGCCAATTATAAGCGCGCCACCAATACCAACGAATCCACAAGCGGGGGTTATCGCTATAAGTCCAGATATAGCGCCAGAAATAATGCCTATCACGCTTGGCTTTTTATTACGCATCCATTCTATACTCATCCAAGAAAGTGAGCCCATAGCCGCCGCCACTTGCGTAACTAGCATCGCCATACCAGCGCCACCATCAGCGGCAACCGCCGAGCCAGCGTTAAACCCAAACCAACCAACCCAAAGTAAAGAAGCGCCTATCACGCTAAAAACTATATTATAAGGTTGTGGCATTCTTCTCGGTTTCGCGTCAAAGCTTTTTTGGTTACGTATCATTATAGCGGCAACCAAACCAGCTATACCGGCATTAATATGCACCACCGTACCACCAGCGAAATCAAGTGTAGCCCCATAACCGAACAAACCATTATAACCATCTACTCCAACACCACCAAGCATTCCGGCAGGTCCCCAAACCCAGTGCGCGACCGGTACATATACAAGAGTAAACCATATACCAATAAAAACTAGCGCTGAGGAAAGCTTAATTCTTGTGGCCACCGCTCCCAAAATTAGAGCGCAGGTAATAGCGGCAAACGTCATTTGAAACATAACAAATACTGACTCCGGTATTGATCCGTTTACACTATCCTTGCCAACAGAAGACAATAGCAAATTGCTAAAATCCCCAATAAATCCATTATTTTCAGTAAAAACCAGTGAGTATCCATAAACCACCCACAACACTGATACCAAAGTTACGGAGACAAAACTCTGCATCATCGCTGAAAGCACAGACTCCTTATGCACCATTCCACTATAGAATAAGGCAAGACCAGGAATCGTCATCATAAGCACAAGAAGAGTGGAAGTAATCATCCATGCCGTATCACCAGAGTCAACAACAGCCACCGCATCCTGCGCGAGTACGGAACCAGACACAAAAATCAAAGATGATAAAATAAAAAATATGGAGCCACGAATAAAATTCTTCATGGGCGCTACTTCTTACATAATTATTTTATTTACGCAATAGTTTTTATTTTAACCGCTCAAATCCACGCTCAAGATCTTCTATCAAATCATCAACGTCCTCAAGACCGATATGCAAACGCAGAGCTGTCCCTTCATACTGCCAATTTGTCGCTGTTCTTATCGCTTTCGGCTTAAACGGTATGATAAGGCTCTCAAACCCTCCCCAGCTATAACCCATGCCAAAATTCTCAAGACCATCAATCATCTTCGCCAGCCGATCACTTGAGTAATTTTCTTTAAGCACGATACTAAACAAACTAGTCGCCCCGTCAAAATCACGTTTCCATATTTCATGACCAGCCGATTCCGGTAGTGGCGGATAAAACACCTTTTCCACCTTATCATGTTCTTGAAGCCAGCGAGCTACTTTAAGACCATTTTCGTAATGCTGTTTGAGGCGCACTGCCATAGTCCTAAGCCCACGTAACGCTAGATAACAATTATCACCGCTCGGTGACGCGCCAAAATTACGGAAACTCCGAAGCAACTGCGGATAATGCTTCTCTTTACATGAGATTACCCCCATAACCAAATCCGAGTGCCCACTGATATATTTGGTAGCGGAATGAATTGATATATCAACTCCCATCTCAAAAGGATTGATATACATAGGTGTCGCCCAAGTATTATCAGCTATTACCACTATATCCTTTTCACGCGCTATTTTCGCTATTGCTGGAATATCCTGCATTTCAAATGTAAGCGAGCCAGGACTCTCAACAAATATAACTTTTGTATTTTCCTTTATTAAACCCGCAATACCCGCTCCAACAGTAGGGTCATAATAAGTAACCTCTACTCCAAAACGCTTTAATTCCTGATCACAAAAACGTCGGTTAGGAGCGTAAGCGTTATCTACCATAAGCAAATGATCACCACTACTTACAAAGGCCATAATTGAACTTACTATAGCGGCAAGACCAGAAGCGGTTACTATAGAATGATCCGCCCCTTCCAACTCCGCTATCACATTTTCAAGCGCCTCAGTTGAAGGAGTACCAAAACGAGCATATGTCGGCATCGCACTTTTACCCTGCTCCGCTGCCTCAAAAGCGGCTAAGTTGGGGAATAAAACTGTAGAAGCACGATATGGCGGAATATTTACCGAACCACGATGTATATCAGGACTAGTGCCAATATGGGCAAGCAATGTTTCTTTTTTCACTTTTGAACCTTTAATCATAATGTATTTATTTACGGGGAATTTTTTCAGGAAATAACCTTGTTAATTCGCGATAGATAACAATATTTACATATAAAAGCAATAACAACAGGTTGCAACTAACAAGTAAAAATATTAAAACACGTAAAACGACTATAACAATCTAGTAAAAACATATAAAAATGCCTGAAAAAACAAATAATAAGCACCATTATCCCGAAGTGAATCCTAACCCTGATTTCCCTAAATTAGAGAAAAAAACTCTATCCTTCTGGAAAGAAAACGATATTTTTCAACAATCAGTTGATTCCCGCTCCACAAAAACTGACTATGGTGAGAATAATGAGTTCGTCTTTTATGATGGTCCTCCATTTGCTAATGGCTTGCCACATTATGGGCATTTGCTCACAGGTTTTGTAAAGGACGCCTTCGCTCGCTATCAAACTATGCAAGGTAAGCGGGTAGAGCGCCGTTTCGGTTGGGATTGTCACGGCCTACCCGCCGAGATGGGTAGCGAAAAAGAGCTTGGTATTTCCGGACGTGCCGCCATTCAGAATTTCGGTATAGATAAGTTCAACGACCACTGCCGTGAAAACGTGATGAAATACGCCAGTGAATGGGAAGATTACGTCACGAGACAAGCCCGCTGGGTGGATTTTAAGAATGACTATAAAACTATGGATACCAACTTTATGGAGTCGGTTTTATGGGCATTCAAACAGCTTTATGATAAAGGGCTAATCTATCAAGCTCACCGTGTGATGCCCTATTCATGGGCAGCGGAAACCCCGCTTTCTAACTTTGAGACCAAGCTGGATAACTCCTATCGTGAGAAGGAAGATAAAGCGATTACGGTGGCGTTTGAACTAAACGAAAAGCCAAAGGGCGCACCTGACGCTGATAAATATTATGTTCTCGCATGGACAACCACCCCTTGGACATTACCAAGCAATCTGGCGTTGGGTGTAAATAGAGAAATGGAGTATTCTTACATTGAAGGGGCAAAAGAAAAAATATGCTACATATGTTCTCCACGTGCCGTAGATTCATTAGCTCCATATTTAGGTAGAAAAGATGAAAAAGGTGCTTGGCGAATAAAATATTTAGGCAAAACCACTGGCGAAAATATAATCGGTCTCACTTACAAGCCCCTCTTCCCTTATTTTGCGGATCGCGCGACTGTCATCCCGAGCGAAGCCGAGGGATCTAGAGATCCTTCGACTCCGCTTCGCTTCACTCAGGATGACAAGAGAGCCTTCCGTATTCTTGACGGATCTTCCTTTGTCACTGATGGTGACGGCACAGGGATTGTGCATCTTGCCCCTGCCTTTGGTGAGGAGGATCAAAAATGCTGTGAGGCAAACGGTATAGAGCTAGTCTGCCCAGTGGACGGGCAAGGCAAATACACCGATGAGATTTTTGATATTGGTACGCAGTCCGGTTTTTCATTTGATACTCTTGAAACTGAGCGTTGTACACTACGCCCATTTACCAAAGACGACGCGGAACTAATTATTTCCCTTCATACCAACCAGATAGTCATGGATACAGTCAATGACGGGCTGCAAACAAAAGAGGAAGCACTTGCTGACCTAGAAACGTTTGTCTCACATCAAGAGGAGCATGGCTATAGCCAGTGGGCGGTCTTCAACAAAGAATCCGGTAAGTTCATGGGACGGGCTGGTTTACAGTTCATGGATCAACGTGCGGATGGTGGCAATAAAAATCCAGTGTTCCGTGTCGCACTACTACCTGATTATTGGAGCTCCGGTTATGGAACTGAATTATGTCGCTTTTGCACTGAATTCGGATTTTATAAACTAAATCTTCCAACAATTATAGCAGGCAGTCTGGATCATAATCCCAGCGCCTTGTTGATGCTTAAGAAAATCGGCTATCAGCAAAAAGATAGAGTAATGTACAAAAATCACATGGGACCTTACTTCACTATCAACAAAGAAGATTATGACGCGAAAAACAAGCTCCCTCCTCTATCTCTTAAAGGCTTAAATGTTATAGCGCAAACTGATGGAAAATGCGACGATGAACCGTACAAACCAGAACAGCTAAAAAAATATGGTTTGGTGAACCTTCGTATTATCAACTGGCTAAAACTAACCGGCAAACTGGTAAAACAAGAGGACATAAAACATAACTATCCGCATTGCTGGCGCACCGACAAACCGCTCATTTATCGGGCAATGCCGAGCTGGTATGTAGAAGTAACAAAGTTCCGTGACCGTGCCGCCGAGCTTAATCAGCAAATAAACTGGATTCCTGAACATATCCGTGACGGGCAGATGGGACATATGTTAAAAACCGCACCTGATTGGAGCATCTCCCGCAACCGTTTTTGGGGAACACCTATACCGGTTTGGAAAAACGAAAAAGGTGAAATAAAAGCATTTGGCAGCATCGCTGAATTGGAAGATTTTTTTGGCGTAGAGGTAGAAGATTTACACCGCCCGTTTATTGATACTCTAACTACCGCCAAAGATGGAAGCAAATGGCAAAGAGTTGAAGATGTGTTTGATTGCTGGTTTGAATCCGGCTCAATGCCGTTTGCGCAAGTGCATTACCCATTTGAGAATAAAGAGTATTTTGAGGAACATTTCCCCGCCGACTTCATCACTGAGTATGTCGGGCAAACACGTGGCTGGTTTAACACGCTGATTATGCTTTCAACCGCTTTATTTGATAAAATTCCATTCAAAAATTGTATCTGTCATGGGGTAGTGCTGGATGCTGAAACCGGACTTAAATATTCCAAACGTCTGAAAAACTACAAAGACCCAATGGAGGTGATTGACCAGTTCGGGGCGGACGCACTGCGCTGGCTTATGATCGCTAGTCCCGTGATGCGTGGACAGGATCTTATGGTTGATCCTGAAGGTAAATTTATCCGTGACGTGGTGCGCCTTGCTATAAAACCTATATGGAATGCGTATAACTTTTTTACGCTTTATGCCAATGCGGATGGTATAGAGGCTTCACTTGTCATCCCGAGCGAAGCCGAGGGATCTAAAGATCCTTCAACTACGCTTCGCTCCGTTCAGGATAACAATATAATGGATAAATACATACTTGCCAAATGCAATCAATCAGTCAAAGAAATAGAAAAATCTATGAACGATTACGATACCCCAACAGCTTGCGACGCTGTCTTACAATTTTTTGATACGCTGAATAACTGGTATATCCGTCGCAGCAAGGAGCGTTTCTGGAAGTCCGAGCATGACACTGACAAGCAGGCTGCCTATGACACGCTCTACACAGTGTTAACTACTATGTGCCGCGCCGCCGTGCCTCTGTTGCCACTAACTTGTGAGGAAATTTATAGAGGGCTAACTACTTCTTCTGCACTCTCACCCTCTGGGAGAGGGCAGGGTGAGGGAAAAGCAAATGTCAGCGTGCATCTTGCCACTTTCCCAACCTATCACCCTTTAACAAGCAAGGATGACGAGCTAATAGATAAAATAGATTGGATACAAGATGTTTGTAATACAGTCCATTCAATACGCTCTCAATTAAAAATACGCACTCGTCAACCACTACAATCCATAAAAATCATTCATCATGGATGGACTAAAAGTGATGAGGAATATAGAGAATATAATGCCATAATTATTGATGAAATAAATGTAAAAGAAATAGATGGTAATTCAGAAATTTCCAACTACGCCACCCTCAAACTCTCCATCAACTCAGCCGTTCTTGGTAAACGCTTATCTGCTAAAATGAAGCAAATAATCCCTGCTTCTAAAAAAGGCGAATGGAAAAAATTAGATAGTGGCGATTTAGAAATCTGTGGCGAGAAACTACTTCCCACTGAGTATAATTTACAGCTTGAGCCAAAGCCAGAATATGCGGAACGGGCGCAGGCATTATCCACCAATGATGCTTTAGTAATTCTGGATACAACTATTACTCCAGAGTTGGAAGCGGAAGGCATCGCCCGTGATGTGGTACGGATGATTCAACAAGCCCGTAAAGACGCGAATCTAAATGTCTCTGATAAAATAGACTTATACATAAGGTCAGAGGAAAAAATAATGTCCGCCATTCACTCTAATAAAAACTATATTATGGAGCAGACCCTTTCTGATAATTTATTGGAAGATGAAATAACTTCACCAACCTACTCCGTTGAAAATAAAATTGACAATAGTACAATTTATATTTCATTCTCGGCATCAAAACAATCACTCAAACATTCCATACCCGCATGAGGATATAATACAATGTCACTACAAGAAAATCAGGCACGAAATATGGTTATTGGTCAGCTGGAAACCAACGCTATTACCACACCATCAATCAAGAAGGTGTTGTTTGATGTACCACGCGAATTTTTTGTCCCGATAGAGTTAAAAAACTCAGCGTATATAGATCAAGATATTGAGATATATAAAAACCGTTTTTTGCTCGCTCCGCTTACCTTCGCTAAACTTCTTGAATTGGCTAATATTACCCCGTCATGCCGAGTGTTGGTCATTGGTTGCGGCAATGGTTACTCTACAGTTATATTGTCTGAACTTGCAGGGCACGTCGTATCCATTGACAGCGACAAGGAGTTAATCGCCATAGCTAATGATAATATGATGCGACTTGGCGTAAAAGATGTAAATATAAAGCACGTCAAAAATATGGCTGATGGTTACGCTATGTCCGCGCCATATGATGTTATATTCATAAATGGCGCTGTTGAGTATCTTCCGCATCAACTTGCCACACAGCTAGCCATCGGTGGCAGACTTGTCGCCATCCAGAAAGTCTCTACCGGTCTTGGCAAAGGTATATTAGTAAAACATATGGACGGACAAGTAAACGTACAGTCATATTTTGATAGTTCATCGGCGACACTTGAAGGGTTTGAACAGAAAGAAAAATTTACATTTTAATAACTTGTTACATAGCACAAAAACCATTATAAAACACTATATGAAAAATACTGTACATCCTCTAAATACGAAAATTATCGCGGCTATTCTTTCTATATCCTTAATTACTGGGTGTGATTACCTACCAGAATCCTTAAATACTTCCAACTCAGAAAAAATAGATAGTAAGCAAAATGACAATGCGGCTTCTATCGGACCTAAGAAAGAGTCGGTTAAAAGTGAGGAACATAGTAAAGATGAGACGTCAAAAAACGCTAATCCAAAATCATATGATAAAAAAACATCCAAGCCCGACAGCAATTACCTGAATATTGAAAAAACCGCTATCGCCGGTAAAGACAAAAATGATTACAGCATAATAGATGATGTTTCTCTTAGAAAAACCCTAGAATATGTCTATGATAATCACCCGCAAATAAAAGCGAAGCGTGAAGAGCTAAAAGCGATTGATGAGAATGTAGCGCAGGCTATTTCTGGATTCCGTCCAGATGTGACCGCGAATCTTAGCAAAGGTAGAGAGAGAATCAAAAGTACGACACCTGACTGGAATTATGGCGACTCAAAATCCAAAAATATAGTCGTAAACCAGCCAATATTCAAAGGAGGTAGAACCCTTGCCGACCTAAAAACATCAAAAGAACGAGTAAAAGCGGCAAGAGCGGAACTGCTTTCTACCGAACAAGAGTTATTATTTAACGCGGTAGTGTCCTACACCGATGTGGTAGAAAAATATTATGTGCTGAAATTAAACCAAAAAAATGTTGATGTACTTAAAAGACAGCTTGAGGCGACAAAATCAAGATTCAAAGTTGGCGATCTCACCTTGACTGATGTATCACAGTCAGAAGCACGTCTGGCACGTGCTGTAGCTGACGAAAGACAAGCACTTGGTGATCTGGAAGTGGTAAAAGCTACTTTCAACAGAATAATAGGTTACGAAGCTAATAAAGACATGAAAATGCCTCCTGTTCCATCTGAGATACCAACAAGTCTTGCTAAGGCACAAGAGATAGCGTCAAGCAATAACCCTATTTTAATCGCCGCTCGTCACTTAGAGAAATCAGCCGATAGTGACGTATATAGTAAAGCCTCTAGCCTGTTACCGGACGTATCCTTACAAGGAGTAGCAAGCAGAAGTGACAGCGCGAATAATTTTAGCAGCTTTGATAGCGATAGTATTAAATTAAATGTAACGATACCTATATACAGATCGGGAGCTGAGTGGTCGCGACTAAGACAGGCGAGAAATCTAGCGCAACAAGCTAAATTTAATACCATTGATACTAATAAATCAATTATTGAAAATGTTACTATCGCTTGGGAAGCTTATAATACGAGTAAAGAAATTATTAAATCTAACCAAGCAGCGGTAGAGGCCGCCAAAGTGGCGTTAAATGGTGTCCGCAAAGAAAATGAGTATGGTGTGCGTACCATACTTGACGTGCTTGACGCTGAACAAGAAGCGTTCTTCGCTGAAGTAAGCCTTATTAAAGCTATTCGTAATGAAAAAATACAAGCTTACAGACTACTTGCCACAATAGGAAAATTAACCAATGAAGGTCTAAAAATAAAGACAACAACAGAAAGTCCAAAGAAACATTATGATAGTATAAAATATCAGTTAATTGGATTATGATAATGTTTATTTAATACTTTTTATATAATTATATAAAAATGCTCCAAGTATTGGATAATGGATTATAGTGTTTTTTTATTTTTGACCATACTGGTCAGTCAAAGGAAAATATGTTAATAATACATATGATGAACGATAAACGGTATATATAGTGTTGGAGAATGCCATGGAGGCAAAGAAAAAAGAAGAGACTGTCGGTGATGATGATCTTTCTATGGAGGATATTCTTCAGTCAATACGTCGTATAATAGCCGATGATGAAGATGGTGACGAAGAAGTAAAAGCTGAAGATGCTAAAACTAATGGTGAGGATGTTAAACCAGATGCTGTAAATGACTCTGACATATTGGAACTCACCGATATGATAGAAGACGATGGTTCAATAACAAATCTTAAGGATGGTAATAATGATAATAAAGAGGACTCTTCTGTAGACGTACTGGATAATATTGATGAAGCGCTGAAGCCAGAAGAAAAAATAGAAGGCAAAGAAGAGAAAACAGAAGAAGCCCCAGTGGTTCAAGAAGAAGTAAAAGCTGAGGAAGCGGTTGCTGATTCTACTGAAGAACCTAAACAAGAAGCTACTGATGATAGCCTAATCTCAAAGGAAACAGAAAATACCGCTTCCGCCGCTCTGTCTAAACTCAAAAAACCAGATAAACCAGCCGCTCCTCATGTTCCATCACCCGCTTTCCGCTCTGGTAAAACCGTAGAGGATATGGTAGAGGAAATGCTGCGCCCAATGATGAAAGAATGGCTTGATGATAATCTTCCAGAGATTGTTGAGCGTTTGGTCGCCAAAGAGATAGCAAGACTTAGTCGCGACTAAAAACCAGCCAAATCCCCATTGAAAAACCTATTGATAGATTGAAGTATTTTTGCTTTAATCCCGTCTCTGTCGTCTCCATTAATTACTATACGACGCATGATAGAAAACTTACGATAAAAAGTGACAATAATGACTAAAACTTATGGAAAATCAACTCTGCCCAGCAGACACGTAACTGAAGGAGCCGAGCGCGCCCCTCATCGCTCATATCTTTACGCTATGGGCATAACTGAGGCTGGAATCAATGCTCCGCTTATCGGAGTAGCCACAACTTGGAACGAGGCAGCTCCCTGTAATATAACCCTCGCCCGTCAAGCACAAGTTGTTAAAAAAGGTGTCGCGGCAGCCGGTGGTACTCCTAGAGAATTTACCACTATCACCGTAACTGATGGTATCGCTATGGGGCATGAGGGGATGAAATCATCTCTTATTTCAAGAGAGGTCATCGCTGACTCTGTTGAGCTTACTATGCGTGGTCATTGTTATGACGCTCTTGTTGGTCTTGCCGGATGTGATAAATCATTACCCGGACTCATGATGGCAATGGTAAGACTAAATGTTCCCAGCGTGTTTATTTACGGTGGTTCTATCTTACCAGGAAAATACAAGGACAGGCAGGTAACAGTAGTTGATGTCTTTGAGGGAGTGGGCAAGTATAGCTCTGGAAATATGAGTGAGGAAGAGCTACGCGCGCTTGAACAGGTCGCCTGTCCTTCCGCTGGCTCATGTGGTGGGCAATTTACCGCTAATACTATGGCTTGCGTAAGCGAGGCGATTGGTCTTGCTCTGCCTAACTCCGCGGGCGCTCCAGCACCTTATGAGTCACGTGATTCTTTCGCGTTTGAATCCGGAAAAGTAGTTATGGAATTACTTAAGAATAAGCTGCGTCCCCGTGATATAGTAAGTCGGAAGGCACTTGAGAACGCCGCCGCTGTTGTCGCCGCGACCGGAGGCTCTACTAACGCAGCTCTTCACCTACCGGCTATCGCCAATGAGTGTGGAATAGATTTTGATATACACGCTGTTGGTGAGATATTCAAACGCACTCCATATCTTGCTGATTTAATGCCGGGCGGGAAATATACCGCCAAAGATTTATATGAGGTTGGCGGCGTTCAAATAGTAATGAAAACCCTACTTGCTGGTGGATATTTACATGGTGACTGCATAACAGTTACCGGAAAAACCATCGCTGAGAATCTTGAGAGTATAAAATTCCCAGCCAAGCAAGATGTCGTTTATCCTCACGATAAACCGCTAAGGGACGAAGGTGGTGTCGTTGTGCTTAAAGGTAATCTCGCCCCAGAAGGAGCTATCGTAAAAGTCGCTGGAATGAAAAATCTAGTATTTAGCGGCACAGCTTTATGTTTTGATTGTGAAGAAGACGCTTTCGCAGCGGTTGAATCAAGAAAATACAAGGAAGGTGACGTTATTGTAATTCGTTATGAGGGACCTCGTGGAGGACCAGGTATGCGTGAGATGCTCTCAACAACCGCCGCCATATATGGTCAAGGAATGGGAGACAAGGTAGCGCTCATCACTGATGGTCGTTTTTCAGGAGGAACTAGAGGTTTCTGCATCGGGCACGTTGGTCCGGAAGCGGCACTTGGCGGAGTCATCGCTCTTCTTAGAGATGGCGATAAAATAACGATTGACGCTGCAAATTCTACCATAGACGTAGATATTTCTGACAAAGAACTGGAAGAACGCCGTAAAAATTGGAAACCACGTAGTAATAATCATAATTCTGGCGCTTTATGGAAATACGCGCAAATAGTTGGTTCCGCTGAAAAAGGGGCGGTAACCCATATGGGAGGCAAAGCCGAAAAAGGTAGCTATGCGGATATTTAGCATCTTTTTTATATGCTTACCACTTACAATAGCCTACGCATTATGTGAATTAAGTGATAAATTCCACATAGCGGAGCTTGCCGTTCACTGGCGGATGCACTTTGCCGCTATTGCTCTAATTTTTACCATAATATTTATATTCTCAAAAAATATAATGGTTAGCGTATGGCTTCTAGCGTTAACATTGGCACTTGGCATACCAGCCATGAAAACGCTTGAGTCAGCTAAACCGCCAAGAGGAAAAGAAATTACCAAAATAAAAATACTCCAATATAACATTCTGTATAATAATAAAAACTTTAGGGAAGATATTAAATGGATGGTAAAACAAAAAGCTGATATTATTATTCTGCAAGAAATCAACAGGGATAGAGCAACAGAATTAAGGCCATTAATAAAATATTATCCTTGGTCCAAGATAAAAATTAATAAAAACCGTGATGCTTTTGGTATGGCTATATTCAGTTCCCTGCCAGTAAATAGCTTTCGCTATATAAATATAAATGATGGCTGGAACAAATATAGCGTAACTGATTTTTTTGTATCAGGGCAAAATATACGCATGTACGAACTGCATACTCCTCCGCCTATGTCAAAGGAGTTCTTTGAACAGAGAAACATTAATCTAGAGTTAATGGCTAAATTACTGGAAAAAGATAGATCTACCTACCGTATATTAATTGGCGATTTTAACTCTACAATATATTCACCATATCTACAAAATGTAATAAAACGTGGATATATGAACCATTCCCAACAAGGGTTTAACTTATCTGGAACATGGCCTAAATTTATGCCATCACCATTTAGAATAGCCATAGACCATCTATTTACCTCAAAACAGATTGAAATAGTCAAAAGAAGTGTATTACCATATGGAGATTCCGATCATCTTCCTGTACTTACTGAATTAAAAATATATAAGGAATAAAAGATGCCTAGTAAAATGAGCAGGGATACCGCCCTTAAAATACATTATATACTGGATCAGCTAGTTCCACCAATAATACGTGACTGTAAATGGATTATGTCATTTCCACTATGGGTAATGTTCCGTCACCGTTATAAATCATATCTTAACTTCAAAGAGATAGCATTTGATTTAAGCGAAGAGGAATTTCGTGGTTTTTACCGTATGGTAAGTGATACAGCTATAGAAAGAGATACCGATCTTAATAAAGCTTCAATAGACAAAATAATGATGCATACTAAAGGGGATAAAATACTTGATGTTGGCTGTGGTCGGGGATTTCTAGTAGATATATTAAGCAAAAATCACAACGATGTTTCAGGAGTTGACATCGTAATACCACCAGTAGTCAGAGAAAAATTTCCTAAAGTAAAATTCTTTGAGGATAATGTTGAGTCACTCCCTTTTGATGATAGTGAGTTTGATACTGTAATCTGCACTCATACTCTGGAGCATGTCCGTAATATCCACTTAGCGATATCCGAACTAAGGCGTGTTAGCAAAAGACTAATTATAGTAGTTCCTCGCCAACGTCCTTATAAATTCACATTTGACCTACATCTTAATTTTTTCCCCTACAATTACTCACTGCTCTCGGTTATGGGAAAAATAAAAGGTGAGTCGCTTTGTGAGGATGCTGATGGTGATATTTTCTATATGGAACAAAAATCATCATAATAGCGATATGACCAAGCTGATAAAGCCAATTTACATATTACTCCTCCTAGTATTATTACAATCCACTCTCTCATACTGTTTTTTACTCTCACATTTTTATGAGTTAAAAACATCAGGAGCCGATAGCGCTTCTTTTATCCAGCTATTTCATAATCTAGTTAACGGTTATGGGATGATTTCGTCCACCTCTCCACCATATATATCTCAACATTGGTTTGGCTTTCATTTCTCACCAATACTTTATACTATAGCTCCTATATACTGGCTATTTCCATCGCCGAAAACCTTGTTTTTATTACATACAATTCTCATATCATCTGCCACCATCCCTTTATTTTTTACTTGTAAAAAAATATTTAGCTCTAGCTGGCAATCACTTGTCATCTGTATATTCTACCTAATAAACCCTTTGATAATAAACGCGCAAATCTTTGATTTCCATGAAATGGCGTTTGCTCCTCTGTTCATTACAATTATCCTATGGTCAATTATTAATAATAACAAAATATGGTTTATAATATTCTGCTTTCTACTACTTACGATAAAAGAACATTATGGTCTTAGCGTATTTGGCGCTGGAATACTCTGGGCATATCATAATCGTGACATTAAATTTGGACTTAGCGCGTCACTAATTGGACTCGCCTCATTTTTAATAATAATAAAAATAATAATGCCTTATTTCCACCCAGATACCAGCCTTGCTATGTTAAATAGCAGTGCCAACACTAACTATTTCGGCTGGATATTTACCCCTTTCGCTGACCCAGAACTTCTTGGCAAAAGGTTGGTGGAATCCATATTTTATATATTCCTGATGATATATCCGCTATGGTTCCAGCCATTATTAGCGCCGTTATGGATGCTTCCGGCACTTGCTGATATATTTATCAATAGCGTATCAAATAATGATATGCTACGCCACCCTTCCGCTTATCACTCAGCACCGATAGTTCCCGTATTATTAATCGCTTACTGCGTTGTTATAGCGAAACGTTATAATCAAATCACAAAAATAAAAAGGTGGGAATTCATCGCCGCGACTGCGCTAATGGTTGGTTTTTATTCATATAGCTTAACTTCTCTTCCTCACCTTCCAAATAACATATGGGAGCTTTCATCTATAAAGTCTGACTATTCACAAGGCGATAAAAAATCTATAAGTGATATAAATAATATTATTGGCGGTGACTCTATAATATCAGTCCAAGATAATATAATGCCACATATAGCGACCCGCCGTTATTTGTATATGTTCCCAAACGAGTCCGAGCAAACAGAGGACTACATAATAATAAACACCCGCAATCCGTTCCTGAAACATTTTCATGCTTTTGGAACGCCATATGTGGAAGATGAGTTTATTACTTATCTAAATAAAATACACGAGCTTATAAATAATAGGCACTGGAAGATAAAATATTACAGCGATAATTGGTTATTACTTAAGAGAAATGATAAAAATGATACTGACGATGTTAGCGATACCAATAATCAAGAAATAAAGAATCAATTAGAATCAGATCTAGAGCAGCTAAAAATAAAACAAGACAAGTTGGATAAAATCACAAAACGGAATTAAAAATCAAGCCACCTTCTCATCACTGGTGTTTATCCCTAGCAACTTAAGCTTACGATGCAAAGCGGAACGTTCCATACCAACAAAATTTGACGTTCTTGATATATTACCACCAAAACGCTCAATCTGAGCTACTAAATATTGCTTCTCAAATAATTCCCTCGCCTCTCTTAGAGCCATTGACATAATATCAGCGTTAGTTTCTGGGCGAGCGAGCACTGGGTTAGACGTTAATATCTCCGGTGGCAACTCATCAGCGGATATAATCGCGCTCTTATCCTCTGTCATAATAAGTAGCCATTCCATCATATTACGCAACTGCCGTACATTTCCCGGCCACGAATATGACTGCAACATAACAATAGCTTCTTGTGAAAGCGATCTAACCGACGCGCCAGATATTTCAGCGGCACGCCTGATAAAATAATCACATAATTCCGGTACATCCTCTCTCCTATCTTTAAGAGAAGGCATCCGCACAGGAACCACGTTAAGCCTGTAATATAAATCCTCACGAAATCTGCCGGACGCTATTTCATTTTCCAGAGTGTGATTACTAGCGGCGATAACCCTAACATCTATACCAACCTTATTTTTACCACCCTTACGAGTAAAGCTTCCTTCCTGTAACACTCTGAGTATCTTAGCCTGCGCTTCCAGAGGTATCTCAGCTATCTCATCTATAAATAAAGTCCCATTGTGAGCCTTTTCAAAAACCCCTAGCCTTTCCGCTCCTCCTGTTGGATTTACATCCTCAACCCCAAAAAGCTCTGCCTCAGCTTTTTCCGTTGTAAGCCCCACACTATTCATCACCACGAAATTGCCAGATTTCCTTGAGGATTTATCATGAATAATACGAGCGACCATCTCTTTACCAGTTCCCGGAGCGCCAGTTATCAACACACGACTAGATGTAGAAGAAACTTTATCAACTACATTGCGCAACTGCTGCGCTGCCTGTGATTTACCATCAATCCTCATTTCAAACTTGCCACGCGTCTTAAGCTCGCTATTTTCCATACGTAGCTTAGCGTTCTCGAGCGCTCTTTCCACTACCAACAGAAGCCTATCTTCCTTAAACGGCTTTTCTATAAAGTCATAAGCACCCATTTTTATGGACGAAACAGCGGTTTCAATATTTCCGTGTCCGCTTATCATAACCACTGGAATATGCGGATATTTTTTCTTCACCATCTCTAATATACCAAGCCCATCCAGCTCGCTACCTTGAAGCCATATATCAAGTATAATAGCGGAAGGAACCCGCTCAGCAATCGCCCTAAACGCTGAATCACTACTATGAGCGGTACGCGTACCATACTTAGCGTCCTTCAATATATCGGAAATGAGTTCACGAATATCTTTTTCATCATCAACAATAAGAATATCAGCGGTCATAAACAACTCAGGACTAGAAGTTATAGGCTAAAATTTAAAGATTAACAGCCAGAAAACATGAGGATTTTTACTACAACCAGCCTCGAGCACCCAGCCTTTATTTTGCGTCTTTTATATCACAGTGTTGCAAAAAAGAAAGCGTTACTTTTACACCATTTGGTTTAATATTTTCTATTTTTATCAACCCATTATGATCTTCGACTATTTTCTTAACTATAGAAAGACCAAGACCAGTTCCCTTCTTACGAGTAGTTACATAAGGCTCAAGAAGCTTCTCTGGAGAGTTTTCTTGCAAACCAATTCCATTATCCTCAACAGTTATACTAATTACCCCATCATTATAATCAGCTCCAACCTTAACTACACCATTCTCACTAGACCACTCATCGCCATTTACATTATCATCAATAGCCTCCACAGCGTTTTTAAGCAGATTAGTCATAACCTGCGTCATTTGCCGCTCATCACAATTCATGAATATATGCTCAGCGCTAAAGGAAAGTTGAAAATCATAATTAGGACAAACAACCTTAGCCGAGAACACCGCTTTTTTTATTATAGTGATAATATCTTCTTTAGAAAAACTTGCTGTCGGCATTTTAGCGAATGAAACAAATTCTTCTACCATCTTACCAATATCAGCAACATGCTTAGTTATAGTATCAGTATATTTTATAAAACTATCCTTATCCTCTTCTACAAATTTCAGATATTTACGCTTTATCCGCTCAGCTGAAAGCTGAATCGGGGTAAGCGGATTCTTAATTTCATGCGCTACACGACGCGCCACATCCGCCCATGCCGCGCTGCGTTGAGCGGCTATTAAAGGTGTGATGTCATCAAATGTTATTATAAATCCTTTAATATTACCCTCAATATGCTCAACAGTTACCCTCACATGCAAAGAAAGGGATTTTTTGTCACTATTTATAGTAATGGTACCTTCGGCTATATCCATCGGCTTATCTTCAGCCGCTAGCAAAAGCTCTTCCATTTCAGGAAAAAGATTTACTATATGCTCACCATTTACGATATATTTTCCGACCATACTAAAAATAGACTCAGAGGAACGGTTATGTAGAGTAATTATTTTCTCACGATCCAAGGCGATAACACCAGCGGACACACCGGAAAGAACAGTCTCAATAAATATCCTACGTTCGTCAACACTACGGTTCGCCTCTATCAGATCCTTCCTCTGCGCATCCAATTGCTCGGTCATACGGTTAAAACTACGGCTTAAAGTCCCAAGCTCATCATTACCGATCTCCCCACTAATCCGCGCGCTAAAATCCCCACCTCTTACTCTTTCCGCCGCTTGAACCAGCTTTCTTATCGGACGAGTAAGCCTTGTGGCAAATACCATACCATACCAAGCGGAGCTAAGAAGCAGCAATAAAGCCATAGTAACGAACACTATAGAAAAGGTCATACTAAAACGATTAAGCTGCTTCTTTAGGCTTTCATACTCATTAACCGCCCCTTGCGTATTACGCATATGCTCTATTACCTTGCTATCAATTAACCGACCCACCAGCAAGTATCCATACCTCAAAGACGGTATTTTTATAAGAGCCTGAACCTTATCATAATCAAACGCCAAAATTACTACCTCACCACGCTCCGCCTTTTCCAAAGCATCTTGCGGAATAGTCTCAAAAGACAAAGAGAAACTGAACCTACTCTGCGCTATTATTTTGTTACGCTGTACTACTATAGCTTCCGTAAGCTCCCGAAGAGCCGCCTGTGTGGAAACCGCCCTATCAAAACTCTGTGGATTTGATATTACTAAACTCGCTATCTTATCCAAATCCCCTGCCATAGCTATAGCGTCCGCTCTAATATTTTCCTTGTGCTCCACAAGATAAGCCTCAGCTACTGCCTTTGACTCCTGAACAGTACGCTGCACCCGTTCATTAAACCATGTTTGAATACCAATATTAAAAAATATAGCTGAAAAAATAGAAACTATGAGCGTTGGTATTATTGTAACCAAGCTGAACATAGCCACAATACGCTTTTGTAGCTTGTAATTAGCAGATCCTGATTTCAATGTCTTCCACAACCAGTAAATGCGTACAATTATGATAGATATGACAAAGGAAAATAGAACAACATTAACAGTAAGCAATCTGATTATTCGCTTTGGTTTCATCCCGAAATCAGCGGAATCATCATCTATTATGCCATAAGTAACAGCAAGTGATACGCACACAGAAACTATAGCGATAACTAATATATTACGCTTAAGCCAATGAGCAAAACTAGCTACAGAACTCCTAACCGATAATGTAGTATCATCTGTCATAAAATTGATAATTTATCCGTTATTTTAACTTGCCCTAAATCATAGTTTTATAACCAAGAATCTATAACACAAAACTAAATACTAATCCCAAGCTCAACTATCTTTTTACGCAACGTATTACGATTAATTCCCAGCACCTGCGCGGCCTTTAATTGATTTCCAGCGGTTTCTCTAAGTGTCATTTCTATGAGTGGACGCTCAAAAAGCGGTAACACCCGATAATAAAGCCCAGAAGGTGGCAACTCATCACCACGATGTGATAGAAAATAATTACGCAGATGCTCTTCTATACTTTTTTCCAGACCAGATGACTGCCTCCTTAATTTCCTATCGTCTATTTCTACGGTTTTTAGCATGTCATCACGACCCAATAACTACGTCTTTTTCTGTTTTTTTGCCTCAGGCATAGCAGCCTTTACAAAAGAGGCAAAAAGCGGATGTGGCGCGAACGGTCTGGATTTCAACTCAGGGTGAAACTGAACACCAACAAACCAAGGGTGCTCTTTTATTTCCACTATTTCTGGCAAATGTCCTTCCGGTGAAAGTCCTGAAAATACCATACCTGATTTCTCAAATTGCTCACGATATTCTAAGTTAACCTCATACCTATGACGATGGCGCTCGCTTATCTTGTCACTACCATATACCTTACGAGCTAGACTTCCTTGCTTAAGCAAACAATCATATGCTCCAAGCCGCATTGTCCCACCAAGATCACTATTTGCCGAACGAGTCTCTATCATTCCCCCACGTTGCCATTCTGTCATAAGACCAACTAGAGGTCCTCGTTCATCATTACCCTCATAACGGTTAAATTCCGTAGAAACAGCGTTTTCTATCCCAAGAACATTACGCGCGTACTCTATCACCGCAAGCTGCATACCAAAACATATTCCAAGATATGGTTTTTTATTCACCCGAGCATAGGTAATAGCAGCCATTTTTCCACCAACACCTCTTTCACCAAAACCACCAGGAACCAATATCGCATCCACATCCGACAAAGCTTTCCCAGCATCTTCCAGCTTAAAGCCAGAAGCATCAACCCAACGTATATTTACTTTTACTTGATTAGCTATTCCGGCGTGATCCAAAGCCTCACAAAGCGACTTATAAACATCACCAATACCAGTATATTTGCCAACTATAGCGACCGTAACCTCACTTTTCGGATTATTTACCCTATCAAGAATATCATCCCATTTTTTAAGATTAGGTTCTTTTCCATTTTCTATCCCAAAGGTTTTAAGCACCTGAAGGTCAAAATGCTGTTCATTATAACAGCGCGGCACCTCATATATTGACTCCACATCTTGCCCAACGATAACCGACTCTTCTTTTATATTACAAAATAGCGCTATCTTGCGTCGTTGCGCTATCGGAACTTCCCTCTCCGCCCGACACAGCAATATATCCGGTTGAATACCAATAGTCCTAAGTTCCTTAACACTATGTTGAGTTGGCTTGGTTTTTAGTTCTTTAGCGGCTGCTATATAAGGTATCAGGGTAAGGTGTATATACATAACCCTTTCCTGACCTAATTCCCAGCCAAGTTGTCTTATCGCCTCTAAAAATGGCAAGCCCTCTATATCACCAACAGTTCCACCAATCTCACACAGGACAAAATCCTCATCACTAGTATCTCGCAAAATAAATTCTTTTATTAAATCAGTAACATGTGGGATGACCTGCACAGTTCCACCAAGATAATCCCCTCTACGTTCTTTAGAAAGCAGCATAGAGTAAATCTGTCCGGTACTGACCGAATCAGTCCTTCTCGCACTTACACCAGTAAAACGCTCATAATGCCCAAGATCCAGATCCGTCTCCGCGCCATCATCAGTCACGAAAACCTCACCATGCTGCGTTGGATTCATAGTTCCAGGATCCACATTAAGATAAGGATCTAATTTACGCAGCCTTACCTTATAACCTCTCGCTTGTAACAAAGCACCAAGACTAGCTGAGGCAAGCCCCTTGCCTAAGGACGAAACAACACCCCCTGTTATAAATATAAAACGTGTCGGCATATTTTACTCTGGCTTAGGTATTGCTGGAGCCACAGGTTTTTGTGTATCTTCCAAACTATTATTATCTTTATCACTGCCCTTCTCTATTGCCGTCTTAACAGCTATCTCATCTACTATAGAGCTTGAGGACATACGACTCGCCATAGTCGCAAGAGCAAGGCTAGTGCACATAAAAGCGACAGCAAGGAACGATGTGGTACGAGTCATAAAATTAGCGGTACCACGTCCGGTCATAAACTGATTACCGCCTCCACCACCGAGACCACCAAGACCGCCTCCCTCTGAGCGTTGCAACAAAATAACTACTATCAGAAACAACACTAACACTGTGTGAGCGACTAATAATACCGTATATATACTTTCCATTTTATAGCCTCTTTACTTTATAACCTATTTACTAACATTACGCCTTACCAGCGCCATTTATTAAAACCATCACCGAAATTGGTGGTTTTGCACTGCATAGCGAGTGTTAAAATTATTTTCAATATATTATTGAAAATAAAAAATATTATATTATCCCGCAGCATCTATTATTTTACAAAAATCATCCGATCTCAAACTAGCTCCACCAACCAAAACACCAGCCACCTCATCAAGCGTCATTATATCAGATGAGTTCTCTGGTTTTACCGAACCACCATATAACACCCCAACTTCCTGAGCATCAACCTGATAATTGGTTGTAATATTAGATATAAATTCTCTCTTTATGACATTATGTGCTTCTTTTATATCACTAATTGTCGGCACTTTTCCAGTACCTATAGCCCACACTGGCTCATAAGCGAAAATAAACTTACCTACACCACTGTCTGTAACCATCTCATACGGAAATGATCCATTAACTTGATTTCTTAAAACTTCCTCCGTTTTACCGTTATTTCTCTCCTCCGCAGTCTCACCAACACATATTATTGGTATTATCCCAGATTTTATGGCAATCGCCGCCTTTTGGCTTACCATATTATCACTTTCGTCAAAATAAGATCTTCTTTCAGAATGACCAACTATAACATATTCACACCCCAAATCTTTAAGTAAATTCACACTAGTTTCACCAGTATAAGCGCCCTCATCTTTAACATAGCAATCTTGTCCACCAACACTAATAGCGGAGCCATCAATAAACCCTTTAAGCGGAAATATCAAACCATCAGGAGGACATACTACAACTTTGGTATTATCTTTACTCTTTTTTTTACCAATATGCAGACACACTACACCCGACCATTTCTTCGTGAACTCTATATTTCCGTTCATTTTCCAATTAGCTACTATCAATTTACTCATAAAAACCCCGTATAAATTACCTATTTATAACCAGATTATAATCTGTTAGATATAAAAATCTTAAATCACGTGACTATAACAAACAAAAATTGTTTTACAATACGGATAGCTGTTGTAGTAAATATTTCATAATCATTGGTTGAATTTATTTATAAAATACTCAATATGTAAAAAAACTAACAAGAAAAATGGTATGACAATTAAATTAAAAAATTACGCTCGTAACATAGGAACCAAAATCCTGATGGGATTACTTGTCCTTACCTTCGCCGTATGGGGTGTAGGAGACATGGTAAGAACGTCAAACGCCAACATAGTAGTAGCGACAGTAGGAGATACTGAAATACCATATATAGATTACCAGCGCGATTTATATTACGAGACTGAGAAAATAAAAAGAATACTTGGGAAGAATTTCTCACCAGATATAATAAAAAATTTTGGGGTAAACAGAAAAGTAATTGAGACTCTCATTAACAACAGATTACTCGTACTGGAAACTCAGGCGATAGGGCTTAGAGTGGATGACAAAAAAATAGCCGAGAATATCCAAAAAAATAAGTCCTTTCATGATAAAGACGGTAATTTCAGTAAGGAGAGGTTTATCTATGCTCTTAAGTCAACCGCTCGCAGCGAAAAGAGTTACATAGAGGACCTACGCAATAAAATCACCATAGAGCTACTAATAAAATCTATGGTATCATCTCTACCCGTTCCTGAGAAAGCTGTAGATACTATATACTCCACAAGTAACGAAACCAGAGATATTAGACTATATACGATACCTGTATCTCTTATAAAATCTATAAACGATCCTAATGAAGAGCAGTTAAGAACCTTTTACGAGAGTAATATAGCTAAGTTCACCGCGCCTGAATATAGAAAGATAAGTTACATTAAAATTACCTTAGATGACGCGAAAAATTTGGTAATTAAAAATAACGCTATATCAAACACGGAAATTGAAAAACTATATAGCGAAAGAATTGATGATTTCAAAAAGCCGGAGCGCAGACAAGTGGAGCAATTACTCTTTGGTAACAAGGAAGCGGCGTATAAAGCGTATGATAATCTTAACTCAGGAAAAGATTTTATAAATGTAGCTAAATCATCTAACATACTCAATCCTGATTCTATATCCATCGGAACAGTTGAAGAGTCAAACATACTTGAGGAAGCGGCAAAAAAAGTTTTCTCTTTACAAAAAAATTCCTTCAGTGATCCAATTGAAAGCTCATTTGGCTGGCATATATTTCGTGTGACTGACATTATTCCAGCGTCAGTACAAACATTAAGTGAGGCGACTCCCAAACTTAAAGAAGAGCTCATAAAAGAAAAATCATCCGACACTCTTGTAGAGATTTCAAATCAAGTGGAGGATTTACTAGCTGGAGGAAGTAATCTACATGAAGCCGCGACAGAACTTAAGTTAGAAGTAAAATCATTGGATGGTATTGATAAAAATGGTTTTACTAAAAGTGGCAAAAAGGAAAATACCCTACCTACATATGGCAATTTTTTGGAAGTGGCCTTTAACACCGATGAGAAGTCAGAATCTCAGCTTATAATGGGGAAAAATGGCGATAATTATATATTAAGAGTTGACGAAGTAACACCAGCTTATATCCAACCTATTGAAAAAATTAAAAACAAAGCTACAGAAATGTGGAAGGACAAGGAGCGTGAGATTAGACTTCATAAGTTAGCGAAAGAAGTTGAGAGTAACTTCAAAGATAATAACAAGCGCAATCAAGAAATAGAGAAGTATAATTTAGGTTATAAAAAAATAAGCATAGCTACAAACGGCAATGACCCTGACTTGTTGCCACAATATGTGGTTAATGACCTGTTTATAAAGGAATCTGGAGAATCCAGTAACATATTTCAAAGGGGAGATAACCATAATTATGTTATAGCTGTAATAGACGAAATAATACCGGCAAAACTTGATAAAAACGATGATGGTCTCAAAAAGACGTTAGAAAAAATAAAACAAGAATATAAAGCCTCAATGCAAAATGAAGTTGTTGAACAGTATCTATTACATCTCAGAAAAAAATATCCTGTATCAATAAACGAAGCGGCACTAAATATAAAAAGTAGTTATTAATGACAAAAGCCGAAGAACAAAAACTCTATCCTGATGAGCAGGAATTCTGCAATATATATAATCAGGGAAAATCTCAATTAGTATGGACTTCCCTACCTGCGGATTTGGATACACCAGTAGCCGCCATGTTGCGGCTTATGAAAGATGATGAGCCTTCATTCTTGCTTGAGTCAGTGGAAAAAGGCAAGATACGTGGTCGTTACTCTATAATAGGTCTGATGCCAGACATAATATGGAGATGTACCGGCAACCAAGCGGAAATCTCAGAATTATATGACTCAAATTCAAAATATAGTGATTTTTCTCCTGTTGGTGAAGATAGTCTCACTTCATTTAGAAATTTATATGAGGCGTCTAAAATAGATATACCAGAGGGTTTGCCACCAATGGCAAGTGGTCTAGTTGGCACTATGGGCTATGACATGGTAAAGCTAATGGAGAAACTACCATCAACCAAGAATGATAGCATAAAAATACCTGACAGTCACTTCATGCGACCGCGTATAATGGTAATTTTTGATAATATAACTGATAAGATGTTCATAATCGCCAGTGCCTTTTATGACCTTGATAAAAACTCAAACAGTCTGGCATATGCCAAAGAGGCATATAAGGAAGCAACAGCGTTAATAGATAAAACTATTAAAAAACTCAACTTAAATATCCCAAGATCTGATGGTGAGAGCTACAATTCGGTAAAAATATCTGATTTCGTATCTAACACCAGCCGTGACAAATATGACGAAATGCTAAACAAAGCGAAGGAATACATATATGACGGCGATATTTTTCAAGTGGTGTTATCACAACGTTTTTCCGCTCAATTTAACTTACCACCATTTTCTTTATATCGGGCGTTACGCCAGCTCAACCCATCTCCTTTTTTGTTCTACCTTAATTTCGGGAATTATCAGCTAGTCGGCTCAAGTCCAGAAATACTGGTAAGATTACGTGATGGTGAAGTAACTATCCGTCCAATAGCCGGAACCAGAAAAAGAGGTAAGAACAAAGATGAGGACGCGGCTCTTGCCGCTGATCTGCTTGCCGACCAAAAAGAAATATCTGAGCATCTCATGTTACTTGACTTAGGCAGGAACGATGTTGGCAGAGTAGCGAAAACCGGTAGTGTAAAAACCACTGATAAAATGTCCATAGAAAATTACTCTCATGTCATGCATATAGTATCCAACGTAATTGGAGATATTAATCCTGAATATGACGCTCTTTCCGCTCTTATCGCTGGCTTTCCCGCCGGAACAGTGAGTGGTGCGCCAAAAATACGAGCAATGGAAATAATTGATGAGCTGGAGGTAGAATCAAGAAGCTTTTACGCCGGATGTATCGGCTATTTCTCAGGAAATGGTAATATGGATACTTGCATAACCTTACGCACAGCTCTTATCAAGGACAACATTATTTATATACAAGCTGGAGGTGGTATAGTCGCCGACAGTAATAGCGATGATGAATATCAAGAATCTCTAAACAAAGCCAGAGCACTCATGAAAGCCGCACAGGAGACTATAAATTTTGTATAGTCCCACGCGAATTTATAAAGAATAAACACCCTTGACATTCTGTCCCCTTTAAGAGACAATATATAAATATGAAACAAATATATGATATTGAGGTATACGAAGATAAAAAAGGCAAAATCCCATTTTTGAAGTGGCTTAGCAATATTAAGGATTTTAAGACACGCGCGAAAATACAATCTCGTATCAACCGCATAGAGCTTGGTAACTTTGGAGATACAAAACCTCTTGTGGGGGTAAAGGGAATTTATGAGTTACGAGAACATTATGGACAAGGATTTCGTATTTTTTATGCTAAAATAGGGAGCAGAGTTATTTTATTATTAGCTGGCTCTACAAAGAGCGATCAAAATAAAACAATTGCGAAAGCCAAAGAATATCTTGATGATTACAAAAGGAGAAAATCATGAATAGAGCTAGTAGACCATTTAAGGAAGTGTGTAACGAATTGCTAAAAGATCCAAAATATGCCGCTGTTTATCTGGAAGAATGCCTAGCGAGTGGAGATACAGAACTATTTACGCTCGCCCTAAAACATGTAGCCGACGCTCGTGTTGGTGGAATGACAGAGCTGGCTAAAAAAACCTCTCTGGGACGTCAGAATCTCTATAAAACCCTCTCCGAAAAAGGCAACCCAAGACTCGAGACCTTGACTAAGGTTTTAGAAGCTACAGGTCTGCGTTTATCTATAAGCATCATATAAACGCTGTGCCATGAAAATAACACTTTTAGATAATTACGACAGCTTTACTTACAATCTTGTTCACTATTTAGGTGAGCTAGGAGCTGAGGTTACTGTCTACCGTAACGACACAATCAGTTGTGATGAGCTTATGGCAGCAAAACCTGACGGTATTGTCATCTCACCTGGTCCTGCCACTCCACAAAAATCTGGTATATGCCTTGAGCTTATCAAAAAAGCTTCCGGCAACATACCTATATTCGGTGTCTGTCTTGGTATGCAAGCTATCGGTGAGGCGTTTGGAGGCAAAGTTATCCACGCGCCTAAACCTATGCACGGCAAAATAAGTAAAATAAATCATGATGGCAGAAGTGTGTTTGCCGAACTACCCAATCCCTTTGAGGCAACTAGATACCACTCACTTATCGTAGAGAAAGACACCCTACCATCTTGCCTTGAAATTACCGCAACCACCAATGATGATCTTATAATGGGCTTACAGCATAAGGAGCATAATACAAGCGGTGTACAGTTCCACCCTGAGTCAATCGCCTCTGAATATGGTTATGACATACTAAAAAATTTTCTGGATAATATAAAATAATGATTGAGCCAATAAAACACGCTATATCTTTATTAAAAGATAAGAAAAATCTAAATGAGGACTTAGCCACCCGTATTTTCCAAATAATGATGAATGGCGGAGCTACCCCAGCGCAAATGGCCGCACTGCTCATGGGAATTGTTATAAAAGGAGAAACCGCGGACGAGATTACCGCTGGCGCTATCGCCATGCGCGCAAAGGCAAAAAAATTCAGCTCTATCGCCGGTGCTATTGATACTTGTGGAACCGGAGGTGACAATCGTGGGACATATAATATATCAACCGCAACCGCCTTCGTCTTAGCTGCTTGCGATATACCAACAATAAAACATGGTAACCGTTCAGTTACCTCAAAATCAGGCTCTGCTGATGTACTATCTATGCTTGGCGTTAAAATAGATGCGCAAACCGAAGTCATGGAAGAATGTCTAAAACAATGTAACATGGCTTTCCTATTTGCTCCCAAATACCACACCGCCACGCGTCATGTAGCACCCGTCCGTCAAGAGCTTGGAATCCGTACTATCTTTAATATATTAGGTCCTCTTACTAATCCCGCCTGTCCCGATTTTCAGTTAGTTGGGGTTTATAACAAAGAACTCGCTAAACTCATGACCGAGTCTCTAAAGTCACTCGGCACTAAAGCGGCATGGGTAGTTTGTGGCAGTGACGGGCTTGACGAACTTACCATAAGTGGCACATCCCATGTCGTATCGCTTAGCAACGGCGAAATAGAAGAATTTGAAGTATCACCAGCAGATGCCGGACTTAATGTCTCTCCGCCTGATAGCATCAAAGGCGGAAGCCCTGAACAAAACGCTAACGCTCTTGTTGAAGCTATTTCTGGGCTAGAAAGCCCACATCGTGACTCTATCGTTTATAATGCGGCAGCGGGTCTTGTAATATCAGGCAAAGCAGTTAGTCTAAAAGAAGCGGCACTTATAGCGGCAGAAGCGATAGATTCCGGCAAAGCCCATTCTGTCCTTAAAAAACTGGTTGATATAAGTAATACACCAATGAAATAATAATAGTTAAATGACCAATACCCTTACAAAGATATGCGCTGATAAAAAGCAGCATATAGAAAAACAGAAATCCATAATAAACGAAAGTGAATTATATTCACTGTCAAAAACACAAACCACGCCCAGAGGTTTCAAAAAAGCGTTAGCGGAAAAAATAGCTAATGGTAAACCGGCCCTTATTGCCGAAATTAAAAAGGCATCTCCCAGTAAAGGGCTTATCCGCACAGATTTTAATCCCGAAAAACTTGCGGAAGCCTATGATAAGGGTGGAGCTACCTGCCTTTCAGTGCTTACCGATATTCCTTATTTTCAAGGCAGTGATGAATATCTAAAGGAAGCAAGAAATGCAACAAACCTTCCGCTATTACGCAAGGATTTTATGTTGGAACCTTATCAAATTGTAGAATCCCGCGCTATTGGTGCGGATTGTATCTTGCTTATTATGGCAGCTCTTAGTGACAAACAGGCACAAGAGCTAGAATCACTATCTAGCGAACTTGGTATGGACACGTTAGTTGAGATACATAACAAAAAAGAGCTTGATCGCGCTCTTGCCATTAATCCTGATAATGTGGGAAAAATTATCGGCATCAATAACCGAAACTTGAAAACTCTTAATGTAGACCTTACCACCTCTGAGGAATTAGCTAAATATATTCCTAAAGACTATATTGGTATTTGCGAAAGCGGTATAAGCACTCCGGCGGACATAGCACGTATGCGAGCTTGTGGCTTACACGCCTTCCTTGTTGGTGAATCACTGATGCGGCAGAACGATGTGACAAAAGCAACCAAAGATTTACTGTCATTCCGAACACAGTGAGGAATCTTTACATGTAAACGAGTTAATACCCCAATGAAAACTTATTATATTTACATGCTAACAAACTGGAATAATAAAGTGCTGTATATTGGTGTGACTAATAATCTAGAGCGCAGGATATACGAACATAAACAAAAACTTGTTAAAGGCTTCACTACAAAATACAATCTTACAAAACTTGTCTATATTGAAACTATTAATGACGTAAATGCCGCTATAACCCGTGAGAAACAATTAAAAAAATGGCGTAGAGAAAAGAAGGATAATTTGGTAGAATCTATAAATCCATCATGGGACGATTTATACGCTACAACCAACACGAAGATCTCTCCTTTCGCTACGCTCACTCGAGATGACAGATAATTGTCATTCCAAACACAGTGAGGAATCTTTATAAATATTATTTTGCTTACAATCTACGACAGAAAAATTATGAAACGCAAACCATGGGAAGAATTTACCGGCAAAACCTCGCAAACATTTGTGCGTGAGCTTATTCCTTCAGCCATAACTATTACGCAAGACCAATTGGTAGACATGAAAATACATGAGAGTCCCGCTCTTAATGTTTGCGTTGCCTACGCGCAGGAGGAACTTATATATGACGATAGAAACCGGACCATCAGGGTAGATAAAGAAACCTATGCCAAAGCTTCCCGCCACCAGCGTATAAACAAATTCGGACTAGCCTACCCAAAAAATTACAAATTATACCTACATAAAACACTAGCTGAAATCGTAATTTCCGCCGCTGATTACCTTTATAAAACTTATGGCTGGCAGACTATTTTATACGATGGATTACGCACAGTTGATGGCGCGTTTAGAATTTACAATCTCGCCAGTGATGAGGATCTGGCAAGTGGCATACTCGCCATGCCCGCCGAAAGCGCCCATAACAAAGCGATGGCGATAGATAGTATGATGATAGACAGCGACGGACGTGAAATAGATATGGGTGGACATTTTGACCATTTAGATATGTCCACCAACATGCGTTACTATAATGGTAATAAAATCTCTGAAACAGCAAAAAGAAACCGTATTATTCGTGAAGCTGCCTTCCTACGGGCGGCTTTTGGCAACGGACTGCTTATCGCCCCGCTACGTAATGAGTTCTGGGATGACAGACTACCAGAAAATAGGGAAGATTTATGGAGAGTGCTAGATAGCGCCGCCCGTTGTGTCGGCTTGGAATATACAGCAAAAAATAAAGAAAACTGGATTTATACTTATTTCCTAGAAAACTGGCGGAAAATCTTTACCGGACATGAGGAAAAACTACTAGAGATAATCGGGCATACCACCCCACCACTAGAAGAAAAAATAGAATTCTATCATGGCAACTACAACCCAATTTATGATGAAGCTTTGACGATGAATTGAAGAACTGGGGAATTGAAGAGATAAAGAAAAACAACTAAAACTCACCCTTTCTGAGTGCCTTTATTTTCTTCCTGTTCTTTTTTCTGTCTACGCCGCAATACCGCGTATCCTGCACCGCCGCCAACAACAGCACCAAGTACTAAACCTGTAAACATTTTTTTCTGTCTTTTATTGCTCACCTTATCACGATCTAGACCACGATTCCCTTGTACTGCAGCTTTCCTTTTTTCCATTTCAAAGTTTACTTCAGCCGGACTCATCTTTTCAACATCTGGCATCCCCATAATTTGCTGCGCCGCCTCTACAGCTACAGGACGCCCGTAAACAGGAAACCCCTCACCAACTAAACTATCCATACCAATACCTATAAGTTGCCCTCCCGCTGCGCCCGCTATTGTTGCAGCGGCTAACTTAGCTTTGTCTTCTTTATCCATAAAACCCTCCAATTAAATCATTGATGAAGGGATCTTAACATATGGGGGGGGGCAGACAAGGCGTTTTTTGTGACAGTTTTGTTACATACGCATTTCAAACAAAAGTCTCTTGAACGCACTTTTACTGCTGATTATTGACGACAAAATGATAATAATCCGTGTACACTACATGGTATACTGTATGGCGGACAGGATATATCCGCAAAGAATTTTGTCTATAATAAACAATAAAAACTATGTCTGATAAAAAACCTCGTCCCAGAAAACGCCAATATTTTGTTCCGCATATAGAGAGCGGAAAAGCACCTCCATGCGCCATAAGGGGCTGCTCGCAAGCAGGTGAATATAAAGCTCCCAAATCACGCGATAAAATAAATGAGTATGACTGGTTCTGCCTAGAACATATACGAGAACGTAATAAGATGTGGAATTTTTTCTCTGGTATGAACGAGGATGAAATAGAGGATTTTATCAAAGATTCCGTAACCGGTCATCGCCCAACTTGGAACAGGGAAACTTTAACCAATGACAAAGAAAAATTACTCAAAGATAAATTATATGAGTTTCTCTATAATAAAAAACCATCAACTCCTCAGCCGAAAATACCAACGAAAAAACGTAAAGCTCTGGATATTATGGAA
This sequence comes from Rickettsiales bacterium, assembly GCA_041396965.1. NCBI lineage: Bacteria > Pseudomonadati > Pseudomonadota > Alphaproteobacteria > Rickettsiales > Rickettsiales bacterium. Next base: position 1,561,464 of record JAWKXN010000001.1, read on the forward strand.
CTTAACCACCCATACACATTAAAACAACTAAAAGCCTCATACAAAACTCTAGTAAAAAAATATCATCCTGATAAAAATAGCGGCGATAAACTATCAGAGGAAAAATTTAAGAAAATTACCGTCGCTTATCAGTATTTACTAAAAGAGATAAAATAATGAAAAACGGATTTACATTAATTGAGCTGTCTGTAGTACTAATCATTATAGGCTTAATAGTAAGCGGAGTGTTATTAGGAAATTACCTTATAGAAGCATCAAAAGTCAGTGCTCAAATATCACAAATTACCAAATATAATTTGGCGGTTAGAGCTTTTCAAAGTAAGTATAATTGCCTTCCCGGTGACTGTAAAAACGCACAGAATTTTGGCTTTAAGCCAAGAGGTATAAAAAGAGGACAAGGAGATGGTAATTCTTTCATAGACGGCTATATAACATTCCCACCTGGAAGAGGACCTGGCAATGCCTCTGGATGTTGCCAGCTAGATGTCGCTGAGCTAGCGCTATTTTGGACAGATTTAAGTATGGCACAGTTAATAGATGGAAACTTTAATACCGCAAGCGCCACTGTAGCGACTACAGGAGTCTCATCAGCAAATTTAATAAAATATATGCCAAAGGCAAAACTTGGAAATGAGAATTACATATATGTTATAGGAGGAGGTTATCAAAGCCTAGCTTTGTCAAATATATTCGGAGATAATAATCACTACTTTGGGATACAACAAATGAATTCTATCAACCAATATGGATGGCCTCTATCTAACATTAATATTAAGGTTATAACCGCGTATAATATAGATAAAAAAATAGATGATGGTTTTCCACAATCTGGCGGTGTTATGACCTTAATGAATGAGTTCAGTAGAATGTGGGCAGGAAATTCTACTATGGGTGGTCCATTTACGACAGCTACTCCTTCTAGTAATACTAGCTGTTTTGACAATGGCAACGTAAATGGTGAAAAACAACGATATTCTCTTTCTGTAAATGATGGAAACAATAGTAGCTGTGCTTTATTGATCAAATTCCAATAGCCTTCACTTCCTAAGCACACCAACCACTTCATCGCGCAAATATATCGCCATTTCCTTACGATCCTCAAACTGACTAAGAGTAACCGGCGGCAAAAAACTTACACTAACATCTATCCTATTCATCTTAAATAATTGCCAAATATGAGGGAAAAGATACATATCACCATACCAAGCTATTTTTGGCCATTGAGAGCTGTCTATAGGTAAGCCACCAATCGTATCATAACTTATAACCGCTGGTTGAATAAATATATCACTATCCGCTAGTTTTTCCTCAGCTATACTAAAAAGACTAGACTTAAAAGGCAGAACATACCGACCATTTCCAGTAGTCCCTTCTGGAAAAAGCGAAAGCACATCTCCCCTTTCTAAAGTATCACGCATTTTTTGACGCGCGTCTTTTATGCCGCAAGCGGTACGCTCAATAAAAATACATCCGAGCATACGGCAAAAACTAGATATAACCGGCCATTTAGCCATATCACTTTTTGGGGTAAAACATATTGGCACTTCACTACCAAGCACTGTTATATCAAGATAAGAAATATGGTTGGAAACAATCAATAATGGTCTGTTGTGACTAACCTCACCATTCACACTTACCCGCACACCCGCTATCCGGTTTATACCTGAAAATATAACTTTTGAAAAACCATTAATCCATTTCTTCCTACGTGTTCTGGAAATAATAAAAAGCAATACTATGGAAAAAAATGTCCACAGCATAAGTAATACAAACTTAAAAATAGCCTTAAAAAAATTCAAACCGCTTCCCTACTCCCATATCTTGTAGCGTATTTCTCGGTTATCAAATCGGTTTTAACAACAATACTAACATCAACAGTATTATATTCTATATCAACAACCGCCCCATCACCAATAGAACCACTAAGTCTTAGGTAACCTTTTATCAAAGGTGGAAGACTGGAAAAAGCCTCTTTTTCATCAACCATTTCTTTTGGCATCAAATTCATATCAACATAACGGCTTTCAAGCGCGCGTGGACACATCTCCTTTGGTGTTAGGTGATAATGATAAAGATAGGAAAGCGCCATAGCGTGCTCTTTAGGATCAACACCGTGAAAACTAGCGCAGCCAAACATGAATTTTACTTGAAACTTAACCACATAAGCTCCAATTCCTCTCCATAATAACTGCATAACCGCCCGATTACGGAAATCAGCATGCACACAAGAACGTCCAACCTCTAATATCTCACCATCATAACTTTTAATTAAATTTATATCAAACTCGCCATCCGTATAAAATCTACCGATTTTTTTCATCTGTTGCCTACGCAAAAGACGGTATGTCCCCACAACACGGTACCCTCCATCTTCCTGATGCTCAGCGACTAAAAGATGATCACATACATCATCAAACTCATCCTGATCCATCTGGGTTTTAGCTATAATATCACTAGCTTTTGCTCCCATCTCCTCAAAAAATACCTGATAACGCAGAACTTTTGACGCTTCAATATCCTCTGGTTTTGAGGCAACAAAAACCTCAAGGTTACCAGCGATAATCCTATCCATATCGTATAATGGCTCTATTTTTCCAACAGACATCTGTTAATTATAACTTTCTATTCTTATGATTTTTTATCATCAATAGGTATACCATAAAGCTCTAACCTATGGTCAACCAGCCTGTAGCCAAGCTCTTTAGCTATTTCTTTTTGCAAAATCTCTATTTTCTCATTAGTAAACTCAACTACATCACCAGTTTTAAGATCTATCAAATGATCATGATGATCAACATCGGCTGGCTCATAACGTGCTCTCCCATCGCCAAAATCATGGCGCTGAGTAATACCAGCCTCCTCAAAAAGTTTAACTGTTCTATAAACAGTGGCTATACTAATATTAGGGTCTATTTCTATAGCTCTTTGATACAACATATCAACATCGGGGTGGTCATCAGATTCAGAAATAACCTTAGCGACAACACGGCGTTGCCCCGTCATCTTCAAACCTTTTTCTATACACTTTTCTTCTATATCCGACACAGAAACAAACTATTAATCATTAATACATAAAAATTAATGTAACAACATTCTCATGGAATCTACACATAAACTATAAACAACGCAAGACTTGCCACAAGGATAAAATGATTTATACTTTCAATCAATAATTTAACTTCTATAGGAATGACAATGTCTCGCGAAAAAATAGTGTGCAAAAACAACGGATTTTCATTAATCGAGTTAGCGATAGTTATAGTAATAATAGCATTACTAATAAGTGGAATAATAGCCAGCCAATCATTGATAAAATCCGCTGAAATCAAGGAAGTCATTAGTGAGTATGACCGTTATATTAAATCAATAAAAGAATTTCAGGATAAATATAACGCTCTACCAGGTGATATGAGTAACGCTGAGACAATATGGGGTTCTGATGCTTCATGTCCTAACACTACAGAAAATACCACTCCTAAAACAGCTACCTGCAATGGTGATGGTAATGGTCGCATCGGAAGTAGCGCTACTGATGGTACTTTAAGTGTCCAAACCGAATGGTTCAGAGCATGGCAACAACTAGCTAACTCTGGTTTTATAGAAGGCAGATTTACCGGCGTAAAGGAATCAGCGACTGACGGCGACGCAGGAATTGGTATTAATGTTCCAAAATCAAAATTATCTATAGGAGCTGGATGGACTATATATTACTACCTTCTTACAACGACCGACACCAATTTATGGGGAGATAATTATGGTCATGTCATGGCTTTTGGCGGTGACACCACTTCTGTGACCAACTTACCAGTAATATCAGCTAATGATGCTCTATTAATTGATCAAAAAATTGATGATGGCACACCAGGAGGTGGCACTATTCGCGCCCGCCGCACAGCGTCTGAAGCAAATTGTACAGCGAACGATACCTCACAAAGCGCCGCCACCTATAATTCTGGTACTGTCTTTGAAAGAGCCTGTTCATTATTATTTATATTAGGATTTTAACATGAAAGCCTTAAAATTTAATAGATATAAAAAACACGGCTTTACCTTACTGGAAATGTCCGTAGCAATTATAATAGTAGGATTTATAATAGCCGGAATAGTAATAGGAGGCAGCATTATACGTAATTCACAAATAAAATCGGCTATTTCAGAATTCACTTTCTATAAACAGACGATAAATAATTTTCGTGATAAATACAATGCGCTACCTGGTGATTTTGCTGCCGCCTCTACTGTTTGGAGTGGATTTACAAATGGTGATGGTAATGGTCTTATCACAACTAACATAACCGATACTAGGATTGATGAACAATTCCTAGCATGGCAACAATTAAGAGCGGCCGATATGATTAAAGGCAACTATACGGGAGTCGCCGGTTCTGGTGGAAGCCGTGATAGAATAGTTGATGAAAACATACCAAAATCGGAACTTGATGATGCCGGATGGGGTTTAATAAGCGTAACCTTAACTGATATAGCCGGTGGTTATACAGCAATACCTTATACCGCTCCTGACCAAGCGCCAAACCACGTTTTATGGTTAGGAGGCAATTCTATAAGTGGTACCGCTGATAGCCAAACCCCTGTATTATCAACATCTGAGGCTTTTTCTATTGATGAGAAAATTGACAACGGTCTACCTGGTAGCGGCAAAGTAATAGCCCAAGCAAATGGTGGAAGCGGCACTTGTTCCGTAGATGCCGATAATTATGATACAGCTTCAGAAAGCAAGCTATGCTCTTTAGTGTTCAAGACAGGATTCTGATTATATACCAATACAAGAGATTAAAAGCTCAGAAAAAATAAAGCGTTTCGCCAGCATAGTAGAAAAAAAGCTAAAAGGGTAGTCTGGCTTTAAGCGCCGCGCCCAACGTCCCATCATCCAAATAGTCAAGCTCACCACCCATTGGTATACCTTGCGCAAGACGTGATATATTAACTCCGCTATCACTTAACAATGATGTTATATAATGAGCGGTCGTCTGTCCCTCCATAGTAGCGTTGGTAGCGAGAATAATCTCTGTTACCTCATCACTAGAGGCTCTGGCAAGGAGCGTATCCATATTAAGCTGGGCTGGCCCTCTATCGTCAATCGCCGATAAAGTCCCACCAAGCACATGATATTTTCCACGATAAAGATTACACCTTTCTATTGCCCATAAATCCGCCAAATCCTCCACCACACAAATAGTGGAATTATCTCTCTTCTCATCACCGCATATATTACATGGATCTTTAGTATCAAAATTCCCGCATATATCACAGGTTTTTATATTCTCAAGCGCCCTGCCCATCACGCTATAAAGCGGGGTCATAATTTTATTACGATTGCGGATTAAATGCAGAACCAAACGTCTCGCTGAACGTGGCCCAAGACCCGGCAATTTAGAAAAAAGCCTTATTAACTCATCAATATCAGAAGGCGAATCAATGTTTAACATAACAATACGTATCCCTATTTATACCGACTATCTATAGGGTACCAGAAGCAAGTAAGTCAAGAATTTGCCACCAAATATAATCCTATCATATTGCAAACAAACCAGACCCCGCAATAAATGCGGGGTTACTTTGCCAGAATAAATAACAAACAAAATATTTTTCGCTAGGCTGTGCGAACAAGCGAAATTTTATGAGTGTTTTTACCGCAGCGTAGCTATTCTACGTGAGGATAAAAATATGAGGAAAATAAAGCGTTTCGCCAGCATAGTAGAAAAAAACCTAGATAATGCGTAAAATTCGCTAGAACGTAGCGAGAACAGTATACTACAAGAACCGCAGCGCAGTGTATTGAAATACATGAGCAGCGGAAGCGCGGTAATATGCTGTTTGCAGCAAGCTATAGTAGAATTTAGTGCGCTATCTAAAATGGGAGTTTCATACCGGCAGGCAGATTCATCCCCTTAGTAATAGCGTTCATTTTTTCAGATGACTCATTATCCATTTTAGTCTTAGCGTCATTAAAGGCAGCGATTATTAAATCTTCCAGCATTTCTTTTTCATCCGGTTTAAGCAGACTTTCATCAATATTTACTTCCAGTAAATTACTGCGCCCATTAATTCGTACACTCACCATACCACCGCCAGAAGCACCATCCATCTCTGTAGCCTCTATTTCGGACTGTACGGCGGTCATCTTATTTTGCATTTCCTGCGCCTGCTTCATCATCTTCTGTAAATTCATATTTTTCTCCTAGATTTGACTCTCTCATTGATAATCTGTACAGATAGATTACTAGATGATTAAACAAATTATGCAACTTTTATTCTTGATAAAAAAACATATCCAACATTGCAACCCTATTATCCCATAAGTCCTTTTCTTCTTTATCTTTAGGAGGCTTCGTATTCCACCAACAAGTATCTCTCACACGCTCTACAATTTCACTCCAATATCTATCATAATTCATGTTTGTCTTTTTTATACCAAAATCCTTACACAATTCTTTCTGGTTCTTTCCATTTAGACAAATAAATTGATCAGGTCTTTTCATAGAAATCAAACGAGTAGCCGTACCAATCTTTGTATCAGATTTTGCACCAAATACTTTCTTAAATAACTCTAAATAATTATCATAATCTTCCTTAGTAACCGCACCTTTCAATGGTATTCTATCCAAAGCATCAGAAATATAATCATTATTATTTTTTATCTCAGACATAAATCCACCCGCTCCTCTCATACCACCAAAACAACCGTACGACGTACCGTCACCCTTGTATGGCAATCCAGCTATTTTACACCTCCAAGACTCCCCTATATCTTTAAAATGCTTATTTTTATTAAATTTATCCTTTATCTCGGAAAGAAAACTAAGACGCATACTATATTCCCTCTTATACTGAACTTTATCAATGTAGTCCTTGTAGTCCTTCCATAACATAGACATTACCACAGAGTCCATAGAAGCATGAGTTGCATTACCATCCCCATAATTTTCAGATAATTTACCCAACATTCCTTGTTTCATTTCCCATATATTTCTATACTTATCATAATACTCCTCCTCTACAGTCTTAGCATTTTTCCAGTATCCTTTCATCACAGATAGAGTTTGCTTCTTAATTCTATCGTCAGCGTTTTTTCTAGAAATCAACATCATTGCTTCAGCGTTTTTATTGAATAAGGCAGCTTTAGTTAAATTAGCACTTCCAATCAGTAACTCCCAATTATTTTCATCCCAAAAAATATAAATTTTAGGGTGAAAAACACCGGAAGTTTGTGATTCAAACTTAACTTGCTTTGAATCGATAAACTTCTTAATCACATCAGGGTGTGTTTGATAAAAATGAGTACCTATAGTAGATTTTTTTATTTTCTGTCTATTCTTAAATAATTTTTCTAGCACATCATTATCGGATGCCCAAGCGACAGCAAAAGAAATATTAGAGTATTTATCTATTAAATCATAAAATGTCTTCACCAATTGTTTCTGTTCTGTTATCAATTTCATTTTCTTCTCTACCCACGATTAAAATAAATGATAAAGGTCAATATTTTCTTCTACAGTTATTTAGTTCTTATTGTTTCATCTCAGTCATTTTTATCATCACTATATTCTATAACATAAAATCACCGCACATCAACTAGTTTAGCATCTGGGAATTCCTTTAACATACTCATAATCAGCGGGTGTGACTCCACCTCTTTAATTCGCTTTTCTTTTTCTGCTTTTTCCTGTTCACTAATGCTCAAACCTTTCGCCTTACTTACTATTATTATCTTCCATTTACGCCCTGTCCATTTCTCAAGGCAAGCGGCTATTCTTGCCACAAATTCCCGAGACAACTCATCGGATATTTTTAGTTTAATCTCACCATCAGTAAAATTTTCCAACCACACTTTATCACGAAGCTGGGTATATAGCAGCATCTCACGGTTTTCCTTAAACATCTCCACCGCCTGCCGAAAATTACTTATTTTCTGAACTTCCGGTGCTACAGTCTGCGTTTTGATTGCAACGTCCTCAATTAACGGCTGGTGATTTTTTTTTTCTACCTCCATATTACCTGAAGCCGGAATATCCGATTTTTCTATAGTTTTATCTATAGCCTCTATTTTATGAAGTTTTTTTTTATCAGCCCCCGCTGACAACTCATCATCTTTCATATCGCGGATAATTTCCGCTGGTGTAGGCATCTGCGCCGCGTAAACCACCCGAACTAACAACATTTCCAGCGCTGAAAGCGGAGACGGAGCGTTCTTCACCTCCCCTATTCCTTTCAAAAACATTTGCCATAAGCGAGTAAGTACCGGCATAGACAAAGACTCCGCCATTTTCCTTGCCATATTACGGTCATATTCCGAAAGCGACACATCAGAAAATATGTCAGGAGCTACTTTCACCCTAGTTATCAAGTGAATAAGCCGCAAAATATCCTGCGTTATCATCAGTGGGTCTAACCCTGCCTTGTACTGCTCCTCAATATCAGCGAGCGCGGACGGAGTGTCGCCAGAAAGCAATTTCTCAAGCAACCTAAAACCAGCGGAGTGATCCGCCGCGCCTATCATCTTGCGCACGGTTTCCGCTTTAATATCAACCTTACCATCATCTTCAGCGCTGCGGGCAATCGCCTGATCAAGCAGAGAAAGTGAGTCACGAACCGAGCCTTCAGCAGCGTCAGCGATAAGCTTCAACGCCTCTTCCTCAGCCTCCACTTCTTCCTTAACCAGAATATTAGCCAGATGCTTCTCCAACTCCTGAGAATTTATCCGCCTTAAATCAAACCTCTGGCAGCGAGATAAAATCGTAACCGGAATCTTGCGTGACTCTGTGGTCGCAAAAATAAACTTCACATGCGGCGGTGGCTCTTCCAGCGTTTTAAGCAAAGCGTTAAAAGCGTTGTTGGAAAGCATGTGAACTTCGTCAATGATATATATCTTATAGCGGGCTGTTGTTGGCAGATAACGCACCGTGTCAATTAACTCACGAATCGCGTCAACACCAGTATGGCTCGCCGCGTCCATTTCCAGCACGTCAATATGCCGGTCTTCGGCGATCATCCGGCAATTAGAGCATACACCGCACGGCTTTATGGTAGCCCCACCCTTACCATCCTCACCGATACAATTAAGAGCGCGGGCGATTATCCTCGCTGTTGTGGTTTTACCAATACCACGAATGCCAGTAAGCAGAAAAGCATGAGCGATGCGTCTAGATTTTATAGCGTTAGATAATGTCCGCACCAACACTTCCTGACCAATCATATCATCGAAATTCGTCGGACGGTATTTACGAGCTAAAACACGATATTCCATAAGGATTTAATACACAAAACTGAAACTGACCGCTAGAAACTAATCCTAATGACTAGCTATTAGTTTCTAATCACTAGTATGCGCTGGTGGCGACCCGATGAGTATCCGCTACGGCTGCTTCTTCTCAGACCTGACCGAGTTCACGGGCACACCGCCCGCCACCAGCGAGCGCATTATGTAACAGGAAATAACAGGTAGCAAGAGGTAAATTCCAAGCTTTATGCTGTTTTTTCTTTATTATCGCTAAAACCATCAATAATAGCGTATATTTTATCCATAACCCGCAAAAACCTATTTGATTCCTCAATCAAAGTAATTGGCTTGAAAATTGAAATATCAAAAAATCGTTTCTCAAGGGGAATCCTTATAAGTAGCTTATCATCATAAAAAGCGCAGGAAGCATCCACAGCACCAAATGAGCCTGCTAATTTGTTTATATTCTCAATAAAACTATCGGTTATTAAACTACTCGCCTCTTTAGCGTCATTACTATATATTTGTATGTCACCAGCGAAAGGATGTTCAGTTATCTTACTTAGACCTTTAAGATCTTTGAAATATTTATCACTTATTTTGTTAATTGCAACTACTGTATAACCTGATAGTTTCTCTTCTCTTGTAATTAAGATTAAAAATCCTGAGAATATTTTAGTAGAACCCACCCCCGCAATACTTCCATAAGGGTTTTTGGAAACTGGATAGGATTTTAACGTTGCGTCAACAAACTGGATTTTATTATTTCTATACTCTCCTTCTACATAATCATTATCAAAACCAGAATCTATTATCTGCTTCTCATTTATACGGTTACCCAAGTGAGCACTATTCTTAGTGAAGAAAAATTCCCTTATTTTATCTTTTTTATAAAGAAATCCCCTCCCAAAAAACTTTACGACAGCAGTATAAAGTTCTTGTTTAATCTTTCTTATATATTTTTCTACTAACTTGTTAGAGTAATAAATAGGAAGTAACGCAGTAGTAATTAAAATAATAGCCCAAAATACTTTGACTCTAGGGTTCCCAGAATATTCAGCTACAACATAGCCTAATATAAAAAACACAGAAACAAGTAAGAATACCATTATCCAAAAATGGATACGCAAACCTTTCAATGTATCCACCCGCTGCCGTTCAAAATCCTCAAGCTTGGGCAATATCTCATCGTCATAATATTTCTTGAATTTCTGGAACTTTTCAGATGACTCATCCATCTCATCATTATAATATTTTGGCGGATTTTCTATTCTCTCAATCCGTCCAAACAACATTATCTTCAAAAAAAATCTTATATTTCTAAATGTTAGAGAAACATACTCAAAAGGACTATCTAAAAACATCTCCCCTATTCCAGTAAAAACCGCAAAAACTACTTAATAAAAATCCGTAATTCTTGATGGGTAACGTTATTTGACTTCATAATATCAATATTTATCCGGTCAATAGAAACCCCCATGCGGTTAAGCTCACCAACCACAAGACGAAGATTGTAATTATATCTTCTATATTTTACACCCACATCGTCTTCATCAATAGGTATAACCGATTGAATATTATAAACAGCGTCCGGTTTTACGCCAGCCACCATATCCACCACTTTTTTAAGAGCGGTCTGAAAATAAACCCGCCTTTTATTAAAACGCACGATCATTATCGCGTCTTTTGGGTCAAGCTCACGACCCTCATCATAGCCTTCCACAACGGATGAGCGGTTTGTAAAATCCGTACCAGCGAAAGCCGGAGAATTAGCGGAACACATCAAACATACACTCATAGCCACTAAAACCGCGCGGAAACCCATCAACTTCTTAGCATCGCATGCCATTATCAACATCTCCTGAAAAATATAAAAATATAAGTATAATAGTACAATATTAACAGTTTGACAAAATCCCGCAAAGATTAAAGTAGCGCTATCGTCAAGTCAATAAGCGAATATTAAAACCTCTAAAAATATTTCGGGTAATATAAAGAAATTACTTGTAATTTTCAACAAATTGGCTAAATTTCCGCCTCTTGGCGTAAAAAGACCACTTCGGCGGCTAATATCCGCTTTAAGAATACGCACCCTTAGCTCAGCTGGATAGAGCATTTGACTACGAATCAAAAGGTCGGGCGTTCGAATCGCTCAGGGTGCGCCATTCCTATTTTCCCCTGTTTTAATCCCTCGAAAGCCTTGAATGGCAAGGATAAATTAGGTGTTCGAAACCCCTCAATTCGGTCATAAATTAAACGGTCAGCAAAGACCAATTTTAGCACCAAACGCTTTAGTTCGAGCTTATCAGAAGCCCATAGTTTTTGCGGCTTTGACAGGAAGTTCATGGAGTGTTCGAACATTTTGTCAAAAGCATAGATAGGTTTGCCCGAATTTCGTGCTTTTTCTTGGCAAATGAGCTTTTCTTTTTCCAGTTTGGCAATGCGTTTTTCAAACGCCGCTATTGTCTCTGGACGGGTAGCATCAACAATACGATCCAGCAGTTGCTCAATTTGTTTGTCAATATTTGCCATTTCTTTCTTCGCTGTTTGCTTCATCTTTTCTCCTTGGGTCAGACGATGATTCCAAATGTCTTTGAACATAGCGTGCGCCACATCAAACAGTCCTTTGGTTGGCTGCACAGTAGCGAGTAGCTCTTCAAATTCACCTTCTATTTTTGCACGTGGAATAGATTTACGATAATCCTTACAGGAACGGTTATGGCATAGATAATAAGCATAACTCTTTAACTGCCCCCTTGACCAGCAAGCCGTATAAGGTGTTCCGCATGAGCATACCACTCCACCACGCAAGGGAAAGTCTCTACTTTGATCTTTACGGGCTGGAGCATGTACTTTCTTGCCACTCAGTTTATCTTCAATCTTCTTGAAGGTTTTTAGGTCTATGAGACCTTTATGCTTTCCTATCCGCAGAGGGATACCCCAAGAAGTGGCTTCTACCATTCCAGCATAGACTGGACGCGTTAGAATTTCAGTTACGCGTTGATTACGCACAATTCCCCTTTTATCTTTAGGAAACTCAGAAAAACTCTGAAAGAAACGCATGAGTTCAGCTTGACTGGCAAAACGGTTAGAGGCAAATCCCTCCAAGCCTTCTTGAATAATACTAGCAAGTGGTTCATTGCGCACCAGCATTTTGCCATGCCCCTCTATTTTTTGATATTTATATCCAACTGGGCATTGGAACACGTAGTACCCGTTAAGGACGCGAGCCTGCATGCGATTAAGGGTCTGTTCGGCATTTTTACGGCGTTGATGTTGTGATACTGTTGCTAAAATATATTCCTGTAACTCACTATCCGCGTCATCCCCAAATTCTAACGTGGGAGACTCCAACACTCCACCCGCCATAGAGATAGCAGCCCTAAGTTCTATATGTGATTTTACTGACCGCGAAAGGCGAGACACGTCATCAATGATTACAACATGCGGGACTTTCTGTTGATGTAAAAAAGCAAGCATGGCATCCATGCCCGGACGTTTTGTTGTGCTACCTGATAAATCATCCTCAAAAGACGCTATCACATTGTAATGCTTAAATGAGGCGTATTCTCTACATCGCGTAAGCTGTGAGCTTAAGCCATTTCCGCGTTTAGTTTGAGCAATACTGGACACGCGAGCATATGTTACAGCGTTTTTGATGTTATGTTTTTCTGCGTCAAAAGATTTCATGCTATCTCTCCTTCCTCTTGCTTTGAAGCTATATAAAAATCATCCTGTAATTGGCTATTTGATGATTCTAACGCATTTTTGGTTTCCATCTCAGAATGCAAGGTGTTTTCTATTAGTTTTCCACAAGCAATTTGTGTGGGTTCTACGCCAAATCCCGCATCAACAAAACACATCATGTAATCCCATAATATACGCAAGAATTCAGCATTATCTTCTTCTGAAAGCCCTGAATCTGCTAATAACGTATCATATTTCTTGGCATCAAAAACAAGATTTAATGGTGCTTATTGACCTGTTTTACTTTCTTGTTCAAAAACCATTAGATTATCATTCATCATATATTCCTTTTTACTCTATCATTCATGTTTTTTATGCATCCCATGTATTTATCCTACAGAGCATAAAGCCGAGTTCCCTACTATAAGTTAGTAGGTTATAAAAGATGCCCAACCAAAAATTTTCTATCTCTGGCGTGTTTTTTGTGGTGATTGTGCTTGGCGGTTTTCCATAAATTGCTGCTTTTCTGCCCCTTGCTGAGGAGCTTGTTCAGGCAATTGTCTGTTGTTTTCACGCCGCAACTCACCCACACGATTGTATGCAGAGCGAGCTAATTCGGAGATACGCAGTAGATCATTTTGCGCAAATATGTTTGTATCCCTATAGTTGCCATCCTGATCCTGATAGGTTTTAGCAAGTGTTGTATTATAATATGCACCCTTTTCACCTTCATTTTTCCAGATTGTCGCTTTTAGGTTCGTATCGCGCAACGTATCTGCCGGCATGTTGGATTGTACGTGCTGTGGTATGTTATTCGGTGTGTCATTTGTATTGTTATCGGTCATAAATTTACTCCTTTAGCTGATAAAAGAAGCTTCATTATACGGTTACTATTTTAGCCCATATGGGGGATAAGAAATTTTTCCGCTTATCCCCCAGATGGGAGTAATTGCACCTGCTAGACTTGAGCCATTGTCATAAAAATCAGTGGATAGAGGTCAGCAATGATAGATAATTCTGAATACCGCTATGGAAGCGCACGTCCTGCCGATAGTTCAGATGCGCGGGCAGCAGGGTTGTTCAATAAACAACATAACTCCTTATTCGTAGGGTTCTTGGGTAATCGTCCGCTCTATTATAACGGTATGGGTGGTGTGACGCTGGTTGCTGGAGCAAGAAGCGGTAAATTCACAGATATTCTAGCCTATAGTTTATGTAGTGGTATTTGCGACTCTACCATTGTAGTACTTGACCCTAAAGGCGAAGCTGCCGCTGTTTCACATGGCAAATCCAGCTTGTTCTGGAATCCGACTGGATTGCACGGGCTGCCACAATACCGTATCAATCCTGTAGACTACTTACATATTGATAACCCCACGTTAATTTCCGACATGATGGTGTTTTGTGAAAATGCCATTCCACTTTCAGGCAGTAATAACGGACAGTTCTTCGAGCTGGAAGCTCGCATTTACGCCAAAGCCTTTGCCACCAGTCTCGTAGAGCAAAAAGGTGTGCTGACGTTTCCTGATTTATATCATGCTCTCAATCTCATTCCTGCAAACAATGAGGAATACCTCAACTTTGCTTATGAGATGTCAAAAAGCCGATTTGATTTTGTTAGAAAAGCAGAACAAAAAATCGCCGCAGCACGTAATGATACAAGTGGTGGCTTTATTGGAACCATTGCTCAACTACTACAAGCCTTCGCGCCACTTGCTGATCCAATATTGATGCGATCCGTATCACCACCTTATGACTTTTCACTATCACTACTTTGCAAGAGTGACCAAACCTACCAGCTTTACCTTATGCCGCCTGCACAATTTATCGGTGCGTGGTCATTAGTGATCAAATCAATGTTTGTCGGTGTACGGATATATAAGGAACGCACACCATCTGCGCCACAACAAACCTATATCTTAGATGAAGCCGCAACATTAGGACACTTTCCAATGCTATCTGAGTTATTCACCATTGGCGCTGGTATAAATATACGTCCTGTTGTGGTTTACCAATCCATCAAGCAGATGAACAATACAGTTGATTATGGTGAAAACCTGATCACCTCCAGTGCAGCTTTACAGATATATTTCGCAGCGCGTGATTATGACACCGCCAACATGCTTTCTAAGAGGATTGGTACAGAAACACTGAACTATGATGATGAACGTTACCGCGAAGAGGCACGCCACGCCAAGAGACAAGCGGTGCAAACTTTCTTAAATGGCAATGATCCAATCCATGCTTGCCTCAATTACACGCATCACCGTGAACGTCAGGCAATGGCAGGAAAACAGGCACGGTTATTACGCTCACCAGATGAAGTGCTCAATACACCAAGAAATAAACTCTATTTGTTTGTGGACGGTTTGCCGGGAGTCTTATATGCCGACCGTAAACCATACTACCAGCAACGTTTCATGAAAGGTCGCTATAAACCAAACCCATATTATCAATAAAACAGACGGAGGATGTATGAATGACAGTAAAAACATTACACCAACATTTAATGCTCAAGCAAATGGAACATCTAAATCTGTTTCTGATCCAGTCTCCAAAGCAGAACTGGATGCACGTATAAGCCAGCGTGAAACACCAAAACCACAATATAACCTTACGCCCGATGGCGCGGAATATTCTGACCTGAAGAATAAACTCGCAAAGGAAAACGAGCAGCGCATCCAATTTATTCAGAAACGACTGAATGATCTGGAAAATACCGCCACACGTGATTTTAATCATGCACGGAAACTAGAAAGGTAAATTTGCATTGCTCAGGGGGATTATTTTATAATACCTCTATGACTAAGTTTATGACAGAAAAAGAAATAGAAGAATGGCTGGTGCTGGAGCGGCACGATATTACACTACCAGATGGTACGATCCACAGCATAAATGCTGATCGGGTGTTCTGGAATGCGTTTAATTTTATTCGTGACTATAGCAGTCTTTCAATGGAGGATGTGGTGCGACTAACCCGCCGCACCATGATAAGCAAAAATTGTGATTTTGAAGCTGGGCTAAAATGTATTATCACTGCGGCATATAGAGAGATAATGAAGCCTCTCTCGTAACGGGAGACTGTAAGCCCCCCGTTTTAACGGTGTTATCTGTATTATCGGTGCATGAGCCAAGTAAGGCAAGGATAAAGAATATAGCAATCGCTATTCCTACCCATTCACAAAATGTATCAAATGAGCTTTTTTGTGGGGGTTTCTTTTTGAAATAATGGACTGAACCTTGATAATCATATTCTGGTTTCTTTGGCATAATCATCTCCTTTTGGTTAGTTTGAAATAGTTAAAATTTTGGTTAAGCAAAACGGGTCAGTAGGGCAATAGCCCCAAAGATTAAGGCTGTTCCTATAGTGGCGCGTGCTCCAAAAAATATAACCAAGAAGCATGCAGGCCACAGGGCTAGACTAGCGAGTTCTGCCGCAGATTCTCCACCATAATTGCTAGCAGCATATCCCTTTACGAAATCATTCAGGGCATTGTGCATCGGCCCTGTGCCTATGAAGGTTGCAATAGCAGCCAACGTATCAGCAAGCCCTTGCATGGAACTCATAAAGATATTATGTCCGGCTTGTTTATGTTTTTTCTGTTCTAACATTCTCACCCCCTTTCGTTGAGTAAGTTAATTTATACACGATCCCCAGATGTCCATCTGGGGGATAAGCAGAAAAAGGCGATGCCATATGTGCAGCACCGCCTTTATTCTCATGTTGCTGGTGGATTATTGTCGTTTGCCGCCTTGCCACGCGGCCCCCAGAAAAATGCTTCTGCTGGGAAAGATGCACGTAAGATGGTAGCGAGGACGCGTACTCTTTCCTTAGCTTCCGCCCGCACACGTGGCTTTACACTGGCAGAGCATGGGGTACGGCAAAACTCTCTTATCCAATTATAGATAGTCAGGTTAGCGGCAATTACTTCCTCATCTGTGCCGTTAAAAAGAGTATTCTCATCAATATCAAAGACAGATGTATTCAAAAGAACTTCTTTGCCGTTCTCATCAATGATAGAGCCTTTATAGGCGACATATTCATTGCATATGTAATGAATCCAATCAGCCGCTTCAATATTCTGTTGATAGCAAAAATCACGCACATCACGGATGAATTCAGGATTCTTTAGTTCCTCATCCGTCACCAAATGGCTTGTGATACGATAATCATAGCCGTAGGCGGTGATTAAAAATGCGGTACTTTCTGATTTGTTGGTATATGGCATGGTTTTACTCCTTTTCATTTTCTGAAATTTGGGCAAAGCTTCTCCGTTCACGCCTAAGGCGTGTCTGAAAAAAATGCGGTGATATTTATTGATTAAGTGATTTTAGAACTGCGCCTTTACGGTGGCGAGTTCATGTGAACGATAATGTAGACCACCATCATGACAAGCCATAGCGGAATGCTTAGCTTCAAAGAAAAGCTGAAAGACAATTTTACTGGTTGTTTATGGAATTTTTTCATCTTTAATTTACTCCATGCGTGCAATCTCTGCGTCGGTAAAATTTTCTGGGAAGTAGTTTGGTATTTGTCTTGTCATAGTTTTTTCCTTATCCGATTAACTATGACTTCATTGTATAGGGATAGCGGGAAAGGCTGTACTCGTGCTAAAGTTATCTAATTTTTGTAATTATTATCAATGTATTACGCAATATTTCTGGCTAAAGAATGAGGTTTCGCACGAGAAATCCACTCGCCCAAGGCGAAGAAAGTCTTTTTTTTCATAATGTAGGCACTTATAATACCATTTCAATTACAGTGGAGATTCTTATGTCAGAACAGATTAAACGCGCAGTCATTATTGGAATCGACCATTATCCAGCTCCTTACAGACTTTATGGTTGCGCGTATGATGCTAGAAATCTGTATGATATTTTGTCTTGCCATGACCATAAAAATAACCCTACGAAACGCGGCAAACCTAATTTTGATTGTACCTTGCTAACCAGTGCATCTGACAGTCGCCCTGTGATATCTCAACATATATCTTCTGCCATCAGCGAGTTATTTTCTAAAGAAGCAGATTCAGTCCTGTTTTATTTTTCAGGGCATAGCAAGTATAATCGAGCATTGTCCAAAGGTTATTTTATCCCGCAGGATATTCCCAAAGGCGACACAGGGGTAAGTTTTGATTTTTTGATGGATTTGGCAAATACAGCCTATCCACGCATCAAATCTACCACCATTATCATTGATAGCTGCAATTCTGGTGCAATGGGAGAAGGTTATACGGGTTCCATGGATATTATGCCTTCCACTATCGGTACAGGCGTTACCATTTTAACATCGGCAGATAAAAAGGACGCTGCTAGAGAAGATAATATCTCAGGCGGGTTCTTCTCCAGCATCATTACCGATGGTCTGCGTGGTAGTGCGGCAGACCTGTTAGGGAACGTAACTCCAGCGTCTCTTTACTCACATGCGGATCATTTATTACGCGCCTCTGATCAACGCCCAATTTACAAGGCTAATGTAAAATCTTTTGTGGTATTACGGCAATGCCAGCCAAGAATGGATGTGGATATTTTATATGATCTTCCTGCTCTGTTTCCTGAACCTGATGAAGTATTTCCACTGAATCAAACATTTGAACCAGATAAGAATGCGTATGGTCGTAAACAAGACAGTCAACCTGATCCCCAAAACACTACGATATTTGCAAAACTTCAAGTTTGCAATCGTCATGGGTTGATTGTACCCGTGGATGCAGACCATATGTATTACGCCGCCATGAACGAAACGGGCTGCCGCCTTACACAACTAGGCAAGCATTACCGATTTTTAGCAGAGAAGAACCGCTTATGATGCAGCTATGGAATCAACGTCACGAGATTGCCGAGCGTTTTCATAACAAACTCTTTCAGCTTGCATATAAGAACTCACGGTTTTTGCGCAGGCGCATTTTACGATTGCTGGAAAAAAACGCCTTTTCTGCGTTGGTTGTGTTTCTAGAGATCATTGAGATGCTGTTCTTTTTCGTTCTGTTAATAATCTTATTGCATCTTCCAAATTTTCATGATTATAGCATGGGTACCCAAGCTGTGCTGCTTTCTGTGCTATCCGCAATTTTCTTTTTATGCATGGCTGCGTTCAAGAAAATACCCATTCAGATTGAGCAGAAAATGCGCCGTGATAAACAGGCAAGCAAGATATATGCGTCACTTGATAAGGATATGCCAAAAGATTTTATCTTTTACATACGGCGTTTTTTCTCTGATACAGGCATGTCCGTGCAGCTTGATACGCCTTGGTATATGAGTTTCAGCTTATCAGCAACAATGAGCAGCAATGCCTCGCTTGAGACATTTCTTGTTAAAGCGTCTCCTAAAGATATGCCAATGATTAAAATCGGTGGAAATCGTAACTCCAGAGATTTTGGGATAGGAACGCGTTATTATGAACAGGAAGATGATCATGGCTCGGACGAAGAGACCACCAGAAAACGTGACCGTTGGTTTGAGGCCTTTAAGAAACTGGCCTTAGCTAGCAAACGGATCATTGTGTTGCCTTTTGCACAAAAAGATTCATCACTGCTTGATGAAATTCACTGGCTCAAAACCTATGATTTGTTAGAAAAAACCATCTTTATTATGCCACCTAAAGGCAAGGTTAAGCTATATGACCGTGATATATCGGAATGTTGTCATACCTATACAACAAAAGCGATATGGCAGGAAAGCCAGAAAGCAATCAAGCAGGCAACGGGCATCAACCTGCCAGACTACCGATCATCTGGTGGGTTTATCAGCGTTAAAAATGACATTGGCTATTTAACCACTTCACCAAGCGGAAGAAACTGGAAGTCACCCTCTACTTTGCGGGCGATGATGCAAGGCACATTGCAGTTAAAGCCATTTTATGCCGCCTGTCATTTTACTATGCGACAGTTAAAGTATTTATTTAAGGCCTTTATTATCAGTCTTATTGCAGCGTTTATGGTGTATGATAACCCCACCGATCAAATCGCTCCTCTTCTATGGATGTTAGGCTTGTTTATACTGGCAACATTACACAATGTGATGGCGAGTTTTAACAGAATAGGCACAGTCACAGCTATGATATTGCTAGTACCGTTTTACATTATTTTATTATTCAAACCAGTATCAGATTCAGTGAGAGTCCTGTTTCATATTCTAACATTTATTACTCCCATTTTACTGGCTTATCTACTCTATACATTCGCAGCCAAGAAGCCTATAGCGGCTCAGGAGGTGAAGACTTAGAGCCCAGAGGCGTTAACCCCATTTCTTTTATGCGAGCTTCAATCGGCGCACTGACTAAACTCGGTTCCAAACCTTTACGTTCCAGCGCATCCATCGCCATAAAAAACATGGCGGCGTGGGCATCATGCGACAATTGCACGATTGGATTACAAAAATCTTTATAATTCCGTGCAAGCTGGCATAAATCAGATGCAAACTGATAGTCATGATTCAAAATAGCGGGGTCAAGCTTGGCTTGAGCTTTGCTATAGCGCAATTCAATCTCTTCGACTGATATATTTTCAGCGTCCGCTAATTCCTGAAATAGAGGGACTAAAACATCATGTTTTTCTGCCGTCATCACTTCCATACATAAGTGATTCGCATGACGCGCAATATAATGCAACGATGTCATACCCGTATTGTGATCTTGTGCGTTAATATCTGCCCCATTTACCAGAGCTTTGATCATGTCTAATGGATGCCCATCTTCGGCAGCATTCAGAAGCGCGTTATCATAGTCGTTAGAAATCTGGTTTAACTTTCTCTTTATTATTGCTTTGGTTATGTCTGATGCGATATCATCTATGGCATCATAGTTAAATAACCTACTGTTATTCATTAATATATTGTTTATTTGTCGTTTTGTCAAATTTGCGGTTTCTTCCTGAATATGATCAGGATGTGTAACAATATTAGCAAAAAAACGCTCCACCAGATCCTGTGATCGAACAATGCTAAAACGCTTGTTTGCCTCATCCAGAGCAAGCAGCAGGCTGATACGATCATTATTTTCTGCCCGCATAACTAAGAATAGTGCATCATCTTTGCACTCTAACGCCCCTAAATAGGTGCGTTCGTCATCATGCTTTCCATGATCCAGCCTGTTTTTATAATCAAGAACATTCTCACTTTTTCCTTTATAATATACGCACTCCTGAAAGAGAATATTGAGGTGATGTTTTCTGAATTCCTTGTGTAAAATAACATGGCTGATTAGCGCCTGATTATCAGCGTGACCTTCATGAAAATAAACACCTTCCAACGCTTTGATTTGCTCCAATGCCAAGATGGGGTTACGCTTAGTGCTAGTGTCTACATTGATATTGGTCATATACGCATCTAACTGACCTTGTTGCAAATAGCATGCGTGCTCAAGAAACGCCTGATAAATATCTAAATCTATGTTATTAGGTGTGACAACCTGCTGTATAAAACGCCTAAACCGCTCATATTCAAGAAATGGGCGACTTGAGTCCATGCTGGAGACAGTATCAATCTTATCAAATAGCTGCTGAAGCGTGTTGTGCTCCCTTGTATCAGAGTGACCGAGGCATAGGCGATGCATCAAGCCATGAAGAACTAGCACGCGGATGCGTGTGATGCGGTGATCAGAAGCAGAATGTGACATGCAGACTTACTAATAACCCTTTGTCATAATTGCAATCTTTTTATGCCTGCCTAACTCATTACTCCAATCCCAATCTTTTAAACCCCCGCCGTAGCGTCAGGGGTGATACGCGGCATAATCTGGCAGCATCGTCTATGTGCCTGCCTTTCTGGGTAATCAAGCGGTGAGCGCAACGAATACGACATTCACTGAGCTTAAATGGACGACCTAAATGCTTGCCCGCATTACGTGCCTTATTCAGCCCAAGCATAGTACGCTCTATATTGATGTTGCGTTCAAATTCACCAACAACCCCTAATATTTGCGCCAACATTTTTCCGCTGTTGGTGGATGTATCAATGCCATCAGAAATAGAGACAAAGGAAATATTCTTCGCGGATAATGTATCCAGCACATCGCATAGGTAGGTTAATGACCGTGCCAAACGATCCAGCTTCCACACGACCAGTGTATCATGGGGTTTAAGAGCATTAAGAGCCTGCTCCAAACCTGTTCTTTCCGTGTTAACTGCACTCACACCATCATCGGTAAAAATCTGGTTGCATCCTGCTTGCTGTAATATTTTCACCTGTTGTGCGGTAGATTGCCGCGATGATGAAACACGGGCATAACCGATCTTCTTGCTCATTATTTGTTCCTTGCATTTTCATAAGGGAAGGCTTTTGTTTTTTCATAATTTCAATCCTTTATTGCTAAAGTTGATACCGAAAACCTTTGTATTTGGATTTAGGTTTTACATATTCAATGACTTCTCCTATAGTTTCATAAACCTTCGTTTATGAAGCAAAAAATAGCTCTGCTTACGATAGCAGTAGTGTTGATTTTCTGTGCTTTTCCACAAGAATCAAAAGCGGAGGGATTTACCAGCGCAGAATTTCTAAAATGGCCTAAAAATAAGCAGGACTCTTATATGAGTATATCTATTGGGATGACAGCATTTATCGCTAGTCAAACTGATGTTCATAAGAAAAAAGCATCATGTATTGATAATTGGTATTACTCCGATAAAGCCAAAAAAAACACGTTCATACGTTCTGTTATGCAGGATAATTCAGGATACCATCCGCAAGCAATTATCTTGGGTGTAATTGAGAAGCAATGCGGAGAATTTTAATTACATTTTGAACGCTGTTATTTCATGTGACATATTTTGGTGTGGATTTGCAGCAACGTCAGAAGCATCTAATTTGTTCTTAATAACCTCTGGAGCTTGTTCATAAACATCACGTTTAATCTCTTGTACTTCTTCCTTAGACGGCGGGCTATTTTCATCTTCCAGCCGCAATTTGGCTGCACCCAATATTTCTATCTGGTAACGTGTTAAATCATCAATATTTTGACTGGTCTTATCAATGGCACTGGTGGTGGCTTTATATTCTTCATATGTCGGGGCATCATCTCTCCAGACAATACCATCCAATGCGACCTGATCTGTAATCACCTCATCATTTTCGGCAATTACATCACCGAGCTTATTTCTGAACACCAACCTGCCATCAGCAAGGCGATTGGCATTACACCGTATATTATCACGGTTTTCCGTCAATATTTTAAGCTGTTTATGCTCCCGCTTTAGCTCTTCTTCCGTGATACTCATAACATCGGTAATAAGAGTAGTAGTTTCGTTGTAAAGTGCTAGATATTCAAGGTCTAGTAATAGCAGTTCCAGAGCCGTTAGTGTATGGAATTGTTCGCGTTTTTCTTTCTCTTGCTGGAGAGTAATGCGTTCACCAGATACCATGAAACGCTTTTGACGACCAACATCACGATCTGCAATCTCATTCTGCAAATCATGCTCATTCTGTTCCTGCCGTTTTACTCGGTCAGCATGTTGTTCTGTATCCTCATAAGGCATGTATCACCAAATTTATTATGTCGCTACATTCTAACGCATTTATAGGTTGTGAGTCAAAGTTATGTCAGCATTTTGTCCTTGATTGCAAATATGGTGACATAGGTTAGTGTCGGTATTGGCGTAGGGTAGTTTGTAGTAAGTGATTGGATAGTTGTACTACTGTATAGTTTTTATCCGTTTTTATAGTTTTAAGGCTTACGCAAGATGTGCGGTGGGTAGTACCACCGCATCTTGTCTCACTGCACTGCGTTTGCTCGGCAAAGGAAACCCGCTGCGCGTTTCCTGTTGCATACCTTCCAGCTTAAGTACAGCACGAACATTCGTGAGTAATAAAAATTGGATTTATTGCTCAAATATACGCAAAATATGAGTTATAAAATGGTTGTTTATCACTCATCATCTAAAGGCAATAAGTCAAGAAATGCTTGCTATTCTGTAAATATTACCTTATATCTGTAGTATGGCTACAGAAAAAGAGCAAAAAATAAAGAAATTGTTAGCACTGCATCGGCAAGGTACGGTTAGCCTTGCCGCTTGGCTTGTTGCGTCAGGCATATCAACCGATTTACAAGCCTATTACCGCAAAAGCGGTTGGTTACAGTCCATAGGGCGTGGTGCCTTTATACGCCCGAATGATACTGTAAACTGGCAGGGTGGTCTATATGCGCTACAATCACAAAGTCATCTGCCAGTGCATGTTGGGGCATTAACTGCACTTTCCATGAAGGGAATGGCACATTATGTGCGGGTGGGAGGTGAGCCTGTTTTTCTGTTTTCTTCCCCTAACACTACATTACCCACATGGTTTAGGAATTATGATTGGGGAGTAAGATTACACCATATCTCTACTTCTATATTGCCGAATGAAGTAGGGATAATGGAACATGAAGAAAAAACCTTCACCATCCGTATAGCCAGCCCTGAACGTGCTATCATGGAGTGCCTGCATCTTGCGCCAGATAAACTCGATCTGGTGGAGTGCTATCAAGTGATAGAGGGGCTGACTACATTGCGCCCGAAACTACTGCAATCATTGCTGGAGCAATGCAATTCCATCAAGGTAAAACGCGTGTTCCTCTATATGGCGAAGAAAGCAGGGCATGACTGGTATAAACGTCTGGATAGTAACAAGCTGGATTTAGGCACAGGTAGCCGTACCATCACCAAAGGCGTGTATGATGCCGAATTTGCCATCACTGTACCAGAGGAACTGCATAAGTTATGATTGCTGAGAATTACCGCGCACAGGTCGATCTTTTATTACAGGTAATGCCGCATGTTGCCAAAGAGGGTTGCTTTGCCTTAAAAGGCGGCACAGCGATTAATATGTTCGTTTGGGATATGCCGCGTTTGTCGGTAGATATTGACCTAACCTATCTGCCCTTTGATGACCGTACTACCGCTATGCGCAATATCACAGAAGCCTTGCAGCGAATTAAAGAGCGTGTGGAAAGTACGGT
Source organism: Rickettsiales bacterium (assembly GCA_041396965.1). Lineage (NCBI taxonomy): Bacteria > Pseudomonadati > Pseudomonadota > Alphaproteobacteria > Rickettsiales > Rickettsiales bacterium. Next base: position 1,586,321 of record JAWKXN010000001.1, read on the forward strand.
TCTTAATTGCAGGGCGCGGCTTGTTCCGCAAAGTGACGGTCAGGAAGCCAAACTTACCTGTCAAATTCCGAGTGCTCAGATTAAGATTGAAGTCAACACAACCATGCGCGGTCACTTGTTTCCAGCGCAGGAAATGGATGTTGCCGATGCTGTGGAGAACGAGTTTGGTCGTTTTATCAGCATGTCAGTGCTTTCAAAAGCCGAATTATTCGGTGGTAAACTCTGTGCCGCACTAGACCGTCAGCATCCCCGTGATTTATTTGATATATCACGACTCTATGAGGAAAGCGGCATTACCGATTATATTCGACAGGGTTTTATCATGGGCTTGCTCAGTAGCCCACGCCCCATCCATGAAATGATCCGCCCGAACCTGCTAGATCAACGCCAGACATTTGAGACCCAATTTGCAGGTATGACGGAAGTGCCATTCACCTATGTTGATTTTGAAGCCACGCGTGAAAGATTCATTGCTGACCTCAATAATGGCTTCACCGATACACACAAGCAATTCTTACTGAGCTTCAAAAACGCAGAGCCAGATTGGAGCTTATTCCCACATGAGAAGCTCAAAGACCTGCCAGCCGTACAGTGGAAGTTGCAGAACATTGAAACACTGAAATCCAAAAACCCCGCCAAGCATGCGGAACAGTTGAAGGCACTTGAGGAGCGTCTCTAGAACTAATTGGTACTCAAAACTCTAGGATGCAGAAATCTTAATTGTAATTTGCTATAGAGGTTTAAAGGGTTTCTTGATATTTCTTCTTAAGAAAACGACTTGTTTTCGTAAAGCGCGCTCTAACAAAGGAATCTAGGTCTTCAAGACGTGCATTACCCTCAAACTCTAGACGATCAGAGTTTAATGTAAGAATGTATTGAGAGTTGCCAAAGTCAGATTTATTTTCAAGAAACAAAATACTCTTCACAAGCGTATCTTGATCTACATCAAAGATGTTATCGTGAATTAGGAAGCCTGGATGTCTCTCCCTGGTATAATGATTAAGCAAGAGCGCTATGTCATATATGAAGACCTTTTCACGTTCCACACTATGACTGCCATCGCTATCTATCCTCATCGTGATTTCAACGACTTGCTTTTTGATTGAGTGTTTGATTTGGAATGAGGCTTGCTTGTTTCCCTGAATATACTCGTGAATTCCAAGAATTGTTTTCTCAAAATCATCAATCACCTTCTTTTGAGATTGAATTTGAGACTGGAGCTTAAGCAGACTAACTTCTTTCTCACTACGAATTCTTAATTTTTCAGATTCCAGATAATCGTATCTATCGACAAAACTCCTTAGTTGAGAAAATTGATCTGATTTTTCTTTAAATGCTGTATAGGTCTGTTTCAAGTTCTTCAACTCACCTTGCTGGTCTAATACAGCTAGGTTTTCTGCATAACGTTTATCCAAAGAAGATAATTCATTATTTATCTCTACCACTTCCTTAGAAAGTGAATCTCTCCTGCTATGCAACAGTTTGTTTTGGAAGTCATCTATCCGCTGTTTGAAGCTCATTACTTCTGTAAGATCTTTTGCAATTAAAGTGCCCAATCCTTCTTTGAGTTGCTCATAGAATTCAGAGATTTCATCAGGATCAATTTCTACTTTTTGTGATACAGATTTCAGCTTTGATAGCTGTTGCTTGAGAATTGTTTTTTTTCTTCGTCTCAAGTCGATCTCAGACTCCAGTTCAATGATTTCATCTTTTATAAGATCAAATCCCTTGATATTCTCTAGTTTTTCTATGCTTGCTTCTATGGAACTCACTTCATCATTAAGTTCATTAAGATCAGAACGAGCATCATCAATATCTTTTTGCCTTAGCAAATGGACGTTTTCTTTTATTCTTTTGATGTCATTTGTTAGCTCGTCTATTTCTTTGATATGGTTCTTTATCTCTTCGTAGAGGCTTATTTCAATACCAAGCAAATAAAGATGCGCAGTATAATCATCTGGCACTCTGCGCTCGGTGTCATAACATTTCACAAGAGATTTAAACTCTGAACGCTCATCTCTGATAAGCGGCCCTAGCATCACTCGAAACGAAGGATAAAGGGTATCGCTATGAGCAAATAACTTTTCTGTCAAATACTGAGTTGCATCTTCTAATTTAGTAAATTCGATCTGATTATTATTTTCAATGAGGATCGGTTGTTCGGACTCTGCAACAGACCTTTTTATAGTGTAAGTAAGCCCCGCTATCTCAAAGTCAAGACATACAAATGTTTCAGGGGGGAAAACCTCTTTAGGTATGCGAGCAACGCGGCTATCTGCTTTTCTTTTAAGCAGGGCAAAATTTATAAACTCTATGCAGAGAGATTTACCTACACCATTACGCTTGTCGCTTGATTCATCTTTTTCGCCCAAAATAAGGTTTAGCCCCTCCTTAAAATCAATGGGGTCAATTGCTTCTGGTACTGTATATAAGCGATTGATCTTCATGATTTCTCGATACGGGTAATGTATGAATGTTGAAAATCTATGATTTCTAAACTGAAAAGAAACATCATAGCAAAATAAAGATTCTTGGTGCTAAACCAATGCTCTGTTTTGAAGTGATCCGCAATATCAAAGATACTTATACGTCGCAGTTTTGCAGATTCCATATACTCAAGAATTTTATAGCCCAAAATTGGGGGTGAGGTCAGGAGGCTTTCATCTTTCAAAAAAAGGTTAGACATTCACTGCCTCCTTATTAGGAAACACGTTACATCTAATCAGTTGATCAACGAGAAAAAATCTAATTGCATTTTCGTCATATTCAGTTCCATTTTCCGATAGGAGACCTTTGTAAGAAGCAACTAAAGCCTTCAAAGCCTCTGTTGCATCACCATTGTTCTGGTTCAGAACATCATCACTAGATGTTTTTAGGTGTAGCCCAAGACGTCTAATTCTCGTATGCCCAATATCAGCTTGCTCAAGCACATCACTAAGCACCTGACCGTATTCGGCATAAAGGTCTTGATATTCATTCGTAAGGAAATCGGCATGTGCTGCAAACCGTTCGTTGATTTTTCCATCTGGGTCAGGCGCATCAATGAATCCATTACCTGCTGATGGATGGCTTTCATCGCTTAGCACTGAAATCAACGAAATGAAGGTATGTATTTCTTTGGCTAATGTTTGGTCAGGACTGTAAAGTATTTGCTGCTCAAGGAATTCACAAATCTCTTTTACTCGCTCTAAAGAGAGGCCATTAATGTCACTAAGAATCTTGCTTATATCCCAAACATCTTCACTGGTGCTAAGTTGGTAGTCACCATAGTCAACCGATGCTGTTTTGTACTGTTTTTTTGAAGTAATGATGAGAACGACAAGGCGATCATATTTTTTGTTTAATTCCTTACCAACAAAAGATTCAACTGTCTTCTTTATCTTCGATAGATCAGCCGTCGATGTTACTTGAATGGTAATGCTGCGTTCTTCATCACCTAAGTCTATAGCAGTTGCGTTTGGAACAATCGCATTAATATTTTGAAGATTATACCCATACAAAAGGTTTAAAAAGTCTCGGTAAAAATTTTCTGAAACAACGTTTGTATCGGTAAGATTAAGCGAATTGCTCAGCTCTACCTGCGTTTTAAGCATAGAGAGCTTTTCTATAATTTTGTCAATATGCTTTTGGCGTTCTAACATTATCAACTGCGCTTATTTCGATGGAGCCTCTTTCATCCTGAGTGCCGTGTATTTGAAAATAGAAGAATAAGAAATATACCACAAGCAATAAGTCAGCTTTTTTAGTATAGTTCAATTAAATAAACAGATTACTGGTATTTTAGATACATGTAAGATCCCTCAACAACTAGCTTTAACCATTAATAAGACTTAGGGCACCGCCCTCAGCGTACTCCGATAAAAATAGACAAGACCGTGGCTCAGTTCCTTGCGCCCGCACCAATCTTGTCGATTTTTCTCTTCCGTTTGCACACCCGCTGTTCACCACGAGGCAGGGTTACAAGCGAGCCAATTATAGTTTGCGTTACAACCCAACTCAAAGGAGATACAGCAATGACACAGTTTTACGCCCAGCCTTACGATATTAGTGCAACAGGTTTTTATTTTGAAGACATGCAGGAGTATAACGCACGCTATGCAGCTTGCAAAAATGACTTTGGCGGTCAGGTGGAAGAATTTGAAATCCAATTTATTGACGGAGAAACCATAGACGCAGATCTTTTTAAGGCTTTGAGTATTCATCAAGGCAATATTCACCATTTTATAGAAGCAATAGGAGAATGGGAGGAACACGAAAAACAAGCTGTGATTATTGCAGTAGGCGAATGTGGCTATAGCTTTGATTTTGAAAGCAACAGCCCAGACGATTTTGACGTAGATATTTATCATGTGGATAGCATGCGCGACCTTGCAGTGCAATTTGTTGACGATGGGATATATGGTGAAATCCCCGCAAATATTAGCTTTTACATTGATTATGACGCAATGGCACGGGATTTATCCTTAGATTACAACGAAACCATCATTGCTGGTGACAATATCATTTATCGTTGCACATGAGAGAAATCCTGTGGAAGATTAAAAATAATAAAAAGAAACAAATGCTCAAAGATAAGCAAATTTGTATTTTGTAAACAGCATGTGTTACACTTGCTTTGTTTTGAAAAATAATTAGAGAAACCAATAATAAATGATTAAAGAAGCAGGGAAAGAATTAGCCAAATTAGGATTGATTAGTATATTTGGCTTGGCTGTTTTGACTATAGCAAATTATGGCAAAGAGATGCAGGAAAAATTGGAAGAAAAAGATAAGGCGTTACGCGAGTGTCAAAAAAAGAAAAATGATGGATACACAGTATCTAACGAGCATGAGCCATAGTTTTGCAACACGCATATTGCCTATATTGTGTTTATATCAACAGGTTTGTATCTTTTAACAAGTTCGCCTATTTGATTTTCAACAGCTTCTAAAATAATATTGTTTTTACGGTCATTAGAAACTATCAGATTTATAGATTCATCCGTCGTTTTTCCTAGCCAATAGAATCCCATCCATGCTTTGTTGTCTACCTTATAGATAGAGCAGGTAGGCAGGGAACTATAAAGTCTTAATTCTATCCTTTTCATCTCTTTTTTAATTTCTACTTCCGATAAATTTGGCTTTTCAGCTATTAGTTCCTCTTCCATACTTTTATAGAAATTTTTTATGTAATCTATATTCCCGCGAATGCTATTTGGCACTTTATCTGCATCTAGTTTCAAGTCAGCACTTCTTTGTCTTGCATATTCTGTATCAGGATTAAGAAGGAATATTCTAATTTTACCACCGTTTCTAAAAATAGTTTTAGCATGAAAAAAAAGCAAAGGCTGTATATTAGGTGACCATGTTTGCACAAGGTCAAAATTCTTCCCATTTGTAACAGCCTTATATATATCATCATAGGTTAGTCTTTGGACTATATTTGATAGACCATAATCAAAAAGTTGCTGACCTTGTAGGCTATTATTCAATATTTTTATCAGCTCAGCTTTCATGGAAGTCAGAGCGACAGAATCCAGCATAATTGAAATTACTCCCGTTATAACAAGAGGAACACCAAGCTCCCTAAATCCCTGACGTATATTAGTGTAATCATCAGAAAGTAGACTAGGAAAAACAAAAAGAAATAGCATTCCAGCAATGATTAAAGCCATAGCAACAATTATTAGCTTGCTATCAAAAATACGTTTTAGATTCATAGCAATTAACCATATCAAGTGAAATTATTAAGACGGTTAAACTATATTATGAAAAATAATTTACAACAACCACTATTTATATAGTCATTATCTACGGACAGGATATTGACGCTATGCTGGAATAAGAAAAAGGCTATAATACATCACCGTTCCATACTCGGCGCACGAGCATTGTCACGCGTGGTAGCTTTCCGTTGTTCCATAAATTCCTGTTTGCGACGTTCTTCTTCAGATTGCGCTCTTATCTCTTCAAAGCGCTTAGTATCACCTTGTAGTTCTTGCTTTTCCTGCTCTAACCGCTGTTGCACCTGCTTACGATTTTCTATGAAACGCTCACGGTCAGCCTGTTGCTTGGCGAGCAAATCATCTTTTTGTTGCCTGTCACGCGTTGCGGCTTGTTGGCGTTCTTGTTCGTTTTGTTCCAACGTCTTTTTGCGTTTACCTATTATATAATCAACCAGCCCCCACAAACCATGACGGATACGCGCTTGCCGTTCAGTTTCTTCTCGTTGTTGGCGTTGCTGTATAGTCTGCGCCAATGCCTCAGCCTTAGCTTGCTGTTGTGTTTCCAGTGTTTTGTGTTGCTCTTCGGTTTTACGGGCTTTTTCTTGACTTTCACGTTCCACCTTCTGCTGGAAATTCTGCATTTTTTGCAACATTTCCTGTGCAAATTCAGCTTTACTAACCGCTACAGATGGTAATGCTTTAGCATCACCCAAACGTTCTTTAATCTGTTTAGGCTTAATGTCACACCATTTAGATAGGGAATAGACTTCACCGTTATGGTCAATAGCAACAAAGCCACGCCTATCCCCACGCGCTAGCTTATAGCCTCTTTCCTGTAAAGCATGGGTAAAGGCTGCTTTGCTATCCGAAATTGCCCACGCATCCTGAAACTGCGTTTTTACATCACGCGCATCTTTGCCGATCCGTTTTGCTTGTTGCCATTCGGCAAGCGTGAAATTGCGTGGGTCGCGCTCCTCAGAATTGACCAGTCCACGCGGCATTTTCCAACCATGCTCTATATAAAGCTCGCGTGATAATTCCTTCAGCTTGTTCTTGCTGTAGGAAAGTTGCACCGCCCGCATTTCCTCGCTATCAATACGCGACCACACTGCATGGCAATGACGGCGACCTTCTTTCTCATGAAAGACGATAGCGCGTGGTTGTCCGATCAAACCAAGTTTTTCTTCAACCTGTCCAATAGCACTTTCAAAGTCTTTATTACTGACTTCTGTTTCTTTCGGTGGATTGAGCGAAAGAGAAAATAAATGCTGTTTGCACTTGGTGGCACGGCTCATGGCGTAGCTTTCATTGAACGCCCCCATGAGCGTGTCCGAGCAGAAACCTCGTATCTCATGCACTTCAACACGCTCATTTTCCTGCTTCATAAGATGTAAGGCTAAATCTTTAGCATTACCACGCTGATTGCCAACCAAGATCATGTTCTATTCCTCAGCCTTTATCCCAAGAGCGGTAATCAGGTGATAACGGATAAGCCGAATATCAGAGCAAGCGTGCATAATTTCCTGCTGCACATCGGCTGGCACATCGGCACTGCCTTGTTCCAACGCATCCAGAAAATCTGTGAGCTTGGTAAGCATATTCATCTTACCAAGCATCCCAAGTGCCATAGCCAGTTTTCTACTATCCTCAATAGGTGAGCGGCGGCGCGGTGTTTTCTTGCCGCTGAATATCACAGCCTTGATATAGGCACTGAGAGCTTGCCCCGCCGCCATATTTTCCAACCACACACGTTCTTTATCAGTCAGACGGATAGAAAGCGGAGGAGTACGCTTCTTTCTTGTCTTCTTTTTGGGAAGGGCAGCACCCGCATTAAAATCGGCATTAAGCGAAACATCAGTATGAATTGAAGAACCAATCATAGGCTTGGCTCCTCAAGGTCATAATTAATGTAAGAAAGTTGTTTATTCCAATCTTCTAGGGTATCAAAAAGGTCATCGTGCGCATTTGAAGAATCCTCTTCTTGGTGCGCCATATTTTTGCTCATAAAAATACTGGAAAATCAATACTGTATAGCAAGAAAATATTTTTTATAAAGTTAATAAATTTCCGATAATTCTAGTATTTTTTCTGTATTTTTCTCCGAATCTTTGGAAATTCTGTCAAAGTATTTTTAGAGCAAACTACATAAAATATTTATGTATTTTTCTGACGTGTGAAAGCTCTTTAATTGTCCAAACCTTCGGAGTAGTTGCGAAGGTTTGCAAACAATTACATCCCAGCACTATAACTTAAATCTATTTCTTAGCCCCAAACCGAATAAAAATAACAGAACAAACGCAAGTATACTCTGGAAAAAAGTGAAAAGCGAAAGTAATCCCCCTAAATCATATTCTGAAAATAGAACTTCACTAGCCTCATTCATTACATTACGACCTATAGGAACAAATGGAAGCATCTGTGAGGCAGAAAACACCATTGCTACACCTAGATAGTAATACCATAAATCCCATGTCATCCCAGACAAACAAAAATATACTAAACTAAAAGCCAACCAAACAAAAATTATCCACCAAAAAGGCTTTGCTATGCTGCGTCCATAATTACTCAACAAATCATACCAGAATTCTAGGTTGAACCAAAAGAAACAGCGATGTTTGCACGCCGCGCGCATTTCCATAGCGTGAAAATCAAGAGCCTTGTCATGATCTTTATTTGCTCCAGCTAGCTCTTTTAATCGTCTGGCACGGGCAACATCTTCTTTATCTACAGCAATTTTCCTTCTAGTCCAATAGCCGTTAGGAAAGAACCTGCCCAACCAGCCGAGCGGCTTACCATCTTCTAGCTGTAACTCGCATCTAAGACCGCTTAAATCAACATGATTAGTTGTCTTGGTACCAGTAAGGTCAACTATACAACCAAATTTTTCCTCAGAAGAAATATCAAAGACAGAATTAAAAGCGGCGTATTTGAAACTAAATTTTTTAACTTTATCCACACCGATAAGATTAGTAAATACAGCGTCGTCAGAAAATTTACTAGAATAAAAACTTACATCACTATTGGCAAATCTTGCGTTATTAAAATTTATAAAGCCATTGAACTGCGCTTCATCAAAGACCACTTTACCATCACCGAATTTAGTGTTATAAAAATCTACATCAGGAAACTCTGCCTTGAAAAAAATTGCGTTATCTTCAAATTGCGCACATTGAAATTGTGCAGAACCTTTGAATCTAGTATTGGTAAAATCTACCTTTTCAAACCGTGTATTATGAAATGCTACTTTATTACCACTAAATCGTACACCTTGAAAATTTGAATAACCTTTGAATTGTGCCTCCAAAAAACTCACTTCACCATCATAAAATTGGGTGTCGCAAAAATATGCATCAATAAACTTTGTCTTAAAAAAATCAGCTTTCCTACCAAACTTTGAATATTCAAATCTAATATATCCACAAAACTCCGCTTCAGAAAAATTTACATTTGCGTGAAAGCTAGTTTCACAAAACGTTGTATTGTTATGAAATTTAGCATTGCAAAAATGTACATCACTATAAAACTGTACTCCACAAAAACCTGCATGTCCGCTAAACTCGGCTTCATTAAATATTACTCTACCCAAAAATTTAGATCCGCTGAAGATAGCTGTAGCTTCAGTAAATTTAATACCTCTAAAATTTATTTCACCTTCTGGGAAGTTCATCCCATCGAGGGATATATTATTGGCAACAAAATCAATACCTCTAAAATCTATATGAACTGCCCTATTCTTTGCTACCCAATCATTCCACTTATCTTTTCCATTTTTCAATAATTTAAGTAGCTCATCACCAGATAAAATTACTGCTTTACTCTCTCCACTAGACATTAGTTAACCTTAGATAACAATTATTTTTATTGTCATCATAGATTATAACATTAAGCTATAACTCACAAGGCTTAGTCACCTTTTACCAAACACTCTCTCAAGCGGTTAGCTATATTCTCTAATAGCTTAAGATACATATCCTCACCTACCGCCATGTCCGCCCCAATTGGGTCAATCTCAACTACTTTTATATCCATCCCCTCAACCACTGTCCCGATCAAACGGTCAGAAAATTGTGGCTCACGCAAAATACATTTTGTATTTGCTTTACGAATTTTATCACGAATTTCTTTAATACGCTTTGGTGACGATAATTCATGCGGCTCAAACGTAATCGCCCCTACCCCATTCAAACCATAGAATTTCTCAAAATATTGATAAGCGTCATGCGACACAATAAAAGCCTTATCATTAAAACTCGAAACCTCTTCTTTAATTTTCTGGTCAATATTGTTTATTTTTTTGATATATCTCTTGGAGTTTTCCTCATAAACCGCTCTATTCTTGGGATATAGCTTACCTAACTCCCTAGCCACATAGTTGACTATAAGCCGCCCATTCTCCGGTGAAAGCCAAACATGTGTATCATATTGTTTATGAGTTTCCTCATGATTATGTTCGTATAAATGCCAGTCCCATAATCCACCCTTACGCACCGGTAGCAATTTTAGCCCTGAGTCATCACTAACAGAAAATCTTTTCACTTTTATTGGTATAGCCCGCGATATATCGGTCATGAATGTCTCAAAATTCTTATCAACATAAAAAATAACATCCGCCCCTCTTATGAGTTTCATCTGTGATGGTTTGAGCTGAAAATCATGTGGGGAATTACTCTCATCTAACAAAAGCCTCACCTTAGCTTTATCACCCACTACAGCGGATACTAATGAATGCAGAGGCTTGATGGTCACAACAATGTCCCCACCATCACATTGCTCGCCTGCCACCGCACCTAGCAAATAACAATTTGATATTAAATAAAAAAATAGTATATATATAGATCTTCTCATCATCACGTCACTTTTATATTTATCTCTTGCGTAATTAATATTATGTTATAACATAACACTATGTGACATAACTAGATAGTATAGTCACGAGAAATTTTAATCCATCAAATTAATAAAAATGTATAATTGCGATAACCATAGAATATGCGTAAACGAAGCGATACAAAAAGCAAAACAGCTTTGCGACGAAGGCGGACTTCGTTTTACCGAGTTGCGACAAAAAACTTTGGAAATTATCTGGACAAGCCATAGACCAGCCAAAGCGTATGATATACTTGATAGGCTAAAAACTAATGACAGTTCGGCGAAACCTCCCACCGTATATCGCGCCCTTGACTTTCTTATTGAGAATGGTCTCATCCATAAATTAAACAGCCTAAACGCCTATATTGGCTGTTCACACCCTCTTGAGTCACATGAATGTTATTTTCTCATCTGTGATAAATGCCAAGATGTTATGGAATGCTGCGATAATCGCCTAACCGGAGTTATCACCGACACGACCAACAAAAAACAATTCTCCCCTAAACAAATAACTCTGGAAATTTCTGGAAAATGCAAAGAATGTAATAAACAGAAATAAAAATATGACCAAATTAATCCAAGCGAGAAATATAAGCGTTATAAGGCAGGAAAAGCATATTCTAAAAAACGTATCTCTATCAGTTAACGCACAAGATTTCATAACTATTATTGGTCCAAATGGGGCTGGAAAATCCATGTTACTCAAATGTCTTATGGATTTTTACAAACCAGATACTGGAACAATCATCAGAAAGAAAGGCTTAAAGTTAGGCTATGTACCACAACGTATTATTCCAGATAGCACTATCCCGATTACTGTCCATAATTTTCTGAAATTACATAAAAAATACAGTTCAGAGATATTTGAAAGAACAGTACAAGATACTTCTACTGAGCATTTATTAAAAAAACAACTATCTGTATTGTCAGGTGGAGAGCTACAACGTGTTTTATTAGCGCGTGGTTTACTTGGCAATCCTGAATTACTCATACTTGATGAGCCAGCACAAAATCTTGATATTTCTGGACAAATTGCTTTCTATAAGCTGCTAGAGAAAATCTATAAGGAAAATCCTATAAGTATTTTAATGGTATCGCATGATCTACATATGGTCATGGCATCAACCAAACAAGTAGTTTGCCTATTTCATCATATATGCTGTTCTGGCGCGCCTCACATAGTTACAAAAGACCCTGAGTTTATTTCATTATTTGGCAATGACATGGCGAATATGATGGCAGTTTACCAACATAGCCACAACCATAATCACCGCGAGGAATACAATGCTTGAGCCGTTCATAATGCGCGCGATAATAGCTGGTGTTGGCATAGCTATAATAGCTGGAGTTATCGGCTGTTTCGTTGTCTGGCGGCGGATGGCTTATTTTGGCGATTCACTAGCGCACAGCGCTTTACTTGGTGTAGCGCTCGGCTTGGCCACCGGTATAAATGCTAATATTGGAACTATAATAATATGTTCTATATTCGCGCTTCTACTACTATTTCTTCAACAGAAAAAAATAATGGCGACCGACACATTACTTGGGATACTCGCGCACTCAGCGCTTTCTATCGGCATGGTGACCATTAGCATAATTGGACATAAAATAAATCTTCATTCCTACCTATTTGGCGACATTCTAACAGTCACCTCACAGGAAATATGGCTGATATATGGCGGTGGAATAGTAGTGATGGCTATTTTACTGATGAATTGGTCATCTATGGTGTTGATGACTATTAATGAGGATCTAGCGAAAGCTGAGAATATCCGTACCTTTACAGTAAATATTTTACTAATGTTTATAATGACGATTGTAGTCGCTATCTCAATACGTGTGGTTGGTATATTACTTATTACGTCAATGTTGATTATCCCAGCCGCAAGTGCCCGTCATATGGCAAGATCTCCTGAATCTATGGCTATAATCTCCGCGTTGCTTGGAGTTATATCTGTCGTTGGGGGAATGAGCTTCTCAATACAGTTTGATACCCCATCGGCTCCCTCAATAGTAGCCACCTCCGCCGCCATATTTATCATACTATTACCATGCACTGCTTTTATTACAGGAAAAAAACAGCAATAATAAATAACTATTCCTTTGTCACCAGTATCTCTACAAACACCCATATGTAGTAAGCGTTAAATCATCAGTAATGTTATCAAAACATTTTTCCTTAAAATCATCAAGTATACCAGAGAAAGCTTTTCTTCCCTCTCCTTGTTTGATATATTTACAAAATAAATCAGCCCAATACTCAACCTCTATAAAATTACCATCCTTATCACCTGTCTCTACGAGTGAGTCACTATAAAGCATTAAGCAATCTCCAGAATCAAAATCTACTTCTTTCATTTGCCAAGATGTTCTATCAATCGCTCCAAGCAACGTTCCCGTACTTTCAAGCAACTCATACGAACCTTTGTTTTTATTAAACAATATAGCGGAAGGAGAAGCTGCTGAAGCATATGATAATTTGTTATTTTTCTTATCAATTATCCCGTAAAACATGGTTGCGAATTGCCCAGATGGTAACAATGGAGAAAGTATAGCGTTGATATGAGTCAAATAAGCGCTTGGAATATACGCGGTATCAATAGCTGACTGCATGATAGCATGCAGCCTAAAAACATTAAGAGCGGCATTTACACCATGTCCTGAGAAATCCACATTATAAAACGCCAGCTTATCACTTGACATACTCTTTACACCCCAAAAATCACCTCCCAATTCCGAGCATGGCCTATAATAGCTACAAATTCGCATATTATAATTCTCTTCTATTTCTTTTATATTATTCTCATCTGGAATAAGAATTTTATGTGTCTCCTTAGCCATATTTATTTCTTTACTAATCCGTTCATTAAACTCTAACAAACGTCTTGTCATTAAACTCCGCTCCAGATGCACTACAACACGCGCGGTAATCTCATGAGGATCTACTGGTTTTGTTAGGTAATCAGTTGCTCCCGCCTCAAAAAATCTTGCCCGATCAGCAATACCATCTAACGCTGTTTGAAATACAATAGGGACATTACTAATTCTACGGTCATCACTATTTCTTATTCGCTTGCAGCACTCAACACCATCCATCTCCGGCATTACAACATCCATTATTATTATATCAGGAAGTAACTCATTTGCTTTTTCTAGCCCTTCTTTTCCATCCTCAGCTTCATGAATATTAGTAAATCCTTGTTTTTTGAATATTTCTTTAAGTACAGCCCTACCTAAAAAATCATCCTCCACTATTAACACACAACAATCAGAAATTTCTTTTTTTACAATATTCATATCTAAGCCGATTTTTTTAAGTTAGCCTCTTTATTGATAAAGTCTTCTACCAAGCCATATTCAAATTCTAGCTGTTCTATTTTATTCGTAAGCCAGTCATCATCTATACCATCATCATCCACAGATTTTTCTATCTGCTCAGCGATACTAGAGACCTTATAAGCCCCAATCTGCGCGCTTGATGATTTCAGCGTATGCGCTGCATTTGACATTGACCTATAATCACTATTACTAAAAAAATCTTTTACTGATGATATATAATTGTTAGATGTCTCACAATATTTTATCAGTACAAAATTAGTATTATCTCCCATTAAATCCTTAAATGACTTAAATGCCGACAAGTCCATAATAGAGTTAACATCAACTATCTTTTCATCTTCATTATTATTATCTAAGTTATCTTTTGATATAGTAGCAATATTTTTTAACCATCTATTCAATATTGACTGCAACTCTATCTTCTTCACAGGCTTGCTTAGATAATCACTCATTCCACACTCAAGACATTTCTGGCGAGCACCTTGTAAAGCGTTAGCGGTTAAGGCTATTATAGGAATTTCTCCTTTCTTACCATCAATAGCGCGTATAGCTCTGGTAGCCTCATATCCACTCATTTCTGGCATCATACAATCCATAAGGATTAAGTCGTAATCTTTATGTTTTAACATTTCTACGGCCTCAACCCCATTATTGGCGATTTCCGCGATACATCCCAATAACTTAAGCATCTGCATTATCATCATCTGATTTACCAGATTATCTTCCGCGACCAAAACCCTAGAATTAGCTATTATACCGCCATCATCATTTATTCGACGATTTTCTAAAGATTCACCAACCGTATAACGTGTTATCAAAGGTAAGGATTTATTTTCCTGTTTAGCAAGCATCAACATAGCGATTGTGTCAGCAATAATTTTACTATGGAAATGCCTTACCAAATAAGCGGAGAAGCCATATTCTTCTATTTCTTTCGTTTCACCACGAACACCATGTGATGTTATCATAATAAGGATTGTATCTTTTATATAATTGTTGGATTTTATATTTTTAGCGAGCGTTCTTCCATCCATATTCGGCATCTGATGATCTATGATAGTTATCTCATACGGATCATCATATTTTTTCGCCTGCTCTAACATAGTTAGAGACTCCTCCCGTGACATCGCTATATCACAGCGCATCCCATAATATTTCAAATACTCACTGGTAATTTGAGCGTTTATACATGACACGCTTACTACAAGAGCCCTAACACTATCTATATTATACTTTAACTGCCTAGACCCGCTTTGAGTTTTAGATTGAGATAAAGGTAAAGGAATAGAGAAGCTAAATGTTGAGCCTTTACCTTTCGTACTTTCTACCTGTATATCACCACTCATCATTTCCACAAGACGGCGACATATAGCGAGCCCAAGACCAGTTCCTCCATATTTACGAGTAGTAGAAGCGTCAGCTTGGGTAAATTTCTCAAACAGTTTTTCCTGTATATTTTTTGGTATACCTATACCAGTGTCAGAAACCTCAAATCTAACGACCGTATAATCCTCATGAGTCTCCACAGGACGCACATCAAGCAAAACATACCCAAAATCAGTAAACTTTATAGCGTTACCAACCAAATTTATAATTATCTGACGTAACCTTCCACTATCACCTACAACCATTTCCGGCACATCAGGACTATAACGCAATACTAAATCAATGCCTTTTTCAAAACAACGAGTCGTAAACAGATCCATCATCTCTACAACACTGTGCTGTAGATTAAAACTGATCGGTTCCAGCGTCATCTTACCAGCTTCTATCTTTGAAATATCAAGTATATCATTTATAATCTCAAGAAGCGCCTCACCGGACTGTCTAATAACCTCAACACGTTGCTGCTGAATTGCGTTAAGCTCTGATTCTAGCAAAAGACTGGTCATACCAATAACCCCATTCATTGGAGTTCTTATCTCATGACTCATATTGGCCAGAAATTCTGATTTCATTTGTGTAGCGCGTTCCGCTTCCGCGCGGGCGGCCTGAGCTTTTTTATTAGCTTCCAACAATTCCACAGTCATTGTTTCAGCTTTTTCTTTAGCCGCTATTAATTCATCCTCAGCTTTTTTCCTTCTTGATATATCGCTAAGGCTTCCCGCCATCCTAAGCGGTCTTCCATCATCATCCCATATTGCCAGTCCTTTTGTCCTATACCAATTATACTCGCCTGATTTCATTTCCATACGATATTCAATATCAAACGCCCCACTACGAGTGGAAAAATTTTCTCCCAACATTATTGAAAATTTTTGCTGATCTTCCGGGTGTATCTTGTCTTTCCAGTCATTAAAGCCATTCCCCATATCATCTTCTTCGTATCCAAGCATTTTCTTAAATTGAGTTGAGTAATAAACTTCACCAGTTACGACATTCCAATCCCATATGCCGTTATTTGAACCCGCTATAGCCAGCTTAAAGCGCTCTTCATCTTGCTGTAAAGTTTCTTCCAATAATTTTTTATCAGTAATATCACGCACTATAGCGCTAAATAAATGCTCTCCACCATCAAGCTCTATATCGCTTATACCAAGACTTACTATAAACTTACTCCCATCCTCCCGCACCCCTTTTAATTCTTGAGAGATTCCAATATTAGCAAGTATTTTCTCACAGGAAAAATCAGGCAAAAGGGAACTAATGGGTATAGTTTCCATTTCTTGCTTACTTCTTCTAAATATATTATCCGCGGCCGGATTAGAAGAAGTTATAATCCCTAATTTATTAAATGTTATAAGACCGTCTACCGCTTGATCTATTATGTCATGAAGTATTTTTGATTGATTTACAGGAGACGTATTTATATTTTTAGCATGGTCATCATAAACACGATATATTAAAATCATTTCCACAGCGGCAAGCGACCATAACGGCCATTCTAGTTCATTAGAAATCATGGAAACATAACAAATAGCTACTGTAATAATCGCGGACAACAGTAAACAAGTGACGACATATGTCTGGTGATCATACGTGTATGATTTTTTTTTCCCACTACCAGATTCCATTTTTATCTCGCGGTATTTATTTTATTTACCCTATCAGAAGATGTAGGCTGATCTTGCTCATAGATTTTTCTGAGTATCTCAATAATTTGCTGCCTATTATATGGCTTTAATATATAACCAACAGCACCACGTTCTTTAGCTATTTTTATATTATCATGTGAATCACTACCAGTTACTATTATGATTTTTGTATCAGGCTTTATCTCTAACATTTCTTGAATCAAATCTAGCCCATTACCATCAGGTAGAACTATATCAAGCAAAACAGCGTCCGGTAGCTTTTCTCTAAACCTCTCCATCGCTTTCTTCATATCAGAGGCGAAATGTTTCTCAACACGCATACCCTCTATACCGGTCAAGCATTCCTTCAACATAACAGCGAATGTCTCACAATCCTCAACGGCTAGTAGTTTTATAAATCCCTTATTTTTAATTTTATTCCCAGACATAAAAGCTCATTAATTGCAATTTTATATACAAAAATACTTTATAGTTGAATAATTAAAAAATATATAATTTCAGCCAAATATATATTAACAAAATTTCATACATATACTTCGATTATAGAATATAAAACCATTAACAAGCCCATAATGTACAACATCTATACAAATACCTGTAAAAAACACTGGATAAGATAAATGTTAAAGGCTATATATCACAGCCTGTTACGGCTTTACCGAAGATATTATTGCTCGCGTGGCGGAATCGGTAGACGCAAGGGACTTAAAATCCCTCGGGAGTTAATCCCGTGCCAGTTCAAGTCTGGCCGCGAGCACCAAATTTTATCATTCAAATAATAAAACTAAAACACCATATGTACCAAAAAAGACCGTACAAGACAATAGTCCTATACGGTCATGGTATGAATATTTAATTTCCACTGGCTCAAGCCAGTGGCATTTCTTATTGCGCTGGTTACGCTGCTACCTTATTAAGGTTGACCTTTGGAAAATCAACTTCAACATCAAACGCGACGTTCGTATAGTTAGTAAAAATATTAAGTGCGACATGCGCTAAAATTTCAGCTATTTCCTCATCGCTGAACCCAGCATCACGAACTTTCTTAACGTCTTCACTGCTTATCTGCGCGCGATTTTTTACTAACTTTGCCGCGAAGTCAAGAGCGGCTTGTGTTCTTGCGTCAGAAGACTTTCCATTTTGAGCGGATGCCATATCATCAGCGGAAAGACCAGCTTTCTGACCTAGAACGGTATGCGCGGCAAGACAATATTCACAGCGATTAATATCAGCTACCAAAACAGCGATTTGCTCTCCTAGTTGCGCGCCTATTTTACCACCACCAAGAGCACCAAACGAACCAAACATGCTTTGTAGAGCCGCTGGTGAATTACCAATCGCCTTAAACATATTAGGAACCACACCAAACGCTCCTTTAATTTGATCAAAAAGCTCTTTTTGTTTTCCTGATGTCTGCTCAGGGTTGGTAAGTCCGATATAAGCCATAAAAACACTCCTTATAAGAATAATTGATATAATCATTACGCATCCCATACTATACAAATAAAGTATGGTTTTTATATAGTAAGGATTCCTAACTAAAAGTCAATAGTAAAATAATACATTTGTTCAAATACAATTTAACTTTACAATTTATTTATAAAATTCAACGAAAAAAGAAACTTCTCCCAAAGGTCTCACATGATGAATAACCTCAGGCTCAACAACGCCATAATTATCTTTTGTCAGAATATTGGTCTCTTTATCCTCTATAGTATATTCAAGCTTACCACTTTCAATATGAATCAACCCCCATACACCAGCTTTAGTATTATGGTTAGCAAGAAGAGCCGCTGGTACAATTTTCTCTGTAAATAAAGGGGTACGCTTATAGGCGACCACTCCTTCTGGCAATTCCTTCATAAATCCCTCCAACTATGAGCTCTACACAACAGGAAAGTCTGGACGATAATATATACCGAGCTTAAGGCTTTCAGCTATTCTTCTGCTTTTTTCTATATATTCATCCTCAGCTGGTCCAGAATGTATTTCCTTTACTGTCTCAACAAACAATTCAAGCCAGCGATCAAAAAGCTTAATATCAAACGAAGGTATATCTCTATGTTTTTGTAGGGGATTTCCATGATATTTACCGGTAGTAAGCATCACTGATGACCAAAAATCTACCATCTTATCCAGATGCTCTTCCCACTCCTCATCTGTAACGCCTATTACATTATCAAACACCGGTGCCAATTCCACGTCAGCACGAACCTTCCTATAAAAATCATAAACCAGCTTCTTTATAGAATTTTCAGTTACACCTTCCATTGTTTTATCCATAAAACGTCAAACCCCTAAAAATAAAATATATATAAAATATACATATTTATAAATAGATATATAAGATGTATTAAAAAGTCAACAATACTCATTAAAAATATTAGAAAATTAAAATGCAAATCACACGTTTTACAGACTATTCTCTAAGAGCTCTTATGTATCTAGCTATACATGGAGATAGGCTCTGCAC
This sequence comes from Rickettsiales bacterium, assembly GCA_041396965.1. Taxonomy (NCBI): domain Bacteria; kingdom Pseudomonadati; phylum Pseudomonadota; class Alphaproteobacteria; order Rickettsiales; species Rickettsiales bacterium. The sequence goes on from JAWKXN010000001.1 coordinate 1,605,742, forward strand.
AGTAAAGGAAGTAGCTAAATACTACAATATATCACAGAACCATCTGGTAAAGGTAGTACATCGGCTTTCTCAACTGGGGTACATAAAAAGTAGCAAGGGAAAAGGCGGTGGCATTTGCCTTCTTAAAAAGCCAGAAAATATAAATCTTAAAGAGCTTGTTGTTAATCTTGAGCCTAATCTAACGTTGGTTGAGTGTTTCGATGATGCTAACAATAACTGCTTTATTTCTAATGTCTGTGGTCTAAAAAAAATAATGCATGAATCTCTTGACGCTTTTACCGACACTCTTGGCAAATACACAGTAGCCGATACTATTAGTCAGCCAAATATTTTCCCCATAGCAAACAAGGACAGCTAGATATATAGGCATAATTAAAAAAGTGTGATGCTTTTTAGAAAGAATTGAGGAAAGCTTTTATAGCTTTTTTCTTTCTATGGAGTTTCAACCCACGGTGGATATTTATTCTTTCCTTGAGGTGAGAGAAGAAGCCTTCTAGATGGTTGGTTGTTGGCGGAATATTCTGTTCTGGAAATTCCTTGTATGTAAATAGCCTGTGCAGATTTTCTTGCACGGAATTATATGCAGAACGCGTCCTTCCGTGCGTAAATCTTCCACCCTTTTTGGCATTCAGGAATCCTTTGTGCTGCTCTGCCAGAGCGTAAAATTGAGCCACAAAATCTTCTGGTTCGGTATTGCATAATTTTTCCATCAACTCCTTCAAATCCTTTGCAGGACGGAGCTTTGGATTATTTCCAGTATATCGCCTTACAATCGCTTTTTGATGGAAAATACACATTTGAATTGGTACTCCACCAAGTGTTTTTCTGATGTTTTCATAAAACCCTTTGCGCCCATCAATGGTCACTGATTTGAAGCAATATCCTGCCTGCACAAGCTCATGCAAAGCTTCACGCAAATGCTTCACTGATTCGGTTTTGATCTCTTGGTAATAAATGATTCTGCTGCCATCATGCGCACAGAAATAGCCATATTCTCTGCCGAAGAAAGACGCATCCATGAGCAGGTTAATCGCTTCTTTTGAGGCAGGAAAAATTAATCCTTCTGCCCACTCAAGAGCATCAAATTCCTTGGGTGAGCTTGGGGATGGAAATATCAAGAATGCTAGCAATTTCTGCTAGTGTTCGGCGTTTGTGCAGCCAGTCTAAATAGTAACGCTTATAGTCGGTTTTTTTGCCGCGCTTATCAACCCATTGATGTAAGCACAAGTTGCAACGATACCGTTTACGACCACGCAATTTGCCATTGCTTTTTATGCTGCTCAAACCGCATTTTACACAGCGTTTTTAGACACTTTTATAATCCTTTTTTAAAAATACAGTATATCGCATTGTTTTATAAAGCAATTATGCAGATTCTAGCATCACACTTTTTTAATTATGCCGATATATACTAGCCCTGATCACCCAAAAATCTAAAGCATGTGCTGGACTTTATACTTATCGTCATGGAATACATACTGCACACCGGTTTTTTGACTAGAGTCTAATATTAATGGAGCGCGCGCGTTTACTGAAATACGCACATTACTTGGACTACGATGCACTGAGACAATAAGCAATACGACCACATCCTCATGCTCTATCTGCAACTCATCAGCGGCTTTATGAACATCTTCTATCGCGATAACTGATTTATTAATATCAACCGGCAATGTAATGAACGAAAGTTGAAAATCATCAAGTGATTGCAACAACTTAAACTGCCCCATTTTTTCGCTATTAAAATTTGTCAGCACAAAATTTAGTTTGTCAGGCATACCGAGTATGCCGCGTGGAAAGCTTATACCCCTAGAAGGATCTACGGAAATCTCACCAAAACGTGACTGTATTGTTTCAGGAAACTCTATCCCAACCATCTGTTTTCCTGTAGAAATTGACTGATTCAACATATATCCTCCATACACATATCCGCGCTAACAGCAACATGGTAGCACAATTTTATTATTTTATCGTAAAAAATCTGATAATTTTAACGAATTAATTCTAGAAAATGCTTGAAATGACGCTTGCAATATCCCTTGATTAATCGCTACTTGCGTAGATATCGCCACCAAATCAGCGTTACCTATCTCTTCCTTGACCCCTTGAAAATAAAGCTTAAATGACTCATGACGAATATTTATATCAGAAATTGCTACCTTATTTTGATTAACAATTGATTGAACCGCTATAACCCCATCCAAACCTTTCTCAACTAAATCAAACGCCTCCGCCAATTCCTCATCAGATTTATCATCATGTCCACGCTGTGCTAAAGCTATTCCAGCGAATATTTGCTGTATAGCCTCATCATTAGCCCTTACATTATAAACTATATCAGTATTATCATCGGCTCTAAGCACAACATCTTCTTGACTACCATTATAATAATCTTCGTTTATCTCACCATTCTCACCAATAGTGGGAAAGAAGTCACTTTTCACCGGCTGCGCGTCCGTACGCGTCCCACCAAATAAAAAACGCCCCTCCAAACTAGTATTAAGCTGACTTACTAATGATTGCCAAGCACCTCTTAAAGTATCAGGAAACGCCGCGCTATTGGAAGCCGCGTTACGTCTCTGCGAAATAAGACTTTTAAGATTGGCCGCCGTATCTATAACTTGCCCTAGAATATTAGCTGTAGTATTTACCCGTGCCTCAACTATCTTATTATTATCAAGATAACTGTCAGTCCTCGCTATCTTATTTTCCAAAAGCAAAAACTGTTCTGAATTATTCCCACCAAGACCAGCGAAATCTCTTGACTTCAAACCACTTGAGAGCTGTTGCTGCAAATCAGCGAGATTTTCCTGAACCTTACTAGCGTCACGTAAAGTTGACTGGTGCAAAGCCAAAGTACTTATACGACCTACCGACATAATAATCTCCTTACCATTATATTATCCTGTATCAGAAATAAAAATCTAGTTTACCGCCTGTATTAATGTATCAAATAAAGTGCTTACTACTGTTATAATCCTTGCCGAAGCGCTATACGAATTCTGAAAAACTATAGTATTTGCCAACTCCTCATCCAGATTCACCCCACTTATTGAGTCAGAGCGCTGCTCAAAACCATCGAGCAAACTTTGCGCGTTATCTTTTTCCGTATTCGCTATATTAGCTTTTGTCGCCGCCGCGCCGATAATCTGCCCAGCGTAAGCGGTGAAGGATTTACTAGTCTGTCCCAAACCACTTACCGCCTTAAAATCAATCGCGTCAATCCCAAGCTTCGCCAGTTTCTGTATAACACTATTATCACCTATATTACGCTCATAAGTGTATGGTGGCGGCTTGTCGCTAGTAGATGACACAGTAGTCTGCACAAGATTACCCAAAGAGATAAGATTAGGGTTATCAATAAGCCGCTGCTCAACATTTAATGAAAAAGCACTTCCCGAAGTCTTTATCGTCCGCTCATCACCATCATCCACAAAAAAATTATTAAGCCCTAAATAATGAGCAAAACTCCTATTAGTGGCAGCAACCTTTGGAGTATCATTAGGTCTTCCAAGCTCTACGCTATCCATTGAGTCAATCGCTATGTAATTATCACTATCCATCGCCTCAATTTTCAGGAAACCTTCTTTTGAGGTAGTATAAATTCCATTATTCTTCGCAAGCTCTACTCCATCCTTATCAACAAGCAACGCTCTTACTACCGGTTGGAGAGAAGCCGGTGGTACAATTTTACCATCAGCCGTCGCTGCTGTCGCCGCATAGCGCAAATTTCTAATATTAGGAGTATTATTATTTACCCTATAGCTTATTATAGAGTTTGATATGTTGCCCGTTCCATCATCAACAGCTACTTTAACATTCACTGTGTAAAATGATGAAGTCGGATTACTGCTTAAATCAGCGGTAAATGTACCGTCGTTCTTAGTACGAGTAATTTCTCCAGCAGGCACTTCCGAATATTTAGGAATAGCGGTCTGACCAGCGACAACAAAATTTCCTCCGGTAGATGCCGCCGTTGAAACCACAACATCAAAACTTCCCGCCTGCACATTACTTACCGTAAAAAGCTGATCAAAGTTATTAGTAGGAATTCCATCAATAGCGGAAGATGGCGGACTTAAATAAACCTTATCACCATCCTTTAGATTATGAACACCAGTAGTATTTACGGTAAGCACCTTACTTCCCGCTACTGTATTGTAGTTTCCGGCAAGAGCAATTGTCGGAGCGGTTGATATTGGCGCGGCGAGCAGAGTATTAGTGCTATCACGAATTTCAACATTAGTAACAAAAACATCAGCTTTATCTGCCGAGATATTCTCCATACTAAAATCAAAGTTAAATTGTGGTGGGAAACCAGGTAAATCATCTACGTTTGAAACCAAATTAATGTTATTTATATTACCAACCTCAACCTTATTCTGTGGAACACCAAAACTCCTATTTATCTCATCAATAATACCCTGAATTGTTGGTTGTCCTTCTCCTAAACCATAATCAAGAGTAGAAAGATCAATAGTAAGCGGTCTTGTCGCGTCCTCATCACCATAACGCGAGGCAATAGCCCGCCCATCATCACCTAAAACGGCTATTCTAATTTTCCCACCCCACTGTGAGTAATCGTCAGCGACAAGCGAGTGTGTCCCCGTATAGCTATTAGCACCGGGATAACCACTTCCTGAGTTATGCACAGCATTAACCTGATCTCGCAAAACCTGCGATATATTATCTAGCTGCGCGATTATTTCTGGTATCTGCTTATCTCTAATATCAATAAGCCCAGCAAGCTTTCCACTACCAACACCGCTTACTATGGAATCAGGGGTGCCCGATGTCACCAGCTCTCTTGGTGTTCCCAAACGATTTCCAACCTCGTCAAGACGATAAATTTGTATCGGTGCCAAAGAAGCGTTATTTACAAAACTAGTAACCGCTCCCGCCGCGCTATACGATAACTCATACACACTATCATCAAGAATACTAAATCCATTCGCGCTGGAAATATTTATCTCTCCATTACTTTTTTTGAAAATCTGTATTTCCATATATTGCGATAAATCTTTTACCAATAAATCACGCTTATCTTCTAATTCCGCCACAGATCTTCCAAGCGCTGATTCATTGCTTATACTAGTATTTAACTTATCAATCTCAACAATCGCGGAATTTATTGATGAGATCATAAGCGATATATCTTGATCCGCCTGAAAACGTAAGTCATCAAGCCCAAGCGATAAATCGCTCATCCGCCCACTTAAAGTTTTTCCTAAATTAATAGCGTTAATGCGTAAAGACGAATTCTCTGGCGTCTGCGCCAAAGATTGTACTGAGTTAAAAAAACTGCTTATATTAGCGTCAACACTATTCCTCTCACCGGGTTTCCCCAATAAAATTTGTATCCTCTCCGCATAATCACTTAAAGTATCACCTTTTCCTACTTCCGAGGTTTGTTGATTTATTGACCTAATAAGATAATCATCTACTTTTCTTACCACATCCTCAATTCTTACCCCAGCGCCCTGCCCATCAAGATATATGGACTCCTGATTTACTATCTTCCTGCTATACCCTTCAGTATTAGCGTTTGATATATTTTGCGACAGAACAGCAAGTGACTGCCGGTTGATATTAAGTCCGGTGAGCGAGTTATTTAATGCTAGGGCTAGACTCATAAAATTACCATAATCCTGTTATAATCACAATTAACCACAACCCACACTAACCACGTTAAATCGTTTTATTCAGTGTCACCGAAAGACTGTTAAATTTAGCCGCTCCGGCGTATCCTTTTATGTTGTAAGTGCGACTTTGCGTGGTTTCCTTAACTACATCGGTAATAGCCTGCACCACCTTACCATTTACCTCTTTAGCAAGAAGCAACCTGCGATTATTCTCCTTAAGCACACCACCTATAATCTCTTCAACATCCGCTAGCTCCTTCTTATCCTGAATGGTAAGCTCACTCAACATTTCAGGGTAACGCTCAACCAATTTACGCTGTGCCTCAAGCGCGTTGGTTATGAATATCTTTTCTTTCTGTAAATCATCAAGCTTAGAGATTTTCATCTCCTCCAGATAATCAACCTCCTCCGCTAATATTTGAGCAAGACGTGCCGTAAGCATAACCACATCCCTCACCCGAAAATCAGACGCTTTACGACCAGATTCTATATCCATCTTTATCATTCTCTGCGCGCCGCTCATAATATATCCCTCCTATACTTCCTGAAGATGCAGCAATTCTCTCTTAACATAATCAGCAATTCCTATGCCACCAGACTTAACAATCAATTTTCCGTATTCTTGAACCATAAGTCCTTTATATATCTCGTCGCTTTCCTTGCTCCCAAAAGCATCCGTTCCTATTGATTCTCCAAACATCTTATCCATCATCTGACTAATAAACACCGCTTCAAAGTCACGTGCCAAAGCGTCAATCTTTTGTTCACTAGCGTTCTTGCTAGCATCATTATTAATACTGCCAGTTAAGGTATTTTTTGCCACCAAACCTTTCTGATAAGCTGCGATACCAGCTTCGCTAACCAACAAATCTCCACCAATCGCTAAAGACATAAAACTGCTTCCTATATTTTCATTTATTCTGTTTATTTAACCAAAATCTCAGCCTGTAACGCTCCGGCAGTTTTAATTGTCTGCAAAATAGTAATCAAATCACGCGGGCTTACACCAAGTGCGTTAAGTCCACCAACCAGCTCTCTTAAATTAGCTCCTTTTTTAAGCACAGCCATCCTACCACCAGGGTTATCATTTACTGATATTTCCGTGCGCTGTACCACCTCTGTTTCCGCTCCTTCCGGCGCAAGTGGATTTGGTTGCGACACAATTTCCTTTTCTTCAACCCTAACGACCAAATTTCCCTGTGCTATAGCGACCGTATCAATACCAACATTCTCCCCAATAACTATCGTACCCGACGCTTCATCTATGACCACTTTCGCTATCTGATCCGTCTTTACTCTAAGATTTTCAATCTCAGCCAATAGCTTGGTTACATTATTACGGTAAACATCAGGTATTGATAAAACTACCGTTCCAGGATCAGTAACTTTAGCAATACTTGGACCTATATATTCATTAATAACTTCTGATACACGTCCAGCGGTGGTTATATCTGGATTACGCAGTGACAACTTCATCTCTTGCATTTTATTAAGAGCAAACTCAGTTTCTCTTTCAACGATGCCACCATTAGCTATAAAACCAGAAGTCGGCACCCCTTTAGTAATTGTAGTAGAATTTCCCTGTGCCCTAAATCCACCGATTGATACCGCTCCTTGCGCGACAACATAAACCTCTCCATCAGCGCCATATAGCGGTGTAGCAAGCAATGTCCCACCTGACAAATCCTTAGCGTCCCCCATCGCGCTTACTGATACGTCAACCTTGCTACCACTACGAGCGAATGGTGGCAAGGTTGCGGTAATAGTAACCGCTGCTACATTTTGTGTCTTAAGTGTAGTTCCCCTAGTGTTAACGCCTTGGCGTTCCAAAAAAGCGATAAGACTCTGCTCGGTAAACGCGCTGTTTTTTAACTTATCTCCGGTCCCATTAAGTCCAACTACCAAACCATAACCCATAAGGATATTTTCTCTTACTCCCTCAAACGTAACAATATCCTTAAGCCTAGAATCAGCGCGTACCGGAGAAGAAATTATCATCATATAAACACAGACAAATGATAAAAACGCTACCGGCAGCAATATAAATTTATAAAAAAAATCACTTACATCAAGCAATGCCGCAAGCTTATCCTCATGCTTAGTACTAACCGAGAAATCTGGATCTCTATTCATATACACCCCTTTAATGTTTTATTAATAAAACCAGCTCATCATGCCTCTAAAGCATGGATTTATTAATATTAGGGAATACAATGCAATTTATGTGCCATATCTGATTTATGCGTTATATTATATGATGTCACTCTATGCTCATCCTTTGACGAACTCATAAATCTTGTTATATTCAATAAGACAAATAGAGTTTAATAAATTATACAGCCATGAAAATTGAAACCTATAATAATCTGAAAAATATAGATAAATCTAAAAAAAGGGCAGGAGCTGGAAAATCCAGCTCTTTCTCTAACATGCTGGATATATCTGAAAATTCCGATACCATAAAAACCTCCTCTACGGCAAATATAGCGCCATCCCAACAAATATCTGGTATATTATCCCTTCAAGAGCTATCAGATGAGGAAATAAATCGTCAAAAATCCGTGAAATATGGTAATGACCTTCTTGATACTCTGGAACAACTCCGCAAAAGGCTACTTATCGGCACTATGTCTATGGACACCTTAAGAAACATAAAAACACAACTATCAAAGCAAAAACAAAATGTTATGGATCCACACCTGCTTTCTATCATAGATGATATAGATCTAAGAGCCGCCGTAGAGCTGGCAAAGCTAGAAGTCGCGACGAAGACCAATAAATAAAATCTCCTATTATCCCTTGAGATTTTCAAAACAGAGGTCTATATAGCTATGACATAAATATTAAACTTGTCCACAATGTCCAATAATTAGGGAGTTTGTTTTATGTCCACCTTACGATTTTTTCTCTCTTCATTAGCAATAGTTATATTCATCACTACTTCACCAGCTATGGTGGCAAAGCCAGCCATAGCGCAAGAGCCTCCAGCGAGTTTCGCTGATTTGGTGGATAATCTATTACCAGCGGTGGTAAATATCTCAACTACTCAAAAAATCCGAACTAGTGGTGTATTCGGTGACATGCCATTTCCCAACTTTCCGAATTCACCAGATATGGATCCATTCCGTGATTTTTTTGAGCGTTTCGGTGGACCAGGTCTTAATACACCTAAAGAAAGAGAAGTATACTCACTTGGTTCCGGCTTTATAATTGACGCTAGTGGTTATGTAATAACTAATAATCACGTGGTAGAAAAAGCGGAGGAAATTAAAGTGATACTAGCAGATCAGGAAAAATATACCGCTAAAATAATTGGTCGTGATCCAAAAACCGACCTTGCCTTGCTGAAAATTGACGCTAAAAAACCTCTACCATTTGTTACTATGGGTGATTCAGACACGATGCGTGTCGGTGACTGGGTAATCGCTATCGGCAACCCATTCGGACTTGGTGGCTCCGTTACTAAAGGAATCATTTCCGCTCGTCAGCGCAATATAAACGCTGGTCCTTTTGATGATTTCCTGCAAACTGACGCTCCAATAAACAAAGGAAATTCCGGTGGCCCTCTATTTAACACCAAAGGTGAGGTAATAGGCATAAACAGCGCTATATTCTCTCCAAGTATGGGTGGTGGTTCGGTTGGTATTGGTTTTGCTATTCCTACCTCACTGGCAAAACCGATAGTTGATCAACTGAAAAAATTTGGTCGTACTCATCGTGGTTGGCTTGGCGTTAAAATACAAAAAGTCTCCGATGAGATAGCCGATAGTCTGGGAATGAAAAAAGCGATTGGCGCGCTGGTTTTAGAAGTATCAGAAGGTAGCCCCGCCGCTAAAGCTGGCCTTAAAGCCGGAGATGTAATTACTCATCTGGATGGCAAAGAAATAGAGGAAATGCGATTCTTACCACGTATGGTAGCTGAAACCAAATCCGGTAGCAAAGTATCACTTACTTACTGGCGAAAAAACTCTTCCCATAACACCTCCGTTACTGTAGGTGAGCTAGATGAGAATGAGGAAAAAATTACATCAAGTAAAAATAATAAAAATAAGAATGATAATCATGATGGACAAAAACTGTTAGGAATGGAGATTACCCCACTTAACGACCATCTGCGCTCTCAGTTTAGAATAAAGTTAAAATCAGGCTTAATAATAACTCATATAGACAATAATTCAGAAGCGGAGAAGACTGGGCTTCAAGAAGGTGATATAATAGTAAGCGTGAATAACAATGCTGTTCAAAAAATATCAGATATAAAAAATATGATTGATACAGCTAAAAAATCAGGTAGAAAACATATATTGGTTAAAATAAACCGTAAGGGAAATGAAGCATTTATAACTCTCAATATAAATCAATAGGTTATACTCGTAAATAAGATAATATATAAAATTTTATTCAATCGTTAATAATTAAAATATTTTAATATACTATCCTATTTATTCCCGCAATCTTAATCTGGGATTTTGGAATGAACGCTTGTAAACAAACATATAGCCACACTAGTATGCGTATTTTATTCGTGGTACTTTTATCTGCCATATTACTAAATATAAATATCTCAGATAGCTTTGGCGGACAAAAAATAAAATATCCTGAGCTGCATGATAAGCGCCTTGAGTTTGCTACTAGTTTCGCTGAGATAGTACTCTCAGTAATAAGCGACCAGAAAAAAGAATATGATGAGCGCAAAAAAAATCTAAGTAGGTCTTTCAGCAATTCTATGGATATTGGCTGGATAGCCAAATTCGTAATCGGCAGAAACATAAGGCAGGCAACCGCTGAACAAAAAGAAACCTATACTAATCTTTACAGAAAATTTCTTACTAAAGTTTATGTTGAGAGCTTCGCTGAAAATCCTGATAAAAGAATAAACGCCATTGATATAATAAATGTAAGCGACACAAACACTCCTGATTTCACCGTATCTACCAAGATAAAACTTACCAATCAAGACGTGCTTAATGTTAATTATTTGGTACGTGAGGATAACAACTCATATAAAGTCCGTGATATATCTATAGAAAATGTTAGTTTAATAAATACTCATCGTGCCGAATTCACTAAACTTGCCAGCTCTAACGGCATAGCTGGAGTAATAAAAAAACTCAAAGAATTACTAAGCGAAGATAATGACGAGTTCAGCCTGACAATGAACTGAAGCCGTATGTTTGAAATAGGCGATATAATAACAGTCAACGATAAAATGCAGAAAAATTATCGCTATCGTCTTGATGCTCCAACCGGAGATGACTTCGCTTATGGCTTCAGCCCATGCTTTTCGCCCAAACAAATGCTAGAAATGGGGGTTTTTGAAGGCAAATACCTAAATGATTGCAAAGATGAATTCCCAAAAGACTGGTTCAAAGACGCCAAAATAAGCGATACTGCTGATCCCAGCCTTAACTCTTTCAAGATAAAAAGTCGCCAAAATCTTTCCGTATGGCAAGAAAAAGGCTGGATAATCGGTGATGATCCCAGAGGTTGGTTCCAATGGTATTGCCGCTATTATCTTGGTAGACGCAGCCCAACTATAGATGAAATACAAACAAAACGCTGGAAGAATTTCGCCCGCCACGCTGGACAAATCAAGGCTAATTGCAAAAAAGGAGACCTAACCTGCCGCCCCAGACAGCGCCAAGCCCTTCTCCAATGGTCATACGATCCTTTTATCTAATTAAAAATTATCCTTAAACCAGTGTAGAAGCTTCTCAAAACCAGCGCGCATTCCACCACGATGTCTGTGTATATCAAACATCTGCTCCTCTATTGGTTTCTTTACCCGATATTCCAACATACCAAGCGCGGTAGAGAAAGCCGGACCACTAACTGAGTCAGCAAGACCAGCTATCATATGTGGGCGACCTAAACGCACCTGCTTACCAAGAATATTACTCGCCATCTCACGCGCGCCAAGCAACTGACTAGCCCCACCAGTAAGAACCACCCTTTTTCCAGCAACCGTTGACAAATTACTTAGCTCTATCTTACTCCTTATCATCTCAAATATCTCTTCCATGCGTGGACGGATAATCCCAACCAACATTGATCGCGGCATACTATTTACATCGTCAGAATCTTCCTCACCCAAAGGCGGCACATCAAGCATTATCTGATCATCACTAGCGGTCGCTATGGCGCTGCCATGCAGTGTTTTAAGCCGCTCAGCGTGTGATAGGCTGGTTGAAAGACCTCTTGCTATATCGTTGGTTGCATGCGCCCCACCAATAGGTATTGAATCCGTATAAATATTCTTACCACCAGCCATAATACAAAAACTAGTAGCGCCAGCTCCCATATCAATAAGAGTAACACCTAGCTGTTTTTCATCCTCCTCCAAGCAAGATAAGGCTGAGGCATAAGGAGCCGCTATATATTCCTCTACGTTAAGATGGCAACGCCCAATACAATGAGTAATATTGCGCATAACACTGGCAAGCCCTACTATCATATGGACATCAGCTCCCAGCTTCTTACCAAACATCTTGCGTGGATCCATAATTCCCTTAGCGCCATCAAGATAGTAAGAAACCGGCACTGAGTGTAACACCTCATGCTCGTCATGGGCGACGCTCGCTCTTGCCTGTTCAATAATATCCATTATATCACGATCTGCCACCTCTTCCCCAAAAAGCGACATCTCAACCGCCACATTCCGCGAGTTAAGATTACCCCCAGAAAGACTTACTATAACATTTTCTATATTTTCTCCTGCCATTTGCTCAGCGGCGTGCACAGCGTTGGCAATTGAGGTCTCAGCCTCAGCAAAATCGGTAATAACCCCCGATTTTATTCCTTTTGACAACTGATGCCCGATACCGGTTATTTTTATCTCACCAGCAGTATCAATATTCGCGATAAAGCAAGCTATCTTAGCGGTACCAATATCCAGCACCGCGACACCATTACTTCCGCTTTTCTTCAATACCTTATTTGTTTTTTTAGCTTTCACTATATTTCTTTCGAATTATTATTCTTACCAGTTGTATCATAAGAAGGTAATTTCATAAATAATCTATCTCTAATACGCAAGTCTATAACTTTAACATCCCTATCCAGAATTTGCTGTTTTTTTTGTAATTCGGCAAGCTCTTTCCACACATCAAGAATTTTTTTTTCCGGCAACAACACTTCCACATCACCCTTATCCTCCGACAACGCGCTGCCTGAGCGTAAATATATATTCCATCTCCTACCACCAACCCATACGGCAGCGGTAAAACGCTTCTTAAGCTTATTATCAGTATCAAGTATCTCAAGTAGGGTTTTTACATTCTTTGGCGCGCCTTTACCAACAATAAGCGGCAGGTCTTTATAAGGCTCCATATCAATCCCGCTCATTACCACCCCATTATCATCAACTAATGATATTTTTCCTTTATACTGCCATAGAGCGACCGGTTCACGCTCTACTATCCGCACATAGAGAGTATCAGGCAACGAACGCTCCACCGATGCTGATTTTATACTATCAACTTCCTCTAATTTTCTGCGTACATCATCAATATCAACCCGCAATATAGGAGTATTCTCACTTACATCCACAACATCGTTAATAGTAGCGACAGGAGTTCGCTTACGTCCTTCCAGATAAAAATTTTTCACCCTATAACCAGCTTCCACCGTAACTCCATACACAAAATCAGAGCCAGCCTTGATTCCTCTACTCACAGCGCTAGTCTGCCATACCCATACACCACCATAAATCACCGCTATAAAGAGAGAACCAAAGAAAAATATACTAAACTTACTCTTAATGCTTTGCCACCGCCTTTGCCGCTCCTTCTCACGCATTATCTGCTGCGACTGCTTTTGCCTAGCAGTCATTGATGACTTCTTACTAGCGGATTTCGCCCTAGCCATATCTGGCTTCCTCAACCAGCCTACCGACAAGATTACTAAAAGAAATACCAGAATAAGCGGCTATTTCTGGTGATAGTGACAGAGATGTCATACCGGGTTGCGTATTTATCTCTAATATATAGAAATCCTTACCATCATAACGGAAATCACTGCGGGTAAGCCCACGACAACCAAGTGAATTATGCGCGACCACCGCCATTTCCATAACTATCTTTGTTTCATCATCACTAAGCGGAGCCGGACAAAGATGCTCGGTTTTACCATCAGTATATTTATTCTCATAATCATAAAAACCAGACTTAGGCCTTATCTCTAAAGTCCCAAGCGCCTGCCCATTAAGTACAGCAACAGTAATTTCTCTACCTTCTATATATTCCTCAACCAGCCAATTATCACCTTCTGTTAAATCAGGAATTTCATCACCTTCCCTAATAATATACACACCAACACTAGAGCCTTCATTAGCTGGCTTTACCACATAAGGGCACGGCAACGGATCACCTTTTAGAATCTCGTCCGCACCAACTACCTTGCCAGCAGGCACTTTAAGACCAGCATTTGCCATAATTATTTTAGCCAGCGGCTTATCCATAGCAACAGCGGAAGCAAGAACTCCACTATGAGTATAAGGCACTTGCATTACCTCAAGTAGCCCCTGTACACAACCATCCTCACCATATCTGCCATGTAGAGCGTTAAACACTATGTCAGGCTTCACCTCCGCGAGCTTTTTTGCCAGATCCCGTCCAACATCAATTTCGGTCACCTCATAGCCAAGCTCACGCAAAGCCCTAGCGCAAGCCGCCCCACTATTTAGTGACACCTCACGCTCCGCCGACATCCCACCTTTTAGCACAGCTATATGTTTCGCATTACTCATAATCATCTTCTTTCTGATGTTTTATAGCAACTATCACTACCAAATCACGGTCAAAATAATATTTATACAGAACTATATACCCGCTATTGCTAAAAGGAACTATTAATTCTCTTAATTCTGAGTCTTCAATTACTCTTCCTATAAAAGGAGATTTTTGTAAAACAACTATATGATTTCTGATCGCTGAAATAGCGCTGATGGCCGCGTCAACATTTTTAACTATAAGAAAATTTCTTAATCTTTCTATATCAGAATGAGCTTTTTCTGAAAAAATTATTTGTGGCATGGGATAATCTTAGAATTAACATCCTCCGGTAAAGAATCTACCCATTTATCAAATTCCTCAAAAGTAATATGCTCACCCGTTTCCTCATAATGCTTAGCCGCCGATTCACCTGCTTTGATAAAATTCATCCGTGCTGTTTCCATCTCCACGTAATGACTTATCGCCTCATTCATAAGAAAGTGAGAGGAACGCTTCCTAAAATCAGAAAGATTATGCAAAGCCTCCCTAACCTCAGGCTTTAACTTCACAGAAACCATATTGGTTGTCCTATCTTTTGCTGTTCTATTGCTCATGACAACTCACAATTATACTACTTTACGCCACTTATTATTAAAAGGTATTACCTTTTAATAATATATAACACAACAACTATTATGTCAACTTCCCTAACTTCACCCCATGGCAATCAGATTTGGATACAATGTCACCCCGCACGTGGTTAGCGGGGTCTGGTGGGTTGCAGAGCAATCTAGTGAAAAGCTCCGCTTTTCACAACCGGATGCCGTCCAACATCAATTTCAGTTACCTCATAGCCAAGTTCACACAAAGCCCTAGCGCAAGCCGCACCACTATTTAATGACACTTCACGCTCCGCCGACATCCCACCTTTTAGCACCGCTATATGTTTTGTCATAAGACTACCCAAGTGTAAAATTATATAACAACAACGTCCCCCAACTTATAAAAAATAATAGAAAAATTATTTTTATGGCAATGGATTTATTAGTGGCTGTGTTCTTAATGGTTAAAAATCTGAAGATTGACAAAATCTGGAAAATAGAAAAAACAAACGCTACCGGATAAAAGGAA
Organism: Rickettsiales bacterium; assembly: GCA_041396965.1. NCBI lineage: Bacteria > Pseudomonadati > Pseudomonadota > Alphaproteobacteria > Rickettsiales > Rickettsiales bacterium. The sequence goes on from JAWKXN010000001.1 coordinate 1,621,226, forward strand.
AAGCTTAAAAATTTCTTTGCCCACTCTCCTACGTTATAAACATAATAAGTATCATGAAACGACCTATAAGAATCGTAGTGATTCACAAACATAATATTACCGGAAGCCAATCCAGACAATATAAAAAACGCAAGCAGCAAAACCGTTATAAACGCATAACGAATTATCATTTGTCTTGGCTCTATCGCTAATAACTTCATAAAATTATTCTTTAATTTTAATTCCCATAACCGCTACCTATTCCCAATCCGTTTAATCTCCCATTCTAAGGTAATTCCGGTTTTCTCAAACACTCTTTTTATCACTTCCTCACCAAGCCCTTCCAGATCAGCGGCGGTCGCTCCTCCATTATTTATCAGGAAATTACAATGCTTTTCTGACACTTGCGCGCCACCACGAACCATTCCCCGACAACCAGCCATCTCTATCAGCTCCCAAGCTTTATGTCCCATCGGATTCTTAAAAGTGCTACCTCCGGTACTCATCCTGATTGGCTGAGTTTCTTCTCGCTTACGGCTTATTTCCTCAATCCTGCTTGCTACTTTCTCGCTATCTCCTGCCCTTCCCTTAAACACGGCGGAAGTTATCACGCACCATTTTGGCAAGTTACTATTACGATAGACAAAACCAATATCCGAATTCGTGACACGACGGATAGTACCATCCCGCTTAACCACTTCCGCCTCAACCAAAACCTGTGATACATCGCTACCATAAGCTCCAGCGTTCATCCGTACCGCACCGCCTATAGTACCGGGTATACCACTTAAAAACTCAAGACCTTCTATAGCGCAATCAGCGGAAACCAAAGCAACATTTATATCCAGAGTACTCGCTCCAGCCTCTATGGAAACCTCATCATCCTTAAGGCGGCAATAATTAAAATCTCTGCCTAATTTTATTACAACACCATCAATTCCGCTATCACGAATAATAACGTTAGAGCCAACCCCAAGCACTGTAACTGGTATTTCTTTTGGTAATACACTAAAAAAATCCGCTAGATCTCGCGCATTTTCTGGCTTGAATAAATATTGAGCGACTCCACCAACCCGAAACCAGTTAGTTTTAGAAAGATCTACGCCTTTTCTGATATTAAATTTCTTGAATTCATCTCTATCCAAAAGATAATTATCATCTTTTTGCATGGCAGTAGACTTACTCATACCGCTAATTTCCTGTTTTCACCATCTTCTAACTGCTCAACTAATTGATACGCCCATTTACTTATAGAGCCCGCTCCAAGACAAACTACCATATCTCCAGACTCAGCGACATCTCTTACCATATTCGCGAGATTATCCGGTGAGTCAAGACATAAAGCATGGCGATGTCCGGCGGCAATAATACCTTCCGTAAGACTAGTAGAGCTTACGCCCTCTATCGGCTCTTCACCGGCCGGATAAATATCGGTTACTATCACTGTGTCAGCATCATTAAAACATCCACAAAAATCAGCGAACAAATCCCTAACCCGACTATAACGATGTGGCTGAACAACGGCTATCACCTTGCCACCATTATGTTCCTGCGCGCTTCTTGCCGCCTTTAAGGTAGAAGCTATCTCCACCGGATGATGACCGTAATCATCTATAATTGTTATGCCTCCAGCGACACCAGCTTTGGTAAAACGTCTTTTCACCCCTTCAAATCTACCTAGTGAACTAACAATATCCTCATCAGATATTTTTAACTCGGTAGCAATAGCGATCGCCGCCAAAGAATTACTAACGTTATAATTCCCATACATTGGTAATAATATGTTTTTTATTGTTCTTACGTCATCATTATCACGGGAAGTTATTTCAACATCAAACATCTCACCACCAGAGGTAGATCTTATATTAACCGCCCGAACATCCGCCTGTGGATTAGTACCATAGGTGATAAAACGACGATCCTGAACCTTAGCCGCTAGATTTCTAACTTCCGGATGGTCAGTACATAACACGGCGAATCCATAAAACGGTATGTTATTTAGAAACGATAAATAAGCCGCTTTCGCTGCTTCAAAAGAACCGTAATGATCAAGATGTTCAGGGTCAATATTAGTAACAACCGCTATGGTAGCAGGAAGTCTGGTAAAGCTACCGTCTGACTCATCGGCTTCTACCACCATCCACTCACCTTCACCAAGATAAGCATTTGTCCCCCTTGCGTTTATAATCCCACCATTAATTACGGTAGGATTCATATCAGCCCCTTCCAACAGAGCGGCAGTAAGGGCAGTTGTCGTAGTCTTACCATGTGTTCCGGCAATCGCTACCGACATTTTAAGACGCATAATCTCCGCCAACATTTCCGCCCGCTTTACCACCGGAATACGAGAGTTACGTGCCGCTACAAATTCCGGATTATCCGCTCTAATAGCAGACGACACCACCACCACTGCCGCGCCCTCCACATGTTCAGCACTGTGACCAATAAATATGTCTATACCGTATCTGGCAAGTCTTTCTGTATTATAGCTAACAGCCACGTCAGACCCTTGTACCTTATAGCCAAGATTGTGTAATATTTCAGCGATACCGCTCATCCCGATACCACCAATACCAACAAAATGTATGACACCGACCGAAAGTGGCATCCTATGAGAAATTGGAAGTTGTTTCATACTACCGTTCCTTTTTTTGATTCGGCAAGAGCCAGCGCGAGCTTAACACAGCCTTCAGCGGCATCCCTAGTTCTTAATTTCTTCGCGCCAGCAGCAGCCTTTATAAGAGCGTCCGGTGCCATTAAAAAAGCCTCAAGCCTAGCGGCTAAAGACTCAGCGGTAAAACCGTCCTGATTCATAAGCCATCCTCCACCAGCCTCCTCAAAAGCATTAGCGTTGTAATACTGATGATTATCCATAGAAGTCGGCAGTGGCACTAAGATAGCAGGTCTTCCCACTTCTGCCAACTCAAAAACAGTGGAAGAGCCAGATCTAGCCACTACCAGATGCGCCCAAGCTAGTCTTTTAGGCAAATCCACAAAAAACGAGTCAATATCGGCGCTTACACCAATATTATTGTAATATTCTTTGGTTTTTTCCACATCATCCTTCCGGCATTGCTGGTCAATACGAATACGGCTACGCAAATTTTCTGGTAATAAAGCGATGGAAGCTGGTACAACATCACTAAAAATAGTCGCTCCCTGACTACCACCTGTTACTAAAATATTGAACTTACCATCAAGCGCCGGATCCGAATAAGGTATATTGCGCAGTATTTTCACACTATTTCTCACCGGATTCCCTACCAACACCACCTTATTTTTATCCTTTTCCTCAATCATCATAGTATCGGGAAAGGATGTCGCGATATAATCAACCCCTCCAGCAAGCAAACGATTAGCTCTTCCCAATACAGAATTTTGCTCATGAATAAAAGTTGGAATACCGGCTTTTATCGCGGCGAATACCGTAGGAAATGATGGATATCCCCCAAACCCTATCACTAAATCAGGGTTAAGCTTTTTAAGCATAAAATAAGCTTGTGATATACCTCGTATTATCCCAAACACACCACTTATCTTTTTCATGATGCCACCACTGGCGGATCCGGTATTTATAGTTTTGGTCTCAACCTGTGACAATGCTCCAGTCTTAAAATTAGCGAACCTACTATCAGTGACCAGCATCACCCGATGTCCAAATGATAAAAACTCCTCCGCTAAGGCTTCCGCTGGAAATATGTGACCACCAGTCCCACCAGCGGCAAGTATTATAAATTTTTTGTCACTGCTCTCAATCATCAAAAATATACACCCAATTAGGTTAAATTTAACTTCTGGTTAAGCCTAGCATTCTAATAAAAACAGAAAATTATCCAATAGTTATCTTTTCTTTTTCCCATAATTTTTACGGGTAAATGCCAGCATTATGCCCATACCAAGCGAAATAGCGACCAAAGACGAGCCACCATAACTAATAAACGGCAACGTCATCCCCTTAGCCGGAAATAATCGTACAGCCACCCCCATGTTAATAACCGCCTGAAAACCGAATTGAGTAGCGATACCAGCAACTGTAAGGATGACAAATAAATCATTCTCCTTCCATGCTCTACTGAAACTACGCAGCACAATAAACGCGAACAGACATAAAATTAATAAACATATTACTATACCAAATTCTTCTCCCGCTACCGAAAATATAAAATCAGTATGCGAATCCGGCAGAGACATTTTCACCTCACCCTCACCCGGACCTTTACCAAAAACCCCACCGCTACGAAACGCCTCAAGCGATTTTTTTATTTGATAATTATCACCAGAGTCAGGATCTAAGAACAAATCAATCCTCTTTGCCACATGAGGGAAAAAATAATAAGCGCCAATACCACCACCAGCGGCAAACATTACTAATAATATAACCCAAAACATCGGAAGTCCGGCTAAGAAAAGCTGCACCGCCCACATCGCGCTTACCGTTATCGTCATCCCAAGATCCGGCTGTATCAGCAGCAATAACGCCACCAACCCATACAAACCTATAGCCGCCTTGTAACCAGGAAAATTAACCAAACGCTGGTTCTCAGCGCATATCCAACCCATAACTACCGCGAAAAATGGCTTCATAAATTCTGATGGCTGCACAGAAACACCAAACAAATTTATCCAGCGATGTGCCCCTTTATTTTCTACACCAATAATCGGAACAGCCATCATTAAAATAACACTTCCAGCAAGCCCGATTACCGCGAGCCTTCTGATAGCTACAGTCGGCAACATGGAGGTTATTATCATAACAACCAAGCCGAAACCAAGAAACATATAGTGCTTATTTACAAAGTGAAAGCTGTCATAGCCTAAACGCTTGGCAACCGGTGGGCTGCCTGCCACTACCATAACCATACCAATCGCCGCGAGCAACAATATAGCAAATAGATTCACTCTATCAACCGTCCACCACCAGCGCGCCAATAATCCTGTATCTGTCCGATTACGCATTACTGTACACACCCTGTTCTTGCCTGAAGAGCATAACGCAATATTTTGGGTAGCTCCTGCTTTGGATCTTTTAACACTCTCTTACCTTTTTTCTGAGTAAAAAGATTGCCAAACCTAGCTAGATAATTATCTATAATATCTTCTACTATCTCAGGATGAGAATTGTGCCAATGACCAAGACCATGCAATGCTGACTCCTGACAAGCTACATGGTTTATTGATAGTATTTTTTTCATTATATCTAAAAACAGCAGATAATCATCCGTTTTTTTACTTGAGATTATAGGCAGAATATCCCACCACATATAACAGATACTATTTACAGGATTCGTACCTTTTTCATCAAGATGACCAAGACACCGCTCGCACCTATTAACAAAACAACCGACAAATAATTTATATATTGATTCTATAAATTGTTTTTTTTGTCTTTCATTGATTTTATCATCCTTCCAAACTTCTGTATACTCTGAGTTACCAGCTATATACCACAGTCCCTTACTTACCTGCTTATCAGAAAACATTGATAACTCATCTTCAGAGTGTTCAAACAATCGTATCAAGTATTCTATTTTATCTACAGAAGATATAATATCATCAATATCACTATAGGTTCTATTATCATCCCAATAGTAATATTGTCCTTCAACCAGAGGATTAAATATTTTTTCCACCCACTCTTCGTAGCTAATACTCATATAACCATACCATTTGCAAGTTTCTCCACCAGTTCACAAAACACATCTCCCCTATGCTCAAAACTCTTAAACTGGTCAAAAGAAGCACATGCGGGAGAAAGCAGAACTACATCACCTGATTTTGCCATTTCTGTCGCTTTCATTACCGCCACATCCAATGTCCCGCAATGTGTATATGGCACTTTCCCCTCTAAAGTTTTCGCGAATTCCTCTGCCGCCTCACCAATCAAAAAAGCGTGCGCGACATTTTGAAAATATTTTTCAAGACTTGCAATACCACCAGCCTTTGCTTTGCCTCCTATTATCCAGCGTATATTCTTATATGGAGCAAGGGCATTCCGCGTAGCGTCAGCGTTAGTCGCTTTACTATCATTAATAAAACACACACCATTTATGGTAGCTACCAACTGCAACCTATGACGCAATCCACCAAAGCTCCGCATAGCCTCATATATTTTCTCAGGAGCGATACCAACTGCCCGACAAGCGGCATATGCCGCCGCCGCGTTTTGCCAGTTATGTTTACCGGTAAGGGAAGTTATCTGGTGAATAGCAAATGGTGTCTGGTGAATAGTGGCAGTATCAATAATAATACCATCTTTTACATATACCCCTTCATCCAACTCTTTTTGTACGGAAATCTTTACCAATTTTGCGACACCATTTACCAGACACCATTCAACATTCACCCCCTCTTCAACCACTGCCACATCATCAGCCTCTTGCCTATCAAAAATATGTTTCTTTGCCGCTATATAGCCCGCCATATCACCATGCCTATCCAAATGATCTGGCGTAATATTAAGTAAAACAGCCACATTAAACTTAACCGTTCTCATTAAATCTAACTGATAAGATGACATCTCCAATACATACACCCCACCTTTAACAAGCGGCTCAAGCGCAAGCGCTGGCACGCCGAGATTACCTCCAACCTCACAGTTAACACCAGATTCTTTAAGTATATGAGCGATAAGAGCGGTAGTTGTTGATTTACCGTTAGTTCCGGTAATACCGATATAAGTCGCTTCCGGTTGCGAGCGAAACAACAACTCAACCTCACCTATAATCGGAACATTATGTTGCTTAGCCAGTTCTGCCACAGGATGAGGCTTCGGATGAGTAAGCGGCACACCAGGGCTAAGAATAACAGCTTTTAACCGCGCCCAATCCCATTCAGAAGGCGGTATTTTGAATATTCCCCGCTCTCCATGCAAGGCTTCTAAATCTTCCTCACTCTCTCGCGGAGCTTCCGAATATTCCCTCCACCCTTGCGGGGGAGGGTTTGGGTGGGGGGTATCATTTAACAATTCCTTTACCAGAATATCATAACACCCTTCTAAATTCTCTAGTATCTCATTATTCCAAAAACGAATTACTCTAAAATTTTGTGATTCCAAATATGACGTGCGCCTGGTATCATCAATATTTTCACTATGCTGTCCTCCGTCAATTTCTATAATCAGTCTCTTCTCCAAACAAACAAAATCAGCTATATATCTACTATCAACAACAAACTGCTTTCTAAATTTATAACCGGTTTTTTTATTACTTATAGCCTTCCAAAATTTCTTCTCCGCCTCTGTCATATTTTTACGGAGAGCTCTAGCAAATTCTTTTATATAAACAGGATATTCTCGGTGACTTACAGCTTTATTGTCACCCCTCCCCCTAACCCCCTCCCGCATGGGGAGGGGGAATTCAAAAGAATCATCCCACTTAAATACTTTCGCTCCACCAGCGGCAAGAGCGGTGACCGCTGCCTCACCAGCCTTACCCAGACCAAACACCCCGACTTTCTGTCCTTTATATTCCGTTACTGTTATCATATTTACCTAATCTTAAGTGTAGCAAGTCCTAGAAGAGCAAATACACAGGCGATAATCCAGAAACGCGCCACCACTTTTGATTCCGGCCATCCGCTTTTCTCAAAATGGTGGTGAATAGGCGCCATCTTAAACACCCTCTTACCACGTGTTTTATAGGAAAAAACTTGAATAATAACCGATAATGCCTCTACCACAAATAAACCACCAATGATCGCCAGTACAAACTCATGCTTAGTAATAACACTCACCACACCAAGCGCGCCGCCAAGCGACAGGCTGCCAGTGTCACCCATAAACACCTCAGCAGGCTGAGCGTTAAACCATAAAAAACCCAGCGAAGCTCCAACCAACGCCGCACAGAACACCGCAAGCTCCCCAGCGCCGCTTATAAAATCAAGATGCAAATAACTAGAAAAATCTGGTCTTCCGACAAGATAGGCGATAAGAGCGAAACAACCGGCGACAATCATGATCGGAACTATCGCCAGACCATCTAATCCGTCCGTAAGGTTAACCGCGTTAGAAGCGCCGATAAGCACTATCATAACAAAGGGAATATAAAAAATTCCAGCGTCAATCAGTACATTCTTAAAAAATGGCACCGACACATGAGAAGACAAGCTTGGAGCGACAACCGCCTGTATCATAAGCACGGCGACTAAGGAAAACACCGCTTGCCCAAGCAATTTTTTACGTGATGAAAGCCCCTTACTATTGCGCTTGGTAAGTTTCAGATAATCATCAAAAAAACCGAGAGCACCAAAACCAAGCATAACAAACAGGCAAATCCACATATAAGAGCTTTTTATATCAGACCATAATAACGTCGTTATCGTCACCGATATTAGTATCATCAAACCACCCATCGTCGGTGTACCTTTCTTGGTTTCAAGATGCGACTGTGGTCCATCCTCTCTTATCGGTTGTCCTTCCGCCTGTTTTGATTTCAACCAGCGTATAACCTTAGGTCCTATATATAAAGTAAGAAACAAAGCGGTAAACATCGCTCCACCGCTACGGAACGTCAGATACCTAAATAAATTAAATCCGCCAAATTGTTCCGTATACGGAACCAATAAATTATACAGCACTTTTTACTTTCTCCTCAACTTACACCATATTTATTCAAAAATTCTTCAGCCAGCTTATACATACTGCTACCATGCGACCCTTTAATCAAAACCACATCATTTTTTTGCAACGCATCAAAAGCCAATTCTGATAATTCGTCTATATTTTCAGCGTAAGCACCACGCATATTCTCTGGCAAGGCGTCATATAAATTATGCATTAAATCACCAGCCGCGTATATCTTATCAAAATTTTCTTTTCGCAGCGTATCAGCTAATTCCTTGTGTAGCATTCCAGCGTCTTTTCCTAGCTCTAACATATCACCAAGAAACGCTATCTTCCGCCCTTTCCTACCTCCTGCCTGCCAAACCTCGCTAGTTTTAGCGAAAGCCCCTCGCATACTAACCGGACTTGCGTTATAACTATCATTTATAAGCAACACCCTCTTATCACCCACAGTGATTTCCGCGACTTCTCCCCTTCCCCTAGCTTCCGAGAAAGCAGCAAGGGCGGCGGCGGATTTTTTAATATCAAGTCCAAGAGCATTACAAACCGCGAGAACCGACAGCGATATTACAGCAAAATGATAGCCAATAGCTCCTATCTTATATTTTATATCATTCCCGAGAATATCAGCATGCACTTCACAACCACCAACAAAAGGCTTATAATCTAAAAGCTGTAAATCCGCTCCAGAACTTTTACCAAAAGTTATTTTACTAAAATCAAGATCAGAAAAATACAACTGATCAGCGTTTATAATCGCCACCCCATCTTCGGCAAGCCCCTCAAAAATCTCCGCTTTTGCCTTTGCTATATCATCCACAGAATCAAAAAATTCCATATGCACCGCTTCCACGCAGCTAACAACCGCTATATCAGGACGCGCTATTTCAGTTAAATATAATATTTCACCAGCATGATTCATGCCCATCTCAAATACCGCATACTGCGTGTCTATCGGCATATTGGTAAGACTAAGCGGCAAACCTATATGGTTATTAAAATTACCCGAAGTCACGTAAGTTTTACCATGCACCGCAAGAGCGATACTAAGCATATCTTTTGTGCTGGTTTTACCAACACTGCCAGTAACTCCGACTATTTTCGCGGCGCATCTTTTCCGGTTATATCTTGCCATATCAGCAAGAGCGACAAGCGCATCATCAACTACAAGCTGATTACCACCTATATCAAGACTACGCTCAACAATAGCGGCTATCGCGCCATTCTTAAAAGCCTCCACCACATAATCATGACCATCAAACTGCTCACCTTTTATCGCCACAAAAATATCACCGGCACGTACTTTGCGACTATCAATCTCTACTCGCCACGCGCACCACTCACCATTCGCCACACCGCCAGTAGCTCTCACTAAATCCGCCACTGCCCACAATGCGCTCATAAAACACCATTTAACTTATCAGCAGCGGCACAAGCCACCTTAACATCATCAAACGGCAATTTCTGATCTCCAACTATCTGATTTTTCTCATGACCTTTACCGGCTATCACCAATACATCACCTTTTTTAAGTTTTTCTACCGCCACGTAAATCGCCTCCTCCCTGCCTGCTACTTCCACACATTTATTCCTATCCATAAATCCTTCTAAAACCTCCTTACGAATAATTCGTGGATCTTCACTTCTCGGATTATCATCCGTTACTACAGAATAATCAGCAAGCTCACCGGCAATTTTCCCCATTTGTGGACGCTTTCCCTTATCCCTATCACCACCACAACCAAACACAAGATATAATTTACCAGCGGTATGCTCTCTTAGAGTTTTTAGTATATTGGCAAGTGCGAGCGGCGTGTGGGCGAAATCAACAAATATAGAAGCATCATTTTGTGTTCTCACCGCCAGCTCAAGCCTACCCGATACTCCTTTTAACTTCTGTATTAACCCTAATATTTTCTCAAGATTACCACCAACACTTACCGCAAGTCCGATAGCAGCCAGTACATTCATAACCTGAAACTCACCTACTAGCGGAATATGCGAGTTATATTTCTTCCCAAATAAAGTAAGCTTCACTTCCTGACCATAAGCGTCAGGAACGATAGACTCTATCTTTAACTCCCCAGTGTTTTTCCCAAATCCTATTATATCATGACCACGCTCTTTACATATAGACTCAAGCTCAGGAAACATTTTATCATCACAATTAAGCACAGCGTTTCTACCAGCGGGTAGTAATTCCTTGAACAACCTTGACTTAGCGGAAAAATAAGCTTCCGGCGTTTTATGGTAATCCAAATGATCACGCCCAAAATTAGTAAAAGCCGCCGCGCTTAAATTAACTCCATCCAAACGATATTGTGATAGCCCATGACTTGACGCTTCCATAGCAAGATAATCTATACCACCACTTACTAACTCGTCCAAAATACGATGCAACTCTACGGGATCAGGAGTAGTAAGACCTTCTGGGTAAAGATTCTTACCATCTCCAGCAATAACTCCGATAGTGCCAATTGACGCGGAACTATCACCCATAGAGTGCATAATCTGCCGAAAGAAGTCAGCGACCGATGTCTTTCCGTCAGTTCCGGTAATCGCTACTATTTTCTCTGACTGCCTTCTGTAAAAACTCACTGCCATTTTTGCCAGAGCAAGACGAGCTTCTTCCACCATTACAACTGGTATATCGCAATCCACAACAACAGAGTCTTTTCCCATTACAATAGCCATCGCCCCATTCGCTATAGCCTGTGGTATAAAATCAGTGCCATCACGCTTATCACCTTTTATAGCGACAAATACATAACCATCCTTAACCTTAGAGGAATCAGCGGAAATCCCACGCACCGCTAAATCTTTACATGATTCTTGTAAAGACATCACATCACCCATACCACCTAGCAAATCAATAAGAAGCGGCACTTATATACCTCTTATTAATAGAAGCTCCAGCGGCGTTTCTCATATTATTTCCTCTATTTTTATTCTTATTATCATCAACCCAAAACTTATCAGCATCATCTTCCGGCACGTCATAACGAGGCTTTATTCCCATCATTGGTCCCATCATCTCTATTATATTGCGCACTATAGGAGCGGCTATCCAACCACCGGTAGCGAAACCATGAGTTGATTTATTACCTTTTGGCTCATCTACCATTACAAATACCACATACTGCGGATCATCTACCGGAAAAACCCCGACAAATGATACCATTTTTTTATCCCTATCATATTTACCACCAATGATCTTTTCAGCAGTTCCAGTTTTACCACCAACACGATAGCCCGGAACATCAGCGCTTCTGGCTGTTCCATATTCAACCACCAACCTCATAAGCCTACGAATATTCTTTGATGTTTTATCGCTAATAATTCTGTGTTCACTATCATTTTTACTTTTATTACCATCTTTAAGTAGCGTTAAATTTTTTATAATCCCCCCACCAACTATAGCAGATATTCCTCTTACCAAATGTAATGGCGTTACTGAGATACCGTGACCATAAGAAATAGTGACAGTATTAATATCCTTCCAATCAGACGGATAAGCTGGTGACGCTCTTTCCGGTATCTCAATATCAAACCGCTCAAACATCCCAAGATTTTTCATAAACTCTTTTTGTCTTTTTCCACCAACATCAAGCGCCATTTTCGCTGTTCCTACATTAGACGAATAAGCATATATTTCCGGCACTGATAGCCAACGCCTTCTGGCGTGTGAGTCACGAATAACAGATGATGATATTCTCAAAGGCTCCGTAGCGTCATAGCCACCCTTCATACCCCTTACGCCATATTCAAGCCCCATAGCCATAGTAAAGCTCTTAAAAGTTGATCCCATCTCGTAAGTACCAAAACTCACACGGTTAAACTTTCTACATTCTTCTGGCTTCATCTTTTTATGACATATTGGTGGTTTATGTGGATTAAAATCCGGCAGAGAAACCATAGCCAAAACCTCACCAGATTTAATATTGGAAATAACTCCCGCCGCGCCAAGAGCCTTAAACTCCTTCACCGTTTTTAGCAATTCTGAATGCATCATCGCTTGCAGACGGACATCTACGGAAAGCTCAAGAGGTTCATTATTTATTGATTCATCAAGGAGCCTACGGTTAAATTGCTGCTCTATACCAGCCCTGCCCTTATTATCTATATTTACATAACCGATAAGATGGGAGAAAAGGTTACCATAAGGATATACTCTTTTCTCACTTGGCGCGAAATAAACTCCCGGTATGCCGAAACTATTAACTTCTTTCTGCTCTTTTGGAGTGAGATTACGCTTTATCCAGACGAAACGTTTTTTACTTTTTAGGTTACGTAAAACTTTTTTTTTACTTAAAGAAAGAGCTGTCGCTAGCTTTACAGCGGCATCTCCAACATTTATCACCTCATCAGGACGTACATAAGCCGATGAGGTAATAAGACCGGTCGCGAGTAAAGTTCCATTCCTATCAACTATGTTACCTCGTGATAAAATAGGTTTTTTTATATCTAAATTTACTTCACGATTTTCTGATTCATCATCAAGATCAAACACGGTAACAGTAAGAGCTTTCGGATTATCAATAACAGCCACCTCTATCATACGAAAAGCTATGCTGACAAAAAACAATATGAAAACAAAGCCCACCTGCCATATACGAGCATGACTCTGTTCAACGATTCTGCGTGATGTGCTTTTATCAATTACAACTTTTTTTGATTGCCTATGCATAATATTACCGCAATCCAGAACCATCACTATAATATAGAACCACAGGACGTACACCTTCTTCCAAAGCCTGTATCTCTTCCTGAGCTATATAATGGTTGTGGAAAGCAATAGCGTCTATCTCAGCTACACTACTTACAGTGACAGACCTCGCGTCAAGATATTTCGCCGCAAGCTTACGCAGACGTTCCGGTCTATTCAAATACGCCCACTCGGCTGCCGCCACATGCAGAGCTTCTTTCTCTTTTCTTACCTCTTTAGAAATATCCGCTATCTCCGCTCTGACTGACTGAACCTCATATTTAATCTTGTAAATAGCGAAAGAAGACCCAACAACAGTCATAGCGCATATAAAAACAACAAAAAGACGATTCATAACACCGCCTCCTCATTCTTTACTATCATCCTCATAACCGCCGAGCGAGCACGCGGATTATTTTCCAGCTCTATTTTCCCAGCGATACGTTTCTCCGGTTTTGGTAGAAAAAAAGAAGGGGCACCCTCCTTACCATAAGCCGACGCTTTAGCAAGCTCAGCTACATGGCGAGAATGCCCCTCAAGTTTACCACAACGGGAGTGGGTAAAACGTTTAACGATACGATCCTCAAGTGAGTGAAAGCTGACAACAACCAGCTTTCCTCCACCGGCAAGCAGCTTCTCAGAAGCAGCAAGCCCAGATTCTATAGCGTCAAATTCCTTGTTCACATAAATACGAAGCGCCTGAAAGCTACGAGTAGCCAGATCCGTTTTCGTATATTTCTTTCTATATCCACCAACTGCCAAGCGAATAATATCAGCAAGACGTGAAGTGGTTACTATCGGCTCCTCCGCGCGTGCGCGGACAATCGCGCTTGCCACTTTACGCGCCGCTTTTTCCTCACCATAATAATAAAAAATATCCGCAAGCTCCGAAGCATCCGCGCTGTTTATCACATCAGCGGCATTCATCCCCTCACCTGACATCCGCATGTCAAGAGCGCTATCAAAACGGAATGAAAATCCACGTTCTGGAGTATCAAGCTGCATGGAAGACACACCAAGATCTAAAACTACACCATCAACTGACTCAATTCCCTTCTCAGCTAGCAACTCACACATATCGGCAAAATTACCCAACACCCAAACAAACCTTCCAGCAAACTCCCTTTCTAAAACATCAGCGAATTCTTTAGTTGAGGGATCTCTATCTATCGCGTAAACACGACAATCAGCTCTTTGTAAAATAGCCCTGCTATAACCACCAGCGCCAAAAGTCCCATCAACATAAATACCACCATCTACCGGATTAAGCCAATCAAGCATCTCATTTAACATCACCGGATTATGTGGGCTGCGCGAACTCATTATGGCTGCCCTTTCATCATAAATCGTTTCTCTTTAACAAGTAGGCGAGCGCGAGCGGAGTAAGCGGCAAAAGCCTTCGGTTCCCATATGTCAAACGTATCGCCCTTACCAACAAACGTCGCTTGCTCTTTAAGCGAAGCCAGCTCTATCAATTTTTCAGGCAACATAACCCGTCCCTCAGTATCAAAAGAAAGCTGCACGGACTCCCCAAATAAAGTGGTGATAAAAGCGTCTTTTTCCTCAGAATATGGATCAAACTGCTCAATTCGCTCATTTAGTTTTACTATCCGGCTCATGCCACACGCCTCAATACATTCATTAATCGGTGACGGATAGGCGACAACCCCAACAAACCCACCAGCGACCACATTCGCGGCAACAGCGGAACGAAAAGAAGCCGGTACGCTAACGCGACCTTTCTTATCAATACGGTTCTGGAATGTTGACAAAAAAAGCATGGCACAGACATCTTACGGGCTATTTTGGGATTTCATGGGTATTTATGGGAATCTATCGTAAAAATATGGGTTAGTCAACAAACTTAATGGGAAAAATAAAAAAATAAAAACTCAATCATTAATAGAATTATTATCAACAATTAATTTAATTATGACAAAAATGGTCAAAAAAACTAAACAAACCCGTAACAAAAACTTCACACATCTTTTCACAAAAATAAGCTACACTGTAAGAATGGGTAAGCCTGTGAAAAATTAAGAAAAACACCAAATGGACAAGATAAAAGAGCAAGATATAAAGCATAAAGACAACACTGATAAGAACAGTGATAGTCTTGCTCAAGCCGAGCACAGGCAGGAAGTCCTTGATAACGCGCCAAAAAGAGCTGAAAAATTCGCCCCCAGAGCATTCACCGCCCTTAATTATGGTGGTGTTAATTGGCTACTAAACTCCGTAATATCCCTTGCTATAACCTATAATATAATGTCAACCAAAGGGGCGAAAAACTTTGTTAACATTATATCTAAAGGGTTTATGCCTATAGCCAAGGGCTGGAAAAAAACTATCAACTTATTCGGAGCGAATAAGCCTATAAACCCAAAATCAGTAGAAGCAAGTGCTCGCTCAACCGCTGAGACTACTATGATGATGATCGCTGGATTCATTATACTACCACCTATGCAATGGCTAGAAAATCGCAAAAAGGAAATTGTTGATAAAATAGACCATTTGCGTAACCCTAAATACCATAAGTACGTTGAAAAAAATGGTATAGAACCAGAACCGCTTCCTTATGAAAAAAAGGAAGAAAAACATACAATGAAAGATCTTATATCCGCTCGCCTAGCCAGCCTTGTCGCGATTCTAGGTGTTGACGCGGCAATACAGGGTGTAAATAACAGCCTTGCTGAAAAAGGCAGAGGGAACTTGGATACAGCGGAATGGAAACTAGGAAACAAAATATACGATAAATTCCCTAACTTTAGCAAAAAAGCCAGTAAATTTTTCTCCGTGAAAGGCAAAGGGATAGAGGGAATCCAAGAATCTCAAATGGAAAATCTACAAAAAACTATTAAAACTAACGACCCAAATCGTCTGGTCTTTGCTGAACAGTCACGTTTTGTGAGCAAAGAATTTCTACTTACCGCTATATTCTCTACCATAATGTTCACTGTAGCCAAAACTGGTGGTCTTGGTAAAATGTTAAACAAACTCGGCTTTAAGACTGAGCGGAAACAGCAAAAAGCGATTGATGATATGCTGCCAGATATACCATTCGTGCCAATCACCCGTGGTGAGATTGACCTTGATGGTGATGGGAAGATCGGCAATGAAAAATATACCGATAAGATAAAACCACGCGACAATATAAAGACATTAAAAGAAAGGGAGAATACTAGCTTTACTGATCGTCATTTGAGTGAGTCGTTAACAAATCAGCAATTGGCAATGCAGCCTTAATGTAAATTTATGGAAAAAGCAAAAGAGCAAGATAAAACAATAAAAGATACCGTAGAGGATAAAGACGGCGAAAGCTCTGCTCAACCTGAAAATAGGCAAGAAATACTTAAAGACGCTCCAAAAAGATCAGAAAAATTCGCCGAAAGATCCTTCACCGCCATAAATTACGGCGGCATCAACTGGTTTGTCAATTCCACATTATCCCTATTTATAACCTATAATCTTTTAACCACCAAAGGCGGGCAAGCGTTCAAGCAAGGTCTACAAAAAACTTATATACAAATAGCCAAAGGTTTTAAGAAACTAAAAAGCCCTTTCAAACCGGTGGAACAAATAAACGAAGTAGCGATAAAAGAAAACGCGCGCTCATCGGTTGAGACTATGACCACCATGATCGCTGGATTTCTTGTTCTTCCATTCATGAAATGGATGAATGACCATAAAAAAGAAGTAACCCATAAAATAGATAAAGTCCGCAATCCCAAATATCATAAATATATAAAAGAAAAAGGCATAGAACCAGAGCCATTACCGTATGAAAAGAAACATGAGGAAACGCAGAGCTGGAAAGAGTTGATAACCGCACGACTCATAGCTATGGGCACGAATATTGGCTTAGATATTGGTGTACAAAGCATGAATAATAATCTCGCGACAAAAGGAAAGGATAATCTTGACACGCTAGAGTGGAAAATGGGTGGAAAAATTCATGATAAATTCCCTAACTTTAGCAAAAAATTTGGTAAATTATTCTCTATGGAAGGGAAAGGTTTAGAAGAAATATCAAACAGGGGACTTCTAGAAAAAACTATCGGCAGCAAAGAATCCAGCAAAGTAGTTTTCTCTGAGCAAATACGCCTTACCAGCAAGGAATTAATCCAAACTGCTACCCTTACCACATTCATGTTAATACTGGAAAAAACTACATGGCTTGGTGACGCTCTAAAAAAGCTTGGCTTTAAAACTGAGCGTAAACAGCAAAAAGCGATTGACGATATGCTACCAGATATACCGCTTGTCCCAATAACTCGTGGTGAGATTGATCTTGACGGCGATGGTCTGATCGGCAATGAAAAATATACTGGCAAAATAAAATCAGTGAAAAATAAACTAAAACCAGAAAAAACTAGCGGCAGCTTCGTGGATCGTTACACAGGAAATCAGCTAGACCAGCAGCTATCCCCTCAAATCTAACCACACATATACCCAACTACCAGTTAAAGTCCTGGATAAAAGGTATGAATCTCTTTACTCATACTCTAAGGTTTTTGCAACTCAAATTCCCACCTGTGCGGAAATGATAAGGCAGTGATTTTAACCTATAAGAGACAATAAATGAAAATTTATACGAACCGCTTCACGCCTATGCTGCCAAAGGACGGTAGAAACAAACCGTCAAATCTACCTTGAATAATACTCAATAACGTAGTTAGGTTCCATAACAACCGGATAAGGAACTTCCGCGAACTTAGGAACACGCACAAGCTTCCCCTTCATATCATTCTTATCAAATTCAATATACTCAGGAACGGTACGTTCAGGATTCTGTAGATTTTCCAGTATGACAGGCATTTGTCGTGATTTCTCGCGCACCTCAATCACATCACCCTCAGCAAGACGATAGCTAGCTATATTAACCCTACGACCATTAATCTTCAAATGACCATGATTAATAAGCTGACGAGCGGCAAACGGCGTAGAAACAATCCCCATACGATAAACCACCGTATCAAAACGACGCTCAAGCAAACCTATTAGATTCTCACCAGTATCTCCCCTAAGACGAGCCGCCTCAAAATAAATATTACGGAACTGACGCTCAGTTATATTACCATAATAACCACGCAATTTCTGCTTTTCACTAAGCTGCTTTCCATAGTCTGAAGGCTTTTTACGCTTCATCGCCATGCCATGCTGACCCGGAGCGTAAGCACGCCTGTTAAACGGATCCTTAGCATTTCCCCAAAGACTAACACCAAGACGACGGCTTATTTTATACTTACAATTATTACGTTTTGTCACGATTATACCTTATGCAAAAAAAGTTTAAGAAGGCGCAATATACAAAAAAAACCACCACTGTCAAACAAAGAATAACAGTAATTTACGTTTTTCTATGGATAATGCTTAAATGAAAAAATATCAGGTACGAGCCACCTCATATGGCATATCAACCTGCGGCTGACTCACGTCAATCCCAGTTCCCATACCACCACGAGCGGCTAGAACACGATTAGCGTGATCACCAACTACCGGCTGCATACCCATCATAGTACCTGCTTGAGTAGCGGGATGCTGCTGCATAGCCGCTATATCAGCCTTCATAGAGGCAGTCTGGTTCGCTCTCAGTTCATCATAAGAAAGCTTTTCCTGATTATTACGCCTTGAATTCATCCATGAAAGCGCGCCAATAGCACCAGCTGCCGCTATAAGCCCCATTCCTACCTTGCTGGTAGCGAACCTTCTCAATTTCTGCCCACGAGCAAACGCCTTAACTCCACGAACATGCTTGTTCGCGTCTTTAATAGTACCACTTATTTCTTTTTGATGTTTCAAGAGAGCTTCCCTTGCCTGCTCTACACCACTACCATTTTCTATTGCCTGTTCGTATACTTTATGCAATTTAACCAGTTTTTTCCTAGCGGCATTTAACTTGTTACCATGCTCAATAGTAGCGTTATCCTGAGCGATCCCACCTAATTTCTCCACAATTTTATCTACATTGTCCAAATCCCCACCAACCTGAACAGGCTTTGGCGGTCTGTTGTTACCACCACTTACTACACCTTCTATAAACTTACGCATATACCTATCCTAAGCTACTGTATGCTGTTGTTGATTAAGCTGTTTACGCTGCTCGGCTATCGCTTCTGGCGTAATAGAGTTCTTCTTGCTACCACCCACACGGTCAGCAAAACTCTGACCATTTCCATGATTATCAGCATGTGGAGCGACTACATCAGAGGTAACCAACTTATTGTGACCATCGTTATTAGTTACTTGCCTGGCATGAGCATTTTGTTGTTGGTGAGCATTCCTTGCCATTTCCGCTTGCTGTGACTGTTGAATCTGCTCTATCAAATGTCTTTGTCCGTCCTGCGCTCCCGCCATATAAGCTTGTTGCTGCGCCTGGGCGATAGTTGCTTCAATATTCCGGTTCTGGCTATTTGCTACTGACCTGTAAGCAGCTTTTTCGTCACCAACCTGAAACCCACCTTTAGCCGCGCCAACAGCACCACCAAGCCCCGCTAACACACCAACACCTGGCCCCGCGATACTAGAAGTTACCAAACCACCAACACCACCGACAACACCACCACCAACAGCTAAACCAGCTATAGAGGCAGCTTCTAATCCGACCAAAGCTCCAGCAATCGCCGCAACACCACCAACCAGCAACGCACCAACAGCAGCGACTGTCGCAACTGTAATCACCGCGCCCTTGACTGCCTCTTTCGCTACGGTTCCCGCTCCACTTCCTATATTATGATCTATCGCTTGTGCCATAATCAAACCTTTTTATTTTTCAATAACCTTATACCTAATTACTATATCTTCACCCTACACAATGCCACAAAACCCTGCAGTTTCAAAGTTAAGCTTTTATGACAGTTATATTACTATGTTAAAGCCAACAACTAACCTCTCATAACACCTTGATTCTGCGCTAAATTCCGCCCCATACCAACCGTAGGAGCCGAAACACCCTGCCCATACTCAGCTTGCTGATTACGTGCTATATTCATCATACGGTGACGCTCTCTTGCCACCATCATCTGATCATAATCAGCGATCATATCCATTCTGCGCTCATCAATCGCTTTAGGAATTCCAGGAAGAGCAAACAAACCACTAGCAACCGCCCCTACCCCAGCCGCTGGCAACATAGCCGCCATTGTTAAACTACCGCCAAAACCAGCAGCAGCAGAAACAGCTCCAGCCGCTGTCATGGTTGGCACAACACTCCCAACAAGCGCAGCGATTGGGGTAACAATAGCACCGCCACCAAGTAATAAAAAACCGATAACAGCAGCTCCCGTTGCCGCTCCCTTAATCAGCTTACCACCCACATACTTAACCCCTTCCAATGTTGGATTAAAGCCTTCAACAGCCGGATGTTGATAATTTTCTACCATAAATACTTATATTTCCTATAGTTACACCATTATATTATTTTATAATTTCAAAAGTAATTGAAATTATAAAATAATATGAAAACCACAAGCATAAAGCGTGGTTTTCCGCTGCGAAGCAAGCGTAAACTAAATTCTTGCGAAGCAATTGAATTTAGAGAACACTATTAATATTTAGTATCATTATCGCATAAAGTTACTAAGCAATCAAATTAAGCTTTTGTTACATAAACACTAAACATATGAGCGAAAACAATGACCATTCACCATATTGTCACATACACAGGTTCTAGGAACTAGGGATTTGGGAAAGGGAACAAGAAGCAGGGTCGGCAAATCATGAACGAAATATACTCCAATCATCATAAAGGAGAAGATATAAAAGAGCAAGCCCTACACCAGAGCAACCGCTAGATTCTCTATGCTAAGACCTGCATGGCTATTATGCGTAAGACTTCCAAGTGACGCAAGACTAACCTCCTCACCAGCGGAGGAGAATACTATATTCTCAAAACCATCGCTTATAACACGGGAGTGTGTAGGATTATTACTAGCTAGCATATAGCTACCGCTTCCGGCAACGGCAACAAATTTCAGCGCTTCTTTTTCAGGGTCATGTTCATCCCCGTGGTCGTGGTTATCCTCGTCACTTTCTAAGTGACTTTGCACTGATATTACTACCGATTTAAGCGCGAGTAATTCACGAGAATTACCAGCCGCCGCGAACGGATTAATAGAAAGAATTGAGGTATCAATCTCCTTAGCGAGTTCAGGATGTTTATTTAGAATCTGCGCTATGTGCGCCTGCGCCTGCGCTATATCAGCGGCTATTTTCAGATTAGCTGGATCTTCCTCACCCTTCTGCTCATACCGCTCACCAACAGCGAGATTACCTTTTTCCGGCTCAGCGAATATGTTAAAACTACCTCTTCCATCAAAATCATCGCTGTTTGTAACCTGCCTCAGATTTACCGCTCCCTCACGAGCAAGAATATGCCAAAGCCTTCGCGCCTTATCACCTCCTATAAGATGCGTACCAACATTAACCGCGTTAGGGTCATTTATTATCTCATCAAATTGTTGTCTTAGACTGTCCGCAATCATATTTTCCTATTTCTAAGTTGCCATAGAAAGACCACCAGCGGTATCACGCTGTTTAGCATCTGTCATACCCACTGCATCAGGAGATAATCCAGATTCAGGAACAAATGCTTGGCGCGGCGGAGACGAATGGGATGTCGCGCCAGCAGCAGCCAATTTATTTCCAATCTCTCCAATCTCAGCTAGAAATGTTCTATTAAGTATCTGTTGAAATTCTGGATGCAGCGCTGATTTCTCAAGACCAAGATTTTTAAGCTGTTCAGGAACTACATCTTTTCCATCCTTAGCAGCGGCTAGGATAGCGGCATCCTTCCCCGATTCAGCTAAGTTCAAATTCTCATTAGTAGCTTTATTCTGCTCGGAAGCGTCTTTAGCGTTAGGGTCTTTCTTATCACCACCACCCACCATAGCGGCGAGCGCCCCAACTCCAGCCATAAGCCCCAGACCACCTCCTAATTTTTCTTGTAAATCCTTTGCATCCTCAGCTTTAGCCATACCTTCCACTTCATACAAAACCTGCCCCATCTGAGAAGGATTCATATCACGAACGCTATAATGAGGAATTTTATTAGCTATTTCAGGATGAGACATGACTAATTTATTAATTTCTTGAGCCTGTGTCTCTTTTACCCTCATTTCATCATCAGAACCTGCTATATCCTTAGGAGCATCTATCCCTGTCCCCATATATGGACTATAAACGCCATCATTTTTTTGCTCATTTGGTTGACCAAAAGCCATAATTTCCTCCCATTTTCAATGCCTGATTCCGGTATAGTAGTTTATAATTTCTATAATTGTAAACTACTATCAAAACCATCACCGAAAGTGGTGGTTTTGCACCGCGTAGCGAGTGTTAAAATTATTTTCAATATATTATTGAAAATAAAAAAATATTATAATCTCAACATTTTCAGACATAATTGTAACATCGTACTATATTAACCATATATAGCTGATACTGGCAAATTAAACTTTTATGACAGTTTTATTAATATTTGTATCTTTGTCCCCACAAAAATCTACTGACTTTCACATAGGACTTGTTCAGGGCTGACTCGGTCTGCTGACCAAGTTTCTTGTTCCCTAACCTGAGCTATAGCTAAGATATGCCTAACATATTGTTATTACTCTACTCCCTCCTTGCGGGGGAGTCAAAAATTGAAGAAAGTAATGACTCAATTTTTGGTGGGGGGTGTATATGGTTGCATTCTATTCTACCCCCCTCCGCTCAATCAGCGTTTTCACTTGATTTCGCGTGCTCCCCCGCAAGGGGAGAGCGGTTTTTTAATTTCTTATCCATGGTTGGGGTTATGTTAACCTCTGGTATTTCCTGCCAGTCATACTTCCTGTTCCTCATTTCCTAATTTCTCCAATTCTCCAGTTCCTAAAACTAATAGCTCAACTTGACTTCTTAACATCTAACCCCTAGCATCCAGCTCCTAGCACCTTATAAAACCACTATGAACGACAAAACCCACAATTTCACCGTATCAGAGTCCGAGTCAGGAATCAGGCTGGATAAATTCCTAAACTACCACCTGCCTGATATGTCACGCACCAGAATACAAGCACTTATTAGCGGTGGATATGTTAGCTGCGAGGGCAAAACTATAGAATCACCAGCGGTAAAAACAAAAATTAATGATGAATATCATATAGTTATACCAAAAGCTGAGCCATCGCGTATAGAGCCTCAAAAGATGAATCTGGACATAGTATATGAGGACCCCCACCTGTTGGTAGTCAATAAACCAGCGGGACTTACTGTACACCCTGCCCCTGGAAATCGTGAAAATACGCTAGTAAACGCCCTACTCGCCCATTGTGGGGACTCACTTTCCGGCATTGGTGGGGTTGCCCGCCCCGGTATTGTCCACCGCATTGATAAAGACACTAGCGGTCTGCTCATAGTTGCTAAAGACGATATAACCCATAACCACCTATCAGCACAGCTCGCCAACCGTACTCTCGGACGCACCTATAACGCCATCGTTTGGGACACTCTGAACCCCAAATACGGCACTATAGAGACAAATATCGGGCGTAGCAGAATGAACCGCCAAAAAATGGCTGTGCTTAAAACTAGTGGCAAACCAGCAATAACCAACTATAAAACAATAGAAAATTTTGGTATAGCAAGCCTTATTGAATGCCGCCTTGAAAGCGGACGCACCCACCAAATACGTGTTCACCTAACCCATATCGGCAATCCACTTATTGGAGATCCGGTTTATGGTCAAACCACCAAAAGCCGCTTGAACAAAAAAATATATCGTAGCTTACCGGAAAACACAATTGCTGCATTGCAAAATTTTACTCGTCAGGCACTGCACGCCACTGAATTACACTTTATTCACCCAAAAACTAATAAGGAAATGTCCTTCTCCTGCCCATTGCCAAATGACATGGTTGAATTGCTAGATGCGCTCAAAATTTAGATAGGTCGGAATCCCCGCTAGCGCCTTCCGCTCATAACGGGTAGAAATCCACTCACTTGGCGGATTCAGCCAATCATCACAACTTTTTGCCGTCCACTTAAAAGATGGATGCGCTAGCAACCTCTCCAACATCCAAGTAGCGTAATCAGAGCTATCAGTCGCTAGTCGCAACTCCGCCCCATCTTTCATAACCCTTGCTAGCATATCCAGCAATTCCGTAGATATAATCCGCCTTTTATTATGCCGTTTCTTAGGCCATGGATCAGGATATAGAATAAACACCCGCCCCAAAGAATTATCAGGAAGAACTTTTATTAAATCTCGCGCGTCATCACTATAAATACGGATATTTTTAGTATTATTCTCCTTAATATCAGTAAGCAAAGTGGATATACCATTTATATATGGTTCACAGCCAATAAAATTAACCTCCGGATGAACCCTCGCCTGATAAGCCAGATGCTCACCACCACCAAAGCCAATCTCTAGCCAAGTTTCCTTATTAAAATCCAATAGGTTAATATCATTAAGTAATAACTCAAGCTGCGGCAACAACTCAGCAAACTGCTCTTGCTTACTCGCTCGCAGATTACGCCCTTTCCTCCGCCCGAATGAGCGCAGAGGCTTATTTTTGTATAGCTGCTCCTGATTATTCATAGAAACTAAAAAGTACGGTTACGATTGCGTGGATGATTAGGATTACTAGGGTTACGCGCCTCTTTTTCTTTCTCGGCGAAATTTTTATCATCAGCTGTTATCTTCGCGCCAATCTCAACATCTGAAGCACCAAGCACCACACTCGCCCCCTTTTCCACATTGTTACTCATAGTCATTATATCAACCGCCTGCTTGTTACTTTTGCGCAGTGAATCACCGGCTTTGCGTATAGCGTCCATATCCAGCTTGTTAAGTTTGACCATGCGATTATTTTTTCCGCCCTTACCACCCCCGCCAGCGGATTTCTCGCTAGATTGACTTACAGTAGATTCCTTGAGCTGATTCCTCATATTCATTTCAGTAGCTCTTCTAGCGTTTTGCATCATCCGCTCACGAAGCTGCGCCTGATGCGCTCTATGAATTTGGTGACGAATAATAAGCTGAAGGTGGCGACGACGACGGTGGCGTAAAAACTCTTCCTGCGCTCTTGCTTCCTCAGCTATTTTCTTACCTTTATCACGCTTTTTTAATGCCTGCTCAGCAGCTTTATCCACCCCACTTTCCATCTGTGACATAAGATGACTTAGCGTAATCCCAGTAAGCTTTTTTCTTTTAATATCTTCAAGGTTAGCTGAAATTTGCTGAATTTCCATAGAATTAGCCGGAATCTCTTTCATTGCCATCAGGCTTATACCATGCGCGCAATCAACCGCAGCCAAAGTCGCTTCTAAAATACGTGAGTCTTTCAATATAGCAATATCCTGACTTTTCGCTTCAGTGAGTAAATTGCGATACATCTCCACCATTTCATTGAGTTTCTTAGCAAATGACAGTTTTTCTATGGGTTGACCAACATCAATCGCTTCTTCAATATCCCGTTCACTAAATACCATATTTTTGAGCTTATCCAATATTTCCCGTGCTAACTCTATGGATTCCTCACGCGCTGGCTCATCAAGATCGTCAATAGTATAGATCTGACGTACGGTTTCTTGAATTTTGTTACTTACCTCAATTAGCTTATCTACCGGCGAGCGATCCCCAAGAGGCCTGTTTATCAGGTGATAAAGTCCGCTTTCAATATCATCAACCAGACGTTCTATACTCTGCGGCATACGATAGTCCCACTCCATCAAAGACTTATCAAGAAGAGAGTCTATCTCTGCGATAATTTCTTCCTCATCAGGAAGCATCTCTTGTGTATGCATAGCTACCGACATGGCTATGCTACCAATAGAGTGATTCGCGTGTTCTATAGTATAATGATTAAGCTTATCAGGATCACTTAAATACGCTATTTTAACTTGCCCAGCATAGCAATTAATGAGATCTTGCAGCCAACAAGCCCTAGCCAACTGATCAGGAATATCACCATCACGCAACCAGTTTTCCATGTCATAGTCAAGATTCGGCAAATTCCTTACTAACCGCAAATTCTTACGCACAGCCTCTACCGATATGTCATTTGTAGGCAATACCGGAAGTTCAGAGGGTGACAAAAGCCCGTGTGCCATACCTATAAGATTATGGCTAAGATTTATAAAACCTGTAACTGATTCTTGTAAGCGCTCTTCTTCCATATCTTATTTCTTAAAAATGAACGGGAAGTCCCAATAACAGTAATATTATACTATTACTGCGCGCTCTGCTCAACCTGCTTGTTATCACCACTATTCTCATTAGAGGCACTGCCCATAGCGTAAACACACAAATCCTCAAAAGAAACATTATTCTCCATAGCTATTTTATGCAAACGCTCAAAACTATCCATAACTTCCTGTGGGATAGTCCCACCACGAATAGTTGATAGCCACCATGCCTGATGCTGCAAAGGATGGCGCTGCGGATGCGGCTCACCAATATATACGTGAAATGGATGTTTAACTCCATTAAAATCACAGGGAACTGTAAAACGCTTCATAAAACCTAACCACCAGAAATACGATTGGACTAACAACTGGTTCACAGCCTAACACATTTATATTACCGAATTATTACAAAATAATCAATTATATCCGTAACCACCATTACCACAACACCTTAGCGCTGTAATCAGCCATTAACTGTTTAGTCATCTCACCAACTATAAATCTCTTATCACCGATTTGTCCAACTGGAGTTACTTCCGCCGCCGTTCCAGTTAAAAACACTTCCCGCGCGTTATCAAGCTCATCGGGATAAATATGCCGTTCAACGACTTCAATGCCTCTTGCTTTCGCTAAATCAATCACTGTCCTTCTGGTAACCCCGTCTAATATACAATCCGGTATTGGTGTATGCAGCTTACCATCCATCACCAAAAACAAGTTAGCCCCAGTTGCTTCAGCGAGCAATCCTCTGTAATCAAGCATTAAAGCATCGTCAAAACCATCCTTTTCAGCGGCGTGCTTGGAAAGGGTACATATCATATAAAGACCAGCAGCCTTACTAGCGGTTGGAATAGTGTTTGGTGCTGGCCTTGCCCATTTAGACATTTGCAGCCGTAACCCTCTTTCCTTCGCTTCTTTACTGAAATAGCTTGGCCATTCCCAGCTCGCTATTGCCACATGTATGGTATTTTTCTGGGCGGAAATCGCCATCATCTCACTACCACGCCACGCTACCGGACGGATATATCCATTAACAACACCTTGTTTTTTAACCGTCCCGCTAGTCGCTTCTTCCAACTCCTCAAGACTATATGGCAAATTAAAACCAAGAAGTTTAGCGGAATTTATCAAACGCTCAGTATGCTCACGTAGTTTGAAAATCTTACCATTATAAACCCGAACTCCTTCAAACACGCAAGAAGCGTAATGCAAACCGTGTGACAACACATGTATCTTAGCGTCACGCCACTCAACTAGCTTGCCATCAAACCAAATATAACCATCACGATCATCAAAAGAGAGCATTGTTAAAATCCACCATTATTTATTAAGTTTAATTACTGAAATCTGCCGACCGTAAACCTTCTCACCTCGCTTACAGCTCCGCCGATAACTGAAAAACTCATTATTATTCAAATAAGTATCCCGCGCAACAGAATTTACGCTTACTATACCGGTTTTTTTCAACTTATCCGCCGCATATACCGGAAGGTCAAACAAATATTTTTGTTCCACGTCATCCCGCAAGCCGTCAGGCTGTGCGGGATCTCGCAAATAAGCACAAGATCCTGTGCTACGACTATGCTGTCTACAGCATGACACAAAAAATTCTTTATTATCAGCATTTTGCTCCATAAACCTATCGTAAAATTCCTTACCAACCTCATACGAGTCTCTGCCAATAGCCGGACCAATGGTCGCTACAATATCCTCTACCCTTGCTCCCAGCTCTCTCATTACCTCTACCGCATTTTCAATAATACCGGAAAAAGCTCCCTTCCAACCGGAATGAGCAGCGGCGATAACCCCATTTTTCCTATCAGCGAACAATATCGGCAGACAATCAGCGGTAAGCACACCAAGTATTATATTTGGCTTATTAGTGACCATAGCGTCCGCCTGCGGAGCGTCCTCATGCTTCCATACTTTATCAACTTTCACCACATCCGCGCTATGCACTTGATAAAGACCACAAAGCTCGCCACCACCCATTTCATTAACAACTACCTGCCGATTCTTTGATACTTTATCATAATCGTCACCAGAGCCATATCCACAATTTAGCGAATTATAAATACCGTCACTCACCCCACCCAAACGGGTAAAAAATCCATGACTTATGTTATTTAATAATGAAAGTTCAGGACATTTATAGTGCATATAAAAATCCCACTAGAAACCTTCCGCCTTAATAATATCCTTCGAGGTAATGGCAAGAACCTTAAATAATTCTCCCATTTCTTTAGGGTCAGCGATTCTCTCTAAACCAGACATAAGAACTTTCTGCTCTTCATTATCCAGATTACGGCACAACATTACAGTCCTCTCACCAGCGCCCAGCCGCATTAAAAAAGCTCCCTGCGCTACCGGACCATAAATATTCACATTGTACTTACCCGCCGCTTGTGACAAAGCCTGAAAATCAACATGCGCGGTAATATCATTATCACCTATGTTAGATAAAACTTTCTGATAAGCGTGATAACGCACAGCTTGCAGTGTATCGCCTCTACTACCACCAATATACCCATAATCAATAATAAGGCAAACCCCACCATACTCACCTATACGCTCAGCCATTTTCTCCACTATATTAATAGCCGGCTCACATATCTCAACGGTAATCTCTTTTTTACCACCTAATATATCTTTCCTGTTTTCATATATATTGAGTATTTCATCAGGTATTTCTAAAAAAACCTCTCCCTCCTCAGCGGTAACGAAGGAAAAATCTCCATCCACAACATCAACAAATATCTCTGCTATACCTTTTTCACTCAAATTAAACTGACGAACCGGCAGAGCGTCAAAAAACTCATTAGCTACAAGCAACAAGGGCTTATCTGGCAAATTGTCTATATCATCATGCCACTCAATACGCTCATGTTTTCCAGCGAGCGTCTTCCATTGTTTTTGCCTAAGTGTCGGGCTAGTCTCTACTATATGAATATCTATAGCGTCATGAAATCCTGATATATGCTTGGTGGAACGCAAAATATCCGCCATCAGTGTTCCCCTGCCCGCGCCAATCTCAACCATAGCCACATCCTCAGGAGAGCCAAGCAGTAACCAGCTATGCGCCAACCAACCACCGATCATCTCACCAAACACTTGAGATATTTCAGGAGAGGTAACAAAGTCACCTTCCTTTCCAAGCGGATCCCTTTTCATATAATAGCCATATTCAGGGTGAGAGAGAGCATAGCTCATAAACTCGGCGACATTTATAGCACCTTCTTCCTCAATACGTCGCTTTACTATTTCTTCAAGACTCATATTTTTTTCTCTTAATCCCAAATATTAAATAAAGCCCAACAAGAATCATCGGCACGCTAAGTAACTGCCCCATAGTAGCGCCATTATAGAGAAAACCGATAAAAGCGTCCGGCTCACGGAAGAATTCACAAAATATCCTAGCGAAAGAATATAATATTAAAAAAACGCCACTAAGATAACCGGTTTTCTCACGCATGTTAGTTTTCTTAAGCAAGAACAACAGTATAAAAAACAGAACGAATCCCTCTAATGATGCTTCATATAGCTGGCTAGGATGGCGTGGCAACTCCCCTCCTCTAGGAAATACCATGCCAAGCGGAGAATCCGTAACCCTACCAAACAACTCACCATTAGCGAAGTTAGCGAGTCTGCCAAAAAATAGACCTATAGGAGCGGCACAAGCTAACAAATCAGCAAGTGAGAGAAAATTTATCTTATATTTACGGCAAAACAGATAGAACGAGAAAATAACACCAATAAGCCCACCATGAAACGACATACCGCCTTTCCAGACATAAAATATCTCTGGAATATTCGTAAGGTAATAATCAGGCTTATAAAAAAACACATAACCAAGCCTGCCACCAAGTATAATACCAAGAGCAGCCCACACAACCATATCATCTATTGCCGCCTTGGTTAGGTTTTTAAGTGGTCTTTTCTTATGTTCGCTAATCACCAACCACCAGCCGAGCAAAATCCCACCAAGATAAGCAAGCGAATACCAGCGTATGACAAAACTACCAATACTTATAGCAACAGGATCAATATCAGGAAATCTCAGCATAATAATTTATAAATATAGTCAATTAAAATTTACAAAGGACAGTTAAAAACATTTATAGCTTATTTACAGCAATATCCAATATTTTATCCAAATCTTGTTCCAAATTACCATCATACTCAGTAAAAGGAATTGATAATGACTTTAAGATCATAGAAAATCTCTTATAACCTTCCTTGCTCCTTAATTCTACCCAATTTATATTACTATCATTAAACTGATTTTTATTTTGTTCTGACAATTTATCTGCGATGAATATATCTGTATTCCTTGCGAATATAGCATCAGCACTTTCAGGATTCCCTCTACCCATTAACTTTACTTCACAATTGAATCTATCTTTATCTCTTACTAAGTAAAAATCTACTTCTCTATCAAATGCTTTAGATTTGTCTCTCTTAAATACAGATTCATAATTTGACTCATCTACTTTATACAGAAGACAAAGAGTTTTTGCCAATGGAACTTCTACTCTTTTTCCCGCTGTACTCCATAATCCACCTCTTAATTCTGCTCTTTTTACCGCCAGTGTATTTATTACTATCAAACTCTCGCTAACATTTAAGTCTACACTTACGCCTTTGAACTTTACAGTAAGAGTTAAATCAAGCTCGTGCTCAGTTTCAACTAAACTCTTAATTGTATTATACAAAGAATCATAATGTTCATTAGCCGCATTAATTATAATTTCTTTAGAAGACGAATTAAACATATTATGAATCGTCTTTTTATTTAATCCAGAATTTATGGCAATCTCTTGTCCTGATAATTCTTCACTTAAGAACTCTTTTTTATACCAATCAACAGTAATATTTTTATTTAATAACTTTGCCTCAACAACTTTCTTAAAAAAATCAACAGCAAACTGAAGGAATTCAGCATTTATTAACGTTACTACTTCAATCCTATAATCATCACCATTAAGCAATTTTTTTATAATATTTCTTACTACATGATCCGTCAAAGTCATATATTTACCTTAAATTCATCAACCGTTAAAAACTTGGTCGGACGTTCATCAAACATAGTATCATCAACTTTTTTCG
This sequence comes from Rickettsiales bacterium, assembly GCA_041396965.1. Taxonomy (NCBI): domain Bacteria; kingdom Pseudomonadati; phylum Pseudomonadota; class Alphaproteobacteria; order Rickettsiales; species Rickettsiales bacterium. Next base: position 1,652,740 of record JAWKXN010000001.1, read on the forward strand.
TTTTCATATAGTCAAAATATTCAACATCCTTTTCTGTTAAAAAAAACCTTCTTCCCAAATTTTTTGCTACCCTACCAACCGTCCCACTACCAGCAAAAGGATCAAATACTAAATCACCAATATAAGAATAATATTTTATAACTCTTCTGCATAACTCCTGCGGAAACACCGCAGAATGCACTTTATCATAACAAGGGTCTATCTTCCATACATTGGTAGTTTCAAATTCCTCATTTACTCTGCTATTATTAACGACATCAGAGTCATATTGTTTAATATTCCAGTCTAAAAGTTTTTCAGTTTTTTTTCTATAAACCATTAAATATTCAGTAACACAATTGGGTTTATAACCGATGGGCTTCCTATGCTGCATAAAACCACCAACCCTGTTCTTTACACTCGCTTCCGGTTTAAGCCAAATAATATCATCTATAAACTCCCACCCAATTTCCATTAAATAATGATGAATATCAAAAGGTATAGGGTATCTTTTACTACTATGTGCCCTACTTATTCTGGGAACTATCACCGGAGAGGTATTTAATATTAAAAACCTACCTTCTTTCGTAATTCTGTAAACTTCCCTAAATACTCTCGTAAGAAAATCTAAATAATACTGATAGCTAGGATAAATTGAATAATCTCGCGCGTTATAATATGGAGGAGAAGTAAATGTTAAATGCACGGTATCATCTTTTAACAAATTCATCACCTCTAACGTATCACCATGAACCACCACATTTTTCAAGTAATTGTGAGACTCACTATGAGCTTGGCGCTTAACAACATCTTCACAAGAAAAATACTCTTTGCGTATTACACTCCTAACCATCTCATTATCGTGATTTATTAAGCCCTGCAAATTGCTGTCCACATAATAATTACCTCTAAAAACCAGCAAAGCTCTTATTGCTTGACATACAATCTTAGGATCAAAATCATCTAACATATCAACTAAAAAATTTATGTTATCTTCGTCACGAACCCTTCCTATTGATGAAACTGCTTCTCTTCTAACTGATGTATTACTATCCTCTAATGCTACCCTCTTTATGTCTTCAATGTAATTATGTCCTTTAATCTTTCCTATATTCTTTACAGCTAAAGTCCTAACGTTCGGATTTTTGTGCCCTAACAAATCTAGGAGAAACTCTCCATCAAAATCTTTAGACAAATACCCAAGATTTTCTAAAACAAATATAAGCGATGAACTATCTTTAGTATTTTCAACCAATCCAACAAGTGATTGCTTATCGCTTTCAGCCAATTCTTTAATATATTCCCTGGTTAGCATATCCCAATACTATATTTTTATCTTATCTAATAATCTGTATATAATTTACACCATCATACACAAATACAATACGGCTATTTAGTAGCCTACGAGACCACAAATTAAAATAATATTTTGAAAATAAATTATTCAAAGAGTAAAAAGCTAGAATTAATATTCATCCCACGCTTTTTTCTTCATCTTAGATAAATCAATCTCACTAACTGGTTTGAAACTTATACTATCATCACTTGGCGACTCAGTAGTGAGCATATTATAATTAGCGTCCATTTCTTTTGATAATTCCTCAGATGGCTTACCCTTACCAGAGGCAATTATTTTACCATAATCACTAGGCGCGAAATCCTTACCCGAATGTAAAGCCGCGTATAATTTTTTTATATTGGGCATGGTAACTTCAACATAACTATAAATCATGTCACCGAACGAATTTTTACCCTGCAATAACATGACAGCGTACTCATCACTGAACAGCTCTCCAAACCTGTCAGTTGAATTACCACCTTCTGTAACTTGCTTATCCATTTACACGCCTACACTTCACTATACAAAAACCATCGACAAAACGACAACAAAACCTAGAGAACGACACAACAAAAGGGCTACCAAATGAATGCCAGCCACCCCCTCAATCCGGCTATAATATACAGTATTTCTTACCTATAAGTAAATTAAAAACCCACCCAAGCCATAATAATAGCTTAATGGAAAAATTAATACAAAGTTAACAAAAACAACTTATAACTTTCTTATCAGTGACTTAATAGCCTCTGGATAAATGATATATTCCTGCTCGTGTATGCGACTATGTAAACTTTCCTCATTATCTTCTGGCAACACAGGTACTTTTCTTTGCGCTATCACCTCACCACCATCAAGTTCAGAAGTGACCATATGCACACTGCACCCACTTTCACTAACCCCAGCTAATAACGCGTCCCTTACCGCATGCGCTCCCTTAAAATCAGGAAGAAGTGAGGGATGAATATTAAGCATTCTTCCTTGCCATTTTTCCACAAACTCTGAGGATAAAATCCTCATAAAACCAGCGAGACAAACTATCTCAATACTATACTCATCAAGCCGTTCATCAAGCGCTTTATCAAAATCCTCACGGCTATTATACGCCTTATGCTCTATAACATATGAGTCAATTCCGGCTTCCTTCGCTCTGACCAACCCGTAAGCGTCTTTCTTGTTGGAGATAACCAAAACTATTTCCGCCGGATAATCACTTTCTCTCGCCGCATTGATAAGAGCCTGTAAATTACTGCCATTGCCTGAGATAAGAACCGCCACACGATATTTTTTCAAAATACTGCTCATAAAAACCAAAAGATTGAAGTATTTTATAAAAACTCTACAGATTTATCTTTACGCTGCTCAACAACGCCTATCCTGTACACAACCTCACCGTTCTCCTCAAGAACAGAGACCACATCCTCAACAACCTCTTTTGACACCACCATAACCATACCTATGCCACAATTAAATGTCCGCATAAAATCATCATCCGGAACATTACCAGCAGATTTCAGCCACTCAAAAACCGGCGGCATTTTCCAAGAACTAAGATCAATTTTGGCAGATAGCAAGTCAGGCAAAACTCTTGGTAAATTCTCAGGAAGCCCACCCCCAGTTATATGCGCCAAAGCCTTAATATTTCCTCTGAACTTATTAATAGCCGCAAGACAACTTTTCACATAAATCCGAGTTGGTGTAAGCAACTCCTCATGGATAGTTTTACCAGCCGAAAATGGCGCTGGAGAGTCAAAAGATAAATTATTTTTTTCTAATATACGTCTTACTAGCGAAAAACCGTTGGAATGAACACCACTAGAAGCAAGCCCAAGCAGAACGTCCCCATCAGCCACACCGGACGGGAGCAAATTATCGCGCTCAACCGCACCGACAGCAAAGCCAACAATATCGTAATCTCCATCACTATACATACCTGGCATTTCAGCGGTCTCACCACCAACAAGCGCGCATCCGGCAAGTTTACAACCATCCGCTATGCCGGATACCACTGACTCCGCCACCTCTACTGAAAGCTTGCTGGTAGAGAAACAATCTAGGAAAAACAGAGGCTCCGCACCTTGTACAATAAGATCATTCACACTCATCGCCACCAAATCAATGCCTATAGTGTCATGCTTACCGGATTGCTGGGCTATCTTAAGTTTCGTTCCCACACTATCAGTCGCTGAAACCAAGAGCGGGTCTTTATAATCAAGCTTCTTTATGTCGAACAACGCGCCAAAGCCACCGATACTACCAACACTACCAAGCCTTGTTGTTGCCTTTGCTAGCGGCTTTATCCTTTTCACCAAATCATTTCCAGCATCTATATCCACACCAGAATCTTTGTAACTAAGTCTTTCCTGCATATACACTCTCAACTCTATTTTTTATACGTTATTCTTAAGGTTTATATCTTGCGACAAGCTCTATAATCAACTATTAATAGCATGACTGTCACAGCTATTGATAAAAAACTATCATTCAAGCCCTATAATTTATGAAAATATCGCGTTATTTTATATTTACCATACTGATCTTATTACATCTTATACCCAAAACATCATTTGCTGGCGAGACTGTAATAAACAGTGAGGTATCAGTATACGCTACCGGAAACAGTGCCGAATCAGCCAAAATCAATGCTTTCAAAAAGGGAGAGCTTGACGCTCTTACCAGCCTACTTGAAAAACTCGCTCCCTCAGATCAAATAAAAAACCTAGTTTCATCTCTTGATCCTAAAAAAATAAATAAAATGATCACTAATATCCAAGTATTGAGTGAGCATAGCGGCGGTAAAAGTTATCAGGCGCAACTACTTATCAGCTTTGACGGTGACGAGCTATCAAAATTTATTGAAAATATAGGAAAACAGACTGAATATAATGAGAACAGGATAAACTCTTTCCTTATAATACCATATTATCATGAGGAAAAACGCGACCTTTTATGGGAATCCTCAAACCCTTGGCGAAATATATGGGCTAATGTCAGCCTTGAGAATAACTCCGGCGATATTATAGTTCCATACGGTGACTCAAAAGATAATTTCTCAATAAACACAGCTAACATAGATAGTGTTGAATACAAGTCACTAGCTTCTCTTGGCATACGTTACGGGGTAACCGATATAGTAGTGGTTAACGCCACTCTAACCAGAAAGCCAGATATGCTGCTTTCAGTAATAAAAAGACATATCTCACGTAAAGGCAGTGAGATAACAAAACTTGATTATCGGGCTGATCCACAAGAAACAAGAGAACTATTTTTAAGTCGCGCCGCTCGTGATATAGTAAAAGGACTTCAGTATAAAAAAATTGAGAAACTATCAACAGCCAAGACAGTAATTGGCGGGGAAAAACATGAGATAATGACACTTGTTAGTATGTCCACTATACCATCATGGACAAAACTACGAAAAAAGCTGTCAGAGCTACCGATGATAGACAAAATCAAGGTATTGGCTGTATCAGCAAAACAGATTGATACTATAATATATTATCGTGGTCGTCCCGAATCACTGGCAAGAGCGATACTAGCGAGCAAAATACGCTTAATTAGAAAAGATAATTACTGGATAGTCTCAAATGAATAATAACACATCACATATCATGCCAGAAAATCATAACAATAGCAGAAAATGGCTTTTCTGGCTTATTACAATATTGTCATTTTTTGTGTTTTTCTACCTGATACGCAGTATATTGCTTCCCTTCATACTCGGCATACTCATCGCCTATTTCCTTGACCCAGCGGCTGATAAGCTAGAGAAAATGAAAATGTCACGTAATATGGCGACCACTACCATAACTCTTGCCTTTTTCGTATCTATAATAATTTTATCACTACTCATACTTCCAGCGGCTATCCATCAATTATCAGGACTGCTTACTGATATACCTTCCTATATAGGAGAATTAGAAAACAAGTATAAAGACCGTATAATCGGCTGGTTAGGAAACATACCGGAAGATTATGCCAACAGCATTAAAGCGTACGCCAGCGACTTTTCAGGAGTAATGCTTAAGGCTACTGGAAATATAGTGTCAAACTTGTTCAAATCAGGTATGGACATAGTAAATTTTCTCTCGCTAATATTACTTACTCCGGTTGTCGCTTTTTATATGCTGCGCGATTGGGACATAATAAAACTGAGATTTTTTGCCTTACTGCCAAGAAAGCATGAGGATGTCATAAGACAACAGCTTGGAATAATTGATGATACACTCGCTGGCTTTATTCGTGGACAGATCAATGTCTGCCTACTTCTTGGAACTTTTTACGCTGTAGGACTTTCAATCGCTGGTCTTAAATTTGGCATTTTAATTGGTATGGCTACCGGTCTACTCACTATAATTCCTTACGTTGGGCTGTTATTTGGAATGAGTATGGGCTTGCTTATCGCTTTTTTCCAGTTTGGAACTTTCTCCGGCGTGCTTACAATACTAGCTATATTTGTAGTCGGACAGATATTAGAGGGAAATTTCGTAACCCCAAAACTGGTAGGTGAAAAAGTAGGTTTGCATCCATTATGGATTATTTTTGGTCTGCTAGCTGGCGCGGTACTATTCGGCTTTGTCGGCGTATTAATCGCGGTTCCAGCTACCGCTGTTATCGGGGTTCTCATACGCTTTGCCACTTCCAAATATTTACACAGTAAATACTATCTTGAAAATCAGTAATGTCCACGTCTTCCCAACTACCACTATCGCTAAGCTTTCCCGAAGTTTTTTCAGAAGCTAGCTTTTATGTGTCAAACTGTAATAGCCTAGCGTACGATACTTTAATTAGCGAAAATAACTGGCAGGCACACGCTCTTTATATATATGGTGAAAGCGGTTGTGGTAAAACCCATCTCTGTCATATATGGGCACAGCGAACAAACGCCATTTTTATCCCTATAGAACGAATAAAAGCAGAAACCATAAACAGTAATTGCATAGTAGAAAATATTGAAAAATGTAGCGATGAGAAATCACTATTCCACCTGTTTAATCATTGCCGTGATATTGGCAAAAAGTTACTTATGACTTCCATAGTTCCTCAAACATCTCTTGACTTTACTCTGCCAGACCTGACATCCCGCCTCAAAGCCTGCCAAAGTGTAGCTATAAACCCTCCTGATGATGAACTATTACGCGGCGTAATAAGAAAACAATTTTCCGACCGGCAACTGATGGTAAGTGACGAGGTTATATCTTATATAACAACCAGAACCGAACGTACCTTAAGCAACATAAAATCTTTGATAGAAAAAATTGATAAAGCATCTATTTCAGAACAAAAAAATATAACTATTCCTTTTATGAAGAAGCTTTTGGAGGGTTAACTACAAAATAATTTGAGAGCATAATTAATACAGTTAAGCTTTTATGACTATTGCCACCTAAAATATAATCTATTGAAAAACAACAAACATAAAAACTTAAAATAAATCCGAATGGGTTCCGGTTCGGATTAAATACACCGTATCATCATCACATTCATAAATAAGCAACCAGTCCGGCTCCACATGCAATTCCCAAAAACCATCCCAATCGCCCGATAAAATATGCGGATGACACCGCGCGGGTAACGTTTTATCATTCAACAGCAAATCCACTATTGTTTCCAATTTATCAAGATTTTTACCACGCCTCTTCATACGTGCTAAATCTTTTTCAAACTTATTAGAAGTATCCGCAATACGCATTAGCGAAACTTATCAAATAGCTGTTTGGCGTTTTTATAGCTCTTTAATCCTTGTCTGCTCTTTACCTGCTGCATTGCCCGCACAGTTTCGGCGTTGGGTATTTTTACCGCGAACGGTAGTCCCTGATTGATAATAACTTGCTTATAGAAAATGCGGATAGCCTCCGTATGCCCGATTCCCAGCTTATTAAAAATCGCTTCCGCCGCCTCTTTTTCTTCCGATGATATTCTCGCCCGCACTGAGTCGTTTTTCACAGAACCATTATTTCGTGTTTCCAGCATATAAATCCCTCCTCTTGCCGCATCACAATAAGACCATTGTAGCACAAATGTGCTACAAATTAAAGGTTTATCTACCTAATATCCAATATTTTTTAGGTGTTACGCCCTTTGGCGCGGGAAGAGTCAACACTGGAAACCGCACCAACCCCATCACCAGCCTTGTCATCAGAATTTTTTCTTAAGGAATTCAACCTTTCTTTGATATATTCATGCCTATTTTCATATGGCTTTAACTGCTCATACGTGGATTTATCGGCTATGCCCTTAATAACCTGTTCGAACTCTACTGGCTTTTCAAGAGCCAGATCCAAAGGCTTATACGCTTTACTACCGTCACCGCTTTTCCACTCTACATGCAAATCTTCCGGCTTTAATTTTTTTACTAAGTCCAGTGCAATATCCGTATAACCTTCATCAACCGCTAAAAGCAATGCCGTTTTTCCATCACTATCACGCTTGGCAAGATGGTCTGCCACCACCCCTTCCTTTGCCATCATTTTTTTCGCAATGTCCGGATGCTTCCCTACAAGAGCCATAACTAGACCGGATGAATTAAAATCCGTCGCGGCAAACACCTGATCCGACATGCCTTTTTCTATCAGCAAATCAACAAGCTCATCACCATGATTTGCAACTGCCATTTTATTCCAGTTTTGATAACGGTCATCCAGGTTAAGAGGCGTTCGTAAATCATCGTTTTTTCTAAATACCTGATCAGGCGTTCCTTTATCTATTACCTCTTTTATAATACTCCTATCATAGCCATCAGGTTTTGATAACACAGCCTCATGTATGATCGTATCATATTCACCACTGAAATATGATTTGAAGGAGGCATCCAGTAACAACCCTTTCAACTCTTTCCTATCAATGTTATCTGGAACACGGTCAGGATGAACAACCGCGTGATAAAGTAATTCCGCCTGCTTGGGCAACAAATCTTTAGGAACAACAGTCCATTCGGTTTTACTATCTATTTCACCTTTTCCAGATAGTTTTTCTTTGAAATCATTATATTTTTTGGAAAACTCTTCCTTATTTTGTATTGAGTTAAAATGATGTTTATAAAGACAGACAGAGCCACCATCCAAATTCATCACTTGAATGTCTTCTCTTACCGTATTTTCTTTTTTATTATCACCTTCTCTTTTTAAGAGATGATCCAACAAAGACATAATCCCTCACATAACTAAAAAAATATTATACTTACCAAAGTTTAAGGATATAGGGACAGTTAATCACTGTCAATACTCCTTCAGCTCCTAACCAACCACCTCACCAGCAAGACCGTTCTGGAAGGCTCCGGTTATCAGTACATCAGCAAGCCTTCCACGCAGACCTTCTGTCCCTTCCACATGCACTGACTGCATATATTCATTCTTGCCAAGCAATTGACCATCTTTCTTACCTTCACGGTCAAACAAAACTCTCACGGTTTTTCCGAGCATTTTCTGGTTAAAATCCGTCTGCTGCTCATAGGTGAGAGCCTGCAATCGTGCCAGCCGCTCCTGTTTTACTGACTCTGATACTTGCTTGTCACTGCTTGCCGCCGGTGTTCCGGGTCGTGGACTATATTTGAAGCTATAAGCCGAGCCATAGCCAACATGGCGGATTAAATCCATCGTGTCCTCAAAATCCTGCTCGCTCTCATCTGGAAAACCTACAATAAAATCAGAGGACATCGCTATATCAGGACGTGCCTTACGCAACCTATCTATTATATCAAAATAAAAATCCCGATCATGCTTACGATTCATTTTCCGCAAAATCTCGTTAGAGCCTGACTGCACCGGTAGATGCAAATACGGCATCAGTTTTTTCTCACTGCCATGAATAGCGATCAAATCATCCGACATATCTCTTGGATGCGACGTAGTGTAACGAATCCGCTCCAACCCGTCAATTTGTGCTAGAGCGTCAATCAAATCCGCCAGCGAAGCGGCTTTACCATCCTTAGCAACACCGTGATAAGCGTTCACATTTTGTCCAAGCAAAGTAATCTCTTTCACCCCACCAGCAACCAGCATTGTCGCCTCACGCATCACATCAGCGAATGGGCGGGAATATTCCGCTCCTCTAGTGTATGGCACAACGCAGAAATGACAGAATTTATCGCAGCCCTCCTGCACAGAAAGAAAAGCCGATGATGATTGCTTAGTCCGGCTTTCCGGTAATTTATCGAACTTCTCAACCGGTGAGAAATCAAGTTCTACCACACCGCCATTTTCACGCACAGCTTTTGTTACCATTTCCGGCAATTGGTGATAACTTTGTGAACCAAAAACCATATCAACATAACCAGCCCGCCTGATTATCTCAGCTCCTTCCGCCTGCCCTACGCAACCGCCTACGGCAAGCAGCATTTTTTTACCATTTTCCTGCTGTTTTTCTTTCTCCAAACGAATCCTACCAAGATCGGAATATACCTTATCATCAGCCTTTTCCCTGATATGACAGGTATTGAGGATAACCATATCCGCCCCCTCATAACTATCGCTGGGAACATAACCAAATGGCGACATTATGTCATACATACGCTCAGTGTCGTAGACATTCATCTGACAACCATAGGTTTTTATGTATAGTTTTTTGGACATGACAAACTCATATTTTATTAATTAACAGCAATATATCTAAAGAAATACCGAGTTTATCGCAAGCTCAAACTATAATTTTGGCAATACAATCTAATTCTTAGAAGGAAAAAAACTCAGATAAGGATTGCAATAACGGTATCTACTGGGAAATTGCCGCAAATAAGCTTTGCCAAGCGATTCCGCTCTTTTCCACTCTAAATCAGAAATCACAGATTTTCTTGCCTCAATCTCCTTGTAATCCGCGGAGATAAACTCAGCGATAATCGGGTGCATACCGTGCCAACAATATGGTATAGACGGATTTTCCTCATAATAATGAAGTGTTTGATTTTCACCGATTATTATATCCCGATCAAATGGAGTATTATCACTTAGCGGCAGCATGTCTACATAGGTATTGGTGGTTAGCAACCGTGTCCCTACTTCCAATTTATATTTTTTAATAAGCGTTTTTGACACCGAAGGCAAAGCGTTAAGCATAACTATACCATCAATCTCATCCGAATATGCCGCTATTCGCAACTCTGGATAACCCTGAATCACCACAGCCGCCCAAGAATCACCATACATAATATGCTCTTTAAGCATACCAAGCGGGAACATCCTACAGCATTTGAACCAATAATTCGTACCCATATCAAAAAACCAGAACAGCCATTTTTTATAGCTCAGCTTTATCTCCGCAGGATCGGTCACTTCGGAAGGAAGATGGTAACGATATGAGTCATTCATAATATTGTCTTACTCTATATTGCATAGTAACTTAACTTCTCACAGTATAAAAAGAAGCATGGTCAGTAGACCATGCCAGCCTTGAGCACGTTCCATGGAGTTTTCAGCAGAAAACTCCGGGAACAAATAAAAAACTCTACCTAACCTTTGGCGGAGCAGTAAGCGTTAAATACATCTCCCTGCCGTCACGTATAATTTTTATCTTAAAACTCTTTCCAGCATCAACATTATTGGTATGGTTTACGATCCGCTTGTGATCGGGGCGATTCATCCCATCCCACTCTAATATTATATCATTTACCCGCAAATCCATACTCGCCGCTGGTGTCCCCGCGTATATATCACTAACAAAAGTGATCCCACGCTTGTAATTAGTCCAGAAACTAATCCCCCACCTTAATTTCTTGGTTGGGTAAGGATAACCATTCTTATCAAATTGCCAATCAGCGAAAGCCCCAGCATGAGGAATTCTTGTTCTATCAGCAAAATGCCAGCTATTACTCATCCCAAACCGGATATTCTTCATCATTGAGGCGAAATCAAGTTTCCACCTACCACCTTCTTTTACGAGAAGGTATGGAGCGCAAGCACGCTGTTTTACCCCATAACGCACCACCGCCGCGCTTCCATCCGGCTCAACGAAAACCTTATCTACACTACATTTGGCATATGAGCTTAGTTCATTGCGCATCTGCGCTGGTGTTACCACCCAACTTTTACGCATTTCCTGTGTCGCCGCACTATATATCGCCAGATTATAAGCCGTATTTCCTTCCGCCAGAATCTTATGATAAGCAGCTACTACATCGGTCGGCGACGTTCCCGTTCCAGCGACCGCCGGATTACTACTCGCTACCACCTCATAACCAGAGCCGATGGAAGCTTTAGTCTGCGCACCCGCGCCAATCGCTAGATTCTTCGGTAACTGCTCCGGTGAAATAAACTCTTTACCAGCAGCAGCGTCTTTTGCTCTAGTAACAACCATTTCCGTTGTCGCTAAAATACCATTTGCTACCTGATTCGCCTTAAAAAACGGCACCATCTGTTTTTGTTGAAGATAGGCGACAAAACCATCGGTATAAACAGCGTCCAGACCAGCGGATATTTCAAGCCGCACCTTATCACTTTTTGAGTCTATCGCCAGCAACATACCTTTTCTGGTTTTACTTCTTTCTCCAATTTGTTTCTGTTTGAATAAGCCAACCACCTTATCAGGAGATGCCTCACCAGTTACTATCCGCAAATCTATGTCATAATAATACAACAGAGCGCTATGGTAATAATTCAACCAGTCCTTCTGTTCTTTAGAAAACAATTTTTCATTATCATACACCAAATCATCATAATTTACAGCAACTTCTCCAGCACCGCCATCCGACACGCTAGCGTCCACACGCTGTGAGCGATAATAATATTTAAGTCCGATAAGCGATAGAACAACTACGGTAAGTATACCATTTCTATAAGCGGCTCTCATACAGCTTATTCCTCACTATCGGCAACATTCTCTGCGGATTTCTCCTCAAAATCCACTTTGACTGCTTTATTAGTGCCTTCATCTGCCTTAAAGTAAGCCTTACGGGTAAAATTACCGATTCCAGCGATCATACTTCCCGGTAATTTGCGGATAGAGGAATTAAACTCCCCTACTTTCTCATTAAATGCCATACGAGCGATATTAATCCGGTTTTCTGTACCTTCTAGTTCAGCTTGCAACATTATATATTGCTCTGATGAGCGCAATTGCGGATATGCTTCAACGGTCGCGATAAGCGATCTTAACTGACCACTAAGACCAGACTGAGCTTTCGCTAGATCAGCCATATAAACTTCATCGCCAAGCTTAGCCGCCGCCCCTTCTGATACTTGTTTTACTTCTTGTTGCTCACTGTTTAGAGCCTCAGCTTTACTGCGCAACTTAGCTATATCACCCAGTGTATTTCCTTCATGTTCAGTGAATTTTTTTACTGTATTTACCAGATTAGGAATTAAATCAGCTCGCCGCTGATAATTAGACTCAACTTGTGACCAAGCGACGATTACCTCTTCCTCACTGGCGACTAGATTATTATAACCAAAAGTGAACCATAAAAATGAGACCACAAGTGGTAATCCCAATAATAATATCCCGATAATATTAGATGTTCCTTTATTCATTTCTCCAACCTTTCCTGCTTGATTAAAACTTTCCGCTACATTTTGAATTTCCTGTATTTCTACTTTCCGCACAGTATCCGCATTTTCTACCCAACTGATACTGGAGAACATAAAAACCCCGATAATAAAAGCGATAACCACTCCCCATATCAGTATGGCAGATAAAGATTTATGCTGATTATCATCCAAAATCTCACCTTTAGAGCCCGACAAACTACGTTTCAAAGCGTCCGACTGCTCTTGTGACAATTTGCCATTAGCCAACATCACATTTATTTTTTCCTCAAATTTCACCCTGTACCTCCTTTATTTTTCTTATCCCCTCTTCCGGTGGAATTTTCCCCTTATCTATATCCTCAAGAATTGAGGTTATATTCTTTTCATCCTCTTCTTTAAGACGCTTTAGTTCAGCGATGAGAGAATCTATCCTCCTACGCAAAGTCGGATGACTGATTCCAATCTCAACGGCTAAATCCTTCATATTACCACCGCAAAGAATCATTTTTTCCGCTAAATCCATATATTCATGCGGAAGCCTAGCAAGGCGTGGAAAACTAAAATTACTATCCATAGCAAGACCACACGAATTACATTTAAGCCGTGATACAGAAAGCTTATTAGAGCAAACTGGACAACCAATCATAACAACCTCTACAAAAATTAGATTTCTATATATAAACCATATTTTTCATAAAATCAATATTTTTTAATAAAAATTTTATAAAAATAAAAAATATCTTGTAAAATATTACAAATATTAAATAAATTATAACAATAAACCAATACTAGAAAATTAGTTAGACACACAAAAACTAAGGTAAGGATAGTTGGAAAATGAACTAAATAATGTAGATTATAATTATTTCGCGCATAATTTTTTGAATAAAAATTACATAAAAAACCATGTCAAATATATCTAACCAGAACATATTTATATTTCGGAACTCAGCAGAAAATCTGGTGTTCCATAAAGTTTATAAAAAAATGCAAAAAAATATAATATCACCTGTTGACAGTACGAATAATGGTTAGTATACATCACCTCCCTTCCTGTGATGAAGTGATTACGAAAGTTCTTTTTCAATGTGTTTTATTGAATGAATTTTCTGCTGTTTGATATTGTGAATAGGTTTTTCTGAACATTAAAAATTCAGTCAGTAGCGGATATGACATGTTACTTGTAATATGTTGTTATACTGACAGATTTTAATGAGTTGATGTAATTTGGATTGTTGAAAATGCAGGCTTTAACAAAGCTTATAGCGTTTCTGATTTTCAGTCTATACTAGGAAGCTGAGCTGGTGTGTATATTATACATGAAGCGAAAGCTGACGAAGTGGAGATAAAAATAAGGAGTGTTAGATGAGTTGTTTGGCTCTGTACGTTCATAATCAGATATCGTTCAAACGAGAACTATGTTAAGAAATTAATATAGAAATTGGTTAAATTGTTATAAATAAAAATAATAAGTGCATTTGGTGGATGCCTTGGCGATAAGAGGCGATGAAAGACGTGCTACGCTGCGATAAGCGTCGGGGAGTTGCGAAGAAACTTTGATCCGACGATTTCTGAATGGGAAAACCCACCGCGTAAGCGGTATCCATATCTGAATACATAGGATATGGAGGCAAACCCGGAGAACTGAAATATCTAAGTACCCGGAGGAAAGGAAATCACAGAGACTCCCTCAGTAGTGACGAGCGAACGGGGATCAGGCCAGCGGTTATAAAGTAAAAACTGGAACGTCTTGGAAAAGACGGCCATAGTGGGTGATAGCCCCGTACAGGTAAAAAGCTTTATAATCCTTGAGTAGGGCGGGACACGTGCAATCCTGTCTGAACATGGGGCGACCACGCTCCAAGCCTAAGTACTCCTTATCGACCGATAGTGAACTAGTACCGTGAGGGAAAGGTTAAAAGAACCCCGGCAAGGGGAGTGAAATAGACCTGAAACCGAATGCATACAAGCAGTTGGAGCGGCTTATGCCGTGACAGCGTACCTCTTGTATAATGGGTCAGCGACTTAATGTGTGAAGCGAGCTTAAGCCGTTAGGTGTAGGCGCAGCGAAAGCAAGTCTTAATAGGGCGACTGAGTTTCACGTATTAGACCCGAAACCTGGTGATCTAGCCATGGTCAGGTTGAAGGTAAGGTAACACTTACTGGAGGACCGAACCCACGCCTGTTGAAAAAGTCGGGGATGAACTGTGGTTAGGGGTGAAAGGCCAATCAAACTGGGAAATAGCTGGTTCTCCGCGAAATATATTTAGGTATAGCGTCAGGTGAATACCTTCTGGGGTAGAGCACTGGATGGGCTAGGGGGTCCCAAAGACTTACCAAACCTAACCAAACTCCGAATACGGAAGAGTACTGCCTGGCAGTCAGACAGTGAATGCTAACGTTCATTGTCGAGAGGGAAACAACCCAGACCATCATCTAAGGCCCCCAAATTGTAGTTAAGTTGGAAAGGATGTGGAACGGCCATAACAGCCAGGAGGTTGGCTTAGAAGCAGCCATCCTTTAAAGAAAGCGTAACAGCTCACTGGTCTAATAGCTATTCTGCGCCTAAAATGTAACGGGGATCAAACTACATGCCGAAGATATGGACTTAATTTATTAAGTGGTAGCGGAGCGTTCTGTAAGCCTGCGAAGCCGGTTCGACAAGAAACGGTGGAGGTATCAGAAGTGAGAATGCTGACATGAGTAACGACCAACAGTGTGAGAAACACTGTCGCCGAATGACCAAGGGTTCCTGCGTCAAGTTAATCTGAGCAGGGTTAGCCGGCCCCTAAGGCGAGGCTGAAAAGCGTAGTCGATGGGAATCACGTTAATATTCGTGAGCCTGATGGTAGTGACGGATTGAGCGTTTTGTTCGCACTTATTGGATTGTGCGGGCGGGGCAATCGGTTCCAGGAAATAGCTCCATCATTATAGACCGTACCCGAAACCGACACAGGTGGTCAGGTAGAGTATACCAAGGCGCTTGAGAGAACGATGCTGAAGGAACTAGGCAACTTGCATGCGTAACTTCGGGATAAGCATGCCCCCATTATGGGCAACCACTATGGGGGGACACAAACCAGGGAGTAGCGACTGTTTATTAAAAACACAGGGCTGTGCTAACGCGATAAGCGGATGTATACAGTCTGACGCCTGCCCGGTGCTGGAAGGTTAAGAGGAGATGTGCAAGCATTGAATCGAAGCCCCAGTAAACGGCGGCCGTAACTATAACGGTCCTAAGGTAGCGAAATTCCTTGTCGGGTAAGTTCCGACCCGCACGAATGGCGTAACGACTTCTCCGGTGTCTCCAGCATCGACTCAGTGAAATTGAATTCTCCGTGAAGATGCGGAGTTCCCGCGGTTAGACGGAAAGACCCCGTGCACCTTTACTGTAGCTTTGCACTGGCATTATGAAATATTTGTGTAGGATAGGTGGGAGACTTTGAAACTTGGGCGCCAGCTCGGGTGGAGTCATCCTTGAAATACCACCCTGATGTTTTGTGATGTCTAACCATGATCCGTTATCCGGGTCTGGGACCATGCATGGTAGGCAGTTTGACTGGGGCGGTCGCCTCCTAAAGAGTAACGGAGGCGCGCGATGGTAAGCTCAGGTTGGTCGGAAATCAACCTTTAGAGTGCAATGGCAAAAGCTTGCCTGACTGCGAGACCCACAAGTCGAGCAGAGACGAAAGTCGGTCATAGTGATCCGGTGGTTCCATGTGGAAGGGCCATCGCTCAACGGATAAAAGGTACGCCGGGGATAACAGGCTGATCTCCCCCAAGAGTCCATATCGACGGGGAGGTTTGGCACCTCGATGTCGGCTCATCACATCCTGGGGCTGTAGAAGGTCCCAAGGGTACGGCTGTTCGCCGTTTAAAGTGGTACGTGAGCTGGGTTTAGAACGTCGTGAGACAGTTCGGTCCCTATCTGCCGTGGGTGTAGGAAAATTGAGAGGAGCTGTCCTTAGTACGAGAGGACCGGGATGGACGCACCGCTGGTGTACCTGTTGTTCTGCCAAGAGCATACGCAGGGTAGCTACGTGCTGAAGGGATAACCGCTGAAAGCATCTAAGCGGGAAACCCACCTCAAAACAAGTTTTCCCCATTAGGGTCGTGGTAGACCACCACGTTGATAGGCTGGGTGTGTAAGTGTGGTAACATACTAAGCTAACCAGTACTAATAACCCGATTGATTTATTTATCACTGATGTCTGATTATAACGTACAGTGCCAAGCGGCTTAATTGCTCGTAAGAACTGTCAATAAAATAATCTGATTATATCAGAGCCTCATTAGTTCAGAAAAACCTATATCGCATATAAAGCAAAATTTTTAATGGCTTTATATGAGATGGATGTTAAGCAATTTTGTTCACAGCGAATAAACGTACCTATATGGTACGTGTTGGGCGAGTACAAAATTAACGACACAGACACTCATAGAAAACATTAATAGTGGGCTTATATGACTTGGTGATTATAGCAAGGAAGGTCCCACCCGTTCCCATTCCGAACACGACCGTGAAACTCCTTAGCGCAGATGGTACTATGTCTCAAGGCATGGGAGAGTATGTCGTCGCCAAGTCTTATAAGCCCATTTTTTTTTGGAGGTTTTATGAGTTTCCTAAAATGGTTGTTGTACCCATTTGATAATATAAGAGAGTCCAAAAAAAATGCTATGTTGATTTACAGGACGCCACGTATTGTCCTAATTATAGTATTTTTAATCTTTATTGCTCTTGATTTGATTGTAATCAAACTTAACATATCCAGTTTTTTTGCTGTGCTTTTTGCATATGTAAGCGCATTAATTTTGTTATTGGAACTTATCCATGAAACTGGAATAAAGGTATTCTCTGAACATCTTGGTATGTCAAAAAATCAAAAAAATATTGATGATAAAAAAAACTTAGACTTGAAAATTCCTTTTTTCTACTGGTCATTAACATATTTATGGTTTGTTACACCAGTTAACAATTTTATAAGAAAAATAATAGGAGTACAATTATTTGGATGGTCAAAGGAAGAAGACATGATAAATACTTATAAACTGCGTTTTATAGCTTTCATATTTTTAATTTTTGCTATTAATTTTGATGTTTGCACACGTATATTTGGCAAATAATTTCTAACACGACCGTGAAACTCCTTAGCGCAGATGGTACTATGTCTTAAGGCATGGGAGAGTATGTCGTCGCCAAGTCTTATAAGCCCATTTTTTTGTTTAAGTTGACATTTTATATATAAATGCTAGACTAGTTATCTAGTTAGATTAATAAAAGCTATTTATGTGTATTTATGGAAAAAGTTGGAATTTTTGAAGTAAAAGCTAACTTATCACACCTTATTGAAAGGGTAATAGCCGGTGAGGAGATCACTATTTCTAGACGTGGCGTTCCTGTCGCCTTGCTCAGCCCAATTGAGAATAAATCCAAGAAAAAGAAAACTTTACAATCTCTAAAAAAATTCCGTGACAACCATAACACCAACGGTATTAGCATCAAGGAACTGATTACGGAAGGGCGTAAATATTGAAAAAACTGGTTATAGACGCCTCCGTAGCCATTTCTCTTTGCTTAAAAGATGAAGGTTCAACACTTACCGAGGATTTATTAACTGAATTAGATAATTATCAGCTGTTAGTACCTCCACATTGGAGTGTAGAAGTTGCCAATGCTCTTTTTATGGCATTTCGTAGGAAAAGACTTGAATTTACAGAAATATCCGTAGCGTTTAACCTACTTATGGATTTAGAACCCAAAATTATCTCTCTCCCCTACACCGCTATATCAGCAAATATGTTTACCCTAGCTGAAAAACATGGGCTTACTATATATGACACCTACTACCTACAAGTTGCTATAAATAACTCTGCTATTTTAGCGACCCTTGATAAAGAGCTTCACAAAGCAGCCTTAAACGAAAATATAAAAATATTTGAATAATCAACCAACTATTAAAGGAATATATCATCTATTCTCACATTCCGACACTCTTCCGCAACAAGCGCGAGACGAAACTCCTTGAGATTATTATGGTAACTTAAGTCTTAAGGCATCCACCTTCGCTAAAGCTGCGGCGGACAAGTGGAAGAGTATGTCGCCCGTAAGTCTTATAAGCCTATTTTTTGTTTTAATTATAAATTATAAAAATGCATGTTGATTTTATAGAACTGGAAAAGAATGAGCTATTCCGCAGTGATATGCTCTATTTTATCCGTATGGCGAATCCCTATATAAAAACTATTTTTTGGGATATTTTTTCAGTACACAATAAAAACCGTAGAAAACTCCTCTATCAAATCGCTGAAGCTAATCTAGCCAAAAAGAATAAAAACGGAAATTATAATCTAAACGAAAAATATCTGCTAGACTCTATTATCCCAGACCATAACAACAATGGTCGCCGCAGTCCATTACCTATGGATTGTATAAGCAGCACATTTGTTAATAAAATATTGAATATTATTGCCAAAGAGGAAAATGGCAATTTTATTTATGAAGGATTAGTAAAAACCTTTAATGAAAAACTCAGGGAAAACTTTGCCATTTTTGGCAAGAACGGGAAAGATAGCTTCACCATTTTTAGAGAAGCTATAACTACCTTGTATAAAAGACGTAATTTATTGGAACATTATAACGATCCATATAAAAAAAGTGAACCTCTCTCACAGAAATCTAATAATAAAAACCGTAATGACACTAAGTCTAAAAAAGGTGAATTTCTACATACTGATGAAAAACTTATAGAAGCTCTTGGTTTGTTCTTGCTCCCAGACATCACATCGCACCTAGTGGGAAGAATTATTCATTATGAAAAAGCAATGAAAATTGATAGGGAAAAGCTCCAGTCTCATTTTGTAAGGGAGATGTTTATAAAACATACAGCAGAAAGAAAAGGAAGTACAAAACTACTGTTTTCTAGTGAGAGAACAAGAAAGAATATAAAAGATAAGCGTAAAAGAAAATCTATGGTAAATGAGTCATCCCTGCGTAAAAAACCATGGTATATCGCATACGAAAATGAATATAAGAAACTACCTAATAATAAAACAAATTACCGTGTCCATGAGTTCAAGTTACGCTATTATTTTATCGGAGAAAATAATATAGCCAAAATTAAAAACTTACTGAGTGAAAGCGATAACAGCCTATCTTTCAAACATGATATAGAAGCGTTTTATATTTTGACCGCGAAGATAAACCTATTCATCCAGCGTTATCTTTTTATAGCCTTAAACAACTATAACGGGTTACCAGACGAAAACCTATCAACCACCCTAAAAGATATACGCAATAGAATCGCTCACAATGGCTTCTTTTGGGATGTAAGAAAACAAAGTGAATCTCCGCCAGCTTACGCAGGCGGTTTCACTCTAGTTCAAGCTTCGCTTGGCCACAATCTTCCTGCCCTTGTTTTTCTATATAACGCTGTATAATCTTTTCATTTATCCCCACCGTAGAAACAAAATAACTGCCCGACCATATACTATCTGTACCCCAATACACCTTTTTGAGAAACGGAAACTTTACCTTGATTTTGCGTGCTGTATTCGTCTTAATTATTCGTACAACATCTCCTACGCTCATCTTTGGAGGAATAGACACAAGAATATGTATATGATCTTTATCATCATTATATTCCATAATATCTATTTCTGGATAATGTTCCGTTATTTCATAGAGTCTATTCCTCAAAAATTCGCTAACACCTTCGTTGATAATCTTACGACGGTATTTAGTCGCAAAAACAAGGTGATAGTGACATAGATAGATGCAGTTATTTTGTTTCCTGTAACTCATATATTATTTGTAGCAGGAAGATTGTAGCTGCGCTACATCCGCCAGCTCACGCAGGCGGTCTTAGAACGCGGATAAAGAAGTATACAGTATAGATGAGATATTCACTTCACTTATAAAATTTTGCTACTATCATGAGGGAAATAACTGTGCTAACGACTTCTACACACAAATTACCTCATTACTGAAAAAACAAAAATTCTCCGTTGTCCACGTAAAGAATGGTGACCAACATAAATATTTATATATCAAAAGATGGACAAAGAATAATCGTGATAACTATCTTAGGAATCAGGATATAATCGTAGATAAAAGAAAAAACTTTTATAATCAAATAGCAAAATGGAAATTAGACTTGGATAAATCTCTAAAAAATGTTACTTTAAGTTTGGTTTAAGATGGTTTTTTACCATTTTTGTGATTCCATTGGGCAATATTATAGTTGTATATCAATTTGTTAGTATTGTTCTGTTATACACCACTCCTATACGGCGTGGTTGTATGACCTACTTCAGGGATTTTTGTCATTCACTAGAAAGCCTTCTTAATTTGTCATTGCAATCGCATTTAGATACAATGTCACCCCGCACGTGGTTAGCGGGGTCTGGTGGGTTGCAGAGCAATCCAGTAAAAAGCTCTGCTTTTCACAACCGGATGCCGTCATAAAGACGGCATGACAGTATCATGTTCAATGCCTGATACCCAAATGCAATCGCCATGCTTAATTTGTAAAATCTTTTATTGCAAATGATTCTTATTCGCATTATAATGAAAATATAAGACATTAAACTATAGTAATATAATATACTGTTTATCAATAATAAAATACGAATTAGGGGTAGTTATGAGCAGGTTAATATTTGAACACCAAACCACGATGAAAACCCTCACCTACTGCCTGATGCATTTTGTAGTGGCGATTACCGTCGCTTATCTTTTAAGTGGAAACTGGGCGATTGCCCTGTCTATAGGCATCATTGAGCCGCTGGTACAAACCTTTTGCTATAACCTGCATGAACGTGGCTGGAAAAAAGCTGCCGATGGCTATCAGCGCAAATATCTCGGACTTATGATAACCAACTAATACTCAACAAAATAACCATAATCATTTGAATAAGAATTTCCTATTTCAAGTAACAAGGCTACGACAGTAAGATCACCACTCACGCAACACCAGCAACGTATAAGCGCACATCTAGCTTTTCAAGAAAAAGCAGAAAGACTATAAGTTTGAGTTATCTGTCCTCTTCATCATCCTCGTCTTCATCGTCCTCATCTATGTGATCTATAAGCGTATCATCATCTATTGTTATATCATCATCCATCGGCTCTTCCGGCTCAACATCATCAAGCTCCTCAATATCATCAATATCGTCTATATCTTCCATTTCCTCAATCTCATCCTCACCATCCGCCGGTATAACATCATCAAAATCCTCTAAATCAACCCCTTCAATATTCTGTGTGGATTTCTTAGCTTTTTTCTTAGCGTCTTTACCCTGTTCAATTTTATTGTCACGGCTATCCGCATCCTCCGCGACCTTGCCTTTACGCCTTCCCCTGCCCTTAGTCTCACTACTATTTATAGTTCCACATTTCGGACATATGGCTGGACTTTTACCTAAATCATAAAATTTCGCGCTACAAGAAGAACAAACTTTTTTATTTCCTAAATCATTCTTATCCACAAAATATCTCCTTAAAAATTTCCCCTAATTATACTTTAACAAAATATTATCTAACTGATTAGAGACAAAATATTTTTTTGCAACATAATTTTATTACTTGAAAAATCCATTTATGTTACCACATATTATTAACGTCTTATATATCCCAAATTTTGACTAACAAAGGAAATAGTAATGAATGATTCTAAAAACAATGAAAAAAATGAACAACAGGCTGAAATACAAGAAGAAAAATCCGAATCAGCCATAGAGGCAGAAAAAAATGATACCGTTACCGACTTAAGAGACACAAAAATATCTAGACTTGAGAAGGAATGTGCTGATCTTCATGACAAATGGGTACGCTGCGTGGCGGAAATTGAGAATATCCAAAAACGTTCACAAAAAGCTTTAGAAGATAGTAATAAATACGCTATCAGTGGATTCGCTGGAGATATGGTTAATGTTTTAGAAAACTTAAAAAGAGCTTTAGAAATAATACCATCTGATGACGATAATGATGATAACTCAAATAATGAACTACTTAAAAAGCTTGGTGAGGGAGTTGAGCTTACCATGCAAGAGCTAATTTCTATATTCAAAAAACATGGAATAGAAAGAATAGATCCATTAGGCAAAAAATTTGACCATAATCTCCATCAAGCTCTTTCCCAAGTAGAGGATGATAGCAAAGAAAGCGGAACAGTAATACAAGTCCTGCAAGCTGGATATATGATAGCCGACCGCTTACTACGTCCGGCTATGGTAACAGTCTCAACCACTTCGGCTAAAAATAAACATAAGGTTGATACTACAGCCTAGATTATAGAAAGTCGTGATTACAAATAACCAAGATCGTAAATAATATGTTGAGATAATCAATCCATATATTATAACTTGATTATATATTACAATCTGGAATAACCTTCCACACAAGAAGGATAATCATGCGTACCGATATAGCTTTTTCCTCAGACGACTCTCATCGTTTCCTACCATGGCTTATTGGTATAATGGTGTGTTTGGCTTGTCTTCTCTTATGCTTTGTCATTAGTATAAATAGTTGGATTAACAACCAGCATAATGATTATAGCAATAGTCTTACCGTCAACATTCCGGTAAAAGTTGGAGAGACAATTCCTCAAGAAAAAATTGATGAGATAGCAGAACTACTAAAAAAAAATCCAGCCATCAATAAAGTTAAAAGAATAGAGAAAGACGAGCTGCAAAAAATGCTAGTGCCATGGCTTGGCGAAAATATGGCACAATCTGAATTACCCCTGCCAATAGTGCTGGATGTTGAGCTGTACAAAAACACCGATATAGACACAGAAGAGTTACAAAAAAATATAGATGATATAGTAGAGGAATCTGAGATTGATACTAAAGAGAACTGGGTAAAAGCATTTATAAATTTTTCCTCCACTATTCGCCTGATAATGATAATATTCGCTTCTCTTATTATAGTATCTATTGGGCTTATGATTTCTTTCACCTCCCGTGCCTCCTTGCACCTACATAACAAAGCGGTGAGATTATTACATTCCACCGGCGCTGAGGATAAATATATAACAAAACAATTTCAGTATGAGGCGTTTCTACTTACCATGCGTGGAACAATAGCGGGATGCTTCATAATAGCTCTAGTATTCTGGGCTATAGATTATTACATAACATCTCTTAATAATCCTGCCATACCCTCTCTTGATATGGGAACGACTCATATCAAAATAATTATATTATTCGCGATAAGTTGTGGCGTTGTATCACTAATGTCCGCGAGAATATCAGTTATGAAACAGCTCAAAAAAATGTTATGAAGATTATCAGGAAACTGTTTATGGGACTGATTTCCGTATTCGCTTTGTGGTCTATCGGCTTAGGCTGGTTCAGTGCTCAGATCCCGTATGATGATGTAAATCTTTCCACCGATAACTCAAAAATAATCGTTGTCTTTACCGGCGATAGCGGCAGACTGGAATACGCTCTTAACTTGCTTGCTGAAGAGAAGGGAAAAATCTTGTTTATAAGCGGAGTTGGTAAAAGAGCTACCATAAACGATATAATGCGTTATACACCCAAAGAAATTAACAAAAAAATTGATAAATCACTCATATATATAGGTTATGAGGCAGAGGACACTATTGGAAATGCCATAGAAACAGCGAACTGGTTACATAAAAAATGGCATGATGATAAAAATAAAAAACTAAATAGGAAGGAAATAATATTGGTGACATCAAATTATCATATGCCAAGAAGCCTATTTGAGTTATCAAAAGCGATGCCTGACGTAAATTTAATTCCAGCTCCAGTGATAAACAAAAGCTACCTTCCTATAATATCAGAATATAATAAATATATAGCGAGCAATATAAAACACCTAATGAACAAAAACTAGCCAAAGACTGAATAATGGATAATACTGATAACAACCTACCACCAATAAAAATAACTCCTCTTATTTTTATAAAGTCCTTGCTGTTTAACATTTCCTTTTTTAGCTGGGCGATAATCTGTTCGCTACTACTTTCACCACTTTTTATAGTCTCTGCGCGCGCCTCCCAACTTTCTGGCAAGCCATGGGGATTAGTGTCACTATTTTTCGCTAGAATATTTTGCGGAATAAAATATGAGATACGTGGCCGTGAGAATATGAAGAATTATCCAGTAATATACGCGTCTAAACATCAATCAGCGTGGGATACTATAATATTCCTAATATTGTTTCCCCGTGTCGCTTATGTTCTAAAAAAAGAGCTATTACGCCTTCCCTTGTGGGGTTGGTATCTATGGCGCATGAAAATGATCGCTATTGATAGAAGCGCTGGTGCCAGCAGTATAAAAAAATTAATAAAAGAAAGCAAAGAAGCTATAGAGGAAAAACGCCCTATAGTAATTTTCCCAGAAGGCACTAGAGTTAAGCCAAATTCTGTCCCAGACTACCAACCAGGGATTACCGCCATGTACTCTTCCCTTAAAGTACCAGTAGTGCCAGTTGCCTTAAATTCCGGTGTATATTGGGGGAAAAACGCGTTTTTTAAGCGTAGTGGCACTATAATAATAGAGTTTTTACCAGAAATACCAGCGAATCTTAATAAAAAAGAATTTATTAACAGGCTAAAAAATGATATAGAATTAGTAAGCGGTAAATTAATTGAGGAAGCCAAGCAAACTATAGAAAATGCTACAGGAGGGAAAAATGGATAATAATAAACACAGTAATAAATATAAAAAGGTTAGTATATTATCTATAATCGCGGCGGCTTTATTATGTATCACGTCACAGTCCACATTTGCCTCTACCTTCACATATAATCTATTAAAAAGCATGGCGGATAAAGGTGACACACAAGCACAGACCGCTATCGGCGCAATGTACGCGACAGGTAGAGAAGTTGACAAAAATACTAACGAGGCCATTAAATGGTTCTTAAAAGCCGCGCAAGCCGGAGATCCAAAAGCAAAACAATTGCTCGGTCTAACCTATTATAGCAATAAAGACTACACAAACGCCCTTAAATGGCTTAACATAACAGCGAAAGAAGGGGATATTAAATCACAAGAGATGCTCGGTATGCTCTATAACGGCAATATGGGAATACCAAGAGACCCTAAACTTGCTTATGATTGGTTCAGCGTAGCGAAAAAACAAGATAGTAAACTCGCCGATTTTTATCTTAAACAATTAGAAAAAGAGTTGTACGGTAAGCCTCTTGATGTACAGATAAAAGAAAAAATAGCGAAATCTAAAAAATAAATGCGACCATCCAAGAGAAAAAATGATGAACTGCGGGAGTTTTCCATAACTCCTAACGTAAGCCGTAACGCTGAAGGCTCCTGCTTGATAAAATGCGGCAGCACACACGTTATATGCACAGCCAGCGTAGAGGAGGAAGTCCCACGTTTTCTCAGGAAAACCGGCAAAGGTTGGATAACCGCCGAATATGGAATGCTGCCACGCTCAACCGGAAGCCGGATGGCAAGAGAGGCGGCAAAGGGCAAACAATCTGGCAGGACACAGGAAATACAACGACTTATCGGCAGAAGCCTACGTTCAGTGGTAAATTTAGAGCTTCTTGGAGAAAGACAAATAATAATAGATTGCGACGTAATAGAAGCTGACGGCGGAACCCGTACCGCCTCTATTACCGGCGCATACGTCGCACTGTACCTAGCTATTGATAATCTAATGAAAAATGGTTTACTGAGCAAGTCCCCAATAATTGGGCAAGTAGCAGCCATATCCTGCGGTATATACAATAACGAGACTGTGCTAGACCTTGATTACGCTGAGGACAGTAAAGCCGCTATGGACGCTAACTTTGTGATGACCGAAAAAGGTGGCATAATTGAGATACAATGCACAGCCGAAGACGAACCCGTAAGCGAGAAACAATTCACGCAGCTTCTTACCTTAGCCAAATCTGGTATAACTCAACTTTGCGCGGCTCAGCTTGCTGCTATTACCACGCTACGCATACCCAAATAACCTACTATAAACACAATATAACTATTAGCATGCTAGATAAATTAGTAATAGCCAGTCACAATAAAGGTAAGATTAGGGAAATTTCCGAGCTACTTTCCTCGCTTAATATTACCGTATTATCAGCCGGAGAATTATCTATTGATGAGCCAGAGGAAACTGGAAATAGTTTTGCCGAAAACGCTACATTAAAAGCTAAAAACACATCTGAAAAAAGTGGTCTTGCAGCTCTTGCTGATGATTCTGGAATCGTAATACCCGCCCTTGATGGAATGCCAGGAATATATTCCGCGCGCTGGGCTGGTAAGGATAAAGATTTTTCTGTCGCTTTTGAAAGAATAAAAAATGAACTCACCACAAAAGGAATAGATCCCGAATCCGGTGTGTCCGCTTATTTCGTATGCGTACTTTGCCTGTCTATGCCAGATAAAAAAGAACATATATTTGAAGGCAGAATTGATGGAACTCTTACTTTCCCACCACGTGGCGAAAAAGGCTTTGGTTACGACCCTATATTTATACCAGATGGCTATGATAAAACATTCGCTGAAATACCAGCAATTGAAAAACAGAGAATAAGTCACCGAGCTAAAGCTTTCGTGAAATTCCTTGAGTATCTGCGAGAATCTACCGACGAAAAAATAAATTTAACAGAAGAGGTATAGATGAGAATTTTAGCCTTCGCCGCCTCTTACCGCTCTGATTCTCTGAATAAGAAATTAGTCGCACTTTTAGCGAAAGAGGCTAAAAGGATTGGTACGAAAATAGAGATAGCTGATTATGATGATTTTGATATGCCACTCTATAGGAACGATCACACTGAAATAACTCCTAAATCAGCTAATTATTTTCTAAAGAAAGTAGGAGATTCCAACGGCATAATAATCTCTATGCCAGAATATAACCGTTCTATCCCCTCTTCCCTTAAAAATGTAATTGATTGGACATCAAAAATAGATCGTACCGCTTTTACTGGAAAAACTTTTTTTCTTACATCAGCATCCGCTGGTATTTACGGCGGCATAACTGGCCTTAACCAGTTAAAAACTCCGCTAGAAGCACTCGGTGCTATAGTATTCAATCAAACATTTACTACTATAGGTACTGAAAACGCATTTGACGGATCAGGAGATCTCGTTGATAAACAACAGCAGGATATGCTTTTTTCTATGATAAAAGATTATATTTCCTTTACCGAGAAACTTTCAGTAAAATAGGAACGAATAACCATCTAAGACAATAAATAAACCTGTATTAAAGAAGGAGATCTTATGCTACCAATGCTACCAATTAAAAAAACTTGTCTTCTAACCTGCATGTCAGCTCTTGCCTTTACTACAGCAGCATTTACCACTCCGGCTCTTGCCGCCGATAAATACGAGTTTGATAAATCACACACCAGAATCCTTTTCTATATAAACCATCTTGGATTTTCCGATATGGTCGGAGAATTTACCGACTATGATGGCTATTTTACCTTTGATGAAAGCAAGCCAGAAGAAAGCAGCGTAAATGTTTCCATAAACCCACTGTCAGTGCGTACCAGCAGTGCGGAACTAGATAAAAAACTACAAAATAGTGATTTTTTTAACTCTGAAAAATTCCCTAAAATAACTTTTACCAGCGATAAAATAGAAATAACCGGAAAAAATACTGGTAAAGTTCACGGCAAGGTAACCATGCTTGGTGTAAGCAAACCAGTAACACTGGATGTTACTTTTAATAAGGCGGCCACCAATTCCTATAGCGGAAAATATATCGCCGGATTTAGCGCTAGCTCAAAACTAAAACGTTCCGACTTCAAAATGAATTCATACCTTCCGGCGATCGGCGATGAGGTAAGAGTAGAGATACAAACTGAAGGAATAAAAACTGACAAATAAGGCAGCAAGCTGAATGCAAAAAAAAGCAGTAATAAAAAAATATTATAACTTAGTGACTGCTATTTATCTGTCACTGCTAACCTGCGTATTTTTTGTCATTAGCGGTCACCACAACGCATACGCTCAAAGCTGGTCTATACCAGACTCCTCCCTATCTCTTACCAAACAAAATAATGTGAGCGCTCGTCTGGTAAGTGAGTCAGTATCTCTACAAGAAGGGAAAAAAATCAGACTGGGCGTTATACTTGACGCTGGCAATTGGCACACCTACTGGAAAGAACCGGGTGACGCTGGGCTACCCACCGAATTTAGCTGGACTCTACCAGAAGGATTCAGCGCAAGCGATATTGACTGGCCGCCACCGCAAAAATTCGCTGAGGGTGAGCTAACAACTTACGGATATACCGGAACTACTCTACTTCCAGTTACTATCACCGTGCCAGATAAGCTTGATAGTCAATCATATGACATAACCGTAAAAGCTAACTGGCTAGCTTGTGATAAAATTTGTATTCCTGAATCAGCCACACTTTCCATCAATATGCTAGCAGGGAAAATCTCACCATCTTCCAATATTGGGTTGTTTGACAAACATATATCGGCAAGCTCACAAACAATAAATAATACTCAAGATAGTTCATATTTTCTCATAATAACTACTATTATGCTCGCTCTTGCCGGTGGTCTTATCCTTAATATAATGCCTTGCGTGCTACCTGTTCTATCGCTTAAGGCACTCGCTTTGGCAAAAAAAGCCGGTCATAAACGTGAACACACCATAAAATACGGCGTAGCGTATACTCTTGGGATATTAGTCTCATTTGCCACAATTGCCGCTATACTCATCACCCTCCAGCATGGCGGTGAGAAAATCGGCTGGGGTTTCCAGATGCAATCACCATCCTTTGTCGGCTTTCTTATTTATCTACTATTTTTAGTTGGGCTTAACTTATCGGGAATGTTTCACCTGCCAGTATTAATGGGAAATACCGGAAACAACCTCGCTAATGAGAATTCAGTCAAAGGCAGCTTTTTTACTGGTATATTAGCGGCAATGGTCGCCACTCCCTGTACCGCTCCATTTATGGCTTCGGCTGTTGGCGTTGCTCTTCTTCTGCCAGCATGGGCGGCTATGTTAGTGTTTCTATCTCTAGGATTTGGTCTTGCCCTGCCCTTCCTGCTAATCAGTATTTTCCCATCACTACTTAATTTTCTACCAAAACCCGGTATATGGATGGAAAGATTCAAAGAATTTCTGGCATTCCCGATGTACGCCTCTGTTATCTGGCTTATTTGGGTGCTTGGCATCCAAACCGGAGTACATGGTATCGTGCTTATATTATTTGGATTATTACTAATAATATTTACTATCTGGATACAGAAGATAAACGCGAAATGTAATATATACCACCGTTCCTTTTTCTTTATATCATCAGTGATAATGCTAACTGCTATTCTCATTTCACTTGGTTCCATGTCCACCCAGAAATTGGAGTATAAAAATACTATCGCTTACTCGGAAGAGCTGTTCAAATCCATGCGTGATGATAATAAACCGGTTTATCTTGATGTAACCGCCGCTTGGTGCATCACTTGTCAGCTCAACAAAAAATTCGTGTTAGATAGCGATAACATAAATAAATTGTTTAAGGAGCAAGACGTAGCTCTGATGGTCGCCGACTGGACCAACCGTAATCCTAAAATAACTGAGCTTCTTGGTAGCTTTGGTTATAACGGTGTCCCACTCAATGTTTTTTATCCGGCTAATAATGGGAAACCAGTGATATTACCGCAGATATTAAGTGAGGAAATCGTAACAAAAACTATCAAAGAAAACCAATGACCCCACATTTCTGGAATGACGCTGTAAAACATCTCAGCGAAAAAGACAAAGTTCTAAAAAATATCATAGAGAGTTATAGCGGCGAGGCTTTAATGCAACGCAGCAATGGCTTTTATACTCTAACACGCTCAATCATCGGGCAGCAAATATCGGTAAAAGCCGCCGCCAGCGTCTGGTATAAATTACGGGAAAAACTAGATGAAATAACACCAGAAAAATTGCTCTGTCTGGACGATGATGAATTAAGAAAATGTGGACTATCCGCCCGTAAAATTCGTTATATACAAGGTGTCGCCGAGTATTTCGTGGAAAATGAGGATCGCGTAAATAGCTGGCACGCTATGGCTGATGAGAATGTACTCAGCGAGCTTACCGCCCTTCACGGCATTGGTCGCTGGACGGCGGAGATGTTCCTAATTTTTTACCTAGCCCGCCCCGATGTATTTCCGCTCGCTGATATCGGCCTGCAAAAAGCGATGTTCAAACATTATAATAATGATAAGGAAATACCAAAAGAGAAACTTGTTAAAATAGCCAATAACTGGCAACCTTACCGTTCGGTTGCCACTTGGTATCTATGGCGTAGCCTTGATCCCGAACCAGTCGCTTATTAGAGTTTAAGATGCCTAATTATATGATGATGGCTTTAGTACCTGCTGAATCACATCCGGCCTAGCAGCGGCAATAGTAAGCAAAGCAAGAGCGGCACCAGACGGGTTACGCCTTCCCTGCTCCCAAGCTTGTAAAGTACGTGTACTTACGTGAAGAATGCTAGCAAAACCTGACTGACTCAATTCCAATTTATTACGTACTTTTTTTATATCATCAGATGTATAAACTTTATATCGTTTTCCCTTACCTGACTTAATACTCTCAATAGACTCAAGAATTTCTTGTCCAATATTCCGTTTTTTGCTTTTCATACCATCCTCAACTTCTATTCAAACTGTTCTCGTATCTTCTTTAGTATGTCTGTTGGTATAGTATCATCTTCATTTTTGGCGTAAATGGTAAGTAACCATATTTCACCAATAGAATTTTGTAGATAATATATCACCCTTACACCACTACGCTTACCTTTCCCTTTTGCAGAAAATCTTAGCTTGCGTATACCACCACTACCTTTTATTACATCACCTGAATCTGGTGTATTTGATAAATACCACTGTAAGTCCGTATATTCTCTATCACTCAGATAATTATATACTTGCTTTCCAAATAATGCTGATTCAGCAAATGTATACATTACCTCATTATACTACATAGTAGTATAATGACAAGAATTATTTTTGATATATATACAGTTAACTATTGTTATCTATTGATAATTAATAACGGTTGTTATAAAAACCACTGATAACTAACAACTGATAACTAACAACTGACACATGATACCACGCTATTCCCGCCCTGAAATGGTTAGTATATGGACTGACCAAACAAAATACCAAATCTGGTTTGAGATTGAAGCCCACGCCTGTGACGCTCTGGCTGAACTCGGAGTTATCCCTAAATCCGCAGCGAAGACCATCTGGGAAAAAGGTGGTTTTGACCCTGCACGTATTGATGAAATTGAGCGCGTAACCAAGCATGACGTTATCGCCTTCCTTACCAATGTCGCGGAATATGTCGGCGAGGACGCAAGGTTTCTCCATCAAGGCATGACCAGCTCAGACGTGCTTGACACCTGTCTTTCAGTGCAGCTTTCGCGTGCTACCGATATTTTACTCGCCGATATGGACGCTCTACTTGCCGCCATTAAAAAACGCGCATTTGAGACCAAAGACTTTGTGACTGTCGGTAGAAGTCATGGTATCCATGCCGAGCCACTTACCTTCGGCTTGAAGCTTGCTGGATATTACGCTGAATTTACCCGCTGCAAAGAAAGGTTAATTGTTGCCCGCAAAGAAATCGCCACCTGTGCTATCTCCGGCGCTGTTGGTACATTCGCTAATATTGACCCATTCGTGGAAAAATATGTCGCGGAAAAATTAGGGCTTGAGTCAGAACCAGTTTCCACGCAAGTTATCCCCCGTGACCGCCACGCCATGTATTTCGCGACACTAGGAGTTATAGCAAGCTCTATGGAACGCTTGGCGGTAGAAGTCCGTCACCTTCAACGCACCGAAGTGCTGGAAGCGGAAGAATTCTTCTCCGCCGGACAGAAAGGCAGCTCCGCCATGCCGCATAAGCGCAATCCTGTGTTGTCGGAAAATGTCACGGGACTGGCGCGACTGGTACGTGGTTATGTCACCCCTGCCCTTGAAAATGTGGCGCTCTGGCATGAGCGTGATATTTCACACTCATCTGTTGAACGGATGATTGCACCGGATGCGACAGTTACCACGGATTTTGCCTTAAACCGCCTTACCGGAATTATTGACAAGCTAGTTATTTATCCTGAGCGGATGCAGGCGAATATGGATAAGCTCGGTGGTTTGGTTTTCTCACAGCGTGTGCTATTAGCCCTCACTCAAGCTGGTATCAGCCGTGAGGATTCTTACCGGTTCGTGCAGCGCAACGCCATGAAAGTTTGGGAAGAAGGCAAAGACTTCTATACTGAGCTTTGCGCTGATAAAGAAGTAACTGACCGCCTGCCTCCGGACAAATTAAAAGCGCTATTTGATCCTGCCTATCACACTAAACATGTGGATACCATCTTCAAACGGGTGTTTGAGTGATTCAGAACCTACTGAGTCTGCTGGAAGTTTACTGTATATTCGTCTCCGATATTTCCTACCGAAACCCTATGAGGCGCTGGCTTCTTGTTCCCTAAACCCTAGCACCTAGCCCCTATATAGCAACACCACCCAAGTTATTTTTTCCCGCATTATAATTAGATCGTACATTATCACGCTCCGCGATCTTTTGCTCAGGTCTTATATATTGTCCAAATGGAATTACTGTTTCCTTACCGTCAATTTTCATTTGCAGGAAAAATTTAGTCGCACCGCCCATATCCGGCTTGACATGAAACCGTAGGTTAGTCGCTCCCGACGCTTCATAACTATCTATCGGATGGCTATGCACCAAACTTTCCCCATTCCGGTTAAAACCAACCAGATGCGCTTTCGCTCCCAATATCTCATCAAGCTTAATAGCCTTGCCACTTTTACTTTTTACACTTACTTTAAGAGTCGTATCCTCACCAGCGCTTAATGGAGGATTCGCGTCAAGCTCTATTTCTATATCCCCTTTTTCCGCTGTTAACATATGCTGTATATTAGGACTCACATCATATCTAACAGACGATGGGATAGAATTTTTCGCTATAATATTTTGTCCACTTCCAATCAATGTATAATCAGCCCAAACATCATAACTATTTCGGCTTTTTGGAGTAAAGGACGCGGTAAAAAGACCGGTATTTTCATCGTAAACCGGATGAATATGATGAAAATCTTTCATTGATTTATCAATAATAAGAACATGTAGTTTCTCGGTAAAGCTTTCCTTCAGATCATTACCTGTCAATACTCTACCATTACTATCCTTCAACTGAAATGATAACTCGGTCTCTTTGCCTATTTCAATCTTTGGATTACTAACCAGATTAGTAGAGACATGCTTATCAATATTGTTTTGTAAATCTATATGTCCATTATGATTAGCATGCTCAGTGATTTCTTGTTCAGCTTTCTCACTAGCATACATAGCCCCTGTCACCGAAAGAGCGGCTCCTCCACAAGTTATCAAATGAGTAAACGCGCTACCAAGACCAGAAGCGGCACTCGCCATGTGCATCTCACCAATAGTACCGATTGAGGATGATAAAGCGGACATTACACTCGCGGCAACCTCCGCGCCAGCAAAAGAAGCTATATAAGAAATTCCAACACTAATACCTGTTAGTATACTAGGAAGAGCGATCAGTGCCGACGTAGCGAGGGCAGCGTATTTTATTATCTTTCCCCACGATATTTTTTTGTCATCAACGTCCTTCTCTTTTTCTTTTTTCTCCAGATAATTACCTAACAATACTCCACCAATACCAATGATTCCTGAAGAAGCGGCGGTAGCTATACCACCTTCGGCTAGCGTTTCTCCAACCACAGGTATATTTCCCATAAACCCATTTATAAGACCGGCAAGCCCACTGCCATGACCTGCGCTATGGAATGAATGCATTATATCATTAACACTAGTACCACTTAGTTTAAGCGCCTCACCAACATACGGGGTTATAATGACACCGGAAGTCACAAGACCTGTTTTAAGCAACGCACCATAATGTTTATGCTGTTTATAATCATGGTGATGATCACTTGTATCACTATGTTGACCATGATCTGGTGACATGATAAATAACTTTCAATTTCAATATAATAAAATAATACGGATGTATTATAACAAAAATTAACTATACTCTCATGGTATGGTATTACCAGCATTAATCAAGAATAAACAGTTTGTAAAATAAATATATAAAAATTCTTTGCAAATTACCGCTAATTAGGTAATCTCACATATCCTTTTTAGAGAATAAATTAAATACGATAATTATAAAAACAATCCGGTGGAGCTATGAGATATGAGAGTTTACTACGATAATGACGCTGATCTTAATCTAATAAAAAATAAAAAAATAGCTATAATTGGCTATGGTAGTCAGGGGCACGCCCATGCCGCTAATCTTCGTGATTCTGGCATCAAAGAGGTACGTGTCGCTCTAAAACCTGATTCAATAAGTGTCGCCAAAGCTAAATCAGCTAAGTTTGAGGTAATGACTCCAGCAGAAGCCGCCTCTTGGGCTGATATTATCATGATACTTACTCCAGATGAGACTCAAGCCGACCTATACAACAGTGAGATAGCTCCTAATGTTAAAAAAGTAACTAGCCTTGTTTTCGCTCACGGCTTTAACATTCATTTTGGGCTTATTGAACCAAGAGCGGATATGGATGTGTGGATGGTAGCTCCTAAAGGTCCTGGCCATACTGTTCGCGGTGAATATCAAAAAGGTGGTGGTGTTCCATGCCTAGTAGCCGTGCATCAAGACGCTTCTGGCAATGCTCTGGAACTAGCTCTTGCCTATGCCAGCGCAGTTGGTGGTGGTCGTTCTGGCATAATAGAAACAACTTTCCGTGAGGAATGTGAAACCGACTTATTTGGTGAACAAGCTGTACTTTGTGGCGGTGTTTCCGCACTTATTCAAGCCGGTTTTGAAACTCTTGTTGAGGCGGGATACGCTCCTGAAATGGCATATTTTGAATGCTTGCATGAGGTAAAACTCATTGTTGACCTTATATATGAAGGTGGTATCGCCAATATGCGCTATAGTGTTTCCAACACCGCTGAATACGGGGATTATGTAACAGGAAAGCGCATCATAAATTCCAGAACTAAAGCTGAAATGAAAAAAGTCTTAGATGATATACAATCAGGACGTTTCGCCCGTGACTGGATGTTAGAAAATAAATCTGGCAAACCATCATTTAAGGCAACACGCCGTTTGCAAGCGGAGCATCCGATAGAGGAAGTAGGAAATAAATTAAGGGAAATGATGCCTTGGATTACCAAAAATAAATTAGTGGACAAAGCTAAGAATTAGTTAATATCAGTTTATATTAAATATAAGGATCATATTATGAAAAAAATTTTCGGTACTATTATTGCCTTAACAACTATTGTGCCTCTATCAGCATGTGGCAACACAACTAGTGACCGTGCCTTGAGTGGCGCTGGTATCGGAGCCGGTGTTGGTGCTGTAGGCGGCGCTATAATCG
The DNA here is from genome assembly GCA_041396965.1 of Rickettsiales bacterium. Taxonomy (NCBI): domain Bacteria; kingdom Pseudomonadati; phylum Pseudomonadota; class Alphaproteobacteria; order Rickettsiales; species Rickettsiales bacterium. The sequence continues at coordinate 1,688,917 of JAWKXN010000001.1, forward strand.
GCGGCGATCCAGTAACCGGCGCGGCGGTCGGTGGTGCGGTTGGCGCTGCCGTTGGTGCTGTAGTAAAAGAAGAGAATTTAGATCTTGGCAAACCAATCTGGAAATAGGTTAGATCATATTGACTTATGGATAAAATAGAAACCACGGACAAAGATACTGACGTTAAGGAGAAGGAATATCCTTGGGATGGCTTTCTTAAAACGATAGTTTTTGCCGTACTGTTGGCTTTAGTTGTCCGCAGCTTTCTGTTTGAGCCTTTTCACATCCCATCTGGTTCTATGAAAAGCAACCTTCTGGTTGGTGATTACCTGTTCGTTTCTAAATATTCCTATGGATATAGCAGATATTCCTTTCCTCTTGGTCTACCTTTATTTTCGGGAAGGGTAATGGCTTCAAAACCCAAAAGAGGAGATGTAGTAGTATTTCGCTACCCTCCACACCCTCGTATTGACTACATAAAAAGGGTTATCGGGCTTCCCGGTGATATGGTTCAAGTAAAAGAAGGTTATGTTTATATAAATGGCAAAAAACTTGAGCGTAAACGTGTGGCGGACTTTTCTGACATTGAAGGCAATATAATAGAGACTATACCACGTTTTGTAGAAACCCTTCCAGAAGGCAAGAATATAACCATATTAAAGGAAAACCTACCAGATCCTTATATGACTACGGGAGAGGAAATTGAGAGTTATTATCTGGCTAATAATACTCCTGAATATACAGTACCGGAAGGGCATTATTTTGTTATGGGCGACAATCGTGATAATTCACGTGACAGCCGTTTTGAAGTTGGGTTTGTTCCTGAGGAAAATTTAGTGGGAAGAGCCGAGATAATCTGGTTTTCAACCAATGGCACATCAAAGCTTCTTGAGCCTTTCAGTTGGTTCAAGACCATGCGCATAGAACGTTTTTTCAAAATTATTAATTAATGAAACAATTACAAAAAAATATCGGCTATACTTTCAACGATACAAGTTTGCTGGAATTAGCCCTTACTCATCCCAGTGTAAATAAAAAGAAAAACTACCAACGCCTTGAGTTTCTTGGTGATTCAGTTGTTGGAATGTTGGTCGCCCACATCATTTATGATATGTTCCCACAAGAAAAAGAAGGAGAACTAGCACGCCGCCTTTCCCTATTAGTGCGCGGTGATACATTGGCTAAAGTAGCAAATAAAATTGATCTTGGAAAATATCTTATAGTCTCAACAAGCGAAGAAAAATCTGGTGGCAGAGAACGTTCCTCAAACCTTGAGGACGCTATGGAAGCGTTAATCGGAGCGATTTATCTGGATGGTGGGATAAAAGCGGCTACCGATTTCGTAACTCCTCGTTGGAAGGAAATTGCCGCTGATATTCCTGAAGCGGTAAAAGACGCGAAAACCGAACTACAAGAATGGGCACAAGGTAGAGGGCTACCACTTCCTTCCTATAAAATGATTAAAACCGAAGGCTCTGACCACTCTCCAATATTTACCATAGAAGTAACGGTATCAGGTTACGCTCCAGCGACCGCGAGCGCTGGCTCTAAGAAAACCGCTCAACAGGAAGCGGCAACAGAATTACTCGGCATACTGAAAAACCTATGACCACCAGTAACAACTCAACCGATAAACAAAAATGTGGGATTATCGCTATTGTCGGCGCACCAAACGCTGGCAAATCCACTTTACTGAATTATATGATCGGCGGAAAACTCTCTATAGTTACTCCAAAAGTACAAACCACCAGATTTAATATACGTGGCATCTATACCCATGAGAACTCTCAATTAGTATTTATAGATACACCGGGAATTTTCAATCCTGATAAAAAATTTGAACAGGCAATGGTAAGTGCCGCATGGTCAGCCATTTCCGATAGCGATATTGTCTTACTATTAATAGACGCGGCAAAAGGTATAAATGATGGCTTGCTTACCATTATCAGCAAGCTAAAAGAAAAAACCGATAAACCAGTCTGCCTACTGCTTAATAAAATAGATGCTATAAAAAAATCTGAACTATTTGACCTTGCCGCCGCCTGCGATAAAGTCGGCAACTTCCACAAAATATTTATGGTATCAGCCCTAAAAGGAAGTGGTGTAAGTGACGTAACCTCATATCTTGCTAATAACATCCCTGCCCATCCTTGGTTATATCCTGACGCGCAGATAAGTGATATATCCATGCGTATGCTTGCCGCTGAGATAACACGGGAAAAGTTGTTTTTACGCCTCAATAAGGAAATTCCTTACTCAATTATGGTAGAAACCGAAAGCTGGGATGAGAAAGATAATTCCATAAAAATAGCGCAGGCTATATATGTACAAAAAGAAGGACAAAAGAAAATCGTAATCGGCAAAAATGGCGCGATGCTTAAAGCGATAGGAATAGCGTCCCGCAAAGAACTAGAAAAACTAACTGATAAAAAAATCCACCTTTCCCTATTCGTAAAAATAAAGGAAAGATGGAAAGATAATAGCGAAACTTATAAGCTTCTAGGGTTAGAATTTAAGAGGTGATTTCTACTAATATTAGGCTCTGCCTTCATACTTACCAGCGTTACTAGCTCTACCTTGCGGAACTGATACTTCATTACTATCAGAAAGGACTATATCTTTATTACCACCAAGCGCTTTTTCCGCCGCGCTAAAAGCAACATTTACCACATTTTCCGCTACAGGAACCACTTTCGTAATCCGCTCAGCTCCCTCTATCATCTCACCAAAACTAACTTTACTCATCTCTAAACTCCTAAAATAAACTTATCTAAAAATTATGTTCCCCTATATATTTTTATCATAACCTATTTTATTTTTATTTGGGTTACAATTTTGTGAAGGTTTATTTTTCATATGTATGACAGTTATATTACATGAAAAAAGTGAATATGTTATTAACTATCATATTGTAATAAAATGAGATTTTTTAAGAAAGCAACCACTTTGGAATAATCAATTAGTTACAGGATAATTAACATAAAATTTTATATTCACCCTTCCTTAACCTTCCGCCACTTCAACCTCTATAAACCGCCCATTTCCTTCGTCAAAATCACTTTCCAGCTTATCCTTCAAGGAGTTAGGCAGCGATTTATTAGCTTTTATTCCCAGTTCCTTCAGTTTTTCCGTTTGCCTTAACATATTATCACGACCATCTACCAGCTTACCACGAGCTGAATCATAGGTTTTTTGCAATCTCCCGATATGCTCATCTATTTTTTCCATATCCTCCATAAAACCCATTATTTTGTCATATAATTTGCCACCCTGCCTCGCTATCTCCTGAGCGTTTAGATTCTGCCGCTCAATCCGCCAAATAGAGGCTATAGTGCGCAGTGTGGCAAACATGGTGGAAGGGCAAACCAGTACTATCTTTTTATCCCAAGCATATGAATGAAGATCACTATCCTCCTGTAAAGCCAATGAGAATGCCCCTTCAATCGGCAAAAATAACATTACAAAGTCGGGAGTTTTAAGAGACTCTATATTATGGTAACTCTTATCGCTAAGATTATTTACGTGCGCTTTTATTGAACGGATAAATTCCTTGATAAGCAATTTACTCGCGTTTTCATCACTCTCAGCGCAATAACGTTCATACGCGGTAAGCGATACTTTGGAATCTATTATTATATGTTTCTCATCCGGTAAATTCACTATTACATCTGGTTGCAGACGACTACCATCATCACCTTTCAAACCCATGCCGGATGCCTGTACTATATATTCCTCACCAGAACGTAGTCCTGATTTTTCAAGTATCCGCTCTAGCATAACCTCACCCCAATTTCCTTGCGCTTTTGAATCACCCTTTAGGGCTTTGGTCAAACTATCGGTTTGCAATACTATTTTTTCTATTTCCGCCTTTAGAGTATGCGTCTCTTTGCCTTGCGCGGAAAATGACTCTTCCATATTCTTTTTGAACTCACCAAGACGCTCTTTCAGTGGATTTAATATCTCGCTTATTTTCTGCTCAGATTTTATGGAGAATTTATCGCTAAAACTCTCAAATATATTGTTCGCCGTATTTTTGAACTCAGCGCGTAATTTTTCCTGTGTATTATCTAGCTCTTTGCTCAGGACTTCGTTCTTGGTTTCCGCCGCTATCGCTCGCTCATAAAACCCTTGTTTTTCCTGTATATGCAGTTCAATTTCTTTTTTAAGCTCATCTAATTTCTGCTGAGCTACTTCAAATCTGCCAGAAATACCACTCCTACGACCATTCGCGATTATCCACGCCGCAAGAAACCCTATCACTAAAGCAAGAGTAGCCATAAGTATCGTAGTCATTATTTCCATGTCATCACCCCAGATGTTATTGATTTATTGAGCGAATTAGATTATTCATTCTTCTATCGTAAAAACTATAGTAGCCCCTACAAAATGTCAATTTTGTGGTTACTTCCGTGTAAAAATAAGGAGAGTTTATGACTTCTTTCGCCTGCGTAATACTTGCTGCCGGTAAGGGTACTAGAATGAAATCCACCATGCCAAAAGTTATGCATGAGGTCGCCGGAATGCCGATGATTAATCATGTAATAACCACTGTATCAAAACTTAACCCTGATAAAAAAATAGTGGTGATCGCCGATCATATGGAATCAGTAAAAGAATCCGTAAAAAAGATTGATAACAAAGCGTCCTTTGCCATCCAACATGAACAGCTTGGCACGGCTCACGCTGTATCACAAACCAAAGAATATTTATCATCATATAGCGGGAAAGTGTTAATATTATACGGTGACACTCCACTCATAACATCTGATACTCTGGAAAGAATGCTGGAGAAATCCGTATCAGCGGAAGTTACGGTTCTTGGTATGCGCCTTACCAACCCATACGGATATGGTCGTCTGCTACTTGATGAGAAAGGGCATATAAGTGAGATAATAGAAGAAAAAGACGCAAACGATGCCCAGAAAAAAATTAATCTCTGCAACTCAGGGGTTATGGTTGTAAGTGGCAAATATCTTTTTGATATTCTTTCTAAAATCACTCCAAACAATAAAGCCGGTGAATATTATTTAACGGATATTATAGCGCTCGCCGGTGATATGAATCTACATTGCTCTGTGGTAGAAGCTGACGCTTCTGAACTTTCAGGAGTAAACAGCAGAGCGCAACTTGCTGAGGCTGAATCCGTAATCCAAAACCGTCTGCGTAAGAATCTGCTTGATAGCGGTGTTACCATGACCGATCCAAGCAGTGTATATTTACGCGGCGACACTAGAATAGCGCCAGATGTAATAATCCATCCAAATGTTGTTTTTGGTGAAGAGGTAAATATTGAGGGTGGCGTTTTGATAAAATCATTTTCTCATATTGAGGGGGCACATATAAAATCAGGAGCGGTCGTGGGACCATTCGCCCGTTTGCGTAAAGGCAGTGTAGTAGGTAATAACGCTAACATCGGAAATTTTGTTGAACTAAAAAACACCACACTGGGAGATAATGCCAAAGCCAATCACCTAAGCTATGTAGGTGATAGCGAAGTTGGCAATAATGCTAATATCGGAGCCGGAACAATTACCTGTAATTATGACGGTGTAAACAAGCATAAAACAATAATTGGTGAAGGAGCGTTTATCGGCTCTAACAGCTCGCTGGTAGCTCCAGTAAAAATTGGAAATAACTCTATAACCGGAGCGGGAAGCGTAATAACCACCGATGTACCAGAAAACAACCTAGCCATAGAAAGAAGTGAGCAAATAAATAAACAGAAAAAAGTTGGAAAATAATCATGAGTGATGATAAACTTAGTTTCCCATTAGTTGTTGTTCGCGGTTCTTTTTCCCTTTGTCCAAATTGTGGAGAGGGAAAAATATTCAAATCTTACCTTAAACCCGTAGATAATTGTCAAATATGTAAAACTGAACTTGGCAGTATACGGGCTGATGATGGTCCAGCGTGGTTTACCATGATAATAGTTGGCTGCCTGCTTACACCATTTATAGTTATTACATTTCCTATGATTAATCTTCCACTATGGGTTACCGCAATATTCTGGCCAAGCATCGCTATTCTCTTAGCGCTATTAATTCTACCTAGAGCTAAAGGAGCGTTTATCGGAGCTTTGTGGTTGCTAGATAAAAGAAAAAACAACTAACGGCAAAAACCGCAACCTACTTATCAGCAATTTTATTTTCTCTAACTATCCTATTTATATTATCTTTTTCCAGCTCATAAATATCAGGATAAAAATAAGGCTTACCACTTTTTTCATCAACCCACGCTGTCCAATAAACGGCGTGTACAGGAACTTCTTTTATCATCACAATTTTAGATTCATCACTATCATAAGTTTTATCTATACGCGAGCTGTCCCAACCAGAGCGTCCTTTCATAATAAAATGAGTAAGTTCTTTTGGTTTCTCAACCCTAATACAACCATGACTTAACGCTCTGTTTGTCTTATTGAAAAGTTGTGGATATTTCGTGGAATGCAAATATATATTATGATTATTTGGAACATTAAACTTTACTTTACCAAGAGTATTACCCTTTCCAGGTAATTGTTTGAAACGGTAATAATCACCACTTTCAACTTCCGCATCAATATCCTGATTTTCTATAACATCCCCATAAACATCCGTTACCACATAGTTACCGTCAGTTAAAAAATCTGGATTTTCTTTTATCTTAGCCATTATCTCTTCTGAGGCTATGCTTTTTGGCACATACCATGGTGGATTAAAACTCACATGATTTATTTTATTATTAAAAATAGGAGTATTATTTTTGACATCACCAACAATTACTTTTGATTTTATTATATCTTCACCATCTTCAACCGCCGACAGATAATATCCAGCTATATTCACCAGAATATAACGTCCGCCAAGCTCTTTCATTTCCTGCATGCGCTTTAATGTCGCCTCTATCTGAGCAATACGGAACTCCACAGGAACAAGCATCGCCGCCTGTGTATTCTTGCCTATCATACCGTCTATTTCAAGACCATGCCTTTTCTGAAACTCTTTAACAGCCTCTACCAACCTTTTATCAAAAACATCTTCGGATTGTTCAGTATCAGTTTCTTCATCTTCTTTACTTTCTTCTTTTTTGTAATCACCCATCACTGAAAGTATACTGCGAATAGTAGGAATACGACTATCACTCATCTGCGGCTTTATGGTTTTGCCAAGCTTAAAACTCGCCCAACCACCATCTGCCTTTATTTTTTCGTACTTGTTCCTGACCTCTTGTAAAGGCTCTATATACTTAACGTAAACAACGGAATCATTTTCCGATTTCTCATCCGCGATTTTTTCTACAGATTGTTCATTGTCGCCTGATATATTTCCTCTGTCTTTATCCACACTATCAGCGGCAATAGAGTCATAACCATAAACATTGATGGTAAGTAATAAAAAATATATCAGTGTATTTCGTTTGCTTATGTTATACATTCATAACACTTTCATTTACTTGATTGAAGTCAGGCTATACTACAGGAATAATATTAATCTTTGGTTATTTTTATTAAACAAGAACTTATATAAAATACATCATGACAATGGACAAACTAAAAATAGCGTGCGTACAATTTACCGCCAGTGATGACATTGAAAGCAATATCATTAAAGTTGAAAAAATGGTGGAAAAATCCGCGCTTCAAGGCTGTTCTCTTATAACAACTCCTGAAAATACATTCCGCATGGAAAAAACCGATAGCGATAAAAAATATTATAATCAAGATGATCATCCGGCGATAATCGCTTCTTCCAATATGGCAAAAAAACATAATATATGGCTACTTATTGGCAGCATAGCCATACTGTCGCAAGATGGCACAAAATATCAAAAAAACTTTAACCGCAGCCTACTTTTTAGTCCCGATGGAAAAATAGCCGCCTATTACGATAAAATACATTTATTTGATGTAGAGGTCGGCGACAGTCATTCATATCAAGAATCTAAAAGAATAAAGGCTGGAAATAAAATGGGAATCGTAGACACTCCATGGGGCAAACTAGGTATGACCATATGCTATGATTTAAGATTTCCACAACTATACAGGCAACTTGCAAAAGCGGGAGCTAGAATAATAACCGTACCAGCGGCGTTTACCCAAAAAACTGGGGAGGCTCACTGGCACACATTACTAAGAGCGAGAGCCATTGAGAATAGCTGTTTCATCATAGCCCCAGCTCAAACCGGCACCCATGACGATGGAAAACAAACCTACGGACATTCGCTAATAATTGACCCATGGGGAAAGATTATCGCTGACGGCGACGTTGATGAGACAATAATAACCGCAGAACTTGACTTAACAATTGTAGAACAGGTCAGAAAAAACCTACCAAGCCTAACCCATGATCGGGATTTTTCTTAATCTTTATGAGTAAAAATAAAGTTATATAACTACAGGCTATAAAAGCATTATTAATAAAAAAGTAACTAACTTACCATATCCTATTGTAACCCATTGTTTATAATTATAATATATCGCTCTCTTTTTATTATGCCTGAATCCCAACAGAAAATATTCAATATACCGTACTTGCAGTACGATAATTACTGGTTAAACCTGTTCTCAAAATCAGGTGCTCTCAATTCAGACATCGCCAATAAATTGCAGGGAATCGGCTACCATAAAGAGAAAGATGGTAGATGGGTAGCGCAAACCACTCATAAATGGGCGGAGCTGTGGGCAAAAACCTATAGTATTTTACAAAAGAACCAACTCACCTCAGCCATTGAAGTCGCTCTTACCACACAAGAAGAAATACATAACGATGAGGAACTTAAAAAAGCGTCATCAATTCAGAATATCGCGGAAAATTTATGGCTTGGCGAAGCATTAAAAGAAGATAGGATAATGTGCTACTTACAGCCAATCGTAACCGATAAAAAACAAAGATTTGGCTTTGAGTCATTTGTCCGCGCCAGCTCCGCTGACGGAAAAATCATAAATGGTGGTGACATAGTAAAAGCAAGCAAAATACTTAATATAGAGCATATAATAGATCGTCACTTACATGTGCAAGCAGTCCAAACTTTCGCGTCTGGTAAATGCTTAGGATTTCTGTTTGTAAATTTCTTTCCGGGTTTTATCCACCGCCCGTCTGTCTATTTAGAGGGACTAGGGCAAGCAGCTAAAATGTTTTCAATAATACCAAAAAATCTAGTCTTGGAGTTCACCCGTTGCGAAAGCAAACACGATCTGAAACATGTAAAAAGCGTTTGCGAGTACGCCCTTTCCCAAGGTTATTCAGTAGCTCTTGATGATATTACTACCTTTGATAACGCTAAAAAGCTCATACAGGAAATACGCCCTGATTTTGTTAAGCTAGACATACAGGAACTCGGTGGAATTTCTAACCCAGATACTCGTACCACTATAAACCAGATAAACACGCTAGCAAAAAACACCGGATGTACAGTTATAGCCGAAGGGGTTGAAACAGAGGAAGAGTACAACGAACTAAAACACCTAAATATTACGTTATTTCAAGGCTATTATTTCGCACCACCCTCACCGATTGATAAGCTATAAACTAACCTATCGCCATCTCGCCTGATTTTTCAGCGTGCTCGGAGAGTGTTTTAGATTTTATATCACCTTTTTTAAGACTATTATCAGCGAACTCTTTTTTATCACAGCCTTTACAATCACTATCCTTATTCTTAAGTGACAAATTAGTCGCTAGAGCCGGATCCTCTACATTAAAAGTGTGACCTCCTCTATCAAGCTTAATATAAGAATGTGGTCCCATCCGCTCACGCTCAAGAGACAAATCATGTGCCCGATTACGAGTGAGGAAAGAGCGCACTACCTGTATTATACCAACTATATTTAATATGGATGCCGCCCAAGATAGTCCTGTAGATGGGCTAGCTTTACGCAAATTATAATTATCAACAGCGACTCCAACAAGCCCCGACACCGCGCCCGTTGAGAACTGCGACTCCGCCTTATAATTAAGCTTACTCGCCTGTTCTTTCAGCTTGTTTTGCTCATAATCTTTCTGTGTTTCATAAACCGTAGCCATAAACCACCCTCATATACAATAACAACCGCACGATGATAGCAATTATACGAACAAACCACAATAATTGAAATATTATGTTTTTATTACATATAATAAAAACCCTACCGGCGGCACATCCGGTATACAGCAAAGACCGACAGGCACGATAAACCAGAGATAATGCGAACCTTCAGCACGCCTCATGGAATCCTAAGTAGAAAACATCAGACCCAAAAAATATATATTTATCAAGCACCCGCTAATTCTTTAAGAGAAAGCTTTATCAATTCATCAACAGCTTGATTTTCATCATTTTTCACTATTTTTGCCACCGCCCCATAAGCATCACCACGATTATATCCAAGATTAACCAAAGCGGAGACAGCATCATCGTTTAGATCATTCCTTATAACAGCCTGTTTCAGATTTTTCCTAACAATATTACCTTTACTACCGGTCGCCACATCAACCACAAACTCCGAAGTTGGAAGTTTAAGAGCTTTATCCTTAAGCTCACTTACAATACGTTCGGCAAGCTTCGCGCCTATACCGCTGATGGTCTTAAAAGAAGCCGCGTCTTTTGCCATAATTAGCTGGGAAATACGCACCGGAGAATAAGCCGCCAAAATAGCGATAGCCACCTTATTACCTACCCCCTGTACTGTAGCGAGCGTACGGAACCAATCACGCTCCATATTATCTAAGAACCCATATAAATGTATATGGTCTTCTCTAACATTAGTTTCTATAACCAATTTTATTTCTTCACCAACCGACAACTCAGAGAGCAATCTAGTAGAGACAAAAACACCATAGCCAACCCCTCCCACATCAATGATCAGCGAATCATCATTAATCTCCTCTACTATGCCTCTAAGCCTTCCTATCATGTCATTACCATATTGTTATTTTTTATATTGTTAAAATCTCTCCTATGCGCGTGACAAATAGCAACCGCAAGAGCGTCAGAAGCGTCAACGGCAACAGCGTCGCTTTCCGGCAATAGCCTTTTTACCATCATCGCCACCTGATTTTTATCGGCATGTCCTACCCCCACCACAGATTTTTTCACAAAATTAGCGCTATACTCGCAAACAACAATATCACGCAAACCAAGAGTAAGCAAGATAGCTCCCCTCGCCTGTCCCAGCTTAAGGCTAGAGGCATTATTCTTATTTACGAAAGTCTCTTCTACAGAAGCTTCGTAAGGATTATATAAATCAGCTATTTTAATAATCCCATCATGTATCTGACGCAATCTTGTTGATATATTATCACTGGAATTACTTTTAATCACGCCACAAGATATAAAAGAAACACTATTACCAGAGGAATTTATAACCCCCCATCCTGTGTGCCTTAATCCGGGATCAATTCCTAAAATCGTGACCATAAATAAATGCTTCAATCATTTATACGCTGCAATATATCATCAGAAATCTCAAAATTAGAGAATACTTCCTGCACATCATCATTATCATCCAGCAAATCTATCATTTTAAGCAAAGTCCTAGCTTGCTCCTCATCAACTGACACCGTGTTTTTCGGCTGCCATATCATCTTAGCTGATTCCGGCTCACCAAACCTATTTTCAAGACCGTCACGAACCTGCCCGAACTGCTCCAAAGCACAACTTATTATATGAGTATTATCATCAAACTCGCAATTATCAGCGCCAACTTCTATGGCCGCCTCAAACATTCCATCCTGTGTAGCTATTTCCGCTTTATAAACAATACGCCCAATATAATCAAACATGAAGCTTACACTTCCAGACTCTCCCATCGTACCACCAAACTTACTAAACGCCGCCCGTATATCTGGTGCTGTACGATTACGATTATCAGTCAGCGCTTCTACGATGATAGCTATTCCGCCAACCCCGTACCCCTCATAACGTACCGACTCAAAATTATCAGTATCAACATCCCCACTACCACGTTTTATGGCAGCTTCTATCCTATCTCTTGGCATATTCTCACTACGTGCCCAAGATATAGCACTACGTAAACGAGGATTAGAAGCTGGATCAGGATTACCCACCTTACACGCCGATATTATCTCTCTTCCAATCTTGGTAAATAATTTACCACGCTTAGCGTCCTGCGCTCCCTTACGGTACATTATATTCTTAAACTGTGAATGACCAGCCATTTAATAATTACCTTAAATGATGATAGATGATGCTACAACCTACCACCTGCTAGGAAAATATCAACCCTGTCAGGAGCTCCTCTCTTCAGATCATCATTACCCTCAGCACGAACACTTATATTTATCCTCTCAACACCATTTTCAATCAAGAAAGCTCTTACCGCAAGAACCCTAGAAAATGACACACGCTTAGCCGAAGTCACCTGATCCGCTGACTCACTAGCGTAGGATATTAAAGTCACCCTCTCGCCGCTTTCTTTAACTTTCTTAGCTAGCTCCTTAAGATCAGGCTCAATAGAAAGCGGAAGCACGGTCTCGGTACTAATAAACTTAATTGTCATGTCTGGAGCATCAGCTGCCTTGCCTTTAACGTCCGGCTTCTTTTCTTCCTTTTTATCTTCCACTACATCGTTGTCACCGCCATCACTTCCTAAAGCCTTAGCGAACTCCTCATCAATATTTGGTGGCGGAGCGGTAGGTGTGATTTTCACATCAGAAGCCTTCTTTTCCTCTGGCTCTTTATCATCAATCAATACCGGTGGAACTGGCAACACAGGAACTTCCACATCAACCTTTGGATGCTCTATCTCTACCGCTGGCGGCACTGGAAATTCAGGAATTTTTGCGGCTGAATCATCAAAATGTGGCAATTTAGGCGCTTCTGGAATTTTTGGCATATCAATGTCAACTTTCGGCTTTTTAACATCAACCTCTGGCATTTTCGGAATATTTGGAACATCAGGAACTATTTTCACCTTATCCTCAACTACAGGCTCAACAACTGGTGGCGCTGGAAATTCAGGAGTTTCTATAATTTTCCCTTTCGGAGGTGTTACCTTAACACTATCAATTTTGTTGATAACTGGATGAGTTGCAGGAGATACATCTTTCTTAACTATATTCTCCAAATCACTGCTCTTAGGAGGCTTAATATCCTTAGTTTTATCAACTAACACCTTATCATTTATTTTAGGGATTTTAACATCAGACTTGACCTCTACCGGCTTATCTTTTTTCAAATCCTTCTCGGTAAATTTAGGAACTGGTTTTATTTCCGGTTTTTTATGTATAACCGGCTTTTTAACAACCTTCTTACTGGTCTTAGCTTTAGACTTATTATTGTTTTTAGCCTTATCAAAAACATCATCAACCGGTGAATATGAAGGCTTATAACCGGCTTTGCTTTCCGGCATTTTCATAACTTTACTACCGCCTGAGGGTTTAGATGATGTTTTTCTAGTGTCATTACTCTGTGACTTAGTGGCTGACTTAATAGCAGGAGCGAAAGGATCCTTCCTAACCGGTGCCAATTTGTCCAAAACTCCAAGATTAACCTCCACGCTTGGCTTTGCTCTTTGCTTTTCACGAGCTTCCGCACTTTGAGTAAACATAAAAGAACAACACAGAGCGGATATAGCTAAAATTGATGACGTACGGTAAAAAACCGATTTAATATTTTCGTCCTTTGAAGTCTTATAAAGCATAAAAACCCTTCACTATCATATTGAATATTTCATTTATTACATAAGTAAAGCATCTATTTATCTATAAAATCAACAAAAAACATAAATACCCATTTAACATTCACACGAAATGGATAGATTCACGATTTATCAGACGCTATTTTCTTAACAGAATCAAACAAAAACGGGCTGCTAGCAAGAATTGAGTTAGAATATATATCTATATCAGCACCATCTATTTTCCTACAAACGCCACCGGCTTCCGTGACAATAAGCATACCAGCGGCTATATCCCATGGCTGGACGTTATTATGCCAACAAGCATCTATTCTTCCAGCGGCCATATTGGCTAAATCCAATGCGGAAGCCCCAAAATGCCGGATAATTGAACCACATTTTTCCATCCGCTCACAAGCTGCTATAGCGTCTCTTGGACTGCCGGTAGCCAGCATTAATTCCTCAAAATTACTACGGCTAGCGATTAATATCTTACGGTTATTAAGTAACGCTCCTTTACCTTTTTCCGCTGAAAATAGCTCATTATGTATCGGGTCAAATATAACACCGGCTGTAATTTCTCTTTTGCCATTATTTTTCAATTCCTCCAAAGCTATTGAAATACAAAAATAAGGTATGGCGTGAATAAAATTACTTGTTCCATCAAGAGGATCTATTATCCAGCGATGCTTCTTGTCTTTTCCTTCTATTTCCCCTTCTTCTTCCATTAAAAACCCATAATCAGGGCGAGCTACAGAAAGCTCCTTACGCAATAGCTTCTCGGTGCGTATGTCGGATTTAGTAACGAAGTTTGAAGCTCCTTTACGAGAAATCTGTAATTTATCTACCTCACCAAAATCCCGCAATAAGCCTTTACCAGCTTTAATCGCGGCGGAGGTCATAACATTTATAACAGGAGAAGCCATAGAAAAAATCAAATAATATAAGAAAAATCAAAATACTACAAATAATATACTGTATTATAAAGGATAATAGACTATCAACATTAACCAATAGTTAAAACACAAAAAACCAATTTTACTCTTTAGCTCTCTCAACATACTCAAAACTGCTAGTATCCACTACCACCGTCTCTCCCGCCGGAATAAATGGCGGCACCATAATTCTCACGCCATTTTCTAAAATAGCTGGCTTATACGAGGAAGAAACCGTCTGACCTTTTATTACCGGATCAGCCTCCGCTATTTTTACCGATACTTTTGGCGGCAAAGCGACAGATAACGGTGTTCCTTCATGAGTCTGCACCTCAACGGTCATCCCGTCCTGCAAAAATGCCGCCGCGTCACCTAAAAATTCTTTATTTATAATAAATTGCTCATAATTCTCATTATCCATAAATGTGTAATTATCACCATCAACAAACAAAAAATTACATGAACGTGAATCCAGTGAGACCCGCTCTATTTTCTCTGATGATGAAAAACGTGGCGTGTTTTTAGTACCGGTCTTTACGTCTTTAAGCTCAACCTGATTAAAAGAACGCAGATTTCCGGGTGTCCTTATCTCATGTTTCACCACAAACCACAGCCTATCATTCCAATCAATCACCATTCCCGCACGCACCGCACCACCATCAATTTTCATAATTTTTTGCCTTTTTTATCACCTCATTAAACTCCGCCACCGCCTTTTGCGGTGAAACCGGATGATTCCACACTGCCTGTATCACCGCAATAAAATCAGCCCCCGCCTTTATGAGTGACGAACAGTTCTGCGGGTTAATACCACCAATAGCCACGCAGGGCAAGAGCATATATTCCTGCCACCAGCTTAATATCTCAGGATCTGGAGTTCCATATTTCGCCAAATCCTCAGGGCTCTTACTATTAGTAGGATAGAAAGCGCCAAACGCCACATAATCCGCTCCCTCCTCTCCGGCAACCATAGCCAAATGCTTGGAATCATGGCAAGAAATGCCTATTACCGCGTCATCACCAAGAAGCTTACGAGCGGATATTATACTACCATCATCCTGCCCAAGATGCACACCATCAGCGCCAATTTTGGCGGCAATATCAGCTCTATCATTGATTATAAAGGCAACCTCACATTGTGCGCAAATAGGTCGCAATAGCTCCGCCACCTTTAATATTTCCTCATCGCTCACATTTTTTAGACGCAACTGAAAAGCGCCAACATCACCACCATCAAACGCCTGCTTTAGCTGTTCACTAAAATCGGGAACATTAATAGACGGTGGACTAATGAGATAAAGGCGGCAGGAACCCTCGTACAATTATTTATCACCCTTATAAATTTTGATAATATTATCAAGCAGAGCTAGCGCCTCAGCACGCGGACGCTGGAAGGTATTACGCCCGATAATAGAACCATTACCACCACCATCACGAATAGCGCGGATCTCATCCATAAGCTCTGTCTCTCCTTTGGCGTTTCCACCGGAGAATACCACAATACGCCGTCCAGCGAAACACGCTTGCTTAATATGCGCTATACGATCGCTAAGAGTGCCAATAGCGATTTTTTCTGCCTCATACACTTTTTTCGCTTCCGCTTGCTCTAAAGCTTCTGTTGGCGGCTTAACCTTAATTATATGCGCGCCAAGCAAAGCGGCGATATGGGCGGCATAAGCTGAAGTATCCATAGCGGTCTCACCGACCTTACTTATATCCTCACCTCGCACATATGACCAAATAACCACAGCAAGACCATAAGCTTTGGCTTCTTCTGCCATATCGCGGATTTCTTCCATCATATCAAACATATTGTTGGATCCGGGATAGATGGTAAAACCAATCGCCGAGCAACCAAGACGAAGAGCGTCCGCCACTGATGCGGTCACCGCTTGATTAGGAGCGTCCGCCTTAGGGGCAAAAGAATTAGAACTATTTACCTTTAGTATCAATGGAATTTGACCAGCGAAACTATCAGCTCCTGCCTCCAACATACCAAGAGGAGCGGCGTAAGCGGAAAGCCCAGCGTCAACCGCCAGTTGAAAATGATAATGTGGATCATACGCGTCAGGATTTTTAGCGAAACTACGAGCAGGACCATGCTCAAACCCTTGATCCACCGGAAGAATTACCAGCCTTCCAGTTCCTCCAAGCTTGCCTTGCATCAACATACGAACCAAATTCGCTTTTGTTCCAGCGTTATCACTTTCGTAAAAAGACAGAATTTTCTTAACTTTTGGCGTTATTTTCATAAACTTACCCCTTCCAAATAATACATATAACAATATAATTTTGATATTTTTATCTTACAAATTCTGCGGAACAATACAGCCTTATTCGCCAATTTCAATAGCTGACTTAATAAAAACTTTAAAATATGTTTTACCTCCGAAAAAATCTACTGATTTTCACACTTGTCTCGCCGTAGCGCAAAGACGCAAAGGCGGATGAGGCATGCTCAAGGCTGGCGTGACCGGTAGGTTATGCTCTTTATCCTCTCTACTTCAGAGATATGAAAGCAGATATACGTGCCAAAATTATATTAAGATTATTTTACATAAACCATTAATATATCGCAAAAATTAACTAATTTGTTACAGTTGTGTTAAATTTAGGGTTACACAACTATATATTCTTGAGAATACATATTATGTCGTGTTAAATTCAATAGTGAGGGAGTGTTTAACCAAAAAAAGCTAAAAAAGCAAAAAATAAAATGAACTGGCAGGAAAAAATAAATCCAACAAAATTTGACGGCATCAAGAAAGCCGCCATTTCTGCTGTTGAGTATCCAGCCAAATTCTTAAATAACGGTCACCATGCGTTCCAGTCACTCCCTTCACAACATCGTCTATCATCTGCCGCCGGTATGGCGCTTGGCTGGAAGACGGGTGATTATTTAAGAGATATAATGTTTGGTGTAAACCAATTCGCTGAGGGTGAGTATGAGGAAGTAAAACGCAAGGATGTTCCTGCTCCTTTGCGTTTCCTACATAAAACCATTGACTGGAATCCTCATTCCGACGCTCCTGACCAACAATGGAAAAAACTCGCTCATCAAATGCTACCCGCTGTGTTCGCTGGTGTTGGAACAGTTATCGGCAGCACATTTATTTTTGAGAAAGACGGCAAAGAGCAAGCCTTTATAGCCGCTAAAAAATCTAAATCGCCACTTACATTCATGGACGCGGAAAAGCACGCGCACTATAATCAGGCGAAAGTAATGCGTGTTCTCACAGCGGCTACCGGTGGCTTTAGTACCGCCTCCATGCTTACCATCATTTACGGAGCCATGCTTAATATGGCTTTCGCTACCGCCAATGGGGCGAGAATATTTACTGGCGACCTAGCAAAAGGCAACGCCGCGCCAGCAAAATCTCTTGACTCTATGCTTGGTAGTGTTGGTGAATATACTAAGCTAGCGGAAAAATCCGGCGGCAAAGTAGATGAAAGATGGGCAAAAGGACTTGTAACAAGAGTATTAGAGCCACTTTTTGGAGAAGATCTTAAATCACCGGAAGCGCAAGAAAGAGTACGCGGCAAAATACAGGAAATATTCCAAAAAACTTTTGACAAACACAAGAACCAAGACGGTGTTATAAACCCCGAAAAACTCGCTGAAGCGGTAAGCGCCGATATGAAAAAAATATTCGGCAATCATAACGATATAAACGAAAAAAATTTCGCGCAAGGATTTGATAAAGCTATTGAAGAGTTAGGGTTAAATCCTAAGAACGCTAAATTTGGCAACGCTATACCGTTAGTACGCTGGATAAATGAAGCACTAGAATTAGTTGGGATTGGCAAAAATAATAGCGCTAAGAGTTTCTCTGATAGGATAGTTAAAGAAAGAAACACTCCTACTCATCATTCAACATCACCAGCGGGGGCGTAGGATATGGAACAAGCTACGCCAGAAATCGGAAGGGAAAGAAGTTATCGCGATGTAGAAAACCCAGCTACAAATAGCTCTTCTTCTAAGGACTTCGCTCCGGTAGCCGGAATAACTCACCCTGAGGTAAGCACTAAAGGAAAAAGTGCCGGTGACTACGCTTATGAAATGATGAGGCTAAATCAAGAGCAATATAAACATCAAGGCAAAGCCCCACCACCTGCTGTTAAATGGATTGGTGACGCTTCGCTTGCCGTTCTTCCCATGAATCGTTTGGACAGTGCTATCGGGCTACTTATTGGTCTACTTACCTTTGGTTCAATCGCCAATATCGCGACAGGTCGTAACCTAGCCAACGGCAATGCGATAGCTGCTGACAAAACACCTTCTTTCCTAAAACCCATACACGGTATAGTAAAGAACTATAATCCCAAAGGTCTTACCAGTCGCGATAAATGGATAAAATACGCTCATGTCGGATTTTACTCGCTCGGTGGATTGCTGGGGGTTAAAATTGGTTCTGACATCGCCTACAAAGATGTTAAAGAAGCCAATAAAAATCCGCGCTATCTCGAGGATTACTTAACTAGTGTGTCGCATATACAAGGCGACACATGGAGCTGGCTATCAGCTTCCTCCGGTGTATTTGGTTCAGCATCAGGTACATGGGCAATGCCAATACCTGGAATAAATTATGGGATAGGTATGGTTGGACGTGTTACCAGCATGCAAGATCGTAATACTATGTTCAAAGGTCTAAATGATAAGACTTCAGGAGCGACCACTCCCTCCTACCTACGCCTTAAAGAAGGGGCGTATTATCTAGCACACCATGCTGTTGACAATCCGGCGAAAGATCCAACTCAAATTGAGTATCTAGCATACACGTTACTTGGTCCCGTATTCCGTGACAAGCTTACTGCTGATCACATAAAACAGTTCACTAATGCGGTACACCGTGTACGTGACCATTATTGGCAAGAAGGTGGAATACCAAAAGAAAAAAGAACTGAAGCACTAAACACGATGAAAGAGGTATTTACCGGCGCTGGTCTTGAGGTGTTATTGGTGAATATGGGGTTAAATCCGGCGACTGTCGCTTTTGATGATATAAATGGTTGGATCGGAAAAATCGGTAATGTCGGTCAGAAAAAAGAAATAAAAGAGAAGCAAGAAGAATATTGGAGTTCACTACAGAACCGCCTCCCTAAATATGTTCAGGCTGGAATTATGACGCAAGAACGCGCCAATTGGGTAAAAGAAGGTATAGAAGATATGCGCCATGGCAAACGTCAAGAGGCTCTTCCTCCCGATTATCAGGAACAAACACACCTTAAAATTGATGACGTTATTACAACTCATAAAGATGAATTCTCCAAGAAGCCGGAAATGGCGGGGACAGTAGCTGAAAAGCTTGATATAAAGCCAAAAACCAGCCTTGATAAACTGCTAGAATCAGCCAAAGGTGAAGGGGATTTTCGTGAAAAAATCCTTAAAGAGAGACAAAATATGACCTCTCCTCGATTTGTTTTTGAGTAAAACTGGGAAAATATCTATAAAATCGCATTATTTCCTTGAATTATTAACCAACTTGAACTATAAGCCCACTACTCTTTATTAAAAAAGAGAACTCACAGATTGTACGTACGGCAGTAGCACGGTGTGTTACTTCCATCCGGTGTTCTTATTTCTGGTAGTGATGTAGACTAGACGAAACATAAGAATTACAAACTTACAATCAAGGTATTAACTGGAAAAAAAGGATTTTATAATGTCTCTACCCGCATTTAATATGCGCGAGCTTATTGAAGCTGGCGTTCATTTTGGTCATAAAACAAAACGTTGGAATCCACGCATGGCTCCATATATATATGGAACCCGTAACGATATTCATATTATAGATTTAGGCAAAACTGTTCCCATGATTCATCAGGCGTTAATCGCCGTTCGTGATGTCGCCGCGCAAAATGGCCGTATACTTTTTGTTGGAACAAAACGCCAAGCAGCGGAACATATAGCTGAATCAGCGAAAAATTGTGGTCAGTATTATATCAACCAACGCTGGTTAGGCGGACTTCTGACCAACTGGAATACTATTCAAGTTTCTATCAGAACTCTACGCAAACTTGAAGAGCAATTATCTGGTGAAAACGCTGGCTTTACCAAGAAAGAATTGCTGTCCATAAGCCGTCAACGTGACAAGTTAGAAAGCTCCCTTGGTGGGATAAAAGATATGGGCGGTCGTCCTGACCTTATCTTTATTATTGATACCAATAAAGAAGACCTCGCCATAAAAGAAGCGCAAAAACTTGGTATACCTATTATCGCTGTTATTGATAGTAACAGCTCACCAGAAGGAATCACCTATCCAATCGCAGGCAATGATGACTCAATACGTGCGATTCGTATGTATTGTCGTCTGATTTCTGATGCTGCTCTTGATGGTCTACAACAAAGCATAGCGAAATCAGGTCGTGATGTTGGCGCTGATGAAAACGCTGGAGAGAATTTGCCAGAAGACGTGGAAGAAAATACACAATCATCAGGCGATAATACTGTTACTGAGTCGGAAAAATCGGAGGAAGATAGTAAGGGTAATGAAAAATCAACACGTAAAAATACTCGTGGACATAAATCCGATGACTCTTCTAAAGAAACTAAAAAAGCTCCGACAGTAACGGTAAAAAAATCCAGAGCGAAAAAACAGGATGATACTAAATAATTATAGTAAATTATTGTAATAACTTTCTGTCATCCCAAATAACCTAATTACCAAGATCTAATCTGGTGATGTAATAGTTGTTAGATTTACTTCTAAAGTAACCTACTACATCTGGGATGACAGCCAAGAGAAAAGGAAATTGAAATGACACAAGTAACAGCAGCAATGATTAAATCCCTTCGTGAATCAACTGGGGCTGGAATGCTGGATTGCCGTAAAGCTCTTACCGAAAACAACGCTGATATGGATGCCGCCATCGCTTGGCTTCGTAAAAAAGGTCTATCAGCGGCCGCTAAAAAATCTGATCGTGTAGCCGCTGAAGGTGTAGTAGCAGTAGTTACCGAAGGAAACAAAGGAGCGCTTATAGAGCTTAACTCCGAAACAGACTTTGTAGCACGCAATGAGCAATTCCAAGAACTAACCAGAAAAATAGCTGAGATTGCCCTAAATAAAGGTGATGATGTTGAAAAATTAAAAGCTGAGGTAGAAACTGATATAACTAACGCTATAGCAACCATTGGTGAGAACATGACCTTACGTCGTAGCGCTACCATGACCGCTAATAACGGAACAATCTCATCATATGTTCACGGAGCGGTATCCGCTGGCATGGGTAAAATCGCTGTTCTAGTCGCGCTAGAATCCACTGGCGATAAAGAAAAACTAGAGGATTTTGGCAAAAAACTAGCTATGCATATAGCAGCATCTAATCCAGTATATCTTACTAAGGAAGAAGTAAGCGCTGATGTCATCAAACGTGAAGAAGAAGCAGGTAGTGAACAAATTAAAAAATTCTTTGATAGTTACGTATCTTTTGAAAACGCTGTCGCTAAATACAAAGACAAAATGACTTCAGAACGTGCTTTTTCAGAAAAAATAATTGAGCAAAAACTTGCTGAGTTAACGCAAACCGTTCCTAATGTTGATGAACTACTTTCTGACTACGATAGACAAAGCGTGAGTGAGGATCTTAAAGAAAAACAAAATGCCAGTAAGACTAAAAAACTATTGGATGTTTTCTTCCAAGAAGCCGCTTACCTACTTAAGAAAGTCCGCTCATATGGCGATGATAACGCTATAAAACAAAAAATGGCGCAACTAAGATTGGATCGCTTCTTTGAGGAATCTGTTCTTAGCGAGCAAATTTTTGTAATTGATGGAAAAAGCAAAATAGCAAAAGCGGTTGAGGACGTATCCAAAAAACTTGGCTCTGATATAAAAATAGCCGGATTCATCAATTATCGTCTTGGTGAGGGTATTGAAAAAACCCAGTCTGATTTCGCGTCAGAAGTCGCCGCCGCCGCTGGAACAGCCGCATAAAATTAAAATAGTAATTTATTCCAATAGGATATAGCTTTCGGGCTATGTCCTATTTTTTATGTCATAAAAACTTAACTTTTGTTTGCAAATTCCAATGATACAATAATCTACATGTTGCTGTTACACTAATTTAATATAGTTATTACTATAAACAGCTATAAAAACCCTATCTAAAGATAAGGCTTCATACCGCAAAGCAAGTAAAATAATTTGATGAGGTAAAAAATGTCAGATAATGCTGATAATAAGGTTAATCTATTAGCTATAAGCGTACAAGCTCTGCAGAATGACCCAAGAACAGAAAAACAAGTAATGGGTTACGAAAACCCAGAAAATACTTTTGTAATATTTTCCGGTACCGACAAACGAGCGGAGCATAAAGAGGTAATGAACAAAGCAGGTCTTACATCTAATGTTACGTTTAACATTAGCATTCCAGGAACACAGCACGCCTACGCCGAGCTTAACACTGTCAGTAATAGTAGTTATTTAGATAAACGCTATCCAAATGCCAATATAGCAATTGTTGGGGCCGTTGATGAACTTAAAACAAGATATCAAGAAAAATACAAACAGCCATCTACTAGTGTGGATGAAACAACAAAAACAGAAATGAAAACCTCTACCTTAGCTGCTGGAACCAGTTAAACCTGTATAATGCGTTATAAAAAAGCGCACACTATTTCTGTTACATGAATCATATTTAATGTTCTCTTAATATCTAGTTATTGTACAATCCTCCACAATAAAAACTGTGAAGTAAGATATTTTTATTAATATTATATGGAGGAAATTATGAAAAAAATTATGTTATCAGCAATAATAGGTAGTGGTTTATTAATCGGCTCCTCAGCAAACGCGAAAGCTGGCAGTATTTTCCATTTTGGTCTATTTTTACCAGCTCCTGTGGCGGTCGCGCCAGTAGTTCCCGTTCCGGTATATGAAACACCTCGTGTATACAGCTACTCATATTATCAGCCATACTACTATGGGGCGTACTACAATGGCGGCATAAATAAAAAACATCATAGGAATTACTATAAACATCAAAGAAACAAACACCACGCCGAGTATCGTGGTCATCACAGATACCATCATTAATATACTTGTTTTAGATAAAAATTATCCAAAACAAGTATGAAGACCTTATCCGAAAGATAAGGTCTTCCGCTGCGAAGCAAGCGTAAAATTGAATAAAACCATGTAATGTTTTTATTCATAATAGGCATAATTAAAAAAGTGTGATGCTAGAATCTGCATAATTGCTTTATAAAACAATGCGATATACTGTATTTTTAAAAAAGGATTATAAAAGTGTCTAAAAACGCTGTGTAAAATGCGGTTTGAGCAGCATAAAAAGCAATGGCAAATTGCGTGGTCGTAAACGGTATCGTTGCAACTTGTGCTTACATCAATGGGTTGATAAGCGCGGCAAAAAAACCGACTATAAGCGTTACTATTTAGACTGGCTGCACAAACGCCGAACACTAGCAGAAATTGCTAGCATTCTTGATATTTCCATCCCCAAGCTCACCAAGGAATTTGATGCTCTTGAGTGGGCAGAAGGATTAATTTTTCCTGCCTCAAAAGAAGCGATTAACCTGCTCATGGATGCGTCTTTCTTCGGCAGAGAATATGGCTATTTCTGTGCGCATGATGGCAGCAGAATCATTTATTACCAAGAGATCAAAACCGAATCAGTGAAGCATTTGCGTGAAGCTTTGCATGAGCTTGTGCAGGCAGGATATTGCTTCAAATCAGTGACCATTGATGGGCGCAAAGGGTTTTATGAAAACATCAGAAAAACACTTGGTGGAGTACCAATTCAAATGTGTATTTTCCATCAAAAAGCGATTGTAAGGCGATATACTGGAAATAATCCAAAGCTCCGTCCTGCAAAGGATTTGAAGGAGTTGATGGAAAAATTATGCAATACCGAACCAGAAGATTTTGTGGCTCAATTTTACGCTCTGGCAGAGCAGCACAAAGGATTCCTGAATGCCAAAAAGGGTGGAAGATTTACGCACGGAAGGACGCGTTCTGCATATAATTCCGTGCAAGAAAATCTGCACAGGCTATTTACATACAAGGAATTTCCAGAACAGAATATTCCGCCAACAACCAACCATCTAGAAGGCTTCTTCTCTCACCTCAAGGAAAGAATAAATATCCACCGTGGGTTGAAACTCCATAGAAAGAAAAAAGCTATAAAAGCTTTCCTCAATTCTTTCTAAAAAGCATCACACTTTTTTAATTATGCCTCATAATAAGTATAATGGATAAAATCCCCTTCTATATAGAAGGGGATTTTCTATTCGTAGGAAGCTCTTAAGTCAGAACGAGTAGAATAAAATAATATATCGTCAAACCCATCATCAGTTAATGGTTTTTGTACGAAGCTTGCGGTAAAGGTGGTAGCTGTCGCTGAGCTGTTGCATTTACAATTGGTAAGCTCGTCACTATCCCCACTATAATTCACAAAACGACTGCTACTACCGCTGCGGTTATAAGAGCCGTGCCCATTCTCTCCATAACTTAATAATAAATATATGGCGGAATTCTCCTTATCATTTAATGCTGGATCTTTAATTTTTATACGGTTTACAGAAGAATCATCAACCGGCACATGAGAAAACGCTCCATCCGTAGTTAAATTCACATCAACCATATACATAATACGCCTACCCCAACCATCAATAGCGTAATCATCCGACAATTTTAAGGCTTTCACCGGCACCATTCCCCCAGCTACAGTATTATAACTTATAGTAACACCACTACCAGTCGCCGTCGCGTCAGCGCTTATGGTAATTTGCGAACTACTATCAATACTTATAATCCTCGCACCCGCTGGAATTCCTGTTCCAGATACCAACGTACCAACAGCAAGTGAGGTGGTAGAACTTATAGATGATATAACAGCGGAATTATTAACAGTATCTCCGGTAACACTACTACTTGCCACTGAAAAGTTAGCTGCCGGAGTTCCATCACAAACTCCTTTATTTTGCGCTTCTACACCGTAATAATTATTACTGGTGGCATCCATTTGCACAGTAGCGTCAGCTGGACAAGGCAAACGATTAAAAGCCAGACGGTAATGTAACAAAGTCTCCTTTATTTTATCCATCTTCATCTTCGTCTCATCTACCTGACGCTGGTTAAGAGCTTTATCAAAAATCAATAAACCTCCACCTAGTAGCACTGATATAACCAGCAGCACTATAGACATCTCAAGAAGAGTAAAACCTTTTCTATTACTCATAAATTACATATGCCCATAAATCACATATGAATTACTTTACCAAAAGCATCTAAAGTTGACTCATGCATCATTTCTGAAAGAGTAGGATGTGGGAATACTGTGTGCATAAGATCTACCTCAGTAAGCTCACCGGATTTCGCTATAACATACCCCTGAATCATCTCGGTTACTTCCGCGCCTATCATATGCGCGCCAAGCAATTCTCCGGTTTTAGCGTCAAACACAGTCTTAACCAAACCTTCCGGCTCGCCAAGAGCAATCGCCTTACCATTTCCGATGAACTGAAAACGACCAACTTTAACATTGTGACCTTTTTCCTTAGCTGCTTTTTCGGTTAGCCCAACGCTCGCAACCTGCGGATGGCAATAGGTACATCCTGGAATATTTTCTGTCTTAAGTGGGTGCACGCCCTTCTCGCCAGCGATTTTCTCAACACAGATAACACCTTCATGACTGGCTTTGTGAGCAAGCCATGGCGCGCCGGTAAGATCACCAATAGCGTAAACATTCGGCTCACCCGTCGCTCCCCACTTATCGGTTACAACATGGGTTTTCTCCACTTTTACCTTAGTTCCCTCTAACCCCAAATTTTCTACGTTACCAACGATACCAACAGCCAATATTACCCTATCAACAGTCACCTCACTGGTTTTTCCACCAGTCTCTAAAGTAACTGTAACATTGTTCTTACCTTTCTTAAGAGCTTTCACCGTAGTTTTCGTATGAATTTTCATTCCTTGCTTTTCAAAAGATTTCTGTGCCATTTTAGAGATCTCCTCATCCTCAACCGGAAGTATTCTATCCATAACCTCAACAACAGTTACTTCCGCTCCAAGTGTGCGATAGAAGCTTGCGAACTCAATTCCAATAGCGCCACTACCAACTACCAAAAGTGACTTAGGCATGGAATCAGGCAACATCGCCTCTTTATATGTCCATACCAGTTTTCCGTCTGGTTCCAAATTAGGTAAGGTACGCGCACGCGCTCCGGTCGCTAGAATCACATTTTTATAAGTAACCTCACTAACTTTCTTACCATCTTTTTCAACAACCACCTTACCTTTTCCGGCAAGCTTTCCATAGCCGTCAATTACCGTTACCTTATTTTTTTTCATAAGTCCCGATACACCTTTAGAAAGCTGTGATGACACGCCACGTGAACGCTCAACAACCTTCTTAAGGTCAAATTTTATATCCTTCGCGGTAAGACCAAAGGCTTCACCATGCTGCATCAAGTAATAAATCTCACTGGAACGCAGTAAAGCCTTTGTTGGTATACAACCCCAGTTAAGACAAATACCACCCATATGATTAGCTTCTATAACCGCTGTTTTCATGCCCAACTGCGCCGCGCGTATCGCCGCCACATAACCACCCGGACCACCACCAATAATCACAGTATCAAAACTAACTTTCTCTGTCATAACTCTTCCTTTTTCTTATTATATAAATTGTCTTTCTATAAACCTATAAACAAATGGTCTAGCCCTTAAATCCACGAGTCATCCAAACACCAACTGGGAACATAATTAATAACAATAATGGCGGTATAAAAATCATAGCCATACGTTTCATCTGCAAATTATCTCTATCTGACTGGGTATTTTTTGATATACCTTTTTCATCAATCCTAAACTGTGATTCCTTAGATAAAGCAATGGTTATACCACTATCTTTATATTTCTGAGCATCCTTGTATTGATACCAACTCATACCACCTACCCATAGTATAGTTAATACTATCCAAACCCTAAACATACCTTTTGTCACATTTTTACTCATAACCATTTCCTCTATTTATTCCGCAACCGGAACCGCAGATGAATGATGATCAACTATAATCCATTTACCATCACGCAATTGATAGACAAATGAAAAACGGGCGGGAACAACCACCTCCTCACCTTCCTGAGTGTAACTTAGCACATATTTTCCAGTATTTACCGCCATGTCACCAAACTGACGAGGATGAGTATCCTCTATTTTCACCCGTACATCAGGATTCTCTATAACTTTTTTGTAGTAACCAACTAATTCCTCACGCTTGGTCATTGGCTGAAGGACAAAGGTAGAGATCATAATAGCGTCTTTGTCATATAAAGATAATATCTTATCAACCGATTTTCCCTCAACCGCCTGTTTCCAATCAACAAGGGCGGAAGAAATATCAGGAGCTTCTCGCAACTCTTTACCAAACGCAAAGCCAGAAAACGGCATGACCAAAAGTAAATTAAATAGAAAAGACAATACAAAATTTCTACACATCATATATGAGTACCATATTTTTCTTTTTCAAAGGTCAGTAACCACCATAAAAAAACTCCCAAAACTATTAACTGGCAAAAACCCTGTCTTCACAGGGACTACAGAAACTTATAATAGCATCAGGCTTGGGCTTTCTATATAATATTTAAGAGCTTGTAGGAATTGCGCGCCGATCGCGCCATCAACCACACGGTGATCAACCGACAAAGTCAGATCCACCATATTACGGATTTCCAGTTTACCTCCACGAACAACTGCTCGTTCCTCACCAGCTCCCACAGCTAAGATACAACCTTGCGGCGGGTTTACGATAGCTGAGAATTGCTTAACTCCGAACATACCAAGATTTGAGATGCTGAAGCCACCACCTTGAAATTCCTCAGGAGCGAGTTTTCCAATTTTAGCGCGAGCGGCTAAGTCTTTCATCTCACCTGATATAGTTATTACATCTTTCTGGTCAGCGTTTTTTACTATCGGTGTGATAAGACCACCATCAATAGCGACCGCCACTGAAATATCCACATTATTATATTGCAACACCGCCTCATCAGTCCATGAAGCATTAGCGCTTGGCACTTTCTTCAGCGCAAGAGCGGTAGCTTTTATAATAAAATCATTCACCGAGAGCTTATAGGCAGGTTTTTTATCCTTTCCAGCCGTTGCCTGCGCGTCACTATTAATCTCTTTGCGCACTTCCAACAATTTATCCAGTTCACAATCAACGTTCAGATAAAAATGTGGAACAGTCTGCTTAGACTCGGTAAGACGGCGAGCTATAACCTTACGCATGTTATTATTTGGAATTGAGGTAGTCTCAACCGGATTGCGCAGAACTCTATCTCTACCACCAGTACCACCCATAGCTATCGCCTTCATCACATCATCTTTTACGACACGTCCATGTGGACCAGTGCCAGCGACCATATGCAAATCAATACCCTCAGTGGCGGCAATCCTCTTTGCCAGAGGCGATGCTTTTATTCTATCGCCATGCGATATGGTTGGTTGCGGAGCCACAGAAGGAACAGGCGACGCTGGAGTAGAAGTCGGTGCCGCCGAAGCCTCTGACTTAGTCTCTGGCTTTGCTTCTTCCGGCGCGGCAGTGGCGGCAGATGGCTTATAGCTGTCAAGTACCGATTTATCCTCTCCGTCCTCTAACAAAAGAGCGATAAGTTGGTTAACCTTCACACCTTCCGTTCCCGCGTCAACTATTATCTTACCGACAATACCCTCATCAACAGCTTCCACCTCCATAGTAGCTTTATCGGTCTCAATCTCGGCGATAACCTGACCAGATTTAACCTCATCGCCGACCTTCACGTTCCACTTAGCTAGATTACCTTCTGTCATGGTTGGTGACAAAGCTGGCATTAAAATCTCAATAGGCATTTTTTTCTCTTTACATTATTCTTGATATTATTTTTGTATATTAACTACTAAATCAAATTACTAGAAGCTTTTCATCATTTTATAGCAATTTCCACCAGTTTTTCTATTACTATTGTAATTTACTCTTACATCAAAATCTTTCTTTTCCAAAAATTCCGCAAGCTTAAAAGCATCAGATGAATTACCGAGATTATAGGTCGCTCTCCCATCTAAATAATAGCTAGATGATTCTCTGCTATAGCCGTTATAACGATTATTGTTACCACGCAGATTATAATTTACATTACTTATTATTATCTTGGATATCTTTTGTTCCTTAGCGTATTTGGAAACGTCATCTATTCTCTTATCATACTCCGCTTTTGCTTTTGTCACGCTATCAGCGCCAATCTTAAAATTGACTGAAACAGTCACTCTTTCTTCCATCGGACATTCTTTTTCTATATCTTGTATAGAGACATTCGCACTATCTTCAGCCAGCACAGCAAAAGAAGTCAACAAACTAGCACCTAAAACCGGAAATAATATACTTTTTCTCATAATAATTCTCCTTACACAAAATTAATCATAACTATAGTCACACCCTGTCAGTTCTTTATAAAGAATCAACAAATCATTCTTAAGTTTAGGCAAATCGTCCTTAATTATTTCACCGATCCGCCGCAAATTTATCTCCTCATACTCATGGCCGAGTATATTACGGACACCCACAATTTTCTGCCACGTAATATGCTCATTCTTACTTTTTATATCATCATTGACACGTTTGCAAGCTTCTCCAAAAACTGTAAAAGACCGTAGAACCGCATGACAACAACCATCTGATCATACAAATCACCACGCTGCGTAAATTTTCAATATGCTCAATTTCATAGAGCATATCCCAAATATAAACTTCAGGATTCTTGCCCAATTTCTTACTCATAAAGGAACCGCATCCTTAAGCATGTAACGTTTACGAAGAGGGTTTTTTACAGCATCAACCTCGACAAGATCTATTTTCCCACATAAAATATTTTCTATTCTATCCTTGAATTCCAGAAGATGAAAAAGTGAACCAAAAACCCAAATATCACTAACTCCATACTTAGAAGCAACATCCATAATTTCTGGTTTCTTAGCGCGCAACTCAGCAAGATTCATATAAACAACTCAAGCAACCATCAAATCACGAGCACAAACCTCTCTAACCGCCTCAACGATATGATCGGCCTGTGGCAAAGCCAGCTTCTCAAGATTAGCGGCATAAGGCAGTGGAACATCAGCACCAGCTACACGAGCTACCGGAGCGTCAAGATAATCAAAGGCGTTTTCCATGATAACAGCCGCAATCTCAGAGCCAATACCAGCAACTGCCCAACCCTCCTCAACGCTTACGCACCTGTTGGTTTTCTTTACTGATTCAACAATAGTATCAACATCAAGCGGGCGGATGGTACGCAAATCTATAACTTCCGCGCTAATTCCTTCCTCTGCTAATTTTTCCGCCGCTTCCAGAGCCTTACCAACCATAATGGAAAAAGCTGTTATAGTTACATCACTTCCCTCACGTACAATCTCCGCTTTGCCTATTTCAAGCACGTAGTCATCATCGTCAGGAACGTCAAAACTCTGACCGTACAAAATCTCATTTTCAAGAAATATAACCGGATTCGGATCACGAATAGCGGCTTTAAGAAGAGCTTTAGCAGAAGCAGCGTCATAAGGAGCTATTACCTTAAGACCCGGTACGTGCGCGTACCAGCTAGCGTAACATTGTGAATGCTGCGCCGCCACCCGTGAAGCCGCTCCATTCGGTCCACGAAATACAATTGGGCAACGAATTTGTCCACCAGACATATAATTAGTTTTAGCCGCTGAGTTTATTAGATGATCCATCGCCTGCATAGCAAAGTTGAACGTCATGAATTCTACAACTGGTTTAAGCCCCATCATCGCCGCTCCCACACCAAGACCAGCGAACCCATGTTCTGTAATTGGAGTATCCACTACCCGTCTGTCACCAAATTCGGCGAGCAACCCTTCGGTCACCTTATAGGCTCCCTGATATTCGGCTACTTCCTCACCCATCACAAATACTTCCTCGTCACGGCGCATTTCCTCCGCCATAGCATCTCTTAACGCGACTCTTACCGTTTGTTGTGACATAAACAATCCTTATTTCCTATTTACTTTTTACTTTTTATTTTGTATACCAAGCTACCCAAAAAATGAGCTTCTACCATACCGCATACTTATAATGTTGCAAGATTTTTTCATCATCGTTTATTAATTTTGCGTTGCACAATGTAGCTTCAGCCACTATTAGCCAGTCAAACACATCTCGCGTCCAACCTTACTATAGGAGAGTATAATACCTCACCTTCAAGAACATTTTTTCACCCGCTTGCTAAAATTCTTTGCAGAACCCTTAACAACCCACAATACAATATTGGTATCTATAAAAATAGATTGTGTCATATATCAATATCATTGCTGTACCAGCCGCCCAGCAATTTTTCCCAATCGATAGAACGGTAAAATTCGTCATCTTCAACCAACGCATCAGGAAGGGTTTTCATTTTTGACAGGTCATTCTTTATTTTAGGTTTACTCTTTTTCTTACCTGTTTTTCTGGAAAGACTGATAGTCAAGTTTTGGTTGTTCCGGTGCACAGTAACCGGCTCGCCGGTATTTATTACCCCATCAATAATGGCGTATATATTACTCCTAAGCTCAGTGACCGTGATTTCCTGTTTCATAACATAACATCATACACGTACGTACGCTGTCAATCAACTTTGCAAACAATCCTCAACTGAATATTACCCATCATCCTCATAGTCTTCGCTGAACTCATCCCAGCAATATCCTAAATATTCTGACGCATTCCTAGAATTATCCCAATCCCCTACCGCGCAATAACACCCGCTTAGTAATAACAGCAAAAAAACCGCTCCAATTTTTTTACTGTTAAGCAAGAACATCTGTCCATAATTCAGATTCATCCGGCTCCGGTGATTTTTTTGCGAACTCAGCGGCATCATTCGCCACCGCTTTTATTTCTTTATCAATTTCCTTTAGCAAGTCCTCACCAGCGAATTTTTCTTTGATCAACCTAGCTTTCATAGTCTCAATCGGATCATGATTTTCTTTATAATCCGCGACCTCTTCTTTGCTACGATACTTAGCCGGATCCGACATTGAGTGTCCACGATAACGATAAGTTTTCATTTCTAGTAAGAATGGACCCTTGCCGGAACGAACATACTCCACCGCTTCTAAACCAGCCTCACGAACAGCGACAACATCCATGCCGTTAACCTGTTTACCAGTAATTCCAAAAGCCTCTCCCCTGCGATAAAGTTCGGTGGTTGAGTGGCTGCGCTTCACGCTTGTTCCCATAGCGTACTCATTATTCTCTATAATATAAATAACCGGAAGCTTCCACAAACTCGCCATATTAAACGACTCATAAACCTGCCCTTGATTTACCGAGCCATCACCAAAATAAACCAGACTTATATTGCCATTATTACGATATTTATGGGCAAAGCCAATTCCTGTACCTATCGGAACCTGCGCGCCAACTATTCCATGACCACCGTAAAAATGTTTCTCGGTGGAAAACATATGCATAGAGCCACCCTTACCTTTGGAAAATCCATCAATCCGTCCGGTAAGTTCCGCCATTATGCCTTTAGGATCCATACCACAAGCCAGCATATGCCCATGATCCCGATAGCTAGTTATAACCGCGTCGTCTTTGGTTATACAACTTTGCATTCCAACAACCACTGCTTCCTGCCCGATATATAAGTGACAAAAACCACCGATAAGCCCCATACCATAAAGCTGCCCCGCTTTTTCCTCAAAGCGCCGAATCAAAAGCATTTCTTTATATAATTTTAACAATAATTCCTTACCAACCGAAACATCGTTCTTGGAAGTCATATCAGCAGTTTTCTTTGCCGCTTTAGCCATTAAGCACCTCGTAATATTTAACGTATAACAAATATTCGCAAACATGGCCATCTGAAATAAAAAACCATTATTCAGATAACAAGGCTGCGACCGCTGCCCGCCGCCCGTGCGGCGTAAGCCTCAGCGGCGTCTGAGCGCCTATTCAGCTTTTTCCCAAAAAAGTTAAATAGAAAGACCATAGATACGAAAATCTGAAGATTTTGCAAGCAATTAATGAAATATTATATGCTGCGCTGCGGTATATTTACTGGTTATAGACATACAAATATATTCTTGTTACAGACAAACAATACTCTATATTTCACATCAAATATTAAATAAAAATAGATCATGCTAAACAAGTCACACGTAAAAACCATATTACTATTTTCTTTATTGTACGCGGCTGAAGTAATAGCGGTAGGCAGTCTCGCGCTGTATTTTGGTATAAAAATACCAGCTCTTAAAATCCTTATAATATTTATTGCCGCCCTAATCGCCATCATCTATTTTATGAAGGAAGAGCGGAGAAAACCATCAGGTAAAGATGTATTCGTACTAACCTCTGGATCTTTAATATGCTTTCTATTGATAGTGCTAATATTGCAACACATAGCAGGGTTACCATTTATGTTGCCAATATTCATACAGCAATCTATCACTGGGCTTGTAGCCATTTATCTGGTGTACGGATTCCTAGCGAAAAATCATCTTTTTAAGGGTATGAATTTTGATGATGAGGATAAACAAAAAGAGAAATAAAAGCCATGAACTTCATAAATGATAGAGAATTAGCCAGACGATTCAAGAATGGCAGCGTACCTTCTCGTGAACGCTTCATATATCTTATTATCACCACAACACTTTTGCTTATATTCACATCTCCATTTATTACATTATCTAAATTCATCCATAAAATTAGCCTCACATTAGCAATAACTCTATAAATCACCACCACTACCCGCTTGCAGAAAATATATTTCCTGCTATTGGTATGGCTGTGATTTATTTTGTCTCCGTGAAAATCTACTGACCTCGTTTCTTGTCCCCACAACAAAAATACTATTTTACTTTAATGAAATCTAAAAAACATGACCGATTTATTCGCTGATAAAAAGAAATTAAAAGACAATTCATACACCGCTGATGACATAGAAGTTTTAGAAGGGCTTGAGCCAGTGCGCCGTCGTCCGGGTATGTATATTGGTGGCACCGATGAAACCGCGATGCACCATCTAGTAAATGAGATATTTGACAACTCAATGGATGAGGCAGTCGCTGGATTCGCCAGCCGTATTGAGTTTGAGATGCGTCCTGATAACATCATTATCATACGTGATAATGGACGAGGGATTCCAGTTGACCCACACCCTAAATTCCCAAAAAAATCAGCTTTAGAAGTAATCCTTACCACGCTTCACTCCGGCGGCAAATTTGGTGGCAAGGTTTATGACACATCCGGTGGTCTGCACGGTGTTGGTATATCAGTAGTAAACGCTCTTTCCGATTATTTAGAAGTTGAGGTAGTGCGTGATAAAACCATCTACCGTCAATCATACAGCAGAGGCGAGCCTGATGGCAAACTTAAAAAAATGGGAGAAGCCCCCAAAGGTAGAGGAACTACCATAGCCTTCCGTCCTGACAGTGAGATATTTGGCAAAATTAAATTTCGCCCTGAGAAACTCTACAAACTAGCTAACTCCAAAGCCTATCTGTTTCGTGGTGTGGAAATAATCTGGAAATGCGATCCATCATTACTTACAGAAAATAGTGATGTTCCAGCTAAAGACACCATCCATTTCCCTAACGGTCTACGTGACTTCCTGTCACAAAAGCTTGAGGGAAAAGAAACTATAACCACTAGCCCTTTTTGCGGAGAAGCGGATCTTGCCGACAAGATGGGACGTATAGAATGGGCAGTTGATTGGCCAACAGATGAGGAAAGTTACATAACTACTTATTGCAACACCATTCCAACACCCGATGGAGGCACTCATGAATCAGGGCTACGCTCGGCGATAAATAAAGGAATACGAGCTTATGGTGAGCTTACCGGCAATAAAAAAATAGCGCAAGCGCAAGGGGAAGATATTTTAGGTGGTGCGGTCATCGTCCTTTCACTCTTTATAAAAGATCCACAATTTCAAGGACAGACCAAAAACCGCTTAGTCAGCACCCAAGCCTCAAAACTAGTGGAAAACGCTATGCGGGATCATTTTGATCACTATTTAAGTGGTGATACTGAAAATAGCGGCAAAATTATTCAGGCGATAATGAGCAGACTAGAAGAACGCTTACGTCGTAAATTCGAAAAAGAAGTAAGTCGTAAGGCGGCGACCACCCGCTTGCGCCTTCCCGGAAAACTCGCTGACTGCTCACGCTCTACTAACAAGGGCACAGAGATTTTTATCGTAGAAGGCGATTCGGCGGGAGGAAGCGCGAAACAAGCACGCAACCGTGAGACACAGGCTATATTACCACTGCGTGGAAAGATATTAAATGTCGCAAGCGCCACTATTGACAAAATAAAAGCCAACCAAGAACTATCAGACCTTGTGCTAGCTCTTGGTTGTGGCAGCGGAACTCATTATACACCATCGGCATTACGCTATGAGAAAATCGTGATAATGACCGACGCGGATGTTGACGGCGCGCATATAGCCTCTTTACTTATGACCTTTTTCTATCAGGAAATGCCGCAAATAATCAATGGTGGACATTTATTTATCGCTCGCCCACCACTATTTAGAATAACCGTAAGCAATAAAACCTATTACGCACAGGATGAAAAAGAAAAAGAAAAAATTATCGCCAAACACGCCAAAGGAAACTCAAAAATAGAGGTGGGACGCTTTAAGGGGCTTGGTGAGATGACACCGGCGCAACTTAAAGAAACCACAATGAATCCCGAAAACAGAGTGCTGCTTAAAGTCATTATAGAAGAAGACGATCTAGACAAAACCAACGAGAGAGTAGAACACCTTATGGGTAGAAAACCCGAACATCGCTTCGCTTTCATTCAAGAACAAACTCAAAGTAGGGAAAACATACTTGATGAGTTAGATGTATAAAAATACCCGCCTCCAGTGGCAACCAGAGGCGGGCTAGGGGTAAAACAGGCTAACAACAGCCCGCGTTACTTCGTTACATTGATAGAAGAAGCGCCAACGTTACCCGCGGCATCCTCAGCTATCACTGATATTACATGTGAACCATTTGATACTTTTTTAGTGTTCAAATTACATGATACGGTAGTTGTATCTACAGATGAACAGAGGTTTTTACCATCAAACAGAACTGATAACTTCTTAACTCCAACATTATCACTGGCAGAACCTTTGATAGTAACAACACGTTTACTAATCTTAGTAAGAACATCACCCTCATTCGGGCTATCAACTTTCGCTACTGGCGCTATCTCATCAGCGACAGGAGCTTGGTTACTTACAACAACAGAAACATTAGAAGCTGTGCTAGTATTACCAGAAGTATCAATAGCGTAAGCTGTTATAGTAGCGTTACCATTTGACGCTTCAGTGGTATCCCACGAAAGTCTATATGGAGAAGAACTAGCGCTACCAAAGAATGTTCCGTTAATGTAATAATCAACCTTTTCCACACCAACATTATCAGAGGCGGTAGAAGTTAGATAAACAGTGCCACTAAGTGTTGAGCCAGAAGCTGGACTGCTTATAGCGACCAAAGGAGGTGTAGTATCAGGCGGCGGGTTACCACCACCTCCCGTAGTGGCTTTAGCAAGCTCAACAGCTTGATAAGCGTTCACCCGACCATAACCATAATAAATATCATAGCCGGTAGCGCCTATATCATCAGCGGAATCTTTAAGTATCTGCTCTATTTGAGTAGATGTTAAAGCTGGATTAGCGCTTTTTACCAAAGCAGCGACAGCGGCAGTGATAGGGCTGGAAAATGAGGTGCCCCAACATGTGCCATATGCCCATGTACTTCCTGTACAAAAAACATCCTGACCAGGAGCTGATAGATCCACGTACGAACCATAACTTGACCATGAAGGGCGTACATCACTAGAATTGGTAGCACTTACCGTTACTAAATACGGAGAATTTTTATGTGATAATTGGGTGCCAGTATTACTTGCGGAATTAAATACAAGCCCCCCTTTACCTTGCATATACTGCGCCACAGATAAAACACTTGAACAATCTAAAACACCAGCATAACTAATATTAGCTATATCAGCTCCATTATCAACTGCCCAACTAAGCCCCCTATCAACGTCACTACAAGTAGCCGGACATCCTCTTGAAGTATCAGTACTGTTAGTAATTTTTACCGGTAGTATCTTAACTTTGCTTGCGACACCTACCATCCCAATGCCATTATTCCCAACAGCTGCGATGCTTCCTGAAACCGGTGTACCATGATTACAGTTGTCAGTAACATCACTATTTGCAGAGTTGACATTCCAACCAGAAAGTACGTTTCCACTCAAATCAGGGTGTGCTCCATAAACACCTGTGTCAAGAACAGCGACCGTCACCCCCTCTCCCATCGTGATATCCCATGCCTGTGGCGCTTGTATCTTAAAAGTTTCCCATTGTGAGGAAAAATATGGATCGTTAACAGTTGCGGATGTTCTAAGTATCGCATCAACTTCCGCGAATTTTACATGCTTATTTTTAGACAGGGCTTTGGCTAATTTCTCTTCCGCTTTGACGGGAACCTCAACAATCCACAAAGGAAGATTCTTATTCAGCTTCTCTTTAACTTTAAGACCGGACTTCTTCATTGATTTAACAAAATCACTATCAGAAACACCTGCGTTCGCTTGAACTATCAAACGTCCCTCAACATATTTTTTGGGAGCAGCGTTTGCTACTGAAATAGAATTTATTGAGATTAAAGTAAGAGCTGTACTGAATAATAATTTATTTAACGCCATATATTTACCCCTATAAAAAATTAAAAATTAACATAACAACACTATATTATGTTAACTGATATTAACATATCGCTAAATAATATTCAATTTTAATTAAATATTATTAATAATTTTTATTGTTTTTATGTAAAATTGTTATTGGCAATTATCAAATATATGGCTAGTATCATCTATATTTATCAATATATTAGATTATTTTAACTATTTTCTATGCCTCAAATATTTACTGTCACTAAAAGCAAAAACAGCGAAACAATCCCTATAGTGATATTAAATGAGAAATCATTTCCTATATGGCTGAAAAAACAACAAAAACAGACTCAACAATGGCTAAAAATAAATGATTTTAAGGTAAAAGCAGGAAATTTCTGCCTAATACCAAAAGACAATATTTCTATTGGTTTAATAGTCACCATAGTAGAAGAAAAAACTAATATATGGAGTATCTCTCACCTTCCCACGAAAATTCCTGAAGGGAGTTACGCCATTGAGGGTAAGTTTGATAACACGGAAAAATTCAATCTGACTCTTGGCTGGGCACTTGCCAGCTACAAATTTTCTAAATACAAAAAAAATATCGCGACATATCCTAAACTTGTAGCCCCTAAAAACGTTGATTTGAATGCAGTAAAATCATTTTTTGAGTCAATCTGCTGGGCACGTGATTTAATCAATACACCAGCGAACGATATGACTACCGACGAATTAGCGAATGAAGCGACAAGCTGGGCAAAAAGTAATAAAGCTAAAATAAAAATTATAAAGGGAGAAAATTTACTAAAAGAAAACTACCCAATGATATATACTGTCGGCAAAGCATCCTCCAACCCTCCATATCTTGTTGACATTAACTTTCCTCGCAAAAACTCTCCAAAAATCACCTTAGTTGGCAAAGGAGTAACTTTTGATACTGGTGGTCTTGACATCAAACCAACGTCATCCATGCGTCTAATGAAAAAGGATATGGGAGGAGCGGCTAATATTCTAGCTCTCGCTAAAATGATAATTGACGGTGATATTCCAGTACAACTCCGTGTATTATTACCAATTGCGGAAAACTCTGTCGCTGGCAATGCCATGCGACCTTTAGATATTGTAAAAACTCGTAAGGGTATAAGCGTAGAAATCGGCAATACAGACGCAGAAGGAAGATTAATATTATGTGACGCTTTATTTGAGGCGGACAAGGAAAAACCTGACCTACTCATTGATTGCGCCACTCTCACCGGAGCCGCTCGCGTCGCTCTTGGAACAGATATACCAGCGTTTTTCACCAACGATGACAAGCTCGCCACCAAACTCTCTAAAATAAGTGAACAGGAAAGCGACCCACTTTGGCGGCTTCCTTTATGGGCTGATTACAGGGAATATCTAAGTAGTAAAAACGCCGATATAAGTAATGATTCAAGCAGTCCATACGGGGGAGCTATCACTGCGGCGCTTTATTTGCAAGAATTCGTAGACATAAAAACTTCATGGCTACATATTGACATGATGGCGTGGAACCTTCAGGATAGAGCAGGTCGCCCACAAGGCGGTGAAGCAATGGGAATAAGAGCTTTATATAGATTAATAAAGGAAAATTATGGCAACAAACACTAAGGCAAAAGGCGAAAAGATTAGCTCATCTAAAACAATAAGGGCGCTTACCTTCTGGCATGGAGTTACCTCAACAGCTCTACAAAAAATGCCTTTTGATTTATCAGCAAGACAAACAGCGGTTTTACTAAATGTTTATCTTATGCCACCGCCGCATAGCATTAAACTCTTATCAGAGGAGTTACAAATATCTAAACCAGCGATATGCAGAGCGGTTGACGCTCTAGAGTCCGCTAAATTGTTAAAAAGGACACGTGATAAACAGGATAAACGCAACGTTCTGATACAAAGAACAGTAAAAGGCTCTGTTTATCTTAGTGAATTCGCGGATATTATACTAAGTATGTCCAGAGAATAACACTTTATTAAATATTTATAATACATAATGCTCCGTAAACAGGGTAAGATTATGGAATATTATTATATAAGCTCCAGAAATGAAAAAGACGGTCCTCACGACATAATAACAATTATGCGTAGGATTAGGACAGGAGCTATTACCACAGAAACAATATTCTACCACAACAATACCACGATAAAAGCTGGTGATATTGAGGAATTTAATTCCTTTTTTAATCACCCTGTGGATGATATACGCAATGAACTAACCAAAACACCCAGCATATCAATAAAGAAAACCTTAAGGAAAGGCTGGAATTTTGTCGCTGAGCATCAAGGAATGTCGGCTTTTGCTGGCGCTATACTGTTATTCTCCGTATTATGCGCCGTACTCACCCATGCGCTAATGAACAATATAGCGTCAGCCATTACCGCTGGCTGGATTGTTTTCGCTCTTCTTCAAGGAAGTTTTTTGCTATTTGCCATATGCCTTTATCGCGGACAAAGAACCAGTGTTGATTTTATTGAGCATACAATAGCCCCAGTTATGGGTAAGGTCGCTCTTGCCTCAATACTTATGTCATTTGCTGGTATAATAGGTCTTCCACTACTAATCCCATCTCTTGCTGCTTTACTTATAGCTATATTCATTCCAATATTCATGCTTGATTATAATTATGGTATTGGCAGAAGCATAAAGGAAATTATAAAAATATTTAGAAAGCTTGATACTGAATCATTAATAAAAATTTTGTTACTACTTGGAATTTATATGGTATCTGTAGTCCTAATCTTTCCCATACCAGTTACTATGAGCATAATGGCGGGAGGAGCATGTTATGTATACGACGAGCTTACGTCTATTTAGGTTTTTACTCACAGACCAAAAAAGCAATCTCCCATAATTGGCGCTATTGTATAACCTGAGCTACGGCTATTACCATACTCTCCCCTTGCGGGGGAGTCAAAAATTGAAGAGAGTAATGATTCAATTTTTGGTGGGGGGTAACTAGGCGAAACAGCCAAAGCCGTACTTTTCCTCAAAAGAATCAAAATCAGGGCAATTCATATTCTCGTCAAGATGACAAGCTTCCTCCGCTAGACCAGCGACTATCTGAGCCTGAGCGATAAACTCAACCACTTCGGACTCTACTACCTGCTCCACAATCTCTACGGAAACGACTGACTCACCAGCAACTTCTTCTACTGAATCACTTACTTTAACGGCTGAATTCTGCATACATTCCTCATATAATTATAGTAAATCGCCCTTATTTTTCCCTATAAAAATAAGGCATCTCGCTCGCTTCGCGGCGCAAAACCGACTCTTTCAGAGTCTGTTTTGATAGTAACTTGGGTAATTCTTACCGCAAGTTACTATAACAACAATCGGAGGGAGTATAATACATAAAAGCTTAAAAATCCACTAAACTTTTATAACCTGTAACATATAGAGAATGCTATTTACTGGCGGACTGTGAGCTTTCTTTTTCTTTAGGAACAAACGCCACCTGCACAGAACTGCTTTTAATACCATCATCACCCACTGTATTATAGTATATTCTAGGATTTTTAACTTCAAGAGCGGCTGTTTTTGCCTTCTCTGTCAACGGACTGCCAGAAGGTATTTCTTCCTGCGTTATGCCATTCTCACCGATTACGTTATTAATAATCTTTCTTGAATCAGCTATAGCCTTAGCCACCTTCTCAGGTTTTGTAGTCTTATCAACAACATCTTCCGCGTCAGCCTTCAAGGTTTTTTTACCATTGCCTTCTTCTTTATCACCACGCTCTTGCTCTTCACCTTTACCTGCGGCTTCCAGCAATCCAGATTCCTGCTGAGCTTTGACCACAGAAGTCCTGTAGGCGTTAACTTTTTGAATATATTCTTTTTCAGTGATAGAAAATGCATGAGCACCTTCCAATATACCGTTAAATATCCTATTACTTTCTACTAGCAGTTCTTTATGAATTCCATTCTCATCTATAGAATCTATATAATCAACTATTTCTTTAAATGATTTCGCTACATTGCCATATCTGGTCCCTCTATCCTTATCATTATACGGTATTATTTTAGGATCTAAGCTTATTCCATCGTAGTAGTCATGAGCAACCATGGCTAACTTCTTAGCTTCACCATACCTTCCTTCCTTCAGCTGTTCAGCAATATCCCTTTTAGTGCGCACCTCAAGACGGGTATCGGCTGACTCTCCTCTATCCTTAATACCATCTGATATATCTCCATCATATTGCTTCACAAGATAAGACAATGCCTCCTTTGTCCATATAGGAAGAATAGATCTATCGTCAGAGTAATCCTTACCATCCATAATCGATTTGGTCAAATTAGGTTCATTTTGAAAGTTATTACCAATCCTAGTTCTTAAAAGCTTAAGCTTTGCTATAATAGAAAGACTATCCCATCCTTCAGGGTCTATATTATTCTTTCCATATTCCTCTAATTTATCAGACAATTTATCAGGAAGACTGAGATTAATCACGGGAGCCGCTGGCAATCCACCAGTTTTAATCAACTCCTGTTTATCATAATTATATCTCTCTGCCGCTGGATTCCACACATTACCAGCATAAGAAGCAAACTCCAACACATCATCATTTAGCTGTTCCAATCTCCTTATACCACCTTTGGTATCACTTCTTGAAGTAAAAAGTGACATCATAACTTTATCCTGTATGGTCAAATCGCTAAAATTCTTTGGATTCTTTACGACTCT
Organism: Rickettsiales bacterium; assembly: GCA_041396965.1. NCBI lineage: Bacteria > Pseudomonadati > Pseudomonadota > Alphaproteobacteria > Rickettsiales > Rickettsiales bacterium. The sequence goes on from JAWKXN010000001.1 coordinate 1,731,820, forward strand.
ATGCTCAGACAGAAGCGCTGTTGGCTTAATAACATTCACTCCACCAATATTTTCAGTGGTTATTATATCTTCTTTACCAGCTTCAATTCCAACCTTATCTTTGCCCCAGCTAAATACACTGGTAAACATCTCCCGACCTTTATCACCAGCACCATCAATCCCTACTTTAGCTAGTGTTTTATTGGTCATATCACGGAATCCTTCGCTTTTATTAAGCAAAAAGCCAACACCAGTTACCGCTAATAGTCCGCCCAACACCCATTTAACAGCGGTGGTTATCGCTCCAACGGTACTTCCTATAAATCCAGAAAAGCCACCACCTGTTATTTTATTATCTATATAACTATCATAATCATGGTTAGACATACTTTATTCCTCAATGGGTTATCTGTCCATTACAGCTTAATATTTATTATTCCACATTATCATTGTGCCATAAAATAAAGTTTTTTGTGTGAAGATTTTGTTACTCTATATGTTACAATTAGCAAAACAATAATTTAACTCCAGATAACATATTGAAAAATAGAATTTTTTTATAATCCAAGAATTAGAAATTAGGTCATAAGAAGCACAGTAAGTCAGGCTGTGTGAGTCCTGCCTGTCCGCATAGCAATCGCATTTGGATACAATGTCGCCCCGCACGTGGTTAGCGGGGTCTGGTGGGTTGCAGAGCAATCCAGTGAAAAACTCTGCTTTTCACAACCGGATGCCGTCATAAAGACGGCATGACAGTGTCACGTTCAGTTCCTGATACCCAAATACAATCGCCATGGGCCTATCCGCCGAAGTTCAAAGAGCGTAGGAGGAAGCAATGCTCCATCCACCTTTGCGCTTGCGCGCTACGGCGAGACAGGTACGAGGGACAGTAGTCTTTCACGGGGATAAGATAAAATTTCAGCGCAGCCCGCCAAGTAATTGTTCTAACCCACCACCACGCATCATACCTTTTTTACCCATTTTACTTAGCTTTTTCATCATACCTTGCATTTGCTGATGCTGTTTTATAAGCTTATTTACATCTTGCACACTAAGCCCAGAACCTTTGGCGATACGCGCTCTCCTTGAAGCGTTTAGCAACTTGGGGTGGACCCTCTCTTTAGCGGTCATGGAGAGTATAATAGCTTCCTGCCTAGCGATCATCTTATGGTCTATATTAGCCTGCCCGATCTTTTCCTTAAGCTGCCCCATTCCTGGTAGCATTTTCATCATACTGCCAATACCACCCATCTTATTCATTTGTCGCAACTGTTTAAGCAAATCGTTGAAATCAAAATGACCTTTCATCATTTTCTTTGCCATTTCCTCAGCCTGCTCAGTATCAACATGCTCAGCGGCTTTTTCAACTAGCGATACAATATCACCCATATCAAGGATACGTGACGCTATGCGCTTAGGATGAAATTCCTCAAATTCGTCTAGCTTCTCACCAACACCGATAAATTTGATTGGCTGTCCCGTTACCGAACGCATGGAAAGAGCCGCTCCTCCCCGTCCATCACCATCAACACGAGTAAGAATTATTCCACTTACCCCGATCTGCTCATGAAAGTTCTTCGCTATATTTACCGCGTCCTGACCAGTAAGACAGTCAGCTACCAGCAAAGTCTCCAAAGGATTAGCTAAAGATTTCACTTCCTTCAGCTCATCCATCAACTCTTCATCAATATGCAGCCTACCAGCGGTATCAAGAAGCAATACATCATACCCTTCCAGACGAGCGGTATTCATCGCCCGCTTGGTTATCTCTAAAGGCTTTTCACCAGATATTATCGGCAGAGAAAACACCTCCGCTTGCTTGGCTACCTGCTCAAGCTGTTGCTGCGCTGCCGGACGATAAATGTCAAGCGACGCTACCATGACTTTTTTATTATATTTCTTCTTAAGACGTAGCGCCAACTTGCCAGTACTAGTTGTCTTACCTGAACCTTGCAGACCCGCCATCATAACCACTACCGGAGGAGTAGCGGCGAGATTTATCTCCTGATGCTCACTACCAAGCAACTCCGCCAAATGGTCATTTACCAGCTTAATAACCATCTGCGCTGGTGATACGCTGGCTATTATTTCCTTACCAAGTGCTTTTTCCTTGAGAGTTCCAACAAACTCCTTAACCACCGGCAGCGCCACATCAGCCTCAAGCAAAGCGATACGCACCTCGCGCATCGCGCTGTCAATATCAGCTTCCGACAGAACCCCACGACCACGTAATTTGCCGAGAACCCCAGTGAGTTTTGAAGATAATGATTCAAACATATCCTATTATTCAATCTTTTCTTATTATTATTCTTACCTATACATAGAAGAGATATTCGCTTTTATCTCATATGTATAAAAATAGGTGTAAAGAGCGTTTTGCAAAAATGTAATCAATAATATAACTATTATCGGAGATACATCTATACCTCCTAAATCTGGCAATATTTTCCTAATCGGACGCATGACCGGCTCACATATTTTATCAAGAGCGTACATTACCCTTTGCACCAAAGGCTGATAAGAATTTATCACCTTAAATGATATAAGAACGCTGGTCACCGTCCATATCACCACGCACCACATATATATCTGTAGCACTGAGGCGATTAAATCTATAAATGGATTTAGCATACTTTACCTTCCTACAAATTAGACCACTTATGAATAAAAATATCACATATTTTTATCAAATTTTATGCCTGCTTCACAGCGGAAAACATTATTCCTCTAACAAGGCTCTTACACTCGTTTTGGGTAAAAATTATCCAAAACGAGTGTATTTTAGCATATAGAGCAATCTACACAATAAAACTGTTTATAAAATAAATAACTAGATAACACCAACTAATATTTGCTTTTCTTAACAAAAAATTCAATAAAAACAGATAAAAAACAGGTAGTGTAAAATACTTAGAGATAACAGAGTGAATCTACATACATCACTAAAACCCTATATGACCATGTTATTTCCAAAAAATAATTGGAATTTGTCTCTTTCATATATTGCTGTTTTGCTTATACCGTGGGGGTTGATTTTCAGCAGAGGTCTTGCTGATTCCTGTTGTGTTATTGTATCATTGCTTTTTTTGCTAAATAGCTACCAAAATAAAAACTGGGCATGGCTTAAAGACCCATTTATCAAAATTAGCATCGTAGCGTGGTTATGGATGGTACTGGTAGTGTCACCACTTGCCGTATCGCCTAAACTTTCATTCTCTGTCGCTATACCATGGATTCGCTATATATTACTTTACGCCGCTATGCGACACTGGATTTTAACCGATAAACATCGCATATTTTTTCTAGGTAAAATGCTGGCAGCAATGCTGGTATTTGTGCTCATAGACTCACTATGGCAATACTTATTTGATGTTTCTCTATCAGGAAATCCAAAAGACAGTAGTGGCAGGCTTACCGGTCCCATCAACAATGTGAAGGTTGGTGTGTTCATAGCCAAAATGATCCTACCAACTGCGGCTATTTCTCTATTTATAGCAAAATCCACCAATAGTCGCCTAATGCTTTTCACTTCTCTATTTCTGATCATAATGAGCGAGTCTATAATACTAATAAGTGGAGAACGCACCGCCTTTTTCAGCAGCATGTTCGGTTTTTTCACCGCTATCTTCCTAATCGCCATTGTTGAAAAAAGGGTACGTATTATTGGCGCTTCACTTGCTATTACATTAAGTGGAATATCAATATTCCTGATCCTGACTCAGGAGTGGGTTTTAGCTCGTGTCAAGGAAATAGGCATTATTTTAGGAGCGCTTTCTGAGTCTAATTACGGCAAGCTTTTTATAGACGCTATAGTAATAGGCAAAGAAAATCTAGCTCATGGTGTTGGTTTCAAGGGCTTTCGTATTGTCTGCGAGGAAATGGAAAAACAAAAAATTCTGCTATACTGCAACTTACACCCGCACAATACTTACCTAGAATGGTTTGCGGAAACCGGTCTTACCGGTATGGTTATATATACCGCTATGGTAATATGTCTTGCCTTTACAGTTTTGTCTTCTTTCAAAAAGTCTCACGGCATATACCGTATATTACCAGCGGCGGCTTTTGGTACGATTATCATAAATTTTTTCCCATTTATGGTAACACAGAGTATATTCTCTAACTGGCCTGCTATTTTATTATGGTACTCAGTAAGTATAGCTATGTCTTTTACAAATATTACGACAGAAAACTCAAAAAATGGTGGCAACTATACCTAAAAAATGAGGAATTAAGAAATGAGAAGATACAGCAAATTCCAACAAAAATTACACCATCTTTCTATTCGCTCCCGACTTTTTAGCATAGTTTTAGTCTTTGCTATACCTTTTTCCATCCTTATCTACTCAACCATAGACAATATCAAACGCAATATCGTACTAGCGCAAATGGAAATTGATGGAGTGAAGTACGAAAAAATCCTTACCGGAATTCTTGCCGAAATAGGCAACCATCGTCTTACTAGAATGATTATCGCACATAATAAAGATCCAGATAGAAAAATACTAAAAAAACACAATGAATATTCTAAAAATATTGACGCGCTTATAGATGAACTTATAGAACTGAACAAAAATTTAGGAACAGACCTTAGATTTTCTAAAAATATACTGAAAAATGACAATAATGAAGCAACAATGATCGAAGAACTTGCTCAAAAATGGCAGGTAATAAAAAATCAGGATATAACTATATACAACAATTATGACGAAATTCTTGTTCTACTAGATAGAATAATAACAGTAGTCGGAGATACATCTGGTCTTATCCTTGATCCAGATCTTGACAGTTATTATCTGATGGACATCTCAGTAAACCAACTACCCCAAACTATAAACAGAATATCATATGCTTCTTTCTTACTATATCCATATTTCAATCTTTCCATACCCGTATCCCCAGAAATAAGCAGCGAAGCGAAACTAATCACTCATTTCCTACGTGAAGCCGAGATGGAGAGAGTCCTCTTTGATATTGATCTTGCCTTTAATGAGGATGAAAATTTTTATGGTGTAAGCCAAACTCTAAAGCCTAACCTAGAACCAGTGATTGAAGAATATAAGAATGATATGAACCAATTCATCACTACATTAGATATTGTTTCATCTGGTAACAGAATAGCACCTGACACTCTTTCAAAACAAATTTTTAAATTGCGTGATTTTATAAAAACCATGAATTATAAAATCCTTGATGAATTAACAACACTTCTCAACAAGCGCATAGAATATTATCAAAACAAACAATGGAACACTCTTATATGGTACGCATTAGCACAGCTTATAGGACTATGGTTATTCTTCTTCCTAACTACTAGTGTTATAACTCCAATAAACTGGTTGTATAAAGCTCTTGTTGAAATAACCAAAGGCAATCTACGTATCAAAATTCCCGGCAAGGATTTTCAAGATGAAATTGGCACTATAGCAAGGGGTATTGAGTCATTCCGTATAAACCTTTTAGAAAAAGTAGAACTAGAAACCGAATTAAAGGAAAAGAGTAATTATCTGCAATCAATAACAGATAGCTCATTTGATGGTATAATGGTGATTAATTCAATCGGAACCATACTTGATTTCAACAAATCTGCCGGAAGAATCTTTGGTTATAATATTGACGACATAAAAGGAGAAAATATCTCCATTCTCCTTCCTCAAAAAACATCCAGTCGCTATCGCAAATATATAGAATCCTATCTTAGTAATATCAGCAATATGACCGGTGTAAATCGTGAGATAAAAGGAACTAAGAAAAACGGCGATATTTTCCCTATAGAAATAACTATATCAAAACTTGATTATCATGAAGATACGTTATTCGTGGTGATGGTTAAAGACATAACTTATCGTAAAAAAATAGAAGCTGAACTCATAGAGCATCGCGATCACCTACAAAAACTTGTTGATATTAAAACCCTAGATTTAATCATAGAAAAAGAAAAAGCTGAAAAAGCCAATGTCGCCAAGTCCGAATTCCTATCAAATATGTCACACGAACTTAGAACACCCATGCACGCTATTCTTAATTACACCAGCATGAGCATAAAAAATATTAGTGGCGATACTATCAAGAATCCTGAAAAGCTAGACAAATATCTTAACAATATCCAAATGGCCGGAAAAAGATTGCTCGGATTATTAAATAATCTATTGGATTTTGAAAAGTTGGAAGCCGGCAAAATGACCTTCTCTATAGAAAAAGGCGACTTACAAAAAGTAATTGATTACGCCTTAGTAGAGCTTGACTCACTGATCAAAAATAAAAAACTATCAGTGACTAAAGAGAATTTATGTCAAAATACTAATATATATCTTGATGAGGCAAAATTAATACAAGTTATTATTAATCTTCTGTCTAACTCTATAAAGTTCTCACCAGAAGGAGGTAATATAACAATTATCATATCAGATTACGCGGAAAAAGACGGCAAAGAATTTGTACTATGCTCAATAAGTGATGATGGAATAGGTATCCCAACAGAAGAGCTGGAAGATATATTTGATAAATTCACCCAAAGCAGCAAAACTAAAACTATGTCAGGCGGTACTGGTCTTGGTCTTTCAATAAGCCGGAAAATAATAGAAGGGCATCAAGGAAAAATATGGGCAGAAAATATGAAGGCAGGTGCCGCTATAAAGTTTATTTTGCCAAAAACCCCGTGAATTTAGACCGAACTCTACCTCTATTGCCTATTGCCTATTGTCTATAACCTATTTTCTCCATCTACCAACTATAATGTACCTTATAGGTTATTATTTTTTCCTCCTCTGGTTTTAGATTTACCATAAAATGAATCTGGTGAGCCGAGTCTTTGGTATATTTATCACTGGATGTTGAAATATCCCAACCAGTCGCCCGATATAGATTCTCAACCACTTTTACTTTCACCGCCTGTTTTTTCTGATTACGGATTTTAATTTCTATCTTCTCATCAGCGAAGCGACGTTTACTATCAAGATAATAATCAAGCTGTTTGCGTTCTCCAACCACATCAAAGGCACTGCCAAGCTTTATCAACAACTCCTCATTGCGCGGTGTATGCTCTATAATATCCTCACCGATAAATTCCAAACTACCGTCAGATTTATCCTGCTGATTTACCCGTATCCTACCAGCGGGCAGCGGCACACCAAGACCTAGCTCCTTTTTATTCATTATTTTAAGATAAACATCCACTTTCTTATTTGGATTTTCCACTCCATAAGAACGTCCGGTGTAAAGCCCTCCATAATTCCAATATTGTGAACCAAAGCCGTTATAAACCATTACCTTTTCCACCGGAACATTATTCGCTGCCGGAATAAGTTCAAGCTGCTTAGTGGAATTATTCGGCAACATAGTGGGTTTATCCAGCGTATAGAGATGATACTCAAAAAATGATTTTTCAGAAAAGGAAGGAGCTTTTGCCTCTGCCATGTCAGCCATAGCTGCAAATCCCTGATTTCTTACTTTATAAAGCCTCCCCTGTGGCTGAACCTTCTGCACATCACCAGCCATCAATTTAAGTTTAGCGTCATTAAAACTAGCACCAGTCTGGTTAATTATTGAAACCCATGAGTTAAAATCAACAAATCCACTATTAGCGTCCTTACCTTCACGGTAAATAAGATTATAGTCCGCCCACCAAGTCATACCTTGAGTCTGATAACTAACTTCTGTTTTATGCTTACCAACCTTCCCAGTAAATATATCCCACACCAATGTTGGCTTAGTTATAAGCCCATTAGGAAGCTCAGGAAAAGAAATTGACGAATAACTACGTATTGCCTTTATCTTACTATCATCAGTTTTCAGCGTAATACCACCCTGCGTACTAAGCAAAGTTCCGCTCACTTCTTCTACCTTATCACCGGAGTTTTTCTCTACGGTAATTTTTTTATCTATATATTTTTCAAGTAATTTGCTCTGACTTACTAAATCAAACTGATAATTCTGCTCCCCTACCTTAGTTCCTTTAGGATCAGTAAGTGATTTGAACTGCACAGAGGTCGGGTCAATATAAGCGGCGACATCACTATATTTTACTACATTTTTTTTGCCTGAAAGCTCTATATCCCGTACCTGCCTCACCACCCCGTAACCGGGAACATTCATCCCGTTATAGCCACTTCTACCTTGTACCGGACGATACATGTTAGGGTCAATAGCCCCTGCTCCCGCCTTACTGTAAATAGTTATCGCCGTCTCATCAGCAAAGGCTGGCGTAGCGATACAAAGCGCTGAACTTATAAGCAAAATGGAAAAATGTTTTTTCATGGCTATCTCCTATGATTTTATGGCAAATTAACTGTTACCATAATATCAGACGATTGCCAAAACCAATTCCTTGGTAAAAAAATTATTTTTTTGTAACCAGCACAAATATAGAGTCTACCTCTTCACTACTTGAACGCAGCGCGAAGTAAGCCTTAGTGGCATCCCAGCGTAACTTAAGAATTTGGGAAATTCTTGAGCTGGAATGCTATAGTTACTTCAACATAAACTGTATTACCTGAGTTCTAGACTGAAGTGCAACACTTACTGTAAGGAAGTGTTGCCATGGAAAAAGTATACGAACATCTCTCATGCGCTGAGAGGGATGAGATATTCCGTCTCTTAAGAGACGGAATATCTCGGCGCAAAATCGCAGAAAATCTTGGGCGTAGCCCTGCAACCATTAGTCGTGAGATTCGGCGCAACTCCTCGCATATAGGCTATTTGCCTGATACGGCGGCAAGCAAAGCAAGAAAACGAAGGCGAAACGGCATCTTCAAAATTGACCGCCACCCAGAGTTAAAGTCAATGTTACTCAATGGCTTAAAGGAGCGATGGTCTCCTGAACAAATCGCCACAACCTGCTATGGAAAAGTGACATTCTGCCATGAAACCATCTATCGTTATATACACCATGCGCCATGGGCAATCAAACAGCAATTATGGCAATTCCTGTGGCGAGAAAAACCCCGACGAAAGAAACATAAAGCACAAAAAAACAAAGGTAAAATCTAAAATAGAACATCAATTCACAAACGAAACAAAAACATCAATAACCGCAAACATTATAACCATTGGTAGGCTGACTTGGTACATTTTGGCAAGGAAAAACAGTATATTATCACTGCGATTGAACGCAAATCACGCTTTTTACTAATTGTGAACAATCCCGAGGGCAAAAATGCGGCGAGTGTGGCGCAACGTTTGGCAAAAAAAATTGCTCCATTTAATCCCAAATCTATCACACTGGATAATGGCTTGGAATTTACTAACCATCAGAAATTACCCGCGAAAACGTACTTCTGCGACCCATATAGCTCATGGCAAAAAGACTCAGTGGAAAACGCTAATGGACTAATCCGAAAGTTCCTGCCAAAGAAGTATCGTGGAGAAACAACAGACAAAATGCTGGAAAATATCCAAAATATCATCAATAATAAACCTAGAAAAATTCTTGGATGGAAAACACCTCAAGAAATCTTTAACCGTTGCACTTCAAATTAGAGTTCGCTCTATCCTGTCAAACGCACGATCTCCCAGCCATTTACGAGCGAACATCATTGATTTAGCTATTTTCCAGCTTCGGACGGATAAGACCAAAAACTGCACCTCAGAGACTATGCTGGCGGCAATGATGTTCAAGCTGGTGCAGTCAACAGAAAAACGATGGATGAAAATCGGAGATTTTGATCATCTCAAAAATTTCATCTAGGGCATGAATTTTGTTGACAGCATAGCGCAAAGTGTGATTCACTGATACTCAGTGAGGTATGCTAATTAACATATCACATACGCCACTTCTGGGCTTTGCTCTACATAAACCAGCGATTTGCAGCTTAACTTTGCCGCAAAACTGCCCAAACAAATAGGAGTACTCCTGATTATGACAGATGAAAAAATAGTTGAAAAAATAGTTGAAAAAATATTTAATGGAAAGGAATTAAGTGCCCAATTAAGTAGATTAGAAAATACTATAAATAGTATAGCGGGAAGTAGGTCTAAAAACCCAGAAAAACTAATTGGGGAAGTAAAAAATATCAAATCCAAATTTAAGGATGGTGTTGATGCTTTTGGAGAGCGCTCTGAAAAAATTAACAAGAGATTGGGGAGAATTGAATCTAATTTGAGTGGGCGTGCACGTCAAGAAAGTAAATACAGGGGAGTGGCCTTGATAGAAAAACCTGTTGATGATCCCCATCTTGGTAGATAATCCCCCTGTACATCGTCGGAGTAATTCAGACTCAGTTTGCAAAGAATGTCAGATCAAATCTCAACTAATACAGCTGAAAAACCCAGATAAAATGTATCTAATTATGGAGCAAAATAGGTCTGTTGCAAAAGTAGCGTAATTTGGTAACAGCCACAATCGTCCTGTCCTTTGGATGTTTCAGAATTTCACCATCATCGTATCAATCATTCAACTCACTTTGTAGAACAAAAACACAATCATATAAATGGTATAGAAAATTTTTGGAACCAAGCAAAAAGAGTGCTTAGAAAATACAATGGAATACCCAAAAATAACTTTCATTTATTCTTGAAAGAATGTGAATTTAGGTTCAATTATGGTACGCCAAAACAACAACTCGCCATTCTCAAAAAATGGTGCTTCTAGTATCCTAATCTAGTTTTCCAAGCGGTGGGCGTCGGCATAAACCACCATCCCCTCCTTAAGAAGAGCTTTGGTAAAATCTTTACCCATTCCTGATGATGCTCAGGCTGCGAGAGCTATTTTTTTACTCATATCACCTCCACTAATTTTATAGAAAAACTATAGTAACTTACGATAAAAATTACCACAAGCAATATCAAAACCGACTACGAAAGAGTCGGTTTTACGCAGCGGGAACAAGACAAATTTTTTGCAAAAATATCTAGCTGACTAATTTTAATAGTGCCGGTGTAAGTCTGTTACTTTGGGCGGCAACCGCAATAGCCGCATTTTGCTGTAGCAGAGCTTGCGACTGCTCAGTTGAGGCAGCGGCAAAATCAGCGTCTTGTAATTCAGAGCGCGCGGCTTCTTGATTCGCGATAGCAGAGTCAACATTAGCGGCGGCATAATCAATTGATTGCAAAAATGAGCCTATTTCAGCCCGAACTCCAACGACATCATTTATAGCGCTGTCAAGAACCGATAAAGCATAAGAAGCGCTAACAGCATCTAATATACTAAGACTCTTACCACCAAATAAATTATCGCTGGCAAGATTTTTTATAGAAAGCCTATCGGAATCTTCGCCCTCTACAGATAATATACTATTGATAGATATAGCATCATCACCGCTCAATCCACCATCGAGCAGTTTTTTATTATTAAAACTAGTACCACCAACAACCGAATTCAACTGTCCAATCAACTGCTCGAACTGCTCACTAAGAGCCGCGCGATTATCATCATTAAGAACCGGAGAACCAGCTTGCTGCGCGAGATTACGCAATTGTTGTAATATATCTCCTATCTGACCGACACCTGAATCCGCCACCTGCAGAAGACTGCTCGCCTGAGCTATATTAACGGACGCTGCCTTAAGCCCACTTACTGATGATTGTAATTGGCTGGCGAGTGAAAGTGTCGCGACATCTTCTCCAGCGGAAGAAGATTTCTTACCACTGGCAAGCGCGGCAATGGCGGAATTTAATTTCCCGCTAGATTTTTGTATATTCTGTTGTTGCTGTAGACCAGCCACTCCTGATAAAGGTCCAATACTCATAGCATCCTCCTGACACAACCGATAAAACGTTCTAGCAATATAAAAACTGTAAAAACGCTTATATCGTATAAGGTCACTAAAAAATCCTGTGACCGCCTGATTTATATTACATAATATATCATATTAATTACTATAAAGTTAATCAATATATAATTTTCTACAGAGGATAAAAAGTAAAATACATATAAAACAATATGTTAATTTATAAAAATAGTTAATTATTTTATACAACTATATATCTACAACTATACTCATTTGTATTATTAATAACACAAATGAGTATCAAAACCGCAAGTTGAAAGCGTGGTTTGACCACATCAATCCCAAGCATTTGCTTAGGATTGATACTATATAAATAATTTATTCACATTTGTTAGCTAATTATTTAATGATAACAATATTCACCCAACCGGATATAAAATGATACCTGAAAATTTTTCCATAGCTATACTAATACCCTGTTATGATGAGGAAATGACCATAGGAGATGTCGTATCATCCTTCCGTACTAATTTTCCAACAGCCAGAATTTACGTCTATGATAATAACTCAAACGATAGCACCGCGCGCAAAGCGAAAGAAGCCGGAGCTATCGTTAGGAGCGAGCCAAGACAAGGCAAAGGAAATGTCGTGCGCCAAATGTTCGCCGATATTGACGCTGATATTTATATTTTAGCTGATGGTGATAACGCTCACCCAGCACCGCCAGCCATAGATTTCACGAACACACTTATAGAAAAACGCCTTGATATGGTAATAGGCACCAGAATGATTGGTGGTACTACCACAAGACGCTATCACGCTTTTGGTAATAAAATGTTCAACCGACTGGTAGAGATATTATTCAATCGTGGAATGAGTGATGTATTTTCTGGATACAGAGTATTCAATAGACGTTTCGTAAAATCATTTCCGGCGATTAGTCGTGGTTTTGAAATAGAGATGGAACTTAGCGTACACGCACTTGACCTACGACTTCCATTCATTGAAATTCCTTTTAACCACGGTGAAAGACCGGAAGGATCAGTTAGCAAACTCCGTACTTTTCATGACGGCTTCAAAATAATGTGGCGGATGCTAGTATTTTTAGCCGAAACCAGACCTTTTAGATTATTTACATGGACTGCGGCGTTAATGCTTATTATCGCTATAATACTGGCTATCCCTATCATAGAAACTTTCATAAAGACTAGTACCGTTCCACGCTTCCCTACAGCTTTTGGTATTGTTGGTCTTATCATGTTAAGTGGGGTTATTTTTACCAGCGGCATCATATTGGAGGGTATCGCTCGTTTTAGAAGAGAAAATAAACGTCTGCATTATCTATCATTATCTCCATTCCGTAGCGGGTATCATGACCTCAAGTAACCGAAATAGTTTTTTTACAACCAAACCTCAATATATATTCGCCATTTTCTCATTTATCGCCGGATTCATACTTACATTATTAATCCCGCCAATTGGTGGGATTGATGAAAACCACCACATCCGCCGCATATCGGACATTTCTCACTTTGAGTTTCTAAATCCTCGCACCTATACTGAGGATCCACTCAGCTTATGGGTTGATAATGGCTGGGTAGTACGAAAAAATTATCATGAGAACCATAAAAAATGGTATTTTAATGACATAGAAAAAATAAAAATAGAACAACCTACCGAACAAGAAATAGAAATAGACAAAAATATTTTCGCGGTCGGCAACCCTGTTATTTATTTCCCATTTGCTATGCTACTTAAGCTAATAAATTTTGTCTTCCATCCAGAAATATGGCTACAATTTTATATAATACGCTTTCTATTTCTCATCTCCTCAGTAACTCTTTTTACCATAGCCATAGCTAAAATCGCCGAACATAAAATATTGCTCGCCACAGTTGGTATGCTGCCAGTAATGCTCTATAATCGCAGCGGGGTAAACGCTGATGGTCTCCTTATAGGTTGTTCAGCACTATTTATAATAACTATCTATAATCTATGCGAGGCATATCACAAAGATAACTCCGCCAAGATTACCGGTAAAAATCTTACTAGCCTTTTTATCTGGGGATTCCTCACCGCTCAGGTCAAAGGAGCCTATCTACCTCTCCTATTCCTCGTATTGCTTATTCCAAAAAACATGTTCCGTTCCAAGAAAAACAGGCTACTAAACATTATTATTCTTGTTATACCTGCTGTGATATGTTCCCTTATCTGGTCTAATTACGCAAGACAGGAGATACTCTCTGGTGTAAAATATTTCGTGGAAGGCGGAGCTATGACTTGGCCGGACGGACAGTTTGAATGGATAATATCCCATCCATTATCGTTTGCCACAGTTATTATTAAAACTATTTTCGCTTCCCCCATTATACCAAACAGCGTATCACAAATGGTTGGTTATCTAGGCTGGAATGGTTTTCATATATCAGTTTTAAGTGCCGTGATTTTACTATTAATGGTTTTCGCTATCGCTGCTTATGAGCCAGCTAATAATAATTTCTTTTATAAATCATCAATAAAAAAACTTTTCGTTATAGCCATCTTGCTTGCTACTTTTACCCTAATGCTTACTATGCTTTACGTACAGTGGACTGGCTACAAGTCAGATATAGTACTTGGCTTTCAAGGCAGGTATTTTTATCCACTTATTCCAGCTCTATTATTTTTTGTAAAACCCATAACTACCTTGCAAAATAAAAATAAGGCGACGTTATTACTTTGGCTGTTTAGCTTTATAAGCGCCACCAGCGTTATATATTCAACGATAGTCGGAAATTACTAGGTCATAAATGAGTATTTTACAAAAACCCCACTATATTTTTGCTTTTATATCCTTAATAACTGGAATTATTCTAGTTTTCCTCGCTCCTCCCATCAGCATGATTGACGAAAACCAACATGTAAGAAGAGTAACTGACATAGCCGACTTCAAGTTTCTCTACCCATATAATGACACTAATGACCAACTTGCCATATGGGCGGAAAATGGTCTGCTCATGCAAGAGCAAAAATTAAAATTATCACCACGCTGGGATATAAAAAATCTGGTGGATGAAGTACAAAATTTTCCACCAGAACTGCCAAAAATAAGACAAGTAATGATGGATAAAAACCCCTACGCCGCGTCCAACCCTCTATTATATCTCCCTTTTGCCTTAGTCTTTAATGTCAGTAAGAATATAACAGATAAAGCATGGGTAGATTTTTATATATTGCGCCTTACTGGTCTTTTCTTAAGTGTATTTTTAATAGCTATCGCCATTTCTCGGATGCGGGAACATAAAATCTTACTATCGGCTTTCTGCCTTCTACCAGCGATGATGAACTCTCGCAGCGGTGTGAATATTGACGGCATAGTAATTGCCATTGTCTTTCTTTTTATTGGACAAATATTGTATCTAATGAAAAAGGAAAAACCTGTGTCCAGCAAGGATATTGTCCTACTAATAATATTAGCTTTTATCGCCGCTCAGGGAAAAGGGGCTTATGTTCCGCTATTATTTCTGGCATTTCTTATCCCTAAAAGATTATTTTCCAGCAAGTACAGCTATATCATCACAATTATACTTACTATTATACCAGCGCTAATTGTCAGTTTTGGTTGGTCAGCTCTGGCAAAAAACGCGATATTATCCGACATAAAATATTATAACGATAACGGGTTGGTATGGCCGGATGGTCAATTTGAGTGGATAATATCACATCCATTTTCTTTTAGCGTAGTCGTGCTTAAAACATTTTTCGCTTCTCCAATGCTTCCTAACTCGCTATGGGAGTCTATAGGCTCTATCGGCTGGGGCAGCAATCATATATCAATTCCGATTATAAGCTACATATTACTTATAATAACAATATTCATGGCAATGGCTTATGAGCCTGTTGGGAAACAGCTAGAAAATAGTAAAATCAAAAAATTCTTTATAACCCTCATGGCACTATCATGTATAGGACTTGCCCTTACCATGCTTTATGTGCAATGGTCAGAATATAAGGCTGATGTTATACAAGGGTTTCAGGGCAGATATTTATATCCTTTACTACCATTATTATGTATCTTTATAAAGCCGGTGACAGGTAGTGAAAGTAAAACAAAGGCGATCATAGCGCTATGGGTATTTGGAATTATCAGTTCAGCCAGCATATTATGGTCAAGTTGGAATTATTATTATAGCTAGAACATAAAAATTTTTTATATGAAACGAATAGTGAAATCTATATTCAGCTTCTTACTTCCATCAGAAGTAGCAATGCTACTTGGTATAATATTGTTGTTAGTAGCAAATAGTGTATTTACCCTCCCCTTATTTAATCCGGGTATTACCTCTCTAATCGGCTATCTAGGAATTTTTGTTCCTTCCTTACTTGTATGCGCGGTTATTTATGAGTATCGTCGGAAGAAATACAAAGAGCAGATAAACATAAGTGAAATACCACGCAATTATCTCACATTTTATTTCGCTATTTACTCATGTATGCTTACCAAGCATTGGGCGCACTTAGCGACCACAAAATATTATGATGATTTTTATCAGAAAACCGATGAGTGGCTATCACCATTAATTGCCATAGAGAAAAAAATAAACAGCCTGCTGATGATACCCATTGATTATCTTCAATATATGACTGCTGTTCAAATAACTTTCTTTTTCGCTTTTCCGGTATGTCTTGCTGGCGGCATCCGCCTATTTAATTTATGCTCAGCCACCCTTGTTATAAACTTCATCATTGGCGGTTTCTTCTATATGGCAGCTCCGGCGCTTGGTCCTTTCATTTACTGGTCACAAGATAAATGGAACGCTACCTTGAGCAAATATATGGAGGTAACACAAGCTTTTATAAAATCCGCTGGAGCATCCTATAGCACTACCGACTCCATATTCATACTTGGTGCAATGCCATCATTCCATATATCAATTCCCGCCCTATTTAGCTGGTATATGTATAAGAGTAATAAATTCTTTGGTGTAATTGGCGCGTTAATTACCTTATATTGTTTCGTTCACGCTCAACTGACCGGATTCCACTATATCATAGATTTAATCGCTGGTTTTGCTTTAGCGACAATAGCGATAATAATAGCTGAGAAAATGCTAAAAATGAGAGAAAGTAGAAGAAGAGATTAGTCAATATCAACTAAGTTACGGGCAAAATCATCTGGTATGAAAGCGTCCAAATCATCAATCTTCTCGCCAATGCCAATAGCGTGAATCGGAAGTTTAGCTTCTTTGGCAAGCGCCACGATAATCCCACCCTTTGCCGTTCCATCAAGCTTAGTTACTATAAGCCCACTTACATTTACCATTTCCTTAAAGGCTTTTACCTGTGATAAAGCGTTTTGACCGGTAGTCGCGTCTAATACTTGCAATACATGGTGAGGAGCTGACTCGTCAATTTTCTTTAGAACATTTATTATTTTCTGTAATTCCGCCATCAGGTTTGATTTATTCTGCAAACGACCAGCAGTATCTATAAATAACACGTCTACCTTTTCCGCTTTCGCGGTTTCCAACGCCTTAAATGCCACACTTGCTGGATCCGCTTGAAACTCTCCAGTTATTACCGGAATATCCGCTCTCCTGCCCCATTCTTGTATTTGCTCAACAGCGGCAGCGCGAAAAGTATCAGCGGCGGCGATCATAACTTTTTTGCCATCATCCTTTAATTTACTGGCGAGCTTGCCGATAGTGGTCGTTTTCCCATTGCCATTTACTCCAACCATCACAATAACTTTTACGCCACCACCTAAACCTTTAGGTGAAAAACGTGGTGTTTGAATTTCAAGAGGAATAGCGTAAGGCTCTAAAATAGCAGATACTTTCTGCGCTAGAAACTGCCGCACTTCATCCGGCTCAATATCTTTATCAAAACGGTTTTTAGCGAATTCCTGTGTAAGTTCAGTGGCAAGAGAGGCACCAAGATCCGCCTCAATCAGCAAATCTTCTAGTTCTTCCAGCGAGGCTGCATCTAGCTTACGCTTGGTAAAGATACCCGTAATACCACCGCTAAGCTTGCTGGAGCTTTTAGATAGACCAGATTTCAGTTTTTTAAGAAAATTCATCTCGGAAGTTTTAGCGTTTTTAACCCTAAAGTCAATATGAACAGAATCTATGTGAACGCTATACAGATCTTCCGCTAAGCATCATAGCGTTTTCGAACATTTCCTCACGCCTTTTCTTTTCCCTGTCCTGAAATTTTGTACCAGTTTCCTTGCCTTTTTCCGATTCATGAGACGGAGAGTGAGATTTAGCTAGGGATTGTACAGGCGAAACACTTTGGTTATTCTCCTGCGAAGCGACATTTCGTTCTTTTTGTTGTTCTAGGGCAAAATCGTATTCAATACTTCTAAGGAATTTCGTCCCTATGCCAGCTACAACACCACCCACAACAGCACTTGAGGTGATCATTGTAGGCGCGATAGTGAGAGCGGTTATTCCGCCTCCTACTATTAACATAGCAAAGGCTGCACTAAGTATTGCACCAGAAACCATCCCATTGTTGAAAATACTGTTTTCCTTGTGAACTTCCTTGCCGTATTTCTGCTCTTTTTCTATTTCAGCATGACCGAATACCCCTCCCGCAACCGCGCCAATAGCTGCTCCGACGGCTCCAAATAACGCGCCTCCTACCAATCCACCTTCAAAAGCTTTATCGTTAAAATATGTCGGCTTTTCCTTTGGATAATATCGTAAAGTCTCTTTTTGCATGGTTCTAGTGAGCTGTTATCTTATTTCTGTTGTTATAATTCTAAATAAGGCAATACCATAAAACAAGTTAAGTTTTTGTGACGGTTTTGTGAATGGCTGTAGCTATTAAAATTTAATTGATATAGCGCAGTTGGTGCCATTGCCACCATTTTGCGCGATTGAATATCGTTGTGTCTCGCCAGCTGAATTATTATTATCCCAGCAGGTTGTATCACTTGCCGCTGTTGCGTTTGTCACTGGTACTAATTGATTGCCTATATAGCTACCAGTTCCTGAGCTATTATTGTACCATATAGTATACATTGGAGGTATTGATACAGATAGGCGTGTTGTTCCTCTAACACTTACTCTACCAGACATTGGTAACCCATCATCCAGTTTGTTGTCAATGCTATATGCATGTCGTACGGCTATTGCCCCTACATTTGCCATGTTTGCTGGTGATTGAATGATTGGGGAGCCGATTACATAATAGTGTATATAATTATGACTAAAAACAGATATAAAAGAATTATTGCCAACTTTAGCTTTAGGAAGGTAAAGCTCTTTATCAAGACTCATAAAAATACTTGGGGCTGTCCCAGATAACTAGTTAATGTTATCGTTGGATGGTATGAGAAAGAGCCGATTAAGTAAAGAGAAACAAACGCGATTAATTGAACATTTTGTGGCGGGAACAACTGCCCGATGCGCATCTTATACAAGATGATATAGAGTGGTTAAAATCACGTCTTAGTGAAAACTTATTAACAAAAAAAAGTTGGGTTGAGAGGGTAGAACATGGAGTGGACGATAAACTCAACTGGTTAAAGGATCTTATTGCCAACAAGTGTACTGCCAAAAATCCGTCTAAAAAGGAATTATAGACCAAAATTAGAACCTAAATCTTATAAAACCATTTGCCGAAATGCTAAGAGGGATGTCTTGAGAGTTAATTTGCTGTCCGCAATTACAATTAACTCCACCAGAAATTTCTATGGCTTCTCCTCTTTTTCCTATAACATCAGAAAAGTTGATTTGTACTGGAGAATTCCGCACGCCATACTCTATTCCGTATAATGATGGGTTGCCGCCAATAGAATTCATCATATGAGCAAATCTAGCATTACCAGCAATTTGATTCAGTTCTGCATTTCCAGTAGCGATTATAGCTTGTTCAGCTAAAGCATAAGGAGAAATTTCTACCCCGTTTTTTCTTAAATTATGTGATATTGCTGAAATATTTTTCTCGTTCTCACCAGTATTGTTAATACCAAGGTTAGCTAAGATATTTTCAGCGCGTGCTTGTTTTTCAGGCATGTTTCAAACCACAATTATACTATCCATATGTCCAACCCTAACATATTAGTGTTACAAAAATATGACAAATTACAATCTATTACCATATAACTTGTATTGATCACATCTTCTTATTTCTGCTCTTATCACTGTTCCCGCCTTATATTCCTTGTCCAGCGTAACTGGCGTAAAATACTCATTTTTACCGATATTATCTTTTTCCATCAGCACGGAAACTTCTTTGCCTATTTGTGTTTGCAGATATTTTCGTAGATTTTCTTCTCCGACTTCTCTAAGCTTCGCCGCTCGTTCTTTGCGAATAGCTTTTGCCACTTGCGGCATTTTGGCGGCGGGAGTTCCACTACGGGCGGAATAAGGAAATACGTGCAGATATATCAAGCCAGTTTCTTTCACTAAATTCAGCGTATTTGCAAACATCTCATCAGTTTCGGTCGGAAATCCAGCGATAATATCCGCGCCAAAAACTATATCCGACCTTAGCTCCCGTAGTTTAGCACAAAAATCTATAATATTCTGCCTGTTGTGCCGACGTTTCATCCTTTTTAACACCATGTCATCACCCGCCTGTAGGCTGATATGGATATGCGGCATCAGGCGCGGCTCATTTGCGAATAAATCAAGTAAGTCATCATCAACCTCTACCGCGTCAATAGAAGAAAGGCGCAGACGTTTTAGGTTTGGAACATTACTAAGCAATCTTCTGCACATCTGTCCGAGTGTTGGGCTGCTTGGTAAGTCCTTACCGTAATCGCTTATGTCAACTCCGGTAAGTACCACCTCATTATAACCAGCCTCCACAAGACTTCGCACCTGTGCCACTATCTCGCCCATCGGCACAGAGCGGCTATTACCCCGCCCATAAGGTATTATGCAAAAAGTGCAGCGATGATCACAGCCATTTTGCACCTGTACAAACGCCCGAGCTTTCCCATCAAATGACGCTACCATATGCGAAGCGGTCTCCGTTACCGACATAATATCGTTGACGAGGATTTTTTCATCGTTATTTATTGTCATTCCGAGCATTTGCGAGGAATCTTGTCTTTGTTCTTCGCAAAGATCCCTCGTCGCTTTGCTCGCTCGGGATGACAAGTCAGTATAAAATTCTTTCTTCAGTTTCTCTTCATTGCCGATAACGCTGTTTACCTCTGGCATATCAGCATATTGTTTGGGGTTTATCTGCGCTCCGCAGCCAGTAACAATAATTTTTGCCTTGGGATTTTCCTTGTGTGCTTTGCGGATGGCCTGCCGCACTTGCCTTTCTGCTTCGGCTGTTACCGCGCAAGAGTTAAATATCAATGTACCAGAAAGCCCAGCCGCATCAGCTTGTTGCTTGATAACCTCGCCTTCATATATATTAAGCCGGCAACCGAAATTTATAACTTCCAAATTATTACTTAAAACCTTGCTCATACAACTAATAAATTTACCAGATAATTTGAAAGCTGCTTATCAGCGCTTATCAAGGTCATATTTTCCGCCTTTGCCTGTGCTATCAGCATCCGGTCAAATGGGTCACCACGCCCTGATGGAATTTCTCTTAACATCCGTACATGAGACTCTTTTATCTCTAGGCAGGCAAAACCCAAATCTGGCAATGCGGAAAAAAAGTTTTCCGGCAGCTTTATTTTACCTTTTGCTTCCTTGATTGCCAGCTCCCACGGGCATATGACGCTGTAAGATACCTGAATATCTCCATTTTGTAAAATATCATAGACATTATTTGGTAATCTTTTGTCCAAAGTCACCGCCCACAGCAATATGTGAGTATCAAGAAGATAGTGCACGCTACTCATTATTTCTCGTCAAACCATTCTTCCGGCATTGGCTCATCAAAATCCTCGGGAATATGTATCTCACCCTTAAAAATACCAAGTTTGCGAGGAGCGGATTGTGTGTAAGGCATAAGCCTAGCGACCGGCTTTCCCGCGCGCATAATGACCACATCCTCACCGCCTTCAACTTTTTGAATAATGGCTGATAGATTAGTTTTTGCCTCATGGATATTGAAATTCAGCATATTTTTATCATTTATTGTCTTGTGACTTCCCAAATCATAGTATCAAACTTAGCTAAGTTAGTCAATTTGTTTCTCATCAAACAACAGCCCCATTGTTAGTACATTGGTATAAATTCCTCCAGCCTTGCAGGCTTTGCGCTTTACACCTTCAACCTCAAAACCGAATTTTTTATAGAATCTTACCGCTCGCTCGTTATCCGCGCGAACATCAAGCTCCACTCTCTCAATCCCCATTTCTTTGGCTTTATTAAGCACCACATTCATTAATTCCGCTCCAACTCCACTGCCACGATACTCCTGTAATACTCCCATACGCAACACACCAGAATGCGCTAGTGCCGGACGGTTAAATGACGCTATATCACACCAGCCAATAACTATATCATCCTCAATAGCTATGTAATGCGGCATTTTATTACGCAATTGCTCGGCGATAAAATCTCTCACCTGCTCTATAGACGGTGTGTCCATAAGCGCCAAATAGCGGCTTTCCTTAGCGACTGTGCCAACCGCCTCACGAAACATCTCTATATGTTTTTCCTCAATAGGGATTATCTCATAACTCATATTTCCACTATACCATTAAATTCTGTTTCCACCGCGCCACCAAGCATCATATTACCATCTTTTCTGATACTCGCATACACTGATTGACCGGAGTTCTTAAACAGAATTTTGGAAAAATCAATAGAAGTATTTATTTTATTAGCGGCGGCGAGCATAGCGCAAGCCCCAGTTCCACAGGCAGCGGTAAGCCCCGCTCCCCGCTCCCATACTTTCGCCTGAATCTCAGCGTTCCCATCTTTATCATAAAATATCTTGGAAAAACTGACATTTACTCGCTTTGGAAACACTTCAGTAAAGTTCTCAATTTTCTCTCCAACAAGCTTCGCTCGTTCATTACCTATAAGATTACTCATAAAAAACACCACATGTGGATTGCCCATACTCACAAAATTAGGCTCTCCCAGCTCCGGCAAATTAATAAAATTTTTAATTTTTTCAGCAGCTTCCACCTCTGGCATAGCAAGCGGAATATCCCGCCAACTAAATCTTGGCTTGCCCATATCCACCAATATTTGCTTTATACCGTCAATTTCCTCTTTCGCGCTTCCGCTTAATATACCAGCGTTGGTCGCTATCGTTACCGGTAATCTATTAAATTCTAGGTAAAGCATGTCAGCTATACATCGTGTTACATTACCACAAGCGTCCACTTCTCCACCGTCAGCGTTATATATCCGCATAAACACGTCAGCTTTATCAGACTTTTCTAACACAACAAGCTGATCACTGCCTTTGGTTGCGATGTTATCGCGCGCGCAGAGCATCCGCACCTGCCGCCGCGACAAGCTAACCATCTCTTTCCTAGCGTCAATAACCACAAAATCATTGCCACTACCGTTCATTTTTATAAAATTTAGTTTCATAATGATATGTTAGTATATTAGGTTATAGAGGGTGTTATAAAAGAATTAACAGGTTATATCATAAGCACATTGACTATAGTTGCAAATATTTGATATAAAAGTTAATATCATTTGATTGTTTATATGGAAAGGTAATTTATGGCAAAAGTTACAGTAAAAAATAGTGTAACAGAGAATAAAAATAAATGTATAGAATTTGAATTCGATGGCTCAGGAGGTTCATTTATGGATAAAGAAGAGGTGCAATCTATTAAAAGTTGCATACCAGAAGAATTTCATGGAGATATTTTTCGTATAGCTGCTGGACGTGGGTTTAAAATCCAATTTACTTCTCCTGAAGATGCAGAATTTTTTAAGGCTGGACTGTATAGAAATGATATAATAAACCCAAGACAAGCTGGGCAGATTGATAGAAAAATAAAAGGGCTGGTTGCAAATAAAAATCTGAGATAACTTACATAAACCACCTAACTTGCTATATTAAACGCAAACTTAAGCCTTTCTAGCCAAAACATAATATGTCGGAATTATTATTTCGTTTTTTCCGTATTTCTTATTTTCATGTTTTATAATAGACATTTTCTGTAAGTTCTCACCTGCCAGCATACGGCATATTTCTTCTTCTGTTAACCCATTAAATCTGGCTTTGTCAGATATATCGCATTTATCCACCATGGAAAACCAAATTACCCCGTCATTTTTCAAAGAGAGTGCAAGTTCATGAAAGGTCTTATATAACGTCTTATAATTCATAAAAAATAGTGAGGCATACGACCATATGCCATCATACTGCTTACCTATACAAGTTACAGAGTAATCCGCAAAATCACCCTTAATCTTTTCTCCTTTCCAGTTTTCAGGAATTAAAAATGCCTGTTCTGTATTCTGATCAAATATATCTATCATCAAGTCGGGACGATCCCGTGCAAATGCTGCTGCCCACCGCCCATTTCCCGCGCCAAAATCTAAGATATTCGCATTTTGCGGCAAAAATTCAAGAAAATTAGTAGTTTCACCAGACTCAGGTAAAACTGCATGTCTTTTATAAAATGCTTCCCATTCCTTTTGCGAAACAACAATTCTTTCCTTCTCATCAGACATAATCACCACCTAAAAACCACGATTCATTTTCCTCACGTAAATTTTACATAGTTATAATTTACAATGGCTAACCGTAATAAATTACCCGCTAATTATCTAGTATTTTTATACTAATACAAAAAAAATGAAAAAAATCATTTTTCTTGCTTGACTATAGCGAAGAGATTAGTCATAAAAGCCATCCCGCAGACAACTGATAAACAGTGTCTCGCTAGGAAGCGGTTGTGTTTGCCTAGCTGTAGTTTGATAGTGTAAATAGCATTTAAGCGCAGATGGTGTTGTGTCACAGCAAATCGGTTTTTTCGGAACCGGCTAGTTGTATAAATTAACAGCACAATATCATGTGTGCGCATAGTAATATGCAGAACATAACATTATGTAAGTAAATCCAAGGCGTTTTATATAATGGTGATGTTGTGTGTGTTTCCGAAAATTTGAGTCTTCATTCTAATGAATGAAGTATGAAGCGCAAATATTTGTGAATATTTATATTTCTAAATGTTTGTAAGAATCTAAACTTGAGAGTTTGATTCTGGCTCAGAACGAACGCTGGCGGCAGGCTTAACACATGCAAGTCGAACGCTCTACTTCGGTAGAGAGTGGCGCACGGGTGAGTAACGCGTGGGAACGTGCCCTTTAGTACGGAATAGCCTCGGGAAACTGGGATTAATACCGTATACGCCCTTCGGGGGAAAGATTTATCGCTAAAGGATCGGCCCGCGTTAGATTAGCTTGTTGGTAGGGTAATGGCCTACCAAGGCTACGATCTATAGCTGGTCTGAGAGGATGATCAGCCACACTGGAACTGAGACACGGTCCAGACTCCTACGGGAGGCAGCAGTGGGGAATATTGGACAATGGGCGCAAGCCTGATCCAGCCATGCCGCGTGAGTGATAAGGCCTTAGGGTTGTAAAGCTCTTTTGTCAGGGAAGATAATGACGGTACCTGAAGAATAAGCACCGGCTAACTTCGTGCCAGCAGCCGCGGTAATACGAAGGGTGCTAGCGTTGTTCGGAATTACTGGGCGTAAAGAGCGCGTAGGCGGTCTGTCAAGTCAGGGGTGAAAGCCCGGAGCTCAACTCCGGAATTGCCTTTGAAACTGTCAGACTAGAGTGTCGGAGGGGATAGCGGAATTCCTAATGTAGGGGTGAAATCCGTAGATATTAGGAGGAACACCGGTGGCGAAGGCGGCTATCTGGACGACAACTGACGCTGAGGCGCGAAAGCGTGGGGATCAAACAGGATTAGATACCCTGGTAGTCCACGCCGTAAACGATGGGTGCTAGCCGTTGGAGGGATTCCCTTCAGTGGCGTAGCTAACGTGTTAAGCACCCCGCCTGGGGAGTACGGTCGCAAGATTAAAACTCAAAGAAATTGACGGGGACCCGCACAAGCGGTGGAACATGTGGTTTAATTCGACGCAACGCGAAGAACCTTACCAGGCCTTGACATGCTCTCTATGATTATCAGAAATGATTTTCTTCAGTTCGGCTGGGAGATGCACAGATGCTGCATGGCTGTCGTCAGCTCGTGTCGTGAGATGTTGGGTTAAGTCCCGCAACGAGCGCAACCCTCATCCTTTGTTGCTAACAGGTTATGCTGAGAACTCTAAGGAAACTGCCGGTGATAAGCCGGAGGAAGGTGGGGATGACGTCAAGTCCTCATGGCTCTTACGGTCTGGGCTACACACGTGTTACAATGGCGGTGACAACGGGCAGCGAACCCGCAAGGGGGAGCAAATCTCCAAAAGCCGCCTCAGTTTGGATTGTACTCTGCAACTCGAGTGCATGAAATTGGAATCGCTAGTAATCGCAGATCAGCATGCTGCGGTGAATACGTTCCCGGGTCTTGTACACACCGCCCGTCACACCATGGGAGTTGGTTCTACCTTAAGCCGCTGCGCTAACCTTCGGGAAGCAGGCGACCACGGTAGGGTCAGTGACTGGGGTGAAGTCGTAACAAGGTAGCCGTAGGGGAACCTGCGGCTGGATTACCTCCTTTCTAAGGATTTTGTTTATTATCAACTTTCTCTGGATTATTCAGATGACTGATTGGTTAAACGAATCGTTAAACATGATGCTTCGCCATCTGTGCTTAAATGCTCTTACACAGAAATATAAAAAGGGACTCTGACAAATCGGAGTCCCTTTTTTTGTTTATATTTTTTAATGCGCCCGTGAAAGACTAATGCCTTTCACATGGTATACAACTTCGCTGGTTGATGGCTCGTATGGTCTGCTGACAATACCAAGTCTTTATATGAATTGCTTGCAGTGAATCTCCGCCAGCTTACGCAGGCGGTTTCACTCTAGTTCAAGCTTCGCTTGGCCACAATCTTCCTGCCCTTGTTTTTCTATATAACGCTGTATAATCTTTTCATTTATCCCCACCGTAGAAACAAAATAACTGCCCGACCATATACTATCTGTACCCCAATACACCTTTTTGAGAAACGGAAACTTTACCTTGATTTTGCGTGCTGTATTCGTCTTAATTATTCGTACAACATCTCCTACGCTCATCTTTGGAGGAATAGACACAAGAATATGTATATGATCTTTATCATCATTATATTCCATAATATCTATTTCTGGATAATGTTCCGTTATTTCATAGAGTCTATTCCTCAAAAATTCGCTAACACCTTCGTTGATAATCTTACGACGGTATTTAGTCGCAAAAACAAGGTGATAGTGACATAGATAGATGCAGTTATTTTGTTTCCTGTAACTCATATATTATTTGTAGCAGGAAGATTGTAGCTGCGCTACATCCGCCAGCTCACGCAGGCGGTCTTAGAACGCGGATAAAAAAAATATTATATATTGTATGTTTTATGCTTAAAAAAATACTATATATTGTAATTGTAAAGGGAGAATTCAGTGGCATTAGAAACAATTAAGGAAAGCATAGAATATAATTCACAAGGTGTAGAGGCACTTTATCTTGTTGAATTTGGAGATATAGCTTCATCTGAATACAGAAATGGTGGCGTTGTTGTTTTTGAAACGAATAAAGTTTTTGGTGGTGATAGTGGTTATTACTACGTTGGGAGCTTTGAAGTAAAAAATGGCGAGCTACTGGGGCAAGCTAGAATTACTAAGCATAATCCACACTGGGATAATGTATTTGGTGATAGTGTTGATAGTTTTGAAGTAGATATAATTGCAAAAATTGATGGTGTGAACATCGTAGGTAGTATGAAGCGTTTGGATATGCCAAGCTTTTTATTACCTATTAGATTTTCAAGATTAGAAGATTTGCCATAATTTTTGATTCACCCATAAACATCCTTGCGATGTCCAATCCGAACTACAGCAACAATAAGTTCATCACGAAAAATTTGATAGATTACTCGGTAATTGCCAATGCGGTAGCGATAGAGGTTGGCGAGATTTCCGCTTAGTGGCTTACCTAGTGACAGCGGATCTTTTACCAGATGTGACTCAATTTTTTTAACAATGCGGATTGCTTCTGCTTTTCCTAAAGATCTTAGATCGTCAATTGCACCATCATCCCACTTAACGCTGTAACTCATTTGCGTGATTCAAGTTCTTTGATAACTTCCTGTGTGGAGTGCAGCTTGCGTTTTGGGCTAGAAATTCGGTCTATGGCAATATAATGGTCGGCTATATCCTCAAGGTAACGAGTTAGTGCCTCTTTAATATAAAAACTTTTGCTGCGCTTGGTTAGCTCACATAGATGCTCCAACTGCATATCTATATTTTCTGGTAAGCGTACGGAAGTCATAATTCATCCTTTCTAATTTTTGTCATATAGACAGTACATTGTAATACAAGTAATACAAAAAATCAATATCTGATGTTAAACGAATCGTTAAACATGATGCTTCGCCATCTGCGCTTAGATGCTTTACACAAAGATATAGAAAAAGGCTTCGGATTTAATTCTGAAGCCTTTTTTGTTGCTCAAAACTAAAAACATATCTACAATCCAACAACGAAAACCTTAACAAATGCAGATCCCATATGACTAAGACCAAAAATAACAAACTTGAAAAAACAGTCCCTCTTTACAAACGTGTACTCCTGAAAATCTCCGGCGAGGCATTGATGGGAAACCAACAATACGGACAAGATCAGGAGGTAATTGAGCGTATATGCCGTGATGTAAAACACGCTGTAGAACTTGGTGTTGAGATATGCCTAGTAGTTGGCGGCGGCAATATATTCAGAGGCGTGCAAGGCGCGGCAAACGGCATGGAAAGAGCCAGTGCCGACTATATGGGAATGCTCGCTACCGTGCTCAACGCCCTTGCCATACAGAACACATTAGAACGCATGGATATGGATACTAGAGTGCTATCAGCCATCAATATGATGCAAGTCTGCGAACCGTATATAAGACGACGTGCCGAACGTCATATGCAGCGCGGCAGAGTGGTTATATTCGCTGCCGGAACTGGCAATCCATATTTTACTACCGATACCGCCGCCGCCCTGCGCGCTAATGAAATGGGTTGCGACCTTCTAATGAAAGGAACACAGGTTGACGGGGTTTACTCCGCTGACCCTCGCAAGGATAAAAACGCTGAACTGCTCTCTACCCTTACCTATCACGAAGTTTTAGTGCGTGACCTCAAAGTAATGGATCAATCAGCAATCTCCCTTGCCCGCGAGAATCAGATACCTATTATGGTATTTTCCATACATAATGATGGAGCGCTATCACAGGTCATCTGTGGGCAAGGCAAATTTACCCTAATCAGTGATAAAAAATAATTGATAAAGCCTTGTAATATATCTATAGTCCCTCAAGTGAGAGTTTCTTGTCTCAAACAACAAGGCTATGACCGCAGCCCGCCGCTTGTGCGGCGTAAGCCTCAGCGGCGTTTGAGCGTCCACTAATTTTTTCAAGAAAAAGTTAAGCGGATACTCATGAATTAAACATGGCGAAAGGAAAACAACTATGACCGCTGATATAAACGAACTACGCCGCCGGATGGAAGGCGCGCTTAAATCCCTACACTCAGAATTCTCTGGTCTTAGAACCGGCAGAGCCAACACAGCTTTACTTGACCATGTACAGGTAGAGGCTTATGGCAGCATGGCACCACTAAATACAGTCGCTAACGTAGCTGTGCCAGAACCTCATTTACTATCTGTCCAAGTGTGGGATGGCTCTATGGTAAAAGCGGTAGAAAAGGCGATAAACGCCGCTGGTCTTGGTCTAAACGCTGCCGCTGACGGTCAGATGGTGCGTGTCCCTATTCCTCCCCTATCTCAGGAAAGGCGGGTTGAGCTTTCTAAAGTCGCTGGGAAATACAGTGAAAACGCAAAGATCGCTGTCCGTAATGTCCGCCGTGATGGTATGGATACGCTCAAAAAACAAGAAAAAGATGGTGATATATCTAAAGATGAACACGCTAAGCAGTCAGATGTCATCCAAAAGCTTACTGATGAGTTCATCAAAAAAATAGATGAGGCACAGGCAGTGAAGGAAAAAGAAATCCTTGGTGGATAGGGTTAAAATGCCAGAGGCAATAAGAAAAAACATAAAAAATAAAACCTTACCCAAACATGTCGCCATAATCATGGATGGCAACGGCAGATGGGCTAAATCACGTGGAATGCCACGTACTGCCGGTCATAAGAAAGGTGCGGACTCGCTACGCCTTACCTTAGAGGCATGTGAGAAAAAAGGCATAAAATATCTAACGGTTTACGCCTTTTCCTCTGAAAACTGGAAACGTCCAAATGAGGAAATAAACGATCTTATGCAGTTACTACAGCACTATCTGCACAAAGAATTAGAAAAACTCCATGAGCGAAAAATCAGACTACATTTTATTGGCGATCTGTCAAAATTAAAACCGGAAATTTATGAGCAAATAGAACATGCGATAGAGCTTACCAAAACTAATAATGATTTCCATCTAATAATCGCGCTTAGCTATGGCAGTAAACAAGAAATAGTAAGGGCAACGCAAAAAATAGCCGGTAAAATTGCGGATGGTGAGCTAAAAATAGACGATGTAGACGAGGATATACTAGCGCAAAATCTTGATACGAAAGGCCTCCCAGAACCAGACTTACTTATCCGCACTGGTGGAGAAAAACGTCTTTCCAACTTCCTACTTTGGCAATCAGCCTATACTGAACTGTGTTTTTCTGATATATTATGGCCAGATTTTGATGAAAAAGAACTAACACTAGCACTTGATGACTTTGCTACAAGGGAAAGACGCTATGGAACATCACAATAACGAAGACACCGAAAACAATAACTATGTTGAAACTGACCCTATAAATGACGGCACTATTATAGAAGAAAGTATGCCTCAAGAAAAACAAGGTGGTAATAAAAAATGGTCAGGACTTAGTGTCAGAATAGTCTCTGGAGCAGTTCTCGCCTCCTCCACACTTATAATATTATGGAGTGGCGGTTTCCTATTTAATCTCCTTATAATCTTAGCGGCCTTACAAATGCTTAGAGAATGGGAGAAAATGACCGATAAAGAAACCTCTATATGGAAGCTCGCCGGATTATTCTATATATCCCTTCCCTGCGCTAGTCTTTTATGGCTACGTGGCATAACAACAGTAGAAAACGAACTAACCGGTTTCCTGCTTACTCTTCACATATTGTTCATCGTCTGGGCAACCGATATAGGCGCTTATTTTAGCGGAAAAATAATTGGTGGCGCGAAACTAGCTCCTTCCATTAGCCCAAAAAAAACTTGGTCAGGTCTTGGTGGAGGCATGGCGGCAGCCGGCGTTACCAGCGTAGTATGTTTCTTTTTCTCACCATATACGACAAGTGTAATATGGGTTATCATCACCGGATTTTTAATATCGGCAATCTCGCAAATAGGAGACCTTTTTGAGTCATGGGTAAAACGCAGAGCCGATATAAAAGATAGCAGCTCTCTAATACCAGGTCATGGTGGTCTGCTTGATAGAGTTGATGGTTTAATGTTTACAATCCCACTTTTCGCCATAATAGTTTATTTATCTAATGCGTAACATCAATATTTATCCAAATAATGCTGACTCTTCCAAAACAGTTACGATTCTCGGCTCAACTGGTACTATTGGTCGCAATACTATAAAGTTTATCCAGCACCATCCCGAAAAATTTCTAGTAGACGCTATAACCGCTAATGAAAATGTGGAACTTCTAATAGAGCAAGCGAAATTACTACGACCAAAATTAGCGGTAATTAACAATGAGCAGCATTATGAACAGCTAAAAACAGCTCTACAAGGAAGCGGCATTAAAAGCGCGGCGGGCAAACAAGCGGTTACTGACGCGGCAAAAACAAATAGTGATATTACCATGTCTGCCATAGTTGGAGCTTCCTGCCTAGAGCCAACACTTGCCGCTATCAAAAATGGAAAAACTATCGCTCTTGCCAACAAAGAAAGCTTAATTTGCGCTGGTGAGTTGATGAATAATGAGGCAAAAAAACATAACACTAAAATAATTCCTGTAGACTCCGAGCATAACGCCATTTTTCAGTTACTCCCAGAACGCGCTGACCTAAATGAATCTCTAAAATATGTAAGAAAAATAACCCTTACCGCCTCAGGTGGTCCTTTCCGTAAGTTCAGCTTAAAAGAAATGGAAAACATCACCCCAAAGCAAGCGATAAAACACCCGAATTGGAATATGGGAGCTAAAATATCTGTTGATTCAGCCACCATGATGAATAAAGGGCTAGAATTGATTGAGGCTTTTTACCTATTCCCAGTAAAGCCCGAACAGCTTGACATATTGGTACATCCACAGTCAATAATCCACGCGCTTATTGAACTTACCGATAACTCCGTACTCGCCCAAATGAGTACTCCTGATATGTGCGTACCAATCGCCAACGCCCTCGCGTGGCCACAACGTATGGAAAGCACCGCCTCACGGCTTAATCTAGCTGAAATCGGCAAACTTGACTTTGAACCACCAGATAGCGACCGCTTCCCCGCGCTAAGAATAGCGCGTGAGGTCTTAAAAAAAGGTGGTAGTGCCCCTACCATACTAAATGCCGCTAACGAGATAGCGGTTACTAATTTCTTGAAAGAACGCATAAAATTTCTTGATATAAGCAGGATTGTTGAAAAAACTCTTGAACATGTGTATAATTCTCCTCCTACCTCTATAGAAGAAGTTATGGAATGCGATAGAATAGCACGCTCTTACTCTAATAAACTGATAGATAATCAATAAAAGGAACAAATAAATTATGGAAACCATAATCTCAATAGGCCAAACTATGGCAGCCTTTGTTATCGTAATTAGCGTTATTGTATTTATCCATGAATTTGGTCACTATATAACCGCCAAGTTATGTGGTGTCAGAATACTCACTTTCTCTATCGGTTTTGGCAAGGAATTATTCGGTTGGAATGACAAGTCAGGAACAAGATGGAAGTTCTGCTTACTGCCTCTTGGCGGGTACGTCAAAATGTTCGGTGATTCCTCTGCCGCCAGCACTCCCGATGTCAATTTACTTGATGAAATGAGAGATAAGGATAAAAAAAGAGCGTTCCATTTTAAGCCCCTATACCAAAAAGCGCTTATAGTAGCAGCGGGTCCTATAGCCAACTTCCTACTTACCATCGCTATATTTATTTATTTTATAATGAGCAATGGTCTTCCTTCCATAAACTCTATAATCGGCAGAGTAATACCAGACTCACCAGCACAACAAGCGGGACTTAAAGCAGGTGACCGTATTGTCATGGTTGATGGCAATGAAATATCCAATTTCAACGATATATCATATGCGATTTATACCAATCTAGGCACACCGATAAAAATAATTATAGAGCGTGATAATAAAAAAATAAATTTTTCAGTAACTCCTAAAATAACTGAATCGGAGGATGGTCTTGGCAATAAAATAAAAAGACCTCTAATTGGTATAAAAAGTACCGAGATAAAATATGAGGATGTGGGAATGCTGCGCGCGGTTAGCGAATCAATTGACAGAACTTATGTAATCTGCAAAACCACATTAAAAACCATAGGACAATTAGTAACTGGAAAACGTGATGTTAAGGAACTAAGTGGGCCCGTGGGCATCGCTCAACTTTCAGGAAAGGCAGCTGATAAAGGAGTCAACACCGTTATTTGGTTAATCGCCCTAATCTCGGCCAATCTTGGTCTTATGAACTTACTACCAATCCCGGTCCTTGATGGTGGTCATTTACTTTATTACGCTATAGAGGCCGCCAGAGGTCGCCCAATGGCGCAAAAAATGCAGGAATATGGGTTTAGAGCCGGCTTTTCCCTACTCATAATGCTGATGGCGTTTACCTTTATAAATGATATAAGAAAGTTAATTTCTTAGAAATCACATCAGCAAACAAAGATTAAAGGGAATCATAACAATCCTTAGTCCAGATGATATGGAAACCATTGAACGCGCTATATGTGTTCAGTTAGCCTTATAACCAATTGAAGATTCAAACCGAATACTCATAACTTCTCTATCCGTGAAGTTTTACACTTGATTTCAAACAAATTTTGACGCATTAGTGTTGTGTAATAAAAATATAATATATAGAGCTTTCATTTTTATCCATAACAGGAACATGTAAATCCTGCGAATGAAATGGTGAATGCTAAAAACAGCGGGAATACAAGATGAAGAATCTATCCATATATAAATTTTTCCTCACCAGTACTACATGCTCCGTGCTACTTGCTAGCATATATGGAGCATCAGCTAATGCCTCACCACAGTCAAGTAGCAACGATACTTATAATAATGGTAGCGCTATATCATCAGTCAAAGTTGACGGAAACCAAAGGATTGAAGGACGAACCATAGTATCATATCTTGGAATAAAATCGGGAGACGCTCTTACTCAGCAAAAGATTGATGAGAGCCTCAAAAATCTTTACGCTACCGGTTTTTTTTCTGATATAAAATTGCTTAAATCAGGCTCTACGCTCATAGTTAGAGTAGTTGAAAACCCTATAATAAACCAAATAGCTTTTGAGGGTAACGAGCATATTGAGACTGATGACCTCAAAAAGGAAATGGGTCTTGATAGCCGCTCAGTATATGCACAGGACAAATTGCAAACTGATGTTAAAAGAATATTAAACCTGTATAGAAGAAACGGTTATTACAACACTACAGTTGAGCCTAAAATAATAACAAAAGACCAAAATCGTATAGATTTAGTATATGAAATTAATGAAGGCACACTCGCCACCATAGAAAAAATCACTTTCATCGGCAATGAGCATTTCAGCAATAGTGACCTACGTGGCGTAATCCGTACAGAAGAATCACGTTGGTATAAATTCTTCTCTAGCGATGATAAATATGACCCTGATAGAATGCAATATGATCAAGAACTATTAAGGCGCTTTTATGTAAATGAGGGCTTCGCTGACTTTCAGGTAAAATCAGCTCACGCTGAGTTATCACCACAAAAAGATGCTTTTTATGTAACATTCGTCATAGCTGAAGGTAAAAAATATAATTTTGGGAAAATAAAAACTTCTAGCCTGTTAAAAGGCAATGAATCACCAGATTTCAGTGATGTTATTAAAAGTAAAACCGGTGACACCTATAACAGTAATGATATAGAACAAACCATAGACGCTATGACCGACCGGCTTGGCGATCTCGGCTATGCTTTTGTTAATATTCAACCGATGATAACCAAAGATCGTACTACACAAATAGCTGATGTTGATTATGTAATAAAACCAGGTCCTCGTGTATATGTAGAGCGTATAAATATATCTGGCAATGCCAGAACATTAGATAAAGTGGTGCGTAGAGAATTCCGCTTAAGTGAAGGTGACGCTTATAATAATTCAAAATTAAAGCGTTCTGAGCAAAGGATAAATAATCTAAATTTCTTTGAAAAAGTTGACATTCAAAAAGAACAAGGCAGCGCTCCTGACAAAACTGTGGTAAATGTTGACGTAACAGAAAAATCAACTGGCGAAGTTAGCATAGGAGCCGGATTCTCTAGTACTGACGGTGTACTTGGTGATTTTGGGATAAGTGAGAAAAACCTTCTTGGACGTGGACAAGAGCTTAGAACCAGACTTACGCTAGCAGCACGCAGGAAACAGATAGAGCTTAGCTTTACGGAGCCTTACTTCCTGAATAGAGATATTTCAGCGGGATTTGATGTTTACAAAATCAATCAAGATTTCTCCAGAGAAAGTTCCCACAATCTTAATACAAAGGGTATAAATTTAAGGAGCGGTTACAAACTACAAGAAAGGCTGCAACACTCAGTAAATTATTCCCTGCGTGAGACTGATATAACCGATGTCCATCCAGAAACATCCATATTCATTAAAGAACAGGAAGGGAAAAACGTAAATTCCGCTATAAGCCATGCCCTTACCTATGATAGCCGCAACAACAAACTTGATCCATCGAGTGGATATTATCTAAAATTCTCGCAAGAATTCGCTGGTATAGGCGGCGATTCAAAATATTTAAGACACGAGCTAAAAGCAAGTTATTACTACCCTATCATAAGCCAATTAACCGCCAGCGTTTCCGGATCTTCCGGTTATGTATTTGGAATTGGCGGACATGACGTAAGAATCAATGACCGCTTCTTTGTCGGTGGTGATGATCTACGAGGCTTCCGCAATGCTGGTATTGGTCCTCGTGATGAGAGAAGCCTTGATGCGCTTGGTGGTAACGCTTACTATACGGCAAGCACTGAACTTAAATTTCCACTCGGTCTTCCTGAAGAACTTGGTGTTTCCGCCGCTATATTCAGTGATATTGGCAGCCTATGGAAAATTGACAACCAAAGAGCTGGTATTGTAGATAGTGATTCACTGCGCCTGTCGGCTGGCGCTGGTATATTATGGGCTTCCCCTTTTGGTCCTATAAGAATTGACTTTGCTCATGCCATACTTAAACATGACATAGACGAAACCGAAACAGTGCGTTTCAGCTTTGGAACTCGCTTCTAAAGCAAAAAATTATAAAAATTATGAAAGGAATAACAATGAAAAACATAAAATTTCTCCTTATACTAGTCGTGGCTTCTTTAATATCGTTCGCGCAACCGGTTTTCGCAAATAACCAACTAATAGCCGTAGTTGATATTCAACGAATAATGCAAAGCTCAACCGCAGCGCAAGATGTAAGAAGTCAGCTTGAGAAAAAACAAAAAGCGTTTCAGGATGAAATAACTAAAAAAGAAAAAGAACTCAAAAAAGAAGATGAGGAAATAGTAAAAAAGAAATCTGTTCTCTCCAAGAAAGCATTTGAGGAAAAAGTACTAGCTTTCCGCAAAAAAGCGACCGCTACCCAAAAAGACGTTCAATCAAAAAAAGTACTGCTTGATAACGCTTTCCAACGCGCGCTTAATGATATTCAAAAAAATGTCACCGAGATAATTTCGGACATAGCTAAGGAAAAAGGATTTTATATCGCTTTGCCAACTTCTCAAATTCTATACGCGAACACCGCTCTTGATATTTCTGATGAAGTTCTAAAGCGCCTAAATAAACAGCTTCCTAAATTAACGGTTAAGTTCAAATAATTATAATCGTTTTGAATGACTTTCATACGAAATTAGCATGAAACCATTATCCCTTAGATAAGGGTTTCCGCCACGAAGCAAGCATAGAGTTGAATAAAACTATAAAATATTTTTATTCATAATTAGTATAGGTAAAATATTACAAATGAGTAACAAACATTTTTTTTCCAGCAACGGTAAAATCTCTCTGGAAGATATAATATCAATAACCGGAGTCACAGTACGCCAAACCGGTGACATAGACACATCAGAGAAATTATTTTCTGATGTGTCTCCTTTAGAAAATGCTGGTAAAAGTGATATAAGCTTTCTTGATAACACTAAATACCTTCATGAATTTGCAAATAGTGAAGCTGGTGCCTGCTTTGTCAGAGAGAAATTTGCGAATAAGGCTCCAAACAAAATGGTATTGCTCATAAGCGATAATCCGTACTATTCTTACGCTCTTACCGTTCAAAAACTATATCAAAACAAAACCAAAAAAAATACTATATCTGAAAAAGCTGTTATCGCTAAGACAGCGACAATAGGCAAGAATGTTAACATGGATTCTGGCGTGGTTATTGGAGAAAATGTTAAAATCGGTGACAATTGTAAAATCGGCGCTAATAGCGTAATAAGTGATTCTGTCCATATTGGCTCTAACTCGGATATAGGTGCTTTATGCTCCATTAGCCATGCTATAATTGGTGAGAATGTAATTATTCATCGTGGTGTGCATATAGGGCAAGATGGCTTCGGTTTCGCGGCTGGACAAAAAGGTATCATCAAAGTCCCACAAATCGGAATAGTAAAGATAGGAGACCACGTTGAGATAGGTTCTGGAACTTGCATAGATAGAGGATCAGGGCATGATACTGAAATAGGCTATGGCAGCAAAATAGATAATCTCGTTCAAATCGCTCATAACGTAAAAATCGGTAGCTACACCATGATTGCCGCTCAAACCGGAATCGCCGGAAGCACACATATCGGAAATGGTGTTCTAATAGGCGGTCAAGTTGGTTTTTCTGGTCACAACAACATAGGTGATGGCGCGAAAATAGCCGCCAAATCAGGAGTAAAAGGTGACATACCAGCAAAAGCCACTTACGGCGGAGCACCGGCTGTTCCCATAATTGAATGGCATAGACAAACGGCGACGATCAATAAACTGTCAAAAAAGAATCAATAATAGCAAATATGTTTTATGACGCGACAATGAAATTGAGAGCTATAGTAACTTGCGGTAAGCATTACCCAAGTTACTATCAAAACCTACTCCGAAAGAGTCGGTTTTGCGCCGTGAAGCGAGCGAGATGCCTTTATTTTTATGGGTAAAAATAAAGGCAATTTACTATAGATGCCAGTGAACTAATAAATATAATAATGTTGTTACTAATAGAAATAGGTGATAAACCATCAAATAGCTATGTAATGTACTTCACCGTAAAATCTCTTATAGATAGGATATATATAAATAGGTAAAGCTATGGAAAAAGAAAAAAAGGATTTGGAAAGAACTATTTCCATTGAACGGATAATGGAAATGATCCCACACCGTTACCCTTTTCTTATGATTGATAAAATCATAGATCTTGAACTTGGTGAGTTCGCTATAGGACTTAAGAACGTCACTATAAATGAGCCTTTCTTTACTGGGCATTTCCCCAATAAACCGGTAATGCCGGGAGTACTAATTATTGAAGCAATGGCACAAACAGCAGCGGTTCTTGTCGTAAACACTCTAGGGAAAGAAGCGGAAGGAAAGATAGTTTATTTCATGTCAATAGATGAGGTAAAATTCCGTAAACCAGTTGTTCCAGGTGACAGCCTACATATAAGAGTTGATAAACAACAAAGTAGGAGAAATGTTTGGAAATTTTCCTGTATAGCGACCGTTGATGGAACAAAAACCACAGAAGCGGTAATATGTGCTATGATTGTCAATTAACAAATATACCTGATAAATCTTCACAAGATAATACTTCTTAAGAAACAAAAGCGAAAAATAAAAGTGACAAATAAAAATAGTAATATACATCCTACAGCCATAATAGCGGATAGCGCTCAAATAGGCGATAATGCAAAAATAGGAGCATATTGCGTTATCGGTGACAATGTTATGATTGGAGATAATTGTGAGCTTATATCTCATGTGGTCATAAACGGTATTACTAAAATCGGCAGTAATTGTCGTATATTTCCGTTCACCTCAATTGGGTTTGAACCACAAGATCTTAAATATAAGGGTGAGCCATCAACTCTTGAGATAGGCGACAACAACACCATACGCGAATATGTCACCATCAATACCGGAACTGAGGGCGGTGGGATGAAAACTGTAATTGGCAATAACTGCCTGTTCATGGTTGGTTCACATATAGCTCACGACTGTATATTAGGTAACAATATAATATTAGCTAATAATGCCACCCTTGCCGGACATGTTGAGATAGGTGATTTTTCTATAATTGGTGGGCTTGCCGCTATTCACCAATTCGTAAAAATTGGTGAACACGCCGTTATTGGTGGAATGTCAGGAGTTGAGCATGACGTGATACCTTATGGCTCAGTTATAGGAGAGCGTGCTAATCTTGCCGGACTAAACTTGG
Source organism: Rickettsiales bacterium (assembly GCA_041396965.1). Taxonomy (NCBI): domain Bacteria; kingdom Pseudomonadati; phylum Pseudomonadota; class Alphaproteobacteria; order Rickettsiales; species Rickettsiales bacterium. The sequence goes on from JAWKXN010000001.1 coordinate 1,771,117, forward strand.
TTGGCCTTAAACGTCGTGGTTTTGACAGGGAAACTATACATGCTTTACGTGGTGCCTATAAGATGATCTTTGACAGTAACGAGACGACCTTAGCGGATCGTAGTCGTCAAGCTGAGAACGTTTATAAAGGTATAGACGCGGTGAAGAATATTATCTCATTTATCAATAATAAAGGTTCTCGTTCTTTATGTATCCCCAAAATGCAACTAACTGCCAGCAATTATAATGAAAATCAAGAATAGTCATAAATTACCATGAACAATTCCTGCACTCTAGGAATCATAGCTGGCAAAGGCAACCTGCCAAAACAACTAATTGAGCATTGCAGGAAAACAGGCAGAAATTTCTTTGTAATAACTTTCGCGGAAGATTTTGATAATGAAGAGATGACAGAAATTCCTCATGCCGTAATCAAAATTGGCGAGGTAGGAAAAGCTTTAGAACTTTTGCGTGAGGCAAAAGCAACAGAAATAGTGATGGTTGGCGGCTTAAAACGCCCTACCCTATCTTCTCTTATTCCTGATGATGGAGGTAAAAAATTACTAAAAAAGCTAGGACAGAATTTTTTTAAGGGCGATGATACCATTCTTAAAACTATCATAAATTTTTTAGAAGAAGAAAATTTTAAGGTAATTGGAATAGATTCCATACTTCCTGATATAATCGCTATTGAAGGAGTTATAGGAAAAATATCACCAAATAAAAAAGAACTGGATGATATAAAAATCGGCATGAAAGCAGCAAAAGAGCTAGGAGCAAAAGACATAGGACAAGCGGTTATAATAAAAAATGGTAAGATAGTAGCAGAAGAAACCGAAGCCGGAACTGACGCTATGATTAGTCATTATACGGAAAATAATACCAATAATAAAAATAATAGAGGAAAAAAAAGCGGTCTTCTGATAAAGGCAAAGAAACCTGAACAAGAACAAAAAGCGGATCTTCCATCAATTGGAATAAATACTGTAGAAAAAGCGCATAGCGCTGGTCTTTCTGGAATAGCGGTTGAAGCTGGATATAGTATCATTATAGATAGAAAAGAAGCTATTAAAAAAGCAAATGATTATGGTATATTTATAATAGGCGTGAATTATGAATGATAACAAAGAAAAACCTCTCGTAATATATATGATGGCCGGAGAGCCATCAGGAGATTTTCTTGGCGCGCAATTAATAAAATCACTAAGAGCTAATAGCCAGCGTGAAATATTATTTTACGGTATTGGTGGTAAAAAGATGGAAGCTGAAGGACTGAAAAGCATATTTCCATACCATGAACTATCAATAATGGGTATATTTGAGATTATACCTAATATCTTCAGAATACTCGCCCATATCTCATCAACCGTAGCGGACATTATAATAAAGCAACCTGACATGGTAATAACCATTGATTCACCTGGGTTTTGCTTTCGCGTGGTAGAAAAACTGAGGAAAGAAAATTTCAAAAGCCGATTCATTCACTATGTCGCGCCGACTGTATGGGCATACAAGCCAGAAAGAGCGAAAAAATGTAAGGCTCTGTTCGATCATATATTACTCCTACTACCATTTGAAGCGCCTTATTTTGAAAAAGTCGGTCTTAACTACACTTTCGTTGGGCATCCAATAATATGTGAGAGCCTAACCGGAGACAACGAAAGATTCCGACAAAAATATGAAATACCACAACAAACCATCTTAATAAGCCTGCTTCCTGGCAGCAGAGAGAATGAAATAAAGCGTCATATGCCAATATTTACCAAAGCTATCGCTATCCTCGCTAATAAATATCCAGATATTGCCCTTACCATGAGTGTTCCCGAACACGTAAAACCGTTACTTGGTAAATATCTCAATGATTGTCCATTTAGAATTATCATGACCGTAGATGAACAAGACAAACAAGACGCTTTCGCCGCCAGCGACTTCGCTTTTGTTAAATCCGGCACCGTTTCCCTAGAAGTGGCAAAAGCTGGAACTCCAATGTTAATTTCCTACAAAATGAATAGCTTATCAGTATGGTGGTTAAAACGATATATTAAAATAAAATACGTTAATCTTATAAATATTATACTTAATAAAGAGGTAATACCAGAGATATTGCAAGAACAAGCGACTCCTATAGCTCTAGCAAGTTGCGCGGATAACATACTGTCAAATCCAGAATTAATGAAAAGGCAACGAAATCATATGAGTACGGCAATAAAACGATTAATTCCAGAAAACAATGAAAAACCAAGCGATATTGCCGCACAAAATATTCTTGGAACTCTAAGCCAACAAAGTTAGTAAACTTATTTACACCTCTGTAATAAAATTGTAACAATTAGCGGCTACAATCTTTCATGGTAGAGTACATCTCGTTAAAGTTGTATTAACACATCTGAGCGCGCTTGATAAAAAAGGTATTTCAGTGTCAAATTATTTAGGTCATATTTTTTCAAAAATATTTTTGCGGAGAATATTTCGTAAGACCTGTTCTATTTTGGCGGTTGCTGTAATAGTTTTTAGTATATCAGCTCCTATCTTTCACAATGACGCAGAAGCGAAGAAAAAGATACCTAAATTTGACGGTTCTAGCGCTTTCGTTCTTCTCCATATATTTGAGGTCATGGATTTTAAACCACATTTCGGCTGGTTGCCGATCACTATACCAGCTCCTGTTAAATATCCGTGGCCTCTAGCTCGCAGTTTATGGTGTTACGGTCCTATATATATATTAGCATGGTGTGTTCCCTTACCTAAAAACTGGTGTCATGACTTTTTTGAATGTTCAATGACGAATTTTTTTAATCTCATATCAACTCTTCTAATAAAACACGCTAAGCCAAAGACACATGGGAGATACGATGAGGTGGTAATTACGGGTATAGAGCCGGACTATTACATGCGCGATTTATGTATAAACAGCACGGCGCTAGCATTTGACGCGTTTGACCCAGAAACGGGAAGTCTAACCGCGACAGGGCTGAGTAAATATGGTGCGGTTGGCAATGTTTCTGGCGCGAAACCATTTATGAATAGTTGTATGCCGGTGATAAGGACACCTAAGTTTGTTCCATCAACCGCATCTGGACAAAACCAAAAATTCGCATACTACAAAAATGCTTTTAACACAGGATTCACAACCTTAGGAAGTGACGCGGCGGCAGGGAAAACTGTATATGGCACGAGTAATCGTTATCTTACCACTACATTCCCAATATCTGATCCAGCATCTGGTGTGGCGGTATGTCCATTAAGCACTATTGTACAGAACCCTCCTACTACGGCACAAGAAATCAAAGCCGCGATGGATAAATGCTATGATTATTATATACTCAACAGAGCAACCCATCCTGAATGGGTAATGGAAAGAACAGGACCAACTACCGATGATCCGCTTTCGGCTGACGCGCCGAAAGGAAGCCCAGATCTTGCGATATTTAATAGCTGCCAGCCTTTGATGAGCGGAACTAATTCAAAACTTTTCATGAATGGTCAATCCCCTATTGGTCTTGGATTCGCGCCTGTACTACAATATGATCGTGCGGATTTAGACGAAGCCGACTACCGCCCTAGCGTTATACTCACCCAAAGTTTCCAGAAAAATTTTCCAAATGGAACGTTACCTATTTACCAAGATATATTTCCTTGTGTGGTATCTCCACAACCTGGTGATCCTGGTTATGTAGGAACTAAAAAACAAACCGACTGGACAAGCTTCAACGCTACCTTAATGCTCAATTATGGTATGTCGGCGGCTGTAGAGCTTTTTGTATTGAAGAAAAAATGGGGATTTCAATATTTTGTACCAATGTCTGACATGTCTCCATATGTTTCTCCTGGTATGGCTAAGGCTGGTTTCTGCCCTAATGTTGAGAAGATAAATATTCCGGACAATCCTTTCTCTCCGCGTGATAATTATAAAACTATCGGTGGAGTAGCGGTAGGCAAAACCCCAGGGCTTGATGATTGGGCGTTACATATTGGTAAAATAATAATGGGTTCGTATACTGATATGCTAAGTTGGTCAAGCAGCAGCACAAAAGACTACAGTACCGATCGTGATTACTCATATCGCACTTCTGTGTTTACTCCAAGACATCGTATATTCGGCGACTGGGCTTTCGGTTATTCTGATTTCCTTGATCTAACAAAACTATCAGGGCTTAGTGGTCTTACGAGTTTGAGTTCGTTTTCGAGTTCAAATCTAGGAAGTGTTATTAAATTTTCTAATCCTTTGCAACCTTTTGATACTATAAATAGCTTATTCCAAAGTGCTAATAACATAAAAAACGCTATATCAAGCGTAGGATCACTAGGTGGTCTTAAGGACTTGGTAAAAGATTTTCATCACCCAGAGGTAATGTGCGCTATAGTCCCTGTTGATATTCTTGAATCACGCAGAGACGCTTTTGATGACTGCATAATGCAGCGTATTGAATATAATTTCCTTACTTGGAGACGACGTAATTTCTTACGTTACTACTATAAACGTACCCTTAAAAGCTGGAAGAAACCATGTGTAACCAGATTCTATGAGAATGATGATATTCATGACTGCCCAGTAAGCATGAGTATACAGCAATGCTGCCGTATTATCGTTAAAGACGTAGTACCTATGAACTATATGAAAATACGTACCTGCGAAGGTCTACGTCAAAAACGTAAAATGGTATTTGGTTATACCCATATATATGACGCGGCGAGCAGCGATAAAGTGAGGCTTTTGTCAGATGTCGCCAATGCTAAACAAGCATTTACAGAGGCAGCTGACATGCTTGAAAGATTAATAGCTGAACATAAATATAGTGTTCACTCGGAAGGTGCAGAGGCATGGGAGGACGCAGAAAAAGTAATAAATGGCACACAATCTTCTTGTACTAACAAGTGGTGTCCTAATCTTCTTACAGAATATTATAAATTCGAAGGTGCATTGAATACCTCTATCACAAACCTTAACTCTGCTCTTACTAACGCGGCAGGCTGGTTGAGTAACACAGTAGAGCAGACAGTCGACAACATAACAAATACTGTAACAAATACTATAAACATGACAAGCGCGGGAGTATTCAATAATATTCTCGGTGGTAGTGGAGCTCTGAACAATGTTGAAAAAGATTGGCTACAAGTTGCCGGTATAGACGTTGGTTCATGGCTTGGTCTTACCAGCAATTCGCCAAGTGTTAATCCTGTTCCAGCTAAGGATGGCTTATTCATTAATGTATATAACCGTGATTCTTATGATGCCGCCGCTGAATGGAATCAAAAATTAACAATGATTGGCTGTAATGATACAGAGGCTGATGGTTTAAGATTCAATCATTATTTCAAAAGCTCACGACTTGATCTACCTGAGCTTCCAACAAAGTTTATGACTGATGCTACTGATCTATTACAGGAAAAAAGTGATTTTATACTGGAAGAAGCTAGAGATTTAGCCAATCAAACTATATTGGAACCAGCAGCATCATTAGCTTGGAGCAAATTCAATAATATCAGAAATACAGCAAATGCCTTAATAAAACAGGCAGAGTCATTTCCAGAAAGTCAGCTTAAAACCTGTCAAGTGGGACAAAACAACCTAAACAATACCGAACAAAGAATCGCTTATCTTTCCAAAGATATAAATCTTATAACCACTACCCTCATCGCGATTGGCGACATAAATATTAGCAATGAACTCTCAACTCTTGCACAGGATTATATATCCTCCATTACTAGTGCGCTAGCTAATTGTACAGTTGCTAATGTCGAATACAAAGCGCTTCAAGTTATAAAAGATACTCAAATAGATATTATAAGAAAAGCGCAAGATGTTCTTAGAAGCACTGTCATGGCTGCCGCTAATGCTGTTGAGTCTCACGTAATTCTAAAAGCCAAACCAATAGCCGATGATATAATAATAGAAGGAACAAAGCTTGTTTCTGATAGTATGGGAGCAGCTCTAAAGCAAGCGATAGAACAAACGGTTTCCGCAGCTGGTAGTTATGCCTATCAAGGTGGCTCCAATATGCCATATATGCGCCGCTGGGATACTGGAACTTCCGCCGGAAATCCTGTGCATGGCGGCAGCTTTATAAATACTCTCGGCAGCTATGATGTTGTTGTAGGGGTTGGTCACGAGGAACGTAATTTATATGACGCTATGCCAGGTCTTGAAAAAGCCGGCGGGGGTATAGTAAACAACTTTATAAGCTCCATTAGTGGATCTGGCAGTGTTGGCAATATTGTCGCAAACCTTAGCAATCAATCAGGTAGTTCAACAAACGGTGGTTCCATACTTAGTTCTCTAGGATCTGGACTAGTAACCAGTTCTCCCGATATAAGTAGCATAATATCTGGAAGTAGTAATTCGTTGGCAAGTAGCTTATTATCCGGAGTCGGCAACCTCAGTGGTACGATAAACGGTGTACTTGACCCAGATGGAACAAGTGGGATAACCAATACTTCTTTCTCAAGTTTATTGAATACTACTGTAGACCAAGCAACTACCATTGTAAAAGATAAGCTAAACACAGCAGTATCTAATGTAACAACTAACATAATAAACAAGGTACAGACGGAAGCTACTAACATAATAAATAGTGCCACTACTCAGGTAACAAGTGCCATTAGCAGTATAACTAATCCTCTAAAAACTGGTATAAATTCAATTACTTCTTCTACAAATCAACTAACTAATATAGCTCAACAGCTAATTAGTGGCAATGCCTCCATCACTGATTTAAGTAATGCTTTGAATACAGCGACTACCTCAGCTAATACTATGGTAAGTAATTCTCTTACGGTGTTCAATAGTGCCAGCTCTAGTTTAACTAGCGCGCAAAATGTCTATCAACAAGCAGAGCAACTCGTAAACGACATTCAGTCAGGAAATGTTGTTGGGGACATTAATGCCGCCATCGCTGACGCAAGCGCCAAACTGGCAAACTTAACTAGCGCACAGTCAGTTTATAATACAGCGCAGTCAGCACTTAACGAAGCGACGAAGATAAAAGATAGTCTGCTGCAAGAAGGTCAGCAACTTGTAAATGACGCTTCTCAATATATTGGTAATATTCCAGCTGTACAGCAGCTTGTTAATGACGCGAAAACCGCCTTAAATAAGTCCCTTAGCGCATTTGATTTAGCAAAAAACAGTTTGAATACGCTACTTGGTGGCGCAATACCTAATATTACTAACCTCAGTGATCTTGATCTGATCGATTCTAGCCTTCTTAGCAATCAAAACGTCTCGAATGCCGTAGATAGTTTCAAGACAGCCGCAAGTGACCTTATAGCAAAGCAGGACGCTCTTAATATAGCTAATAATGCTCTGACTACTGTTACTAATTTCCCTAGCACCGCTGTAAGTGGTTTACAGAACAAAATAGGTGATCTAACAAACAATTTACAGAATAAAATCAATATCGCTGGCACTAGCGATGGAATATCCGGCATAATATCAGGTGGTCTTGACACGGTATTTGGCTCTTCAGGAAAAACTAATAACGCTCCTACTCTTTCTTCAAGCCAGTCACTTACCCAACGTGCCCGTATTGGTAGAATTGGGGGATGGGAAGAGCTTAAGGGTCATCAAATGTGGACCACTAGAAGACATAATCTTGTCTGCATAGGTCGTTACGAAAAATTATTCAAATACGGAGGTCCTGAGAATTTTGTATTATCAAGAGCCGGCGGCAATTACACTACTAAAGATGGCAAACAATGGCCTTGGCCGCTCGGTTGGCGTGGTTACATATTTGATAGCAACCACAATGGGTTTGAAAGGAAGATTTCTGCTTTTGGGCTGGATAAAGCTAAAAAGGGCGATATCATAATCTATAGACTTGGCGGAATCAAACGGATATCTTATGTAGCAGAGGCCAATACTATCGCGGCTGGCAACCCAGCTACCAATAACGCGGCTGACACCACTCATTTCGTGCAGATTGAAAGTTGGGACGAAGGTAAATTTCCAACAATAACTGGTAGTAGTTTATCTTGGGGTAATGGGGTTAAACGCACCATATATAAAAATTCTGTTCCAGACGATAGAAAAAAAATAACAAACGCCGGAACGACTCATGATATAAGCACGTTGGGAACAACACAAATTGCTCAAATTAATGGGCAACCTTCATGCGAGGATCCAGAATTTACTCACTGTGTATTAGGTGGCACAGATAACAGTTCTTGGGGTACAGTATTTATTTATCGTCCAACTGACCCAGAAAATCTTCGTCTATGTCCTTTCATCGATTCTAATAGTGACAACATTCAATCAGCGGAGTTTGATTCTGATTCCTTTGCTTTCTGCCTAAACGCTGGATATGATCCACCATTATCTTACAGACAAGATTACATAGGCGCTGGCGCTGGTTCTATATCAGATGCTACTCTGTGCGGTCCTGAGTGGACAGGTTGCAAAACTGTAGCAGACCCAGCAGATGTAAAATGTTTCCCTAGCGGTGATGTATGCACCAAGCAGGTATCTCAAGGATCACTACCTGGTCCAAAAACAGTTCCTGGAACCACCTGTACAGTAGCGCAGTACAATGCGGCAAAGACGGCTTATGAAGCAGATGTAAACGCAAAACTAGCTGGCGTACAGCAAGGTTATCTTCAGCATGATGTAACTTCGCGTGATGCTGATACAAAGTTAAAACATCAAATAGACGTACAAGTTCCTGGAAGAATATCTCAGGGAAGTACTACATCTAGCTGGTTACAAGGATTCATAATGCCAGTTCCAGATCCAATAGCTCCAACATATACTTGTACTTTGCAATGTGTGGATACAGACGGCAATCTCACTGGTTCATGCTGTAATTCCGTTCAAACAAACACTGCAGAGGTAAACCAAAGAAACCAAGAAATAGCAGACGCGAAAGCTTATAACGCGCCTATTGAGGGTGCCATAACAGAAATTAACTCTGATATAGCTGATACAAATAAATATTACTCAGACTGGCAAACAGCTAGCGCGAACCTTCAAAGCTTTGTAGACGCTAATCAAGCTCGGATAGATCAACTGGATGATATTTTAGAGGACGCTGACGCTGACAACCCAACACCTGCAGAACTAGCGGCTTATAACGAATTGGGACCACTTGCGATTACTATAAAAAATCTTAACGAAATTGTTGTAACGGCATTTGATAATCTACAAAATTCTATAAATGCACTACAAAGCTCAACACTAGCTGGTGTTGCCGTAGGTGTAGGTCTTGGCGGAACCGACCCAACAGATCCAGCTATAGAAAAACAAATTAATGATGCTATAGCCGCTGCTATAGCCGCGCAAACAGCGGCTGACAATGAAGGAAAATTAGCACACGACAACGCTGAGTCTATTGTCAATGGGATACCACCATTCAAATGTCCGTGGCCTTAAATAATACGTAGTGTATTACTGTTGATTGATTTTAAGCCACTCTTCCGCTTGCTCTAGTTCAGCCATACTACCTATATGCAACCAGTTACCATCATGAATTATCGCTCCTATCCGGCTTATATCTTTATTATAAAGCACATTAAGCGAAAAAGCGACACTTGGTGAATCATCAAAAATTCTTGGATGAATTATTTGTACACCAGTAAAAACATAAGGAGCGGTATTACACTCTCCTCGTCTCTTCAATTGTCCATTATCTTCTACAAAAAAATCCCCTTTACCGTTATAGCCAACAGCGTCTTCTACTTTATGTAAAAGTAGCAAAACGTCCATCTCGCTATCATCCCAAGTCTGCCACATTCTTTGCAAAGCAAGAACATTACCATTAATACAAATCACGTCACTGTTAATTACAAAAAAGGGAGAATCACCTAAGATACTAAGAGCGTTCTTTATTCCACCTCCGGTCTCAAGAACCTCTTGCTCTCTGGATATAATAATTTTAGGCGGCGAACTCTTAGAATGAAGATAATCTTCCAACATATCCGCCAGATAATGGGTATTTATCACAACATCCTCAATACCTTGCTTAGCAAAAAATTCCAAAGAGTAATCTATAAGCGGCTTACCATTAACCGGCACTAACGGTTTCGGCATATCATTAGTGAGCGGGCGCATTCTGGTGCCAAATCCAGCGGCCATAATCATGGCTTTTTTTGGCATTTGGCTTTTACTCATAAAATCCCCATAATACTATATAAGCCCGCTATCATTATGCACATACTGTTCAAGCCATACCCGCAAATCGGCAAGTAATGGATTTCGCAAATCACGCTCTAAATACTTCCACACACGTGGCAGCATTTTAAGATAATGTTCTTTACCATCACGCACCGCAAGACGGGTAAAAATACCTATAATCTTACTGTTGCGCTGCGCCCCTAAAACATCATAGGCATTGTGAAAATAATCAGCGTCAATCCCAGTCTTATCAAGATATAGTTTGACCATATCTTCCGCTAGATTAGCGCCAACATCTCGCCGCGCGTCCTCTAGCAATGACACCACATCATAAGCCGCGTCTCCCATAACCGCGTCCTGAAAATCAAGCAAACCAACCTTGTCCGTACCACTGCGCCGCTCAAGCCACATCAAATTATCAGCATGATAATCCCTGTGTACCAGAGTATTTTTTTGTAGAGAGAATTTGCCTAATATATCAGACCATATACCCATATACTCATTACGCAGCATAGCGACCTTTTCTTTTCCAAGCGATTTCACCAAAAACCAATCTGGAAATAAAGATACCTCTCTTAAATACAACTCATCATCATATAGCGGCACTGAATCTATTTTCATAGCTGAGTTATGCCAGCAAGCCAAAACCTCTATCGCTGACTCATACATGGTACTCTCCGAATCACCTACTGAGTTTGCTATAATTGAAGTAAAGCTGTTATCACCAAAATCCTCAAGTAACAAAAACCCTTTATCCGTGTCCCGAGCGAATATAGCTGGCGCGCTATAACCTACTTGCCGTAAATATTCAGCTATCTTTATAAAAGCAGCGAAATTCTCGAGACTACCAACTGGACTATCCATCACCATAGCCTGCGTGCCACCCGCCATAACACGAGCGTAGCGGCGAGCCGAAGCGTCACCAGCTAGTGGCACAATATCCGCTCCAGCGAATTCGGTATTACCCAAAAATTCCTCTATCTGCTTTTGTCTAACCATTATAAACTTCCAGATACTCAACTTTTTTTAATCTGTCCATCCAAACATCGCTTGTGGAAATAACAACTCTACGCCCTACCCCATCAACAAATAAATTTATTATAAGAGAATCTGGCGACACCATACTTTCTATTAATTCCGGCCACTCAACCAGCACTATATGGTTTTCCAAAGCCTCTTCAATTCCAAGCTCTGTAACTTCCGCGCTATTCTTAAGACGGTAAAGATCACAATGCCAAACCTCCGCATCGCCATCCGACAACGGATAAGTTGATAATAGATTAAAAGTAGGGCTCGCGATATTTCCCTGTAATCCAGTAATCTCTTTTATGAAAGCTCTAGCAAAACTTGTCTTACCACTACCAACATCACCATAAAGCAATATGGTATCACCAGCTTTACATAAAGTGGCTATATCCACCGCTAACTCTTGCGTTTTCTTCTCACTAGCTAAAAAACAACTTAATTCACTAATATTACTAGGCATGACACTTTGCGCTAATCTCTCTCATCTATCCACGCCATCTGTATGGCTTCCAGTATCTTTTCATTACAACCATCAGGGCTATCGTTAAATTCCGGCAAAGTGACGATCCATTCCCGAAGATCGGTAAAACGCAAATTTACATTATCCATATCCGGATATAACTCTTCCAGACGGATAGCTATTTCTCTTATATCAATCCAACGCATAAAATCCTCAAAAAAATACTCCTAAAAAACAATTAGTTAGCTCATGTCCAGAAAATGTTAACTGTAACATTTTCTTAACTTTAATTATTGTACATCTCTGTTAATATCACCAGTAAGTTGAAATTTCACTAAATAAAGGAATAAATTTATGAGCGAGCAACAAGCTAATACAGAAACAAAATCTTATGCCGATGAGATACTAAAACAAGTTAAAAAAATCACTGGTCTTCGCGAGTCCGATATTAGTGTCAAAAAGGAAGAAGTAGAGGACAGACAAAGAATACTGACTATAGAGTCAGAACAAATCACCTCGTCAAGCGTAAATGGAAGTAATTCCTCTCATCTACAAGAATTTATTAGGAACAGAATAACAAATGCAAGGACAGGTAGTGATAAAGATATAAAAATAAATATTAATCAAAACCAAACCAACAGTAGTTTTAGGTTAAAACTAGAAGTTCCCGACAATCAGGAATCTGTAGATCAACTACAAAAACAGATTGAAGCCAGAATAGTAAACCAAACTATAGAAAGCCTGAAAAATGCTACAGAACATTTAACTCCAGATGAACAAGCAAAAAGAATCAATGAATTAACCAAACAAATAGATACAGGTGCGAAACAGATTATTGCCGAAAGAAAGGAGCAGGAAAAAGCCGGAGAGAAAGTAGGTAAAGTTATTAAAACGACAGAAAATATCTTGAAAGAACTCAGTCCAGAAGAGGTAAGACAAGTTATCGCAGGTCTAAAGGAAAAATATGAAAAAACACCAGGAACTAGTACTGAACAAGTAAAAACCGCTCAAATAAACGAACTAGAAAAAGGGAAAAATGGTAAAGGAAGCTAAGAAACCTGAACTGCGTCTAAGATATTCCCAACCTACTGCTACTATTCTGTTCCCCCCTTGCGGGGTAGTCAGAAATTGAAGAGAGTAATGATTCAATTTTTGGTAGGGGGAAGCAACATAGCAATCGCATTTGGATACAATGTCACCCCTGTAAAAGTCAAATAATTCGGTGTCAGATTTTGTAAAGTCACTAATTGAGTCAAACTTTATAAATGAGGCAACGCATGAGCAAACAAGAATTACGCAGTGGCAAGGACAGAGTTCTTGAGTCAAGCACAATAAAGCGGATGGAGTTTTTATGTTCGGAATATGAATTAATTAAGGCAAAGCGACACACAAGATTTTGTTTTGTCAGTGAATTTTATAAATTTCATAATCTAACCCGTCAGAATTTCATAAAATACTATAATCGTTACAAAAGTAGTGGTTCTAAATTAGAATTATTGCCTCAAAAACGCGGTGCTAAATATAAAACTAGGAGAATTTTACCTCATATAGAACAACAGATTATAGGCTTACGGCAAAAAGGTTTGAATCGTTTTGAGATACATGCTGATTTACAGATTTCTGAACATGAAACTCGTCCTTGTCCTAGCACTATTTATAATATAAGCAAAAAACATGGATTTAACAGATTGCAGCCAAGAATGATGGAAGAAAAACGCAAGATTATCAAAGAAAAAGCCGGTGAGCTAGGGCATATAGATTGCCATTACCTACCCAAAGGCATGATTTCCGGTGATAATAAACGTTATTATCTGGTGGGGCTGATTGACCATAAAACTTCTCTAGCGTGGTGTGAGGTTATTCCTGAAGTTACATCGCTAAATGTGATGTTTTCTACAATGAAGCTACTTAATTTATTCAAGAAAGAGTTTGGTTTTGATTTTGTTGAGATACTAACGGATAATGGTTCAGAGTTTGGCAGTGGTAGTAACGATCCAGCAACTATTAAGAAAAATCCTTTTATGCGTCTGCTTTTTGAACTTAAAATAAAACATCGCCGAACTAAACCTTACAGACCACAAACTAACGGAAAAATAGAGAGATTCTGGAAAACAATAGAAGAAGATTTGCTGCGTGAAATGGTATTCGACTCGCTAGACCAGCTCAAAAATGAAGTGTTCGAGTATATGACTTACTACAACTACGCAAGACCTCACTCCGCCGCAAATGGAAAAACTCCTTCTCATCTTATTGGAAAAAATATAACATGAAACAGATTACAAAATCTGACACCGAATTATTTGACTTTTACAACCCCGCATTTATTGCGGGGTCTGGTGGGTTGCAAGAACAATCCAGTGAAAAGCTCTGCTTTTTACAACCGGATGCCGCCATAAAGACGGCATGACAGTGTCATGTTCAGTGCCTGATACCCAAATGCAATCGCCATGGGTGTATATGGCTGTCTACTACTCTACCCCCTGCTTATCGGGCGGTATTTTATCTTGGTGGGGGTAAGAGTATCCACACCAAGACGACGCTTAAGATCAGCCTCATAGGCTTCGTAGTTACCCTCAAACCATTCCACATGTGAGTCTCCCTCAAACGCTAATATATGCGTAGCAATACGATCTAGGAACCAGCGATCATGCGATATTATAACCGCACAACCAGCGAAATCAGCAAGAGCGTCCTCCAGCGCGCGCAAAGTTTCCACGTCCAGATCATTGGTCGGCTCATCCAGCAACAACACATTATGCTCTTTTTTCAGCATCTTCGCCAGATGCACACGATTCCGCTCACCGCCAGAGAGAGAGCCAACTTTTTTCTGTTGATCCGAACCCTTAAAATTAAAACTAGAACAATAAGCACGGGATTTTACCAGCTTGCCACCAAGTGAGATTTCCTCATCACCGCCGGATATTTCCTGCCATACCGTATTGCTGTCCTTAAGCGCGTCACGTGACTGGTCAACATAACCAAGAACTACTGAGTCCCCTACCTTGAAACTTCCACTATCAGGAGTTTCCACTCCGGTTATCATCTTAAATAAGGTAGTTTTACCAGCGCCGTTAGGTCCAATCACTCCAACAATACCACCAGCCGGTAAGTCAAAAGAAAGCCCATCAATAAGCAGCTTATCACCAAAAGCCTTAGAAATATTCTCAGCTTTAATTACCAAATTACCAAGCCGCTGCCCATTAGGTATGACAATCTGCGCTACTCCAACCTGAGACTTAGTCCCCTGAGCCAGCAAATCCTCATAAGCGGCGATACGGGCTTTACTTTTCGCCTGCCTTGCCTTAACTCCCTGCCTTATCCATTCAAGCTCTGATGATAGTCTTTTCTGACGAGCGTTTTCCTCCCTCTCCTCTTGAGCCAAACGTTTTTGTTTTTGTTCAAGATAAGCGGAATAATTCCCCTCATATGGTATACCAGAACCTCTATCCAGCTCCAGAATCCAACCAGTTACATTATCAAGGAAATAACGGTCGTGGGTAATCATGACCACCGTTCCCTTATACTCCTTCAGATAATGCTCAAGCCACGCCACCGACTCCGCGTCTAAATGGTTGGTCGGCTCATCCAGCAACAACAAATCCGGCTTTTCCAACAGCAACTTACACAACGCCACCCGCCTACGCTCACCACCAGAAATCTTGCTTACATCAGCGTCTTTCGGCGGACAACGCAAAGCGTCCATCGCTATCTCAATATCCCGCTCAATATCCCAGCCACCGCTAGCGTCTATCTTCTCTTGAAGCTCGCCTTGTACTTCTATTAGCTTCATCATCTCATCATCATCAGTGACCTCAGCAAGCTTATTAGACACCTCGTTGAATTTGTCCAACAGCTCCTTCTGCTCACCAAGCGCGTCTATAATATTTCCCATCACATCCTTTGACTCATCCAGCTTCGGCTCTTGCGGCAAATAGCCAACCTTAGCTCCCTCAGCAGACCACGCCTCACCAGAAAAATCCTTATCAAGACCCGCCATTATCTTAAGTAATGTGGATTTACCAGCGCCGTTCGGCCCTAAAACCCCGATCTTAGCTCCTGGGTAAAATGACAGATAAATATTCTTAAGCACCTCCTTACCACCAGCATAACTCTTGGAAAGTTCTTTCATTACATAAACATACTGATATGAAGCCATTATTTGTTCCTTATAGAATCTTTGATTTTAGGTTATGTACTGCCAGACAATCTAGTTATTAGAATAAGTAATTAACTTCAAGTCACAATATTTAGTATAGTGGTGAAAATCTTTATAAAATGCCCGTATGCCCCTATAACTATAACACAAACCGTTGTCACAAAAATTTAATACTCAATATTACAGGGGAATGTTACATTATATAATCGGATTATTTTGATTTGTGTAACATATGGGAAAAACGGCGAAAAATATAAATCATTCGTTGATAAAATAATGGCTGAGAAACATGAAACCGCACATCATTTATAGGGCATATATTTTTAATTGATAATGATTCTCATTTACAATAAATAATGGATGATTTATTGTAACCATATGAATTACTATTAATATGCATTATAATTACAACAATTAACAACACCATAAACACCAAACGATGAGCGACAAAACAGCAAAACAGATAGAAATAGAAAAAACCGCCAAACAAAAGGCGGAGGATGTCGCCTATACCATAAATCACGCGCTAGTGTGCACCGCTACTGACTGGCTTGACATAGGGCTGACCTCCTCCACCCTTAAAAGACTAAGGGAAAACCCATCGGATCGTAACATTGCCATAGGCGAGTTCGCTGGGGATTTTGGCGCTGTTCCTATTACAATAGCCATGCAACGTATACTCCCAAGCGTTATGCAAAAAATCAGGAAATTAGCTGAGCCAATAGTAGGGGATATTTTTTACTTCGGAGCCGAACAGGGAGCGAAGCATTGGGCAGAGGAACATGGGGTAAATCTTAAGTCTAAAGAATATAAAAATAGAGTTGACTCAATTTATAATTATGAAATGGAACATCTCCCTCAGGCTGTGGTATGGTCAGCATCTGCCGCTGGTCTTAACGTAGCCATCATGAAACATCTTGATAAAACAATACCCATGTGGAAGCTACTGACGGCAAAAGCGGGCGGGTCTGTTGGAACAGCCGCCCTTGTGATGGGAGGGCGTTCTTTATTTCCAAGACAAGCCTATAAGGTAGATAAATTTACCAGCGAACACGTGTTTATACCAGCCACTAAAAGCTTTGGAAAAATGTTTGGTATTGATTCCAAAGATGTTGATAATATGGTAAAAGCCCATGATAATACATTTGATGGTGGCGATAAAGAAAAATGGTCTGACAAAGTAAAATCAACCGAAAATAATCTCGCTGTAATTTCCAGATAATCCACCTTATTTAGCCACATTAACAGATAATTCTTGGTTTTAGCGAAAATCTGGATTATGTTGCCTATCCGTTCATAAACAGTAACATTTTAATATCAGGAATATAACATGAACCCTATAGGTAATATCATGAAAAAAAATAGCAAAGAAACTAAAGAACAGGAAAATTTCTGGACTGATCGCAACTTCGCCCTTGAGGCGGTGCGGGTTACTGAGGCCGCCGCCCTAGCCAGCTTCGCTTGGATGGGAAAAGGCAAGGAAAAGGATGCTGATAAAGCAGCGGTCGGCGCGATGCGTGACGCTCTTAACAGCCTGTCAATTGACGGCACCATAGTTATCGGTGAGGGTGAACGTGATAAAGCTCCGATGCTTTATATCGGCGAGAAGGTTGGAAACGCCGCCGGAACTGGTCCAAAAATAGATATAGCGCTTGACCCGCTAGAAGGAACCACCATCTGCGCGCATGGCGGCGCTAACTCACTTACCGTTATCGCTATGGCGGAAAAAGGAGGATTCTTACACGCGCCAGATGTCTATATGAGTAAAATAGCTGTTGGTGGTGGTCTACCAGCAGGAGTAGTTGATCTAGATAATTCTCCACAACAGAACTTAAAAAGCTTGGCGAAAGCCAAAAAATGTGAAATTTCCGATTTAGTGGTGGTTATACTGGATCGTGATCGCCACAAGGAACTAATCGCCAAAACTCGTGAGGCTGGAGCTAGAATCCAACTTATCACTGATGGCGACGTTGCCGGTGTGATAGCAACCTCTCGTCCAAACACTGGTGTTGATATGTATGTTGGTATTGGTGGCGCGCCGGAAGGAGTGCTAGCGGCGGCGGCTCTGCGCTCAATCGGCGGGCAAATGCAAGGAAGGCTTCTCTTTACCGAAGACACAGAAAAAGAGCGCGCTAAACGCATGGGAATAGATGACTTATCACGCAAATATAACTTAGAGGATATGGCAAGCGGTGATGTTATGTTCGCCGCAAGTGGCGTTACTGACGGCTCTATGTTACGTGGTGTACGTCGTTTTAACGGTGGAGCTACCACTCACTCAATAGTAATGCGCTCAAAAACCGGAACAGTAAGGCTTATTGAGGCACAGCACAACTTCACCAGAAAAACTTGGATGGGTGGTATATAACTATCTTATACTCAGAAAATTCGGACAAAATATAGGTGGTAAAGTGGAGAATGAGAAACTTGTCGTCACGTCACCGTGTGATGGTGAAAAAATAGCCGAGCTTGAGGCTGATAATGGTAAGACGCTGGCTTATAAAATAAAGCAGGCAATTTCTGCCCAGAAAGAATGGGCTGGAGAGTCACGCGGTAACAGAGAAAAGTTTTTACTTACTTTAAGCTCAGCAATCACCGAGAAAAGGCAAGAGCTTATTGATATAATAGTTTACGATGCCGGAAAGACCGCGAAAGAAGCGGCGGCGGAAATAGATGGTGCCGCGTCAATTCTTAAAAAAACTATAGATGATAGCAAGCTTGCTGATCTAAACGGTATGATAAGAATAAAAGAACGACCACCGGTTGGTATAGCTGGTCTTATCACCTCATTTAATTTTCCGTTAGCGGTCGCTTACTGGACTATCGCCCCCGCCCTACTTGCCGGTAACGCTGTTATCTGGAAACCATCGGAAAAAACCCCGATGATCGCTGCCGCCGTCAAAGAGATATTTGATAAAGTAATGAAGGAATATAGTGATTTACTAAATATTATAATAGGCGGTAGAGATATAGGGCAAAGACTAGTCGCCCACGAACAAATAGATATGATAAGCGCGACCGGCAGCGTCGCCATGGGTCAAGGCATAAAGAATACTCTAGCGCAAAAAGAAAATAACAACATACCTCCAATATTAGAGCTTGGTGGTAATAATGGTGTTATAATATCTAATAAAATGAGCGATGAACATCTGAGCTGGTCAATAAACGCTATTACCTTATCATTTTTAGCTACCAGCGGGCAACGCTGTACTAACACTCGCCGCCTAATAGTACATAAAGATATATGCGAAAAAACTATTTCGCTACTGAAACAAAAAATAACAGATTTTCTTTCCACTAACGAAATAATTAGCCCAGTTACCGGTGAGTCCAATAAGTATGGCTATAGCTGTTTAATAGATGAGGAAAGTTTCCTAAATTTTGAGAAATCTAAAAAACAAGCAATTCTTGAGGGTGGCGAGATATTCGCTGGTGGTCGTCTGCTTAAAGAAAAATATCCCAGCGCTTATTATGTTGAGCCTTCACTTGCAATAATGTCTAAGCAATCAGCTATTATGCATAAAGAAACTTTCGCACCACTAATTTTTATTGTTAGTTACGACGATTTTAGTGAAGCGGTAGAATTACTAAATGAACCGGAAAACGCTGGTCTGGTAAACGGATTTTATACTCAGAGCCAACAAGAAGCTGAGATATTCGCCCATAGTAATAAGGCCGGACACACCCTAATAAATTCTCCAAAAGGCACAGGAACACCCGCCTTTGGCATGGGCTTTGGTGGCAATCGCCTATCTGGCGAAGGCGAGATACTAAACAGCTCTGACCCATTGCACCCTTTCACCAAAAGAACAAGTTTCAACCGTATCGCTATTAACAGCGAAATAAAGATGGACAAATAGTTCAACAAATAAAATCTTCTGTAATCTCAGAGTTAATTTGCAACTTTTTATGTCTTGAAGTAAATCCGCCAGTAATTTCAATATCAGACTTAGCTATTCTCCACCTCTTACTCAAAAACTTTATCAGCGCTTTATTAGCTTTACCATCTTCCGGTGGTGCCGCTATTTTTATCTTGATTTCCCTACAATTATCACTACCTACCCAGCCAACAATCTGGTTATTTGAAGAATTTGGTACAACGTGAATATTCAAAATCACGAAAAAAACTAAACGCTACGCTGCGGATAGCCCGCCTCAACAGTTGTTGGTTGCTTTTCAAGCTGCGGCGATGGCAAGTTAGAATAAGGATTCTCTACCTTTGGAGCATTTTCAGAGAGTGCGTGGATTATGTGATCCGCCCCTTCCTTCGGAAGTTCATAACGTATCGTCATCAGCCCACTTTCCGGACTATGGTCACAACTCTTATTATAGGCCTTCGGAGTATGAGCGGAAAGCTCAGGCATACTAGCTAACTCTTGCTTTATAGTATCATAAACCATAGAAGGATGATGCCGGTCAGTCTGTAATATCTTGATGGATAGCTCATCGCCATTACCATCGGCAGTCATACTCACCTGAAACTGTACGTTAAGTGGATTCAACCTGTGATGCTCATCACCAGACGTACCTATTATGGGCTTACCCGAAAGCTGTGATATTATCCTATCAGCAGCCTGTGACTCCTCCGCCATATCCTGAATCACTGTTGAATTAGCCAATTTAGTTGGTAGAACATCCATAACTATCAATAACCCCTGCAAAACCTTATGTTTTTTCTATTAAGAATAATTATCATAATTACTTATTTATGTAAAGATTTTAACGCAACTTCACCACTATGCTATAAAAATAAGGGTAAAGTCACGTAAATATCTTATAAACATTTGACCTTACAGTAAAAAACCATTAGTTAGCATGGTTTACAACCAACTAAAAACTAACTAATAGAAATATAGAACTATGCATGTTTTCCGTACCCATAATTGCTCACAATTAAGAAAATCAGACGTAAAAACAACCGTAAAGCTTTCTGGCTGGGTTCACCGCAAACGTGATCACGGCAACCTCCTATTTGTGGATCTACGTGACCATTATGGAATAACTCAACTGGTCGCGTCACAAGGTGATAAGTCATTTGACACTCTGTCAGATGTCCGCCTTGAAAGCGTAATAACTATTGATGGTGAGGTAGTGGAAAGAGCGGCGGAAACTATCAATAACTCCTTACCAACTGGAGAAATAGAAGTAGCGGTAGATAGTTGTATAGTTGAGTCAGCGGCAGAAACCCTACCATTACAAGTAAATCTTGACCGTGAATTCCCAGAGGAAACCCGCCTTAAATACCGCTTTCTTGATTTGCGCCGTGAGAAGGTCCACAAAAACATCATGCTACGCGCTCAGGTTATCTCTTCTATCCGCAACAAAATGACCGAACAAGACTTTACCGAGTTCCAAACCCCAATTCTTACCGCCTCCTCACCGGAAGGAGCGAGAGACTATCTGGTGCCATCACGTATCCATCCGGGTAAATTCTATGCCCTACCGCAAGCCCCGCAACAATTCAAACAGTTGTTGATGGTATCTGGCTTTGATAAATATTTCCAGATAGCTCCCTGCTTCCGTGATGAGGATGGTCGCGCTGACCGCTCACCAGGTGAGTTTTATCAACTTGATATGGAAATGTCCTTCGCCACTCAAGATGATGTTTTCGCGGCGATTGAACCGGTACTCCACGATATATTCACCAAGTTTAGCGATAAAAAAGTAACTCCGGCTCCTTTCCCTCGTATTACCTATAAGGAAGCCATGCTAAAATACGGTAGCGACAAACCGGATTTGCGTAATCCTATCTTACTTAGCGACGTAACTGATGTGTGGAAAGGTTCCGGATTCGGAATATTTAATAAGGTAATTGAAGGCGGTGGTGTGGTAAGAGCGATTCCAGCACCAAACTGCGCTGAAAAGCCACGCAGCTTTTTTGATAATATGATTGAATACGCCAAAACACTTGGCGCGAAAGGTCTTGCCTATATAATTTTTGAAAGAGATGGACAGGCAAAAAGCCCTATCGCTAAATTCCTTAACGAGGAAAAATTACAAGAACTCAAACAAACCACCGGAATCAAAGATGGAGACGCTGTGTTCTTTTCAAGCGGTAGTGAGCTGGAAGCAGCAAAGCTCGCGGGTTTTATCCGTAACCATCTTGGTGAGCAACTAGACTTGCTGGAAAAAGACGTTTTCAAATTCCTCTGGGTTGTTGATTTTCCATATTTTGAGTATGACGAGGAAGAGAAAAAAATCATCTTCAGCCATAATCCTTTCTCTATGCCACAGGGCGGAATGGACTCTCTACTAAACAAAGATCCACTGGCAATACTGGCCTATCAGTATGATATTGTCTGCAACGGTATTGAGCTTTCCAGCGGTGCTATCCGTAACCACAAGCCAGAATTAATGTATAAAGCCTTTGAGATAGCCGGATATAGCGCGAAAGAAGTTGATAACCAGTTTGGCGGCATGATCTCCGCTTTCAAATTTGGCGCACCACCACATGGTGGAATAGCACCGGGTATTGACCGTATCGTAATGCTACTCGCCGATGAGCCAAATATCCGTGAGGTCATCGCCTTCCCAATGAATCAGAAAGCTGAGGATCTGCTGATGCAAGCTCCTAATATAGCGGATGAAAAACAGCTAAGAGAACTGAACATCCAGCTTTCAGCTAAGGCAAAGCAAACCATCGCTGAAGAGACTGAAAAGCTTGATAATAACGCAATATCAGGAGAATAATAGGCAATTATAGATATATTTTAATTGTTTTTTCACTGATATTTAACCCGATATTTATCCTTGCAAGTCATAATGACATAAGTTAGTCATGTGCCTTGATTATTGTTTCTTAGTTTGCGTAGTTGTTAAAAATATGGATAATTCAACTGAAAAAATGGCAATAAGCCGCCGTAACCTTATTATAGGAACCGCTTCTGTAGCCGGACTGGCGCTTGTTCCAGAACAATTGCTCGCTGGTATTTCACGTAAATCTAAACGTAGCTTGTATCACAGTTCACGTTTCCTTGCCTTTGAGAATTTACATACAGGGGAAATGGCAAAATTCACCTATTGGGAAAATGGTCGCTATATCAAAAGCACGTTGTCAGAAATAAACCATATATTGCGAGACCACCGTACCGATGAGGTCGCTCGCATTGACGTTAACCTGCTTAACCATCTTTTTGCCCTACACGCTAAGCTGGACTCTAAAAAACCTTTTCAGATAATATCTGGTTATCGCTCTCCAAAAACCAACGCTAAATTACGCCGCACCAGCAGTGGGGTAGCGAAAAAGAGCTTACATATGCAAGGACGCGCTATTGACGTAAATATAGAAGGTGTAAGCCTATCGCGTCTAAGAAAAGCCGCTATTGACATGAAATTCGGTGGCGTTGGCTATTACCCAGAATCTAGCTTTATACATATTGATACTGGCGATATTCGTCAATGGGGATAGCTCTAGCCCCTATTCCCTGAATCCTCAGTTCTCCAACTCCTTTAAACTCTTACTTCTTGCTAGAGGATGATGCTCACGTACCAGTTTTGACAATCTATCAGCGGCGACATGTGTATATATCTGGGTGGTTGAAACATCACTATGTCCAAGCAACTCCTGTATTACCCTCAGATCCGCTCCTCCCTCAAGCAAATGCGTAGCAAAAGAGTGACGCAACGTATGTGGTGATATTTTTTGTGGATCAATACCCGCATTAATAGCTAATTCCTTTAACATAACACCAAATTGCTGACGGGTTATATATCCATCCGCGCGGTGATAAGGAAACAACCATACTGATTTTTCTTTTTCCTGAAGAAATCCATCCCTCACCTCAAGATAACGGTTAAGCGCTATGCGAGTACTATTATTTATTGGAACTATCCTCTCTTTATTTCCTTTACCCTTAACTATAATGAAATCAGCTTTTACCTGCTTACTATTCTCACTTACTTTAAGTGCTGAAAGTTTAAGACTCACCAACTCAGAAACCCGTAACCCCGCCCCATAAATAAGCTCCAACATAGCGTATAATCTTACTGACTGCGCAGATTCATCAATAATAGCGGTATGTATCAGTGCTAGCACCTCCTCCTTACTTAAAGTGGAAGGCAGCCTTTTAGGTAATTTTGGTGTCTCTATGGTTATGGTCGGGTCATCAGAACGATAATTCTCACTATAAAGAAAAGAAAAAAACTGGCGAAGGGCGGATAATTTTCTGGCAATCGTCGGCGTGCTCATCCCATCACTAGAAAGAGAAGCCAAAAATTTCTCTATTTTATTACTTGAAATCCGCAATATTTTCTCTTTTTTTTCCAAACAGTAACGTAGAAAATCCGAAAGATCTCGCCTGTAAGCAAGCAAAGTTCCGCCTGCTATCGCTCTTTCCGAGACCATCATTTCTAAAAATTGCTCTAGTAAATTCTCATCTTCTCTGTTGCTTTTCATAATGGCTAATCAAATAAAAACTGGAAGTTTACATCTGGAATAACTATAAATTACAATAACAGAACTGTTATGTCATCCTGAATGAATATGAGGGTTATTTACATTTTGATCATCCTGCTGATAGTATAATGATAGAGCTGGATAACCAAGATCCCTCTACTAAGCTCGGGATTGTAAAAGTCAAATAATTCGGTGTCAGATTTTGTAAAGTCACTAATTGAGTCAAACTTTATAAATGAGGCAACGCATGAGCAAACAAGAATTACGCAGTGGCAAGGACAGAGTTCTTGAGTCAAGCACAATAAAGCGGATGGAGTTTTTATGTTCGGAATATGAATTAATTAAGGCAAAGCGACACACAAGATTTTGTTTTGTCAGTGAATTTTATAAATTTCATAATCTAACCCGTCAGAATTTCATAAAATACTATAATCGTTACAAAAGTAGTGGTTCTAAATTAGAATTATTGCCTCAAAAACGCGGTGCTAAATATAAAACTAGGAGAATTTTACCTCATATAGAACAACAGATTATAGGCTTACGGCAAAAAGGTTTGAATCGTTTTGAGATACATGCTGATTTACAGATTTCTGAACATGAAACTCGTCCTTGTCCTAGCACTATTTATAATATAAGCAAAAAACATGGATTTAACAGATTGCAGCCAAGAATGATGGAAGAAAAACGCAAGATTATCAAAGAAAAAGCCGGTGAGCTAGGGCATATAGATTGCCATTACCTACCCAAAGGCATGATTTCCGGTGATAATAAACGTTATTATCTGGTGGGGCTGATTGACCATAAAACTTCTCTAGCGTGGTGTGAGGTTATTCCTGAAGTTACATCGCTAAATGTGATGTTTTCTACAATGAAGCTACTTAATTTATTCAAGAAAGAGTTTGGTTTTGATTTTGTTGAGATACTAACGGATAATGGTTCAGAGTTTGGCAGTGGTAGTAACGATCCAGCAACTATTAAGAAAAATCCTTTTATGCGTCTGCTTTTTGAACTTAAAATAAAACATCGCCGAACTAAACCTTACAGACCACAAACTAACGGAAAAATAGAGAGATTCTGGAAAACAATAGAAGAAGATTTGCTGCGTGAAATGGTATTCGACTCGCTAGACCAGCTCAAAAATGAAGTGTTCGAGTATATGACTTACTACAACTACGCAAGACCTCACTCCGCCGCAAATGGAAAAACTCCTTCTCATCTTATTGGAAAAAATATAACATGAAACAGATTACAAAATCTGACACCGAATTATTTGACTTTTACAGGGATGACAATAAAAAAAATATTATAATATAATCAATAAGCTTTTAATAACTAAATGACCAAACAGCCTGAAAATAAAGCTCCTGATTTTATCTCAAAGCCGGTAGTTCTAGTCGGACTTATGGGCGCGGGAAAATCCACAGTCGGACGCAGACTAGCTGCCTCTCTTGGCATACAATTCATAGATTCTGACAATGAGATAGTAGAAGCCGCCGGATGTAGTATATCAGATATTTTTGAAAGTTATGGTGAGGAGATTTTTCGTGATCTTGAGCAGCGTGTAATATCAAGATTAATTAGCTCTGAGCCATGTATTATAGCAACCGGAGGCGGTGCTTTCATCCAACCTCACATACGTGAAATTATAAAAAACAACTCAACATCAGTATGGCTTAGAGCCGGTTTTGAGATATTGCTTGAAAGAGTATCAAGAAAAGACAACCGCCCTCTTCTTAAAACCGGTGATAAAAATGAAATACTAAAAAAACTTATGCAACAAAGATATCCAATTTATGAAAAAGCCGATATTACAGTGGATAGCGATACTGGAACTCATGAGTCAGTAGTGGTAGGAATCATTGAAGAGCTAAAAAACTGGCATGCTCGCAACCAAACAACCAAGTAAAGTTAAAAATAATGACCGAAAAAATACAACTAAATATAGCCCATCATAATTACGACATAATAGTTGGTGATCGCCTGATAAATAAAGTTGGAAAATATATATCACCCCTCCTTAAAAATAATCAGGTAATAATAGTCAGTGACGAAAATGTGGCAAAGCTGTATTTGCACAGACTATCTAACTCTCTTGAGGAAGAAAAAATAAATTTCCGCTCACTGGTAGTTCCCGCTGGAGAATCCACCAAAAGCCTATCCTCATTCAACAAACTTATAGAAGATCTTCTCGCGCAAAATCCAGATAGGAAAACAACCCTAATCGCACTTGGTGGTGGTGTTGTTGGTGATATAACAGGGTTTGCCGCCAGCGTCCTACTACGCGGGGTTAATTTCATTCAGATTCCAACAACCCTACTTTCGCAAGTAGATAGTTCTGTTGGTGGCAAAACAGGGATAAATTCTTCTTTCGGTAAAAATCTTATTGGTAGTTTCCATCAACCAATACTGGTTTTATCAGACGTATCAACCTTAAATACACTTGATAAAAGGGAGCTAGCCTCAGGATACGCGGAAGTGGTAAAATATGGGCTAATAAATGATGTTGAGTTTTTTAACTGGCTGGAAAAAAACGCTTCTGAAATGCTCTTAGGAAATAGTGAACTTAGAAAAGAGGCTATAGTAAAAAGCTGCCGCGCGAAAGCCTCCATAGTAATCGCTGATGAAAAAGAGAGGAACATAAGAGCGTTCCTTAATCTTGGCCATACCTTCGCCCACGCTTTTGAGGCAGAAACCGGATATAGCGATGAATTACTACACGGAGAAGCCGTAGCTATTGGCATGAGTCTTGCTTTTAAGGCTTCCGTAAAACTTGGTATATGTCCTGATGATGATTATAATAGAGTAAAGAATCACTTAAATGACATAGGACTAAATACTTCCTTACTAACTATAAGAAAAAACTGGGATATTAATAAAATTATGGAACATTTCAGCAGAGACAAAAAAGCGGTTGGCGACCGCCTTACCTTTATCCTTACAAGAGGAATTGGCAAAGCCTTTATAGCAAGTGACGTAAATCCCGATATAATATATAAAACATTGCAAGAAGCGTTATCAGAATAAAGTGACCTCTATGGATAATGAATTGATATTTTACCTTATCACAATAGTTATATTATTAATCCTCTCTGGTTTATTCTCAGCCGCTGAAACCGCCCTTACCGCAGTATCGAGAGCGCGTATATATCAACTCATGATGAATGGCGACAAAAAAGCAAAAAAAGTAAATAAAATAAAAGAACAAAAAGAAACTATGATAAGCACCATCCTGCTTAGTAATAACGCAGTGAATATCGCCGCATCAGCGCTTGCCACCGCACTCGCCATCCGCCTGTTTGGTGATGGAAGTGGTCTTCTAATAGTAACAGTAGTAATGACATTGCTAGTTGTAATATTTAGTGAAGTGTTACCAAAAACTTACGCTATCCAGAACGCCGAGAAAGTATCCCTTGTTTTTTCTACACCCCTTGCTGTGTTAATGCGCTTATTTATCCCCCTTACCATCAGCATCCAATTTATTATCATAAGACTCATGAACGTTCTTGGAATGAAAAACCCTAAAAACAGTATGGTATTTGCTGGAAATGACGTAGTACGTGGTACGATAGAACTACAACATCGTGAGGGAAAACTAATAAAACAAGATCGTGACATGCTTGGTAGCATACTAGATCTTAACGATGTGGAAATAAAAGACATAATGATCCACCGCAAAGAAGTACAAACTCTTGATTGTGAATTACCGGTAAATGAATTCATAGAAGAAGCCATATCAACCCAGCATACCCGCATTCCCATATGGAAAGAACAAACTGATAATATTATTGGAATACTTCACGTAAAAGACCTGATAAAATTGATAAGAGAACATGGTGATAACCTTACCATACGTTCTATCTTGGAAATATGCTCTGATCCTTGGTTTGTACCAGAAATCACCAACTTAAGAGACCAACTTTTAGAATTCCGCAATCGCAGACAACATTTCGCTTTGGTAATAGACGAATATGGCGACTGGCAGGGAATAGTCACACTGGAGGATATTATTGAGGAAATAGTCGGCGATATAGAGGATGAACACGATGAGATAGACAATAACATCCAAAAAATTAAAGATGGTAGCTATATTATAAATGGGAACGTTACTATCAGAGATATTAATAGACATCTTAGCTGGAACCTTCCTGATGATAATGCCTCTACCATCGCTGGACTTCTAATACATGAAGCTCGTACAATACCTGACGTTAACGAAACCCACAATTTTCATGGATTTGACTGTACTGTCCTTAAAAAATCTGCGACGCAAATAACCCGTGTAAAAATGACTAAACATCAAGATGCGGAAAATGACTACACAGTTTGATTATCCACAAAAAATTAAACTGATGAAATGAGCAAAAACGATTATATAATAGAATATATAAAAATCGGTAATTCGGTTAAGGTAACAGCCTTTGATCCAAAAACTCTAAAGGAAGTATCTATAATAGGCGCTGTTGGAACAGATAAAAAACAATTAGCCGAACTTGCAATCCGCAAACTTATTTATATGATAGATAAAAATAGCGAGTAATGTCTTATAAATTTCAAAAATGCTAAACATAGTAGCAAATAGATTCAAATTATGGCTCTAAAATCATATATAAAAAAAATATTTTCTACGAAGAAAAAGAAAAATAAAAAGCGTAGAACCAACAGCAAAAAAACTGGGAATACCAGAAAAAACTATGGCAGCACCGGCAAATCATCAGCAAAGAAAAAAGTAAGTACCGCAAATAGCCGTCTTGCTGTATATCCATCATACCGTCGCGGGCAACATCGTAGCCTAAAACAAAAAATCTTTATATTCTTATTCAAAATATCATTACTCGGAGCTGTTATAGTAGCCATTATCATAGGCGCAGTAATGGTTAGCCTTCCACCTATAGATAAGCTGAATAAACTAAATAAATCACAAAGCATCCTGATAAAATCTGAGGATGGTGAGATAATAGGCAGCTTTGGCGATGTTTACGGAGAATATATACCATATAGTGAGCTACCACGCTCGTTAATAGACGCGGTTGTTGCGACTGAGGATAGAAGTTTTTTCCAACATTTTGGTATTGACCCTATAGGGCTCGCGCGCGCTACCATCACCAATATATCAGCAGGCAGAGTGGTACAAGGCGGCAGCACCATAACCCAGCAAGTAGCGAAGAATGTTTTCCTTACTCCAGAAAGAACTCTTAGCCGTAAATTCAGGGAAATATTACTTGCCTTCAAGCTAGAATATAAATTTTCCAAGCAAGAAATACTAAGTATTTACCTTAACCGTGTTTATCTTGGCTCTGGAACTTATGGCATAGACGCGGCTGCAAAACGTTATTTTGAGAAATCAGCTCGTGATCTTAATCTCGCTGAATCAGCCATTATCGCCGGACTGCTTAAAGCACCATCACGCTATGCTCCAAACCGTAACCCTAAAAATTCCCAAAAACGCGCCAATCAGATTCTGGTTAACATGAAAAATGCTGGCTATCTCAATGATAACCAACTGCGAAAAGCTCAGCTAAAATTAAACAGCTCTATGAAAAATCGTAAGCCAAACTCCCAAAATAGCCTATATTTCGCTGATTGGATAGTAGACCGAATCCCTGAATATGTAGGTAATATAAATGAGGATTTAGTGGTAATAACCACCTTAAATCCTGACTGGCAGAATATAGCGGAAAAATCTATCAACGAAATAATAGAAAAAAATGGTAAAAAATTACATGTGCAACAAGCCGCTCTTATATCTATGTCACCTGATGGAGCGGTAAGAAGCATGATGGGAGGAACAAGCTACGCCGAAAGTCAGTATAACCGAGTAACCCAAGCACAAAGACAACCAGGCTCAGCTTTTAAGATGT
This sequence comes from Rickettsiales bacterium, assembly GCA_041396965.1. Lineage (NCBI taxonomy): Bacteria > Pseudomonadati > Pseudomonadota > Alphaproteobacteria > Rickettsiales > Rickettsiales bacterium. The sequence goes on from JAWKXN010000001.1 coordinate 1,801,096, forward strand.
TCGTTTATCTCGCTGGCCTTGAAGGAGGTTTTTTCCCTGAAAGCTTGGTCGTTGACGAACCAATAAATGTTCCACTGGCAAGCGGAAAAACTTGGCGACCTAAAAACTACAGCCATAAATATAAAGGAACCATGACTGTAAAAGAAGCTCTTACCGAATCAATAAACACGGTCGCCGTACAGATAAGTGAGGCAGTCGGTTATGACAAAGTAATAAATGTCGCGCGCAGACTGGGAGTTACCTCTGAAATACCAAGACTTCCTAGCATAGCGCTTGGAGCTGTTGAGATTTCCTTACTTGAAATCACTAACGCCTACGCTCACCTAGCTAATAACGGAAGAATAATATCGCCATATGGTATATTAGAAATACGCGACACTAAAAATAAAGTAATATATAAGCGCCCACCACCACGCAGAGGGGCTGTGCTTAGCAGCAATAATGTAGCGATGATGAATGAAATGCTAATGGACGTAATTACCAAAGGAACCGGAAGAGCGGCAAATATAGGAAGGTCAGCCGCTGGTAAAACTGGTACTACCTCTGATTATCGTGACGCTTGGTTTATTGGCTATACACCAGACTTAGTAACCGGTGTCTGGGTTGGCAATGATGATAATTCACCGATGAAAAAAGTAACTGGCGGCTCACTTCCAGCAAGAATATGGCGAGAATATATGAAACAATCTCTTGCTAAAGTACCAGCGCATCAGCTTAATATCTCACCAGATTCAAGAACCGACCTGCCATGGCTAACCGACGGACAGAATGAAAATTCCTCAGGGGCAAGCGTTGAATTGGGAACTTCTTTCTGGGAAAAATTGGACAATATAAGGTAAGAGCTAAAGGTTAGTGATTAGTTTTAATTGCATTCACTAATCTCTTTGGCACCTAGCACCTAGCACCTAGCACCCAGCATCTAGCCCCTATAACCTAAGAGTATTTAAGCCTTAGTACAGCCGCTTGCAATGAGTTAACATCAGCTTTATCAGGTGAAATCGGAGCGCCACATTTAACCTCAACCGGTTGAGTAAATCTACGCGGTATAAATCTTTTCCATGATCCTCTGAATTTTCGTGAAAACACACTTCCCCAAAGACCAGATATTGAAATAGGTATAATCGGTACAGAATCCCTACGTATTATAAACTCTATGCCATGCCGAAAACGACCAAGTCCACCAGTAAATGTTAAATATCCTTCCGGAAATATACAGATAAGATCTCCAGCCTTTAGACCTTCAGATATAGCGTCAAACGCCGCTTCCACACTTTTACGATTAGGAGCTATAGGAATCGCTTTCGCCCTTCTCATTAAATGATTAATTAATGGCAGATTATAAATATCCTCATCAATAACATAGCGTACATGCCTGCCACAATTCTCATAAACACCAATATCTATAAGCGGTCCATCAACGTATGAAACATGATTACTTATCAAAATAGCACCACCACAATTCGGTATATTATCAAGACCTCTATAGCTCGGGCGATATATAAAACGGGTTAAATTATGGACTATCTTACGGTAAAATCTATCTATTCCAAAATTAATATTTGGCTTCCTACAACTATGTTTTACAAAATAACCTATATTATAACCATACATACAATCTTAACCTCTTAGCATAATTGTAACATAAAATTAACCAAAATAATAGATGTAAATCAGCTCAACTTATTGGTTTTTATAAAACTATACATAAAAAGCATTTTTTCTACTCCTCTTAACCTTCCATTAAAATATATAGGTTAGAGTTTTCTATAAATTCTTGGATAAACAATTAATTACAACTAAAAATATAGGTTGATTTTATGGCAGTAGATAAGTCTATGCGTATTTTGGTGGTTGATGATTACAACACCATGCGTCGTATTATAAAAAATTTACTAAAACAGCTAGGGTTTGACAATGTAGATGAAGCCGCTGATGGTGGTGAGGCTTTCAAAAAACTTCAGGATAAACCAGCAGGACTAGTTATATCTGACTGGAATATGGAGCCAATGACCGGGCTTGAACTGTTAAAGCTGGTACGAGCTGACGAAAAATTAAAAAACACTCCATTTATCATGGTAACCGCCGAAAGCAAGCCAGAAAACGTAATAGCCGCTAAAAAAGCTGGTGTAAGTAACTACATAGTAAAACCATTCAACGCTGAGACACTTAAAACCAAAATGACCAGCGTTATCGGTGAATTCTAGAATTTAACAAGGAGCATTGTCATGAGCGATATGCAATCAACATTAGGTAGAACTCTGCTTACCAGCATGATAAAAACACGTGAGAGCAAAGGTAAGATAACCTTACAAGATGTCGGTAATATCTTCATTAATCTATCTTCCTCTCTAAATCCACAAAATGGTCTTGCTGATAGTTTTGTCCATCAGGAAATCGCGAAGCTGGCGCAATATATCGGCGACGCTAAAAATGAGATTTTCGCGATTCAAACTAATGCTAAGGCTGAGGACGCTATTAACGATGCCTCCCTACATTTAGAGGAAGTAGTAAAAGCCACCGAAGACGCTACCAATACAATCATGGACGCGGCAGACGCTGTGCAAGGAGCTGCTAGTGGGATAGGAGGAGAAAACGAGCAAAAAATTATGGATGCTACCACCATTATTTATGACGCTTGCACCTTTCAGGACATTACCGGACAACGTATTCGCAAAGTAATTACCTTGCTTGAAAATATAGAGGATAGAGTAAGCAAACTTAATAATCTATTTGGGACAGCTCCTGAAATACAGCAAGATGGCGTGGAAAAAGATCCTACAAAAATAGAGCTTCCAGAAAATGATACAGATCTACTAAATGGCCCTCAACTTGCCGAGCAAGCCTCATCTCAAGATGAGATAGACGCATTGCTTGCAAGTATGAATTAGATAGTATAGATACTTCTATATCCTAATAAATATCATATAGTAAGCGGTAATAATATGGCAGATTTTCGCACTGAGTCCGACTCTTTCGGTAATATAGAAGTTCCATCTGATAAATATTGGGGAGCGCAAACCCAACGTAGCCTACAAAATTTCAAAATAGGTGACGAAACCATGCCAACGCCTTTTATAAAAGCGTTTGGTATATTAAAACTAGCCGCCGCTAAAGTTAACATACAACTTGGTGTGCTTGATAAAAATATTGGTGAGAAAATCATACAAGCGACTCAGGAAGTAATAGGTGGAAAAATGGAAGGAAATTTTCCTCTCGTAGTATGGCAGACCGGTAGTGGCACACAAACTAACATGAACACAAACGAGGTTATCTCCAACCGTGCCATAGAACTTTCCGGCGGTGTTATGGGTAGCAAAAACCCAGTGCACCCTAACGACCACGTAAATATGGGACAATCCAGCAATGATTCTTTCCCAACAGCCATGCACATAGCTGCCGCAAGTGAAATAAATAACCATTTAATACCCGCCCTTAAACATCTACACTCGGCTCTTGCTAAAAAATCTGAGGAATTCGCTGATATAATAAAAATCGGACGCACCCACTTGCAGGACGCTACCCCGCTTAAACTTGGTCAAGAATTTTCCGGCTACACCAAACAAATAGAAAACGCCATACGCCGTGCTAACTCCACCCTACCCGCCCTATATGAGCTAGCGCAGGGTGGAACCGCTGTCGGCACCGGAATCAATTCTAAAAAAGGCTTCGCTGAAGCCTTTGCTAAAGAAGTTGCGGAAATCACCAAACTACCTTTTGTTACCGCTCCTAACAAATTTGAGGCACTTGCCACTCACGATGCTATGGTGGAAGCTTCCGGCGTGCTTAATACCATCGCTGTTTCCATAATGAAAATAGCAAATGATATTCGCCTGCTTGCCAGTGGTCCACGTTGTGGTCTTGGTGAAATATCCTTGCCGGAAAATGAACCGGGAAGCTCCATAATGCCAGGAAAAGTAAACCCAACGCAAAATGAGGCGATAACTATGGTCTGCGCGCAGGTCATGGGCAATCACACCGCTGTTACCATCGGTGGCGCTAACGGGCATTTTGAGCTTAACGTGTTCAAGCCGGTTATAATCTACAATGTTCTACAATCAATCCGCCTCATCGCTGACGCTTGCGTAAGTTTCACTGATAACTGCGTGGTAGGAATTACCGCTAACCGTGAGCGTATAACCAAGCTGATGAATGAGTCACTAATGTTGGTTACCGCTCTTAACCCACATATCGGTTATGACAACGCCGCCAGAATCGCCAAGAAAGCGCATAAAGAAGGAACATCATTAAAAGAAGCCGGAATCGCTCTAGAACTACTCACCGCCGAGCAGTTTGATAAGTGGGTTATACCGGAACTTATGGTATCGCCTAGGGATTAAATAGCTCTTCCTGAAGACTTATAAATATTCATATTTTTAGCTGTTTTTACCATAACATCTACAGCACCAAAAGCCAATTTTCTACTTTCACTCTTGTTATCAAGAAAATAGTTTATTCCTATAGTTAAATCTTCTGGCACTGCTATTTCGGTATTTGAATCTCTATGATTTGAATACAAATTAACAATGGTCTCTGACACTTCACGCAAAGCTTTATTTACATAATCTTTTCCTGAGTCATAATTTGAATGAAATGGATAATTACCAACATCAAACGGCAATGGACTCCAAATATTTTTAAATTTTTGCGAAACCGCCTTCTTCATATCAAGGTAGTTTATCCCACTCATCATCAGTAAGCCTTCCCATACCAACTACTTACCTCTACCCTGCGATCTACCATCAATCTCCACCTTTTTATTTACCATCGCCTGAAATACCGCTTCCGCTTGCCGATCAGACAATCCACCCTGCTCTTTTAAGGTATCAAAAATTTTTTCAATTCTATCTCTATCTTGTGGAATAGCTATAGCTATAACAGTCGCTTGCGTTTGTATCGCGCCTTTTGCCTCATTGGAAACGTTATCACCCAACGCACCTATACCAGCCTGCTGAATTTCCTTTGCTTTATCAGGCAAACCCTCAGCCCATTTTCTAGGCTCCGCATTATCATTCATTATAAATTCCTCCTCATCTTATTATATTAAGGAGCAATATATCACTGAAAAATATTATTGAAAGTTAATACTTACACGGACTCAATTATTGTCGCAATCCCCTGCCCACCGCCTATACACTGGGTGGCAAGCGCGTATTTTTTACCATGTTTTACAAGTAGTTGCGCGGCTTTTCCGGTAATACGAGCGCCCGACGCGCCAAGCGGATGTCCTAACGCTATCGCCCCACCATCCAAATTGACCTTATTTTCATCTATCCCCAATTCTTGGATAACCCCCAATGCCTGCACGGAAAAAGCCTCGTTAAGCTCAATAATGTCAATATCAGTGATACTAAGACCTGCTCTTTTCAAAGCCTTATTGGTCGCCTCTACCGGTCCTAACCCCATAATTTCCGGCTCAATACCAGAAGTCGCGAAACTTTTTATCCGCGCGAGAATCGGTAGTTTGTGCTTTTTAGCGTAATCCTCACTACATACCAGCACCGCCGCCGCGCCATCAGTAATTGGTGAGGAAGTAGCGGCTGTGACAGTTCCGCCCGCGTCAAATGCCGGTTTTAACTCCGCCATTTTTTCCGCTGTGGTTTCTGGGCGGATACAACCGTCCTTATTTACATTTCCCGCCTTAGTTTCAATCGGCACTATCTCACCGGAAAAATCAGCGCCTGCCGCCTTTTGATGACTTTTAACCGCAAACTCCTCCTGCCTAGAACGTGGTATAGAAAGCTTTACGCAAACCTGTTCAGCGGTAAGCCCCATAGACATATAAGCCTGTGGCATTTCCTTGTATAAAGCCGGATTCGGCAGAGGATTAAAACCACCCATCGGCACTCGTGACATAGACTCAACACCAGCGGCTATAAACACCTCACCTGCCCCACAAGCTATTTTCCCCGCCGCCATATGGATAGTTTCCATAGAAGAGCCACAAAAGCGATTAACCGTAGCCCCGCTTACGCTCACCGGAAGTCCTGCCATAAGAGCGACCATCCGTCCAATATTCATACCCTGCTCACCTTCAGGAAAAGCGCAACCAACCAGCACATCCTCAATATCCGCCGAATTTACGCTCACTTTCGCAAGTAATCCCTTTATCACTTGCGCTAAAATATCATCAGGACGACTACGTGCCAACTCTCCCTTATGAGCTGGAGTAAATGGCGAACGGGCATATGCGCAGATTACGGCTGGGATGGTCATAAGTTCCTCCTATCACCTAAAGCAAAGTAGGGTTTATAAACATTGAGAAAGGAATTTTCCTAGGAAGGCAAGGAGAAGTGTACATTTTAGTACATAAGCCGAAGCCTGACGACGGAAAAAACTTAAATCAATGGTTATAATAACAAAAAAATCTTACTTTTTCCTTAGTTTATTGCTAAAAAGCAGGAAACGAGGAATATTTTATGCAAAATTTTGAGACAGACATAGTAATCATTGGCGCGGGACCAGTCGGGCTTTTCGCCATATTTGAGGCAGGAATGCTCAAGCTACGCTGCCATGTGGTAGACGCTCTTGATATCGCTGGCGGGCAATGTAGCGCGCTTTATCCTGAAAAACCGATTTATGATATACCCGCTCACCCTACCATTCTAGCTCAGGAGCTAATTGATAAATTACAAGCGCAAGCCGCCCCTTTTAATCCGGTTTACCATTTGGGACAAACCGTAGACAAAGTGCAAAAAACAGGGAATGGCTGGAGCATTGTCACCTCAAAAAATACCACGATAAATTGTAAGGCAATAATAATAGCCGCCGGTTGTGGAGCATTTGGTCCTAACCGCCCACCACTTGCCAACATTGAGGAATATGAGGGAAATAGCGTATTTTATCTGGTAAAAAAACGCGAGGACTTCCGAGATAAAAAAGTGGTTATCGCTGGTGGTGGTGACAGCGCGGTGGATTGGGCGATTTCCCTATCCGAGCTTACCGAAAAACTTTACATAGTGCATCGCAGAGCAAAATTCCGCTGCGCTCCTGAATCCGCCGATAAATTAAAACAATTAGCGGATAGTGGAAAAATAGAAATGGTCGTGCCATACCAGCTAGACTCTCTGGAAGGAAATGAAGGAAAGCTCTCATCGGTAATCGTATCCACATTAGAGGGAGAAAAACGAGCTTTAGAAGCGGATATTTTACTACCATTCTTCGGGCTTTCTATGGAACTTGGCGCGATAGCAAACTGGGGACTTAATATTGAGAACAAACATATAAAAGTCACCCTTCCCCATATGGAAACCTCTGAACAGGGAATTTTCGCTATTGGTGACATAGCCACTTATGAAGGAAAACTAAAACTTATCCTCTCCGGTTTCGCCGAAGCCGCGCAAGCAGTTCACGCCGCCCGTGCTTTAATTTATCCAGATGAGATATTACATTTTGAATACTCAACCACTAGCGGAGTGCCAACATCATGAAATCAATGTTATTTTTAGCGACTATATCTACATTCCTAACAATATTTCCTTACCATAATTCATATGCGGCGCGGAAAGAATGTGTTGCCGGTGGCTGTAGCGGTCAATTATGTCTAGAAGCTAGTGGCGAAATGCTGGTAGGAACCTGCGAATGGAAAGAAGAATACACTTGTTACAACACAGCGGCTTGTGAAAAACAGAGTGATGGCAAATGCGGATGGACAAAAACCGATGAGTTAGCGAAATGCCTAAAAGAAAAAGCACAACCAACAAAAAATACAAATACAGGTGAAAATAATGGAAACTAAGATAATTGATGGTAAAGCTTTTGCCGAGAAATTACGTAGTGACATCAAAAAACGTGTAGAAAAACTAAAAGCGGAAACAGGTAGCACCGCTGGTCTGGCAGTGCTATTGGTGGGAAATGATCCCGCCAGCGAGGTTTATGTCCGCAATAAAGGTAAGCAAACGATAGAAGCAGGCATGCGGTCATTTGAATATCAACTGCCAGAAACCACCAGCGAAGCGGAGTTACTTAAAAAAATTGATGAGCTTAATAATAATCCTGAAGTTCATGGAATATTGGTGCAGCTTCCACTACCGAAACATATAAATGAGGAAGCGGTAATAAACGCCATTTCACCACAAAAAGATGTTGATGGTTTTAATATCCTAAATGTTGGCAAACTAGCGACTGGCAGTGAAGGCTTTGTCCCATGCACACCACTAGGTTGCTTGATGTTACTTAAGGATTTTTTAGGAGATTTATCCGGCAAAAACGCGGTAGTAATCGGGCGCTCTAACATTGTCGGCAAACCAATGGCGAATTTACTGCTTAAAGAGAGCTGCACAGTAACCATTGCCCACTCAAAGACCAAAGATTTACCCGCCCTGCTTAAAAACACCGATATTGTGGTCGCCGCCGTTGGTCGCCCAAACATGGTAAAAGGACAGTGGCTTAAACAAGGGGCGGTGATTATTGATGTCGGGATTAACCGAATCACCTTAGAAAATGGTAAAACCAAGCTGGTTGGTGACGTTGATTTCGCAAGCTGTCAGGGTATCGCTTCCGCTATAACCCCTGTACCAGGTGGCGTTGGTCCCATGACCATCGCCTGCTTGCTGGAGAATACTTATCGGGCTTGTGTAAAGCAACTTTCTATTCCCTCTCCCTCTGGGAGAGGGCTAGGGTGAGGGTATGGATGAGTTTTCTATCATCTCTAAATATTTCAAACCGCTTGCCACTAAATTTATCGGAAGCCTTGCTTTATCCGATGACGCGGCGATAATCTCGCCACCTGAAAATTGTGAACTAGTTATAACCAAAGACGCTATTACTCAGGGTATACATTTTATTGGAAACGAACCACCTGAACTTATCGCCGGTAAAGCCCTTAGGGTTAATTTGTCAGACCTAGCGGCAATGGGAGCGACACCATTTTGCTATTTTCTTGCCCTGATGTTACCCAGAGATTTCCCTCACCCTAGCCCTCTCCCAGAGGGAGAGGGAACATATTACTGGATTGAGAAATTCACGGAAGGGCTAAAAGATACGCAAGAAAAGTTCAATATTTCACTAGCAGGCGGAGACACCACGTCAACTGAGGGAAACCTTACTATATCCATTACCGCTATCGGAGCTGTTCCGAATGGAAAAGCCCTCAGGCGCGATGGCGCTAAAGTAGGAGATGATATTTATGTATCAGGAACATTGGGTGATAGCGCGCTGGGGCTGGAGTTGCTTTTATCACACCAAGAACAGTCAAAAGATTTTGCGAAACGAGGTCAGCAGACCGAGTCAGTCCTGAGCTATGCCTCATGGGATTTTCAGGAGAAAATACCGGAGGCAATCATAAAAGAAAAAAACCTCATCAATCGTTATCTAATCCCCCAACCACGCCTAGAGTTAGGAATAGCGTTACGAGACATCGCAACCAGCGCGATGGATATTTCCGACGGGCTGGCGCAGGATATAGGACATATCTGCTCAGCATCTGGTGTTGGAGCTATTATACATGCGGATAAAATACCAAACTCAGGAGCGGATATACAAACCACCATAAGTGGCGGCGACGATTATGAGCTACTATTTACCGCTCCACCTGATAAAAAAAATATTATCGAAGAATTATCAAAAAAACTTTCACTACAAATCACCAATATCGGGAAAACAACCGATGAAAACAAAGTAAAAATACTTGATGAAAATAATAATATTATAGAATTACACAAGAAAGGATTTACGCATTTTTAGCCGAACAACACCGCTAAATTACCAGCACAGCGACACTTACCTAGCCTCCCCTACCGACCTTGCTGTGGCTTACCATTCTCCACTGGAGGAGTCGCGTCTGGCGGTAGCAATTCTAAAAGTTTCGAAGATATTGCCCTAAACGTGCTGTCCTTATCACGTCCTTCATCCACATACTCTATGCCTAATTTTCTAGCTTCATTAATAGCGCCTATCACTTTATCTATATTATCAGGAGTAACGGGAATTTTTAAGAAAGGAGCATTTTTATTATTACCCGTCAGTACGTCCAATGTACTAATCTCTTTCTTATTATTATAATCGTTATACGATAGCTCTAACTGATGCTCTTTTTTGCCAGAGTAATCTTTTTCTAGAACATTCTTTAATTTATCTGCCTCAATTCCAGAAATAGATAGACCATCTAATGACCTAATGACAAAAAATTAAAGCCAGGAATCCTATTGAATCCTCTGGTCGCATTATTCAAGTCTTGAACCTGTTGCTTGACCTTATCCTGAATTTGCTCTACAGGCAGATCAATATCTGGTCTATCATTAGACAATACCGGCTTGACCTGTATTGCCCCCGAGAGATTTTCTTCTACTGGTCTATCACTCACTACTTCTTCTCCTAAAAATCAACAAATTGAGCTGTGACCCATCATAGCACAACTAAATCCATAGAAAAAACAACTATTATATGACATTTATGTTACATATTAACAATATCTATAATACTGTAATATGGAAAATATAGAATTTTCTCACTATATTAGGAAAACTCCACCTGCCTACCAAACCACATCTGACGGTATGAGACAGCCTCAGCCACATGGTTTTGCCTTACAATCTCGCTTTTTTCAAGATCAGCTATGGTTCTTGCCACTCTTAACACCCGACTATAACCACGCATTGATAGGCGCAGCTTCTCAACCGATTGCTTTAATATACACTCGGCTTTTTCGTCAGTAATCACCAATTCCCTTAACATATCACCACTCAAATCAGAATTTGTGCGTCGCAAAATTTTTACATCACGAAAACGTATTTTCTGTAGCTCCCGTGCTTCCGATATTCTTTTTGCCACAATTGCGCTAGACTCCCCACCGCTGGTATTTAGCATATCAAGAGTGGATACCTCTGGCACCTCAATTACCATATCAAACCGGTCAAGCAATGGTCCTGATATTTTCCCCTGATAATCAGCGGCACAACGTGGCGCTTTATTACACGCCCTGCTCTCATCGCCAAGATAACCGCAACGACAGGGATTCATCGCCGCTATTAACTGAAAACGCGCGGGATAGGTAACATGCGCCTGTGCTCTTGCTACCGACACAGTCCCAGTTTCCAGTGGCTGACGTAACGACTCCAGCACAGCACGAGGAAATTCCGGTAATTCATCCAAAAACAGCACTCCATTATGAGCAAGAGAAATCTCACCGGGAAGCGCCCGTTTACCACCGCCAACCATCGCCGCCGGAGACGCGGAGTGGTGCGGATCCCGAAATGGTCGTAAACGTGATAAATTACCACCAGCAAGCTTTCCAGCTATACTATTTATCATACTTACTTCTAAAATTTCCTGCGAGTCCATCAGCGGCAAAATACTCGGCAAACAAGACGCTAGCATAGATTTACCAGCCCCCGGCGCGCCGATCATCAGCATGTTATGACCACCAGCAGCGGCTACTTCAAGCGCTCTTCTCGCGCTATACTGTCCCCTTACCTCCGCCATATCAATACCAAATACGGAAGTCGCGGCAACACCTCGCTCTGGCATAGTTAGAACCTGCGTACCCTTAAAATGATTAATAAGCGCAAGCAGCGAAGATGGAGCTAAAATATCGCCAATCCCAGACCATACCGCCTCACTCCCACATTCTTTTGGACAAATAAGTCCTTTGTCTTTTTCCAAAGCCAGCATCGCCGCCGGAAGAACGCCGGATACTGGAAGCAAACTAGCATCAAGCGCCAACTCGCCAAGCGCCAGATAAGAGTCTATCTCATCTTCAGCGAGCACTCCCATACTAACCAAAATCCCGATGGCTATCGGCAAATCAAAATGGCTTCCTTCTTTAAGAATATCCGCCGGTGCGAGATTTACCACTATCCTTTTAGCAGGCAGAGCAAGCCCCAGAGAATGTATCGCTGCCCGCACTCGCTCACGGGACTCAGCGACCGCCTTGTCCGGCAAGCCAACAATAGTAAAAACCGGTATCCCTGATGATAGTTGAACCTGCACATCAACTGTGCGTGCTTCTATTCCCTCAAAAGCAACCGTTGTTACGCGCGCGACCATTGAGCCCTCTTTAGCAAACGTGACGTTTCATATAACGGCAAACCCACAATATTTGAGTAAGAGCCGTTAATCCATGTGATAAACTCCTCCGCGCCCTCTTGAATAGCGTAGGCTCCCGCCTTCCCCTGCCAATTCCCTGTTTTTATATAAGCCGATATATCTTTATCATGCAACCGTGCCATTTTTACCCTGCTTACCACCGTAACAGTATGTTCTTTGCCATTATTTATAATACATACCGAACTATAAACCCGATGCCTGCACCCAGAAAGTAAGCGTAAATATTTTTCCGCTTCCTTCTCATCATCAGCCTTACCTAAAATACGTCTACCACAAACCACTATAGTATCAGCCGCCAGAACTAAACTTTTAGGATAATCAGATACTATCGCCCTTGCTTTTTCCATAGCCATCCGCAAGACATAGACTTCCGGTATTTCTTGTTTTCTCACAGACTCATCAATATTAGCGGCGATAACCTCATCAGGCGATATTCCTATTTGCTTAAGCAATTGCAAACGACGTGGCGAGGCTGACGCAAGTATAAATCTATTTCTCACGGAATTTAATGCGTCCTTTAGTCAGATCATAAGGGGTCATCTCCACCACCACCTTATCACCGGCAAGCACACGTATACGGTTTTTGCGCATTTTACCAGAGGTATGAGCAATCACCATATGCCCATTTTCCAACTCAACACGAAAAGTGGCATTTGGCAATAACTCCGTTACCTTGCCCGAAAATTCTAATAATTCTTCCTTAGACATAAAATCTTTCTGGTAGTTAGTATTTAGTAGTTAGTAATTGGTAATTAGTAATTAGTAGTTGCCATGTAGTCAATATAATTTACTAATTCCTGAAACTTGGCGACCTACAACTAAAAACCACTCTACCTTATATGCAAAACACAAATAAGTGTAAATAATCTTCTAGCGGTTGGCATATCAACCACTATCCTATCTCTTAATATATCCTGTAATCTCTCAGATCCTTCATTATGGATACCACGCCTACCCATATCAATTGCCTCTATCTTACTGGGGTTACCTGATGATATAGCCGCCTGATAGCTCTCAAAAATCATAAAATAGTCACGAATAATCCCTCTAAGAGGAGCAACCGACAATATAACCTTAGCGTCTTTCCCTTCCGCCGGAGAATAAACTCCAAGCACCAGCTTACCTTCCTCAATTGACAGATGAACATCATACGGACCACTTTTCATACAGCGTGGTTCAAAACAATTTTCATCCAAAATATCGGAAATAGCTAGATCACGCTCATTTTCCGCTTCTTTTGAACGTTTCTTCATGCTGCTTTCATCAAGCGTAATATTTGCTATTCTTTCTGGTTTCATAACATTATATATTATAACGGTGATAGTTATTAATAAATTAACGAAATACAGAATTCATCCGATTATCAGTACAAATATAGTCCAAAATATGTTAATCATAGTTACGCATATTTACTGACAAACTGTGAGCGGCGAGCCCTTCCGCGTCAGCAAGGGTAGAGGTATAATGACTTAATTTCTTAAAAGCATCCTCAGAGCAACCAATTATTGAACTACGTTTTAGGAAATCAAACACACTAAGACCAGATGAAAAACGAGCCGTGCCAGAAGTTGGCAGAACATGCGAAGGTCCGGCTATATAATCACCTATCGCTTCTGGCGTGTGACTACCAAGAAATATCGCGCCAGCATGCCGCAGTAGCGGCAACAACTCATCAGGATTCCTAATCATAAGCTCCAAATGCTCAGGAGCTATCTCATTACTTATATCAGCCGCCTGCCGAATGTCATCTACAATAATCACCACCCCATGCTCAACCCACGATTTTCCCGCTATGTCACGACGTGGCAAATCTTGCAAAATACTTTCCACATTCGTAATCACTTTATCAGCGAATTCCTCATTATCAGTTATAAGCACCGCTTGCGCCATTGCGTCATGCTCCGCCTGTGATAAAAGATCTGCCGCCACCCATTTAGGATTATTATCATCATCAGCTATAACCAATATCTCTGAAGGTCCAGCTATCATATCAATTCCAACCTTGCCGAAAACCTGTCGCTTAGCTTCCGCTACATAAGCGTTTCCTGGTCCTACTATCTTATCAACCGCTTTTATAATATCAGTGCCGTAAGCAAGAGCGGCAACCGCCTGCGCGCCACCAACCTTATATATCTCATCAATACCAGCGACATGAGCGGCGGCAAGCACCGCTGGATTTAATTTCCCCTGTGGAGCTGGAACAACAGCGACCAACCTTTTAACACCAGCTACTTTTGCTATAACAGCATTCATTAATACCGAGCTAGGATAAGAGGCAAGACCACCAGGAACATAAAGACCCGCACTATCAAGAGGAATCCAGCGATGACCAAGCCTTACTCCAACATCATCAACATAATCCAAATTTTCTGGCATTTGCCGCTTGCTGTAGTCGGCTATCCTAGCTGCCGCCATCTTCAGCGACTTCATAAGCTCCGGCGAACAAAGAGCTATAGCATCAGCCTTTTCTTTTTCGGTTACTCTAATATTTTCCACCGTGACATCAAAGCTATCAAACTCCTTAGTATAGGCGAATAAAGCTTTATCTCCCTGAGACCTTACTTTATCAATAATACTAGATACTACCGAGCTTACATCACCATCACCAGACATACGTGCGGAAAAAACTTCTGTCATTTTCCGCTTGAAGTCACCACCAGAAGCGTAGAGCCTAATCATACTCCACCGCCTTACGGAAGTTTTCAATTAATTCACTAATCTCACTAGTTTTTGTTTTGAAAGCGGTACGATTTACTATCAATCGGGAAGACACATCCATTATCTTCTCAACTTCTTTTAAGTCATTAGCGGCAAGTGTTTTTCCTGAGCTTACCAAATCAACTATATAAGGCGATAGTCCAAGAGCAGGAGCCAACTCCATAGCTCCACTAAGTTTTATACATTCGGCTTGGATACCCTTCCCAGCGAAATAATCACTGGTAAGTCTTGGATATTTTGTCGCTACCCTAATGTGACTTACCCGCGCGAGATCAATATACTCACTATTAAAAGCAGTCGCCACCGACAGACGGCAATGACCTATATCAAGATTAAGCGGAGTATAAATATCACCATAATCAAATTCCATCAACACATCACTACCGGCTATTCCTAAATGCGCTCCGCCGAAAGCAACGAAAGTAGGAACGTCAAAACTTCTAACTCTTATAATTGATATATTAGAATCCTTACAGGAGAACTGTAATTGCCTAGTATTCTCATCAAAAAACGACTCCTCAGGAAAAATACCAGCACTTCTAAGCAATGGTACCGCTTCCTCTTGAATGCGCCCCTTAGCGATAGCTATTACTATTTTTGATGTCATACACTCCGCCTATAACCACTTGTAATTTATATTATGCAGATACTACGCTATATACAAAAATTATCCAAAATAAGTAATACTATAGCTACGCCGCTTCTGAGATAATATTCTTACTACCGGAGCGATCGCTTATCCGCTCAATCTTTGCGCCACACGCTGATAATTTTTCTTCCAGCCTCTCATAGCCACGATCCA
Source organism: Rickettsiales bacterium (assembly GCA_041396965.1). Classification (NCBI taxonomy): domain Bacteria; kingdom Pseudomonadati; phylum Pseudomonadota; class Alphaproteobacteria; order Rickettsiales; species Rickettsiales bacterium. The sequence goes on from JAWKXN010000001.1 coordinate 1,816,658, forward strand.
AATGATAAACTCTATGAATAACCGTCTCACCTTTCGCGGCAAGTGCGGCGATCACCAGCGATATAGAAGCCCGCAAGTCGGTCGCCATAACCTCTGCTCCTCTCAATTCATCTACTCCACGAATCATCGCGCTTGCGCCATGCACCACTATCTTTGCTCCCATTCTAATAAGTTCGGGAACATGCATATAACGATTCTCAAAAATAGTCTCCGTAATCATTGACGCTCCATCCGCCACACATAAAAGCGCCATCATCTGTGCCTGCATGTCAGTTGGAAAACTAGGGTATGGCTGAGTCATTAAGTCAATACATTTAATCTTACCATTACCATTTACTTTAATACCACGCTCGGTTTTTACAATTTCAATACCAGCATCGGTAAATTTTTCTACCACTGCCTGCATATAGTTAATATCCGCGCCAATAAGCTCAATACTACCTCCGGTAATAGCGGCAGCGGCGGCGAAAGATCCTGCTTCAATCCGGTCAAAAATAACTCTATGTTCACAACCGGAAAGCTTCTCTACTCCAGTAATCTTAATGGTATCAGTTCCAGCTCCCTCAATCATCGCTCCCATTTTTATAAGGCACTGTGCTAAATCATAAATCTCCGGCTCGCAAGCCGCGTTACGCAATATAGTAACCCCATCAGCAAGGCATGCCGCCATTAAAATATTTTCCGTTGCCCCTACTGATACTTTCTCAAAATTTATTTCCGCGCCTTTAAGTCTATCATCGGTATGCGCGTGAACATAGCCATCTTTTAACTCAACAACAGCTCCCATCTGCTCAAGCGCTTTAAGATGCAAATCTATCGGTCTTGTCCCAATAGCGCAGCCACCCGGCAAAGAAACCTTCGCTGCCTTGAACCTTGCAAGCAATGGTCCTAGCACTAATACCGACGCTCTCATCGTCCTTACCAACTCATACGGAGCAGTCAAGTTACTCACATTTTTCGCGCACAAAGAAACTACCTTCCCACCATCTCCAACAGAAGAGCCTGAACTGTCTGGGAAAGATATATCAACACCATGCTGACCAAGAAGCTTTGCCATTGTCACAATATCAGCAAGATACGGGACATTTGAGAGGGTAATAACATCATCAGTAAGAATGCTCGCCGCCATAAGCGGAAGAGCGGCGTTCTTCGCGCCAGAAATCTGAATCTCTCCGTTGAGCCTAACCCCACCGGTTACTTTTATCTTATCCATCACAAACCCTATAACTAAGCCACTTGTTCGGCTATTTTTTCTATACGTGGCAAGGTAACACCTTTTTGCCCCTGATATTTTCCCTTACGGTCACCATAAGACAAATCACATACTGAATCACCCTTTAAGAACAGAAACTGACACGCCCCCTCATTAGCGTAAATCTTGGCAGGTAGTGGTGTGGTATTAGAAAACTCTAGGGTAACATGCCCTTCCCACTCTGGCTCAAGCGGAGTTACATTTACTATTATCCCACAACGGGCGTAAGTTGATTTACCCACACAAACCACCAAAACGTCACGTGGTATCCTAAAATACTCAACCGTACGCGCCAGCGCGAAACTATTCGGTGGAATTATGCAAACATCGCTCTTTCTATCCACAAATCCCTTCGGGGAAAACTCTTTAGGATCTACCACCGCTGAGTCAATATTCGTAAAAATCTTAAATTCATCAGATACTCTAGCGTCATACCCATACGATGAGACACCATACGATATAACCCCTTCACGTGTTAAATTCTCAACGAACGGCTCTATCATTCCACCCGCCGCCTGAGCCCGAATCCAGCTATCTGGCATAATCCCCATTGTACCCACTCCTTAATTTCACGTATATTTATTACTAATAATAGTAAGGTTCTATAGCCTATAGAACAAAAAATCAAAACAATTTCCAGCATACTAAAAATTATCGTTATTACGCCATTCTTACATTTGCACTTACCGCTACAATGTTCTAAGCTAGCGCTACCTAATATTCACAAAAAGCTATTTTATGAATAAAAAACATACAGTTAAGCTTACAGCTATTATAGGATTCATCTTCCTTTCCTCCTGCTCACCTAAAGTTGAGGATAGAGGTTATGTGAAATCCGAGAACTGGAAAGACGAGATAAAACTTGGCGAAACCAGTAAGAATGAAGTTCTCGGCAGGTTCGGCTCACCATCAGCCAAGTCAACATTTGGCAAGGAAACATGGTATTATATATCAGCTCGCAAGGAAGCGGTGGCGTTTATGGCAGCCGATGTCGTTGAGCAAGATACTGTAAGCCTAAGCTTTAATGACAGTGGCGTAGTTGACGGAATAAAATTCTATAACAAGGATAACGCTAAAGACATAGAAATGGTAGGTAGAACCACCCCAACCGAAGGGCATTCTTTAAGCTTTATAGATCAAACTCTAGGTAATCTTGGAAGATTCAACAATCCAAATGGTACCGCGCGCAATGCAAACCGTAGACCTTACTAATTTTTTATAGATTTCATCATAAAAACCGCTATATTGGTTACAGTAATTTAACCAACGAGATCGCTTATGAATGATAGATTCGTAGAAAAACCGCTAAAAGATCCTCAGGAAAGTATAGCAAAATTTAGAGAACAACATATCGGGTTAATCAGCACCTTAAATGATATGGGTCATAAATCCACAGCAAAAAGTTTCGATGACGCGGCGGAAAATATGACAGATATTTTTTATAAAAAACCGCGATATATAAATCAGCAACTATGGGATATAAGACGCAAACTCGCCGGAGAGCAACTACCAGCACTTACCGCTGATATTAAAAAAATGTCTGAGCAACTACATGACAAAAACTTTACACCTCCTGAACAACTCATAGCAACAGCTATTAACGCTCAAATATCCTATATGAACAGCGTAAGCCGGTATTTATCATCAGCCAAAGTAGACCTTCCTATATATCCTATAAACAACAACCATAGCTCCACAACAGCTAAAAAAATCACCGTACAAAATGGTGATAAAGCGGACATACATAACATAGGACAGCCAACATCCAGACAATTCGCTGAAAGGATAAAGAAAACAGTACCTCCTACCACCAAAGCAACAGGAGGAAACAATATGGCAGCAACTTATATAGAGAGCATATTGGTAGCCAGTGGGTATGATCCAGAAAAAATACCGGAAAGACACACACAAAATGATAGACAAGCAACAGAATTCAAAAAGATATTCAATTTGTACAAAGACAAATTATATGATCTAAAATCAGAATTAGAAAAACCTGAGCTACAAACAGTCGCTGACACTTTAACAAAGCAAAGCGAGAAGCTTACCAAGCTACTTGTGGATAATTATAAACAATCAATTATAATTAGTAATGACAACCAATCTAAAAGGTTCCATGAACAAAATATAGGGTTAGCAAAACTTGGCTTAAAACTCTTTGGGCAGACGATAAAAAACATATCAAGTCAACCAACGAATAAAATAAATAATGAGATAGAAAAGCTATCTGATGAACTGGAAGATATAGTAAAAAACTTTAGGAACACACACAGCCAAAATATAGCGATAAACCAAAGAACTAGATAATCAAACTCTACCCGCGACATTTTCCACAGCTTCTCGTCTTGCCAGAATATTTTCTGCGTGTGAGACTCTACCTTTTTTAATATTTTCTAATTTTTCAAGGTCTTTTGCTATCTCTGCCTGCATATTTATCTCTTTTTTTATATGCTCCGGTGATAAAGTCTCATTTAGATCATTACTTACAGAATCAATACCGGCACGCTTGCCTTCAGTCTTTTTCCAGTGATTATACACTCCATAGATAGCGCCTATTTTTCCACCAAGCCAAGCCCCCGCGTCTTTTCCAACTGGGAAACCTTTAATTTTTACATTTTTTACTTCAGCGAATTTTCCAGCTGCACCGCCAATAACCGCGCCAACCACGCCGGATAGAGCGATAGCCCCAATCTCTTTAACAAATTCCCACTTGCTGTCTTTTTGACTTTCACGCTTTTCATAAAGAACATATTGCTCCTTAAGCGATTTTGTGTTTTCTATGTTAGAATCTTCCGGCATTTAACCTATGCCCCACGTGCCTGTTGGCTCACCGAATTACGCTCAGCGGCAACTTTATCTACCATATTCCCACCAGCGTTTTTCTCATACTCAGCTATTAAGTTTTTAATATGCGCTGATTGCTTGCCAAGACTATCCTCAAACTCCACTCTTTTTTCCATAATAGCGGCAACATCTTTGTTAATTTCTTCCACCCCTTTACGCTCACGCTCCACCTTTTTCCAATGTTCAAAATTAGAGGCAAGACCACCTATCATAGCACCCATAGTAGCACCAGCTATCTTGACGACTATGTCTTTTTCATCTTGCGACGCGTTCTTAAAAATTTTTATTTTATCTAAAAATTTGCCAGCGCCAGCTTTCGCCACCGCCGCGCCAGCGGCAAAACCAGCTATGACCCCACCAAAAACAAGTCCCAGAGTTATCGCCTGTTGTTTAGCGAAATTCCCAACTGATAGTTCATTATCAATTTCTTCCGGTGTTTTTCTATTATTATGTTCCATAAAATCTCTAAAATATATGATACTACATGCTATAATAATAGCATTTCAGAGGATAAATTAATGTGACAAATATATTAAACCTATGCTTTAACAAATAATGACGATAAAATTAATAACCATAAAATGAAAATTAACCATAAAATACTGATACTTGGTGGCAGCACGCAAGCGAGTGAGCTTCTAAAGCAAATTCAGCGATATACTGATATTCAGCCAATTTTATCACTAGCTGGAACCACCAAAAACCCTGTATTACCAGAAAACAACTATAGAATTGGTGGTTTTGGAGGTGTTAATGGACTTAGTGAATATATAAGACAAAACTCTATAAAAGCTCTTATTTGCGCTACCCACCCTTTCGCCGCTAAAATGCCATTTAACGCGCTAGAAGCGGCAAAAACTACTGATATTCCTCTTATTTATATATTAAGACCGGAGTGGAAACCACAGAAAAAAGATAATTGGCTAGAGGTTAATGACCACACGCAAGCTGTAAAATTTATAAATCTTGAGACTAAAACTAAAAGCCCCAAAATATTTCTTACCGTAGGCAGGCTTGAGTTAGCTCAATATAAAAATACTAATTGCCAATACCTCATCCGCACCATTGATGATCTCGTTGAAAAGCCTTTAGAAAATTCTATTTATATCACTGCCCGCCCACCTTTTTCAGTTGATGATGAAATTAACATAATGAAAAAACACAAAATTGATTTTCTAGTTACCAAAAACTCTGGCGGAAAAGCGACTGAAGCTAAACTAACCGCCGCGAGAAAACTTGGAATAAAAATTATAATGATTAAAAGACCGCCCCGTCCTGACTTTCTGCACGTCACCAACGTGAAAGACGCTATAGAGTGGCTTAATATAGTAAATTGCCTTTATTTTTCCCTACAAAAATAAAGGCATCTCGCTTGCTTCGCAGCGCAAAACCCAACCTACTCCGCTGAACTAACCATTTCTGGTCTTATGTCGTCATACCTATCCATTTTATACCAGCTATAACTATATACTTCCGGCAAATTCTCTGTCCTATACTGTACAACATTACGAATCAGCATCCATGACTCACCTTTACAACTATCCACCATAATCGGAGCTGCCATACGTTCACTATCAATAATCTGAAAACAGCTCTTAGCTTGCTTTGAGTCATCATCAAAACAGCCACTAAGCATCAATGGTAATAGTAGATATATATATCTTCTCATATAATTTACTTAATTTATTAATTATATTAAAGATATTCTTCACAAAATTACTTATTTTTCAAGCATTTTATTAATTTTGTTTCATAAGTGTTATAGTGCACACAATCATCATGGAAAAGGATTACTTGCTAAATATATTAATATCAACTATAAAATCTTGGAGTAAAAACAAATGGTTGCCTATTTTCTCTTTCAATATTCCTAGTATGTGTTGAGCCAATTATTAACAAGCTACGCATAGTAACCAGCCCCACATCCAACTCACCAAGAGTCGTAATAGCTACTTCTTCTCCTTTTCTACCAATATCGGTCGCTATAACCACTATCGTATCTTTGCCCCGCAACTCAATTAATAAGTTTATAGAGTTTATTAAATCCTGAGTACGATGTTTTGAGGTCGGATTATAAATCGCTAGCACAAAATCCCCAGCGCTTGCCGCCCGCAAGCGCTTTTCTATAATTTCCCACGACTTAAGATAAGTTGAAAGTGATATAACACAAAAATCATGCCCCAGTGGTGCGCCAATCTTAGCCGCCGCCGCAAGCATAGCGCTTACTGCTGGAATAACCTCTATATCTAACTGCCGCCATGAGGCTTTACCTTTTTCTACCGCCTCAAAAACCGCCGCCGCCATACCAAATATCCCAGCGTCACCACCGGATACTATAGCGACCTTCGCTCCTTTTTCCGCCAGATCTAAAGCAAATTCCGCCCGCTGCACCTCCACCCCATTATCACTAGCGTGTCTTGTCACCGTAACCGTTTCCGGCACAAAAGTGACATAAGGAGTATATCCCACAATATCAGTCGCTTGACGCAACACATCACTAGCCTCAGGAGTAAGCCATTCCTCATTTCCTGCCCCGAGCCCAACAACTCTAAGCCATCCACTCATATCTGCCGTCCATTGCCGGATATAATTATCATTGAGAAATAAGGAGCACTGGAATCTTTCTTATCCTTTAACGGAATGATTCTCTGCTTTTCCATTGTTCCATACTCAACATAAATCGCGCGTTCCAACATATCCGCTTGCTCAATCGTACGCCTCGCCTTTGTGAAGCCTTTTCCTAACTTCATGATAACAGCCGCGTCAGTTACTTTTAGCTTACTAAGCAATTCTTCCTCTGGTAGGGTAGCGGGAATTACCGTAAGCACGTCATCCCCCCACGTTATCGGCACTCCCGCCGCTGACCAGCAACCAGCCATAGCCGGAACCCCAGCGATAACCTCGCAAGGAAACTCATCCACAAGCCTTCTATATAGATGCATAAATGAGCCATAAAAAAATGGATCTCCTACGCAAGGTACCGCGACACCCTCTCCCAAAGAAAGTTTTTCCGCTATTTTTCGCGCTGACTCCTCATAAAAATCAGCTATAAGCTGTGTGTAACGAGAATCCGTCACCGGATATTCAGTAGTTACCGGATAAACTAGCGGCATTTCCTCGTGATTATCAGTTACATATTCCGCCATGATAGTACGAGCGTGCCCAGTCTTACCACCTTTGGAAAAATAGGCGATAATACGGGTATTTTTTAACACCCGCACCGCCTTAACCGTCATCAGATCAGGGTCACCAGAGCCAAGACCCACACCATAAAGAGTTCCTATTTTCATATCTCTTTTTCCTGCGCTATTGCGTTTACAGCAGCAACCGTCATCGCGCTACCACCTCTGCGCCCACGCACCACCGCGTATGGTATCCTTCCATCACTCATGAGAGCCTCTTTTGATTCGGCAGCACCGACAAAACCAACCGGCATACCAATAACCGCCGCCGGAATTGGCGCGCCATTATCTAGCATTTCCAACAAATAAAACAGTGATGTTGGCGCGTTACCAATAGCAATTACCGCTCCTGCCATTTTATCCCGCCATAATTCCATTGCCGCCGCCGACCGAGTATTACCAATTTTTTTAGCGAGTTCTGGAACTCTTTCATCAGCAAGCGTACATATCACCTCATTACCAGCGGGCAAACGACTTCTGGTTATCCCGCTTGCTATCATTTTAGCGTCACATAAAATCGGCGCGCCACCGAGCAAAGCGCCGCGAGCGATACGTACCATATTTTCCGAGAAGAAAATATCCGAAGCAACATCCACCATACCACAAGCGTGAATGATTCTTACCGCTACTTTTTCCTCATCAGCATCAAACCGTGAAAACTCCGCCTCCGCGCGAATCATAGAGAAAGATTTTTTATAAATCTCCGCCCCATCACGTATATAATCATATTTATTTTTCATTAGTTATTCTAAATCCTCTATGTCCAATGGTTGTCGCGAAGCGTGCCTGATAGTTAGGATACGAACTTCTTTATCTTCTTCCACCACATGATAAATGATTCTATAACAGGACGTGTTCCTGCCGTAAAGCAAGTGCCTGATTTCATATTCAAAATCTTCTGATTCTAGTATAAGAGAGTAACGGTTAGGCATAACAGAAAGAGAAGCTATGGAAGAAAAAACTCCCATGCGCCACTTTCTAGCACTTATTAAAGAAAACGCGGCTACATATCCATAAATAAACTCAACATCAGCTTCGGCCTGTGGCTGAATAATTATTTTATATGCCATGCTTAACGTCAAATTCAGCAAAAAACTCTTCTATTGGACGACCATCACCTCTTAGAGATTGTGCCAATCCCTCACGGATTGCCTCTAAATCTTCCGCATACTGTAATTTATCAAGTAATTTCTGATAAGATTGTGCGTCCTGAACCACCAGCTCGGCTTTACCATTTACCGTAAGAACTATAGGGTTCTCAGACTCCTTCAACTTATTAAGAATTCCTTTTGGATTACGTTGAAAATCCGTAATAGAATGAATATCATTAAGATTTACCATATTTTTCTCCAAATCATGATATTTCATGATAATATTATTTTTCACTCAAGTCCATAGTTATATCCGCTTTCCCACGATAAGCGCAACCTTTAGAACATCCGGTTATATGCACTATTTTCGTGTTATCAGGGTTATCCTTAATCCAACTACGCGCGAAATTTCTGGTGTCTCTTAGGGCCGATGAGCAAGCGGGAGAGCCCACGCAAGCATGTATATTAAAGCGAGGGTCTTTTTCATTTATTATAAACCCTAAATCAGCGAGTAAACTTAGAACAACAGTAGAATTATTAACCATAATATTTGGCAAAATCACCCTACGAAATGGCGCGAATATCACCTCACCACTACCATATTTTTCAGCGATTCCAGAAATCTCCGCTAGCTGCCATGCCTCCATCTCACCAAACTCAGGACTTGCTATAACCACTCCAGACTCCTCATCAAGCGAAATAAAGCCGATAGGAATTCGTGTAGAATTTATAGCAGCGATTTTTTTATCACATTTTTTGATAGCGTTTAATTTTTCCAGAATAGAACCTATAATATCACCTTCATCCTGCCCTCTTCCTTTGTTAGATGGCAAAAAAGGGATATACAAATCACAAGCAAGACCAGAAAGAGGGAATACTCCGCCACCATCAACAACTATCAGAAATTTATCCGGTAGCGCTATATCAGCCGCTATCAGAGCAGAATATAGCTTATCAGCGAATTTTTGAGATCCTTCGTCAAACTGACTTGCTATAATATTAAACATGAAATCTTTTATAAAACCCAGACCCGCCAATTCCTCCCTGAGCGGCTCATAAGTCGCTGGCCTCACTCCACGAATCTGTAATTTTCCACGATTTGATAAGTCCAGATTAGCATTCCCATATTTTGCGGAAATATCCGCTATTTTCTCCAAAATATCCGCACTAACTAAACCAAATTTAATCGGAATACGCACCAATAAACCATCACCAGATTCCATTGGTTTTTCAAGACTAGGGCACCAACCTTTCACTAGCTTACTACTTATTGATTCCTCCTCCACCAAGATTTTTAGCATCTCTTATTGTCTCTACCAAACTCACAGGCTTTTCATATTCATGAAACAGTTTATTTTTTTGCTTTCTACCAACATACTCCACGTTATCAAATTCTCCCTCCTGTATTGGCTCTACTTCTCTTAAATTAACGGTATTTATTGTACCAAAACGCTTATCAACCATAGATCTGAAAAGTAGCCTTTTGACATGTTCTTCCTCCGATGGAGGATGAATGACGACAGCAGTACTCTTATAATCATATTTATCAGAATCTTTGGCAATGGACAAGATGACCGCACGCGATTTTGATGAATAGTTAGAGGTATCCACGATAATATTATCACCACTCCTGATCGCTTTTTTAAGCGTATCAACAAACCTTGATTCTATAACATACCGTTTATTATAATAAACCTCATCATGAGAAGGTGTATAACCTGAACCATGGCTAATATCCTTCCTCAAGCCCTCCAGTATATCATCAAACGATATAATAACATACCCTTTGTGTTCCTGCTTATGAGTACAAACATAATGACTTTTACCAACACCACACGTACCAACTAGTAGCTTAATTTGTCTTTCTGGTTTCTCTTTATTATCCATAACATTTTCCCTAAGAACGGCTAATTTTAGTTTATTTTAATAAACTAATCAAAACTATTATTAACTTTATTTAGGGTCTAGACACTTATTTAATTTACATTTCAGCGAACAATTCTACTGTAGAATTCCTGAGTGGCACCCAGAGGCCACGTTCTATCGCCTCATTGAGCCGTGCGATAATCGCCTGAAAAGCCTCCGGATTTTTGTCACACAAAAACTCTCTTACTTGCTCATCATGCAGGTAAGCGTCAGCGACTAAATCAAACTGCTCTGAATTTACGCTACCACTACTTGCCGCCAGCGCGAATAAATTATCCACCACATCGGCGATTGCCGCCGCTCCAACGTAACCATGTCGCATCTGCCCACTAATCCATTGTGGATTTATCGCTCTTGCGTGCATGGTAAGTGATATTTCCTCAGCTAAAGTACGGGTTTTTATCTTCTCTGGATTAGTCGTATCTACATGATAAAGCACCGGACTCGCGCCAAGCATATTAGCGGCAGCGGCGAAACCTCCCTCACTATCAGCGAAATCCGCGCCACTTAATACATCAACTTCCCGTAAATCCTGCACATGAATGAGCGCGTCACTTGCCAAAACCCGCTTCTGTAAATCTAAAGCGGCAACTTCTCCATCCGCCCCCCTGCCATAAGCAAATTGTGAAGCATCAAGATACGCCTTTCCTAAATCAGAACGCTCTTTCCACATTCCACTATCAACAAGCTTCGTGGTTCCCGCTCCATACGCTCCTTGTGCGTTACCAAATATTCGCCATTCTTTTTCTATTCCCTGCAATTTCGCTATCGCCGCCACCGCGTCATCAAATAATAATATAAGATTAGGAAACATATCACGAAACAAACCAGATATACGCAGTGTCACATCCACCCTACGCCACTGCATATCCTCATCCGCTATAATCTCAAAACCGGAAACACGCTGCGTTGTCTCATCCCAAATAATATTTACTCCCATAAGATGCAAGGCCTGCGCTATCTCATCCCCACCAGTACGCAGAGTCGCCGATCCCCATAAATCCATCATAATATTTTTTGGGAAATCTCCATTATCCTGTATATAACGCCGGATAAAATCCTCCGCCGCGCGCTTACCTATTACATTTGAGGTTTTAGTCGGGATAGTGCGAGGGTCAACTCCGATAAGATTGCGTCCTGTCGGCAACACATCCACCCTACCACGTGATGGCGCTCCACCGGCACTCGGAGGCACAAACCTACCAGAAAGCGCGGCAAGAAAGTTTCTTCTCTCATTTTTAGCGCAACTATCATTATCACCAGCGGCAAATACATGCAAACCATCGCCAACCCGCTGCTCTTTTATATCACATAAATGTGCTTCAAGCGCGCTCATCACCGCAGCATCATCACTACCGGCAAAAGATAATCCACTCTTCTTCGCCCTAAAAATAATCTCATCACGTAATAGTTTCATCCGCCGACCATCAAGCCCATCCGCAGCTCCATACTCATCGGTGAGATTTTCTAACTCAGCAAGCTCTTCTGTAAGCTCCACCTGATTAAGCGGTGGGGTCATATGGCTGATTATCACAGCTGAAATCCGCCTTTTTGCCTGTGCCGCCTCACCAGCGTCTGATACTATATAAGGATAAATTACCGGTGTCGCACCAAGAGCGACCTCCGGCCAGCAATCCTCTGATATTGCTACAGTCTTCGCCGGCAACCACTCAAGATTACCATGCGTTCCGACATGCACTAAAGCGTCCATCTTAAACTCATCACGTAGCCAAAAATAAAAAGCGAGATAATTATGGCATGGTGGAGTAGCGCCATCATGATAGCCGGTTTTTTTATCAGCAAGTGAACCTCTATCCGGCTGGGTAGCGACCACCACATTACCACATAATTTTACTGAAAAAGAAAAATCATCCGTTGGAATATCACCCCAAACATACTTAACCGCCTGCTGATTCTCCGGCGACAAAGATAAAAAACGTTTTTTATAATCCGCGATATTATACTTAATCTTTTCCTCGCCAACCATCAATCTATATCCATTACCCACAGCGTAACCATCATCAGCGAGCATCCCCAAAATATTATCCACGCTGGCAAAAGCGTCAAGTCCAACCGCGAAACCTTGCCGCCCATCACGCTGCGGGTAGTCTGACAAAATAACCGCCAATTTTTTATTAAAGTTATTTTTCTTACGCAGATTCATCCACGCCACCGCTAATTCTGTCACATACTCAACCCGTCCAAAATCCGGCTTGTTTAGCTGTGGAATAAATTCCAATTTCTCATTGTTATTTCCATTTTCCGTAAAAGAAACCGCGCGAGTAAATATCCGTCCATCCGCTTCGGGAAGAACTACTTGCATCGCCATATCACTGGTAGAAAGCCCACGTTTTGACTCCTGCCAATCAGCGTAAGACATATTAGCGGTTGCTATCTGTAAAACCGGAATATCAAGATAGGCAAGCGGATGCTCTCCATTTCCGGCGGAAAAAAACGTCGCATCAATTAATATATCTGGTGGATTTTTATCTAGCTCTGCCCGTAAGAAAGATAATGAACTATCATCTTTAAGGCTGCTTATCATAAACGCCTTAACAGATATATTCCGACTACGGAATGATTCTATAATAGAATCAATAACAGCGACATCCCCCGCCAAATAATGCGCTCTATAAAAAATAATAGCAATATTTCCATAATGTTCATCGGCCACTACCTCCCTATATAAAGCGGCATACGGCATAATTTTAGGTGTAACATTTATTTTTGCACCAGTAATCAACCCACAAGCGTAAGCAAAAACCTGACGAAAATTCTCAACACCACCCTGCGCTAGAGACTGCTCTATATTCTCTAACTGACCACGCTCAACGTTAGAAAACTTAAATAAGCGATGATCATAACTATTACCAGAAATCATTATTAGTTTTATGTTTTTTCGGGAAGCAAGCCTCGCCAACTCATCAACCCCGTACTTCCACCAGTCATACCCTCCAAGCAGGCGGATTATTATCACTTTGGCGTATGCCGCCACCTGCTCAATATAAAGATCTACCGAAAGAGGGTGTTTTAACCTTGAAAGTCTGGAAATACGAATATTAGCGGCATCGCTGGATGCCGCCGCCATACAGGAAAGATCCGAATCAGTAAATGACAGAAAAACTATATCCGCCGGAGTCTGCTCAGGGTTAAGCGGTATATCAACGTCCTCTATCGTCTGTGACTGTTTTACAGAAAGATGCAATGTATTTTCTTTATAAAGTTTTCTGAACTTTGGTAGATGAAGTATCCATTATATATTTATCCCTTAAATTTTGTACACCGGAAAAAACATCAAGAGTATCAGAAAATGCCCTCTTCATACGCTTCTTAGCAGTTTCAACGTCATCTGAATCTTTTGCTTTAATTTCTCTCATCTGACTCAATGCCTCTTCCAATATTTTACTAGCGTCACTAAATAATTCAATAGCTTTACCATATGCATCTATACCAGCTCTAGATCCACCATTTGCTAAAGCCTTTGCTATATATTCATTTATCCCCGTAACATTTTGAGCGGATTCTTTTAAGAATGAACTAACTTCCTTCCCAATCTCGGGATCAACAAATTCTATATCCCCTCCGACTGTTATTGTATCACTAGTTGCCCTGACAGTTTTAATCTTAAAATGTTGATATAGATTGTCTATGAATTGTAAACAATCCCTATTATAGCTACCTAAAGCCTGTTCAAAACTTTTATTTACTTCCACAACCAGCCTCCAGCATAAAAAATATATTAAATTAGCTTAATACATCAATACATATAGAAAAGTAATTAGCAACCCATTATTTCTCAGCTGCCAAAAACTCCTTTAATCCCCTCACTATCAAGACCTTTGCGACCAATTACCACCAATCTACCAGAGATTTTTGACTGGGTTTTTATATCAAATTGCCCAGAAACCCTACTCCCCACCGCCTGCACTAGATAACGCAACGGACGTTCCTTAATACTCACAAAGCCTTTAACTCGCAAAGCCCCATACAATTCAGCTATTATATTAATTTTATTATATAAAGCCTCGATGCTAGAAAATTCTGGCACATTTATAACAAAGCTCTCAAAATCATCGTGGTCATGCTCAGCTTCACTATCATGGTGTGATATTCTATTATCTATATCAGCCTCAGCTTCCGCTTTTATTCCAAGCAATATGTCAGGTGATACTTTACCATGCGCCACCTCAATTATCGGCACTCCAGCGCGCGCCTCTTTTCTGACATTATTTCTTACCACTTCCACATTTTTTGTATCAATCTGATCTATCTTATTTAAGATCACCATATCAGCACATAGTAATTGATCCTCATAAACTTCCGCTAGCGGATTATCATGATCTACCAATCCTATATCCTCTCTCTGCTGATTTATCGCCTCTATATTATCAGCGAAATCACCAGCGAAAACCGCAGGAGTATCAACAACCGCCACCACCCCATCAACAGTTAATTTTGAGCGTATCTCCGGCCAATCAAAAGCTTTGACCAGCGGTTTAGGTAGGGCAAGCCCTGAAGTCTCTATTATTATATGGTCAAAACCATCTTTCATAGACAGGATTTTTTCCATAGCAGGCAAAAAATCATCAGCGACCGTGCAACATATACAACCGTTTGGCAGTTCAATAATAGATGACTCAGGACAATTATCAGCTTTACATGATTTTAGAATATCACCATCCACCCCCTCATCGCCAAACTCATTGATAAGAAGGGCTATCTTTCTATCAGCGGCGCTTTCTATAACATGCTTAATCAGTGATGTTTTACCAGCACCGAGAAAACCAGTGACGATAGTAGTAGGTATTTTTGTTATTTTTCTCATTTTATATCCTATATTTATACCCTAAATTGTTTGAACTCATCGTTATTTCCTTGATATAGCTCCCATAAGCCCTCTTACTATCTGCCGTCCGAGTTGTGAGCCAACAGTCCGTATCACACTCTTAGTCATTACCGTAATCATACTATCAGGCTGTCTCCCCCTCCTCTTTTGAACAGGTGGTCTATAATCACGAGAGGCAGACGACCTACTACCGGAATTATTCACATCACTGGAATTACCCGCGCCGCCAATACCAACAGCGCTCGCCGCCGCTGATACCGTACCCCATATACCACCAGCGTCAGAAGCGGCGTTCTGGCTAACTCGTGAGTTTAATATCTCATAGGCTGACTCACGGTTTATCGCCGTGTCATAAACTCCTTTTAGCGGACTCTTCACTATTATATCTTGTCTTTTCTGCGACTCAATAGCTCCAATAAATGATAAAGGCGGTCTTATCAAAGTCCTTTGCACAATAGTAGGAGAACCTTTATTATCTAGCACCGAAACCAACGCCTCACCAACACCAAGTGTTGTAATAGCGTCCTCTGTCTTAAATGCTGGATTGGGACGGAAAGTCTGCGCCGCCGCTTTTACACCCTTCTGATCTTTCGGAGTAAACGCCCGCAACGCGTGCTGCACACGATTACCAAGTTGCCCTAAAACATCATCTGGAATATCGGCTGGATTTTGGGTTACAAAATATATACCAACCCCTTTGGAACGAATTAACCTTACAAGTTGCTCAATCTTCTCAAGCAATATTTTAGGAGCGTCATCAAATAACAAATGTGCCTCATCAAAGAAAAATACCAGCTTCGGCTTTTCCATGTCGCCAACTTCTGGCATATCCTCAAATAACTCCGACAACAACCATAACAACAAAGTTGAGTAAATTTTCGGTGTCCGCATCAAAGATTCCGCTGATAATATGTTTACCGCTCCCTGACCGTTAGGTGCTACTTTCATTAAATCAGAAATTTTAAGAGCAGGCTCACCAAAAAACTGCTTACCGCCCTGCGCTTCCAGCGATAATAATCCGCGCATAATAGCGCCAACTGAAGCCGCTGAAATATTGCCATATCGCGTGCTATACTCCTCACGATTTTCATTTACATGATTAAGCATAGCCCGCAAATCGTCCATATCCAACAATAGCAATCCTTCATTGTCAGCCACCGTAAACGCTATATTAAGCACTCCTTCTTGCGTATCATTGAGCTCAAGTAGGCGAGCGAGCATCATTGGTCCCATCTCGGAAATTGTTGTACGCACTGGATGTCCATTTTTACCAAATAAATCCCAAAATATTACCGGACATGCCTGATAATTAAGAGAGAATCCTATTTGCTCCGCTCTTTTAAGTAGTGGTGGCTTATCAACACCGGACATAGCAAGTCCCGATAAATCTCCCTTAACATCAGCGATAAATACCGGAACTCCCGCCTGTGAGAACCCTTCAACCAACCCTTGTAAAGTAACGGTCTTACCAGTTCCAGTTGCTCCCGCTATCAACCCATGCCGATTAGCGTATTTAAGTAAAAGCCTCTGCTGCTCGTCATTTGCCTGCCCTAAATAAATTCCAGAATTTTCTATTAACATTTTAATATCTCCTAACAACCATTAACTATTTTTATTATTTGGTAATCTAGCAATAACTCCTTTGCGTATAACAGCCGGCCTCTCACTCAAAGGCGGCGTGCCGCTTTCTGAATTTCGGTAAGAATCTATATAAGCGAATAAATCATCAATATCACCTATTTTCAAATCACCTATCATGTACAACCATTTTTCCGGCTGCGACACAGCAACGGTAGCCGGACGTTTACACACCGCAAAACACTCCACCGACTCAAGCTCTATATTTTTTCCATCTAACCTGTTTTTAACTTCCTCATAAAACACCTCACCTACTCTTTCTTTGTCCTCTCCAAGACAAGTGATACAAACCTGTAACTTTACCGCTTCCTTATTCATTATTTTTTACCATTCCATTTATTATAAAATATCATCTCCTCAAAAGCTATTTCCGGCAACCAGCCATAGGTTTTAAGCTCAGGCTCATTGGCAAAACCATCTGTGTAACCAACACATAAATAGGCAACTGGCATCACATTTTCCGGCAAACACAAAATTTCCCGTAAATCCTCATATTTTATAATACTTACCCAGCCAACCCCAACTCCTTCAGCACGCGCCGCGAGCCATAAATTCTGCACCGCGCAAACGCTACTATATAAATCCATATCCGGCTGGTGAGTACGTCCAAGTATTACTTTACCAAAACGCTCACGATCACAAGTGACACAAATATTTAACGCCGATTCCCTGATTCCCTCCAGCTTAAGAGCGGCGTAATCATCACGACGGCTACCTGCGAACATTTCCTTTGCCTCAGCGTTAGCGATACTAAAAGCATCATATATTTTCTGCCGTATATTCTGCTCATGAACCAAAATAAAATTATATGGCTGCATATAGCCAACTGAAGGCGCGCAAGCCGCTGCCCGTAAAATCCGCTCAAGTACATCCTCTTCTATAGGATCGCTACGAAATTTCCTTACATCCCGCCGCTGCTCTATAGCACGGTAAACCGCCTGCCGTTCAGCATCAGAAAACGCATACTCGCCGGACATCAGCTATTCTTCCCAGTTACCATCGCTTCCTCAAATGTCGCCATGCCAGTAAATGTAGCAAGTGCCGCTCGTACCACCGCAAGCGACAACTGAGCGCCACTACCCTCACCCAGCCGCATACCAAGATTCAGCAGTGGCTGCATTCCCATAAAATCCAGCAGTTTCTTATGTCCACCCTCAGCGGAAAGATGACCAGACACACAATGACTAAGACTATCTTTGGATACCAGCATAAAAGCCGCTACCGCCGCGCATACCACATACCCATCCAAAATAACTGGAATTTTAAGCTTCCTCGCCTGCCATACCGCTCCGGCGATCGCCGCCTGCTCACGACCACCAAGATAACGCATCACTGACACAGCATCCACCAAATAACGCTGATGAATAGCGACAGCGGACGTTACCACCTCTCGCTTACGAGCAAGCCCGACCTCATCAATTCCAGTACCAACTCCAACCCAGTCCGCCGCTTCACCACCACAAACCGCCTGCGCTAAAGCGGCGGCTACTGTGGTATTGCCGATTCCCATCTCACCAAGCACTAAAATATCAGCGTCACTTGGCACCGATTCCATCCCTAAATTAAAAGCCTCCGCGAATTCCCGCTCACTCATCGCCGGATCTTCGGTAAAATCAGCGGTTGGTGTATTTAATGACAAAGGAATAATTCGTAAATTTGACGGTATCTCCCGACAAAGCTGGTTTATCGCCGCGCCACCATTTTCAAAATTCGCCACCATCTGCACCGTAACTTCCGCCGGATACGCTGAGACACCTCGCGCCACCACCCCATGATTACCAGCAAATATCAACGTATAAGCCTTATCGGTTTTTGGGCTTAAAGTACCTTGCCAACCACACATCCACACCGCTATATCCTCAAGCCTACCAAGTGACCCTTGCGGTTTGGTAAGGCTATTAAGACGCTGCTGTGCCTGCTTTTGCAGCACATAATCTGGCTCAGTTAAAAAAGCCTTATCTAAAATAAATGACATATCCTATTTTTCCTTACCCCATATATAGCCAATATCTTTGCTCTTACCACGCTTTGGTGAGAGTAATTTTTCCACATGAGCGTATAAATTAGCTATCTGCTTATCATGCTCAGACAATATTTTTACTATATCCTCATGAGTCGCCAACATCTCCCGCAGGCGGACAAAGGTTCGCATGATAGAAATATTAACCTGCACTGCATGAGGACTACGCAATACGCTTGAAAGCATCGCAACCCCCTCCTGAGTGAAGGCATAGGGAAAATGTCCACCCAACGATTTTTTCGTAGCTATCACATTTTGTGATAGCAAATTTTCTACTTCTTTTTCAGTGAGTTGAAACATAAAATCTGATGGAAACCTATCTATATTACGCTTAACTTGTTGTCTTAGAACAATAGCTTTTACTTTATAAAGATCAGCCAAATCACGATCCAACATCACCTTATTGCCACGTATAAGATAAATCCTATCAACGATGCGCTCTATTGGAATTATAGTATCTTTTTTCATAAAAAATTGATTAACCAAAAAATTAATTTATAAAACATATTATACTCGTTTTGGATAATTTTTATACAAAACTAGTATGAAAGCCTTATCCGAAAGATAAGGTTTTCCACTGCAAAGCAAGCGTAAAATCAAATAAAAATATTTAATATTTTTATTTATAAAACACATTATTAGTCTATATTTCACGTCATGATACAGAAATTTTTACTTACGTTAAGCTTTTTTACCAGAATTCCAGCCGGAAAACAGGGTTTTGGCAAATTAACACTAGCGGATTGCGCGGTTTTTTTTCCAATTATGGGAGCTTTTATCGGGCTTATAATAGGAGTTTTTTATATCTCAGCCTTATATATCGGCATTACGAACTATATAGCAGCGTGGCTTAGCATAATTTTCTATCTATTACTTACCGGTGGGTTGCATGAGGATGGTCTGGCAGATACGGCGGACGGATTAGCATCAGGACGTAGTAGAGAACAAAAACTCGCCATAATGCGTGATAGCCACATCGGCAGCTATGGTGTTTTAGCGCTTATTACGATAATCGCCTTAAAATCTCTGTTAATTTCTGAGCTTACTCTAAACGCGCAAAGCCTGTATATATTCATCATCGCCGCCGCCGTAAGCAGAGCGTTCATGGTGCTGATAATGCGAACTATGCCTTACGCCAGAAATGATGGGCTTGCCGCCACCTGCGGAAAACCAACGGAAATTAACACATTAGTGACAATCTCAATAGCAAGCTCCACCCTGCTGCTTGCCACCTCTCCCACCACCGCTTTTAGCTGCGTGACCGCTCTTTTCATTACCTATATAATTTTAAGGTATGTATTTAATAAGCATTTTGGAGGTATAACCGGTGACACACTCGGCGCGAGCCAGCAGGTTGGTGAAGTCTTGTTGTTTATGTTTCTAACATACTAATATCATCTATTAACACAATTCACTCTGACTCCAGAGCCCGCTAGATAATCAATCTGGGTCAGACTACCATAATCAATATTAAAAGACAATGCTTTCTCCGCGCTTATCTCAAGAGCGTTACGTATCGCCGCCCTGATGGTTCCAGCGTGGGCGACTACAGCAATTATCACCATATCATCAGTATTTGAGTACAATTTAACCTGTTTTTCCAACCACCCATCAAAACGATCGCAAAGCTCTGAAAAACTCTCTCCTCCTTGCGGTTTTACCGAAGCCATATTCAGCCAATCATGCAGCTTTTCCTCATTTTTCCAAACTTCCTCGTAACTCTTTCCTTCCCACTTACCAAAATCCTGCTCTGATAACTCAGCGGCGATATTTAGTTTTTCTTCCTTACCACTATATGTCTCCATCAACCAGTTAGCGGTTTGCACACTGCGCAGCAGTGGCGAAGAATACCACACTGCTCCTTGCGGTATCAACATCGCGCTATTTGCCGGAAATGGTGGAATCTCAGCGGGAACATCGCTTTTTCCAATATAAATTCCCTCTTTATTAATCGGCAAATGCCGTACCCAGTAAAACCGTAAAATATTATTTATGCTCTCTGCCATTACTTATCCAACGCCAATTTTATCCGCTTAATATGTTTTTTATCAGGTAAGCCAAAACGTAACCAATTTCTATTATAAGAAAATTTACGTACCAAAACACCATTTTTTGCCAGTTTAGTGTGCCAAGAATCAGAATTATCTACCCTAGCCAAAGTAAACAACGAAGTATAACCGACTATCTCAAAATATTCAGCGAGAATATCTCTGAAATCCTCAGATTCTTGCTCTAATCTTATTCTATTTTTCTCTATCCAAGCGTTATCTTTAAGCATGGCAGGCAACATAAGACAAGCATCTGTCGTAATCGGCCATGAACCCATCACTGGCCGCAACCAATTAGTTATTTCCGCGCTCGCTATAGCGCAACTTACCCTAATCCCAGCTAAACCAAAAAACTTACCAATACTACGCATCCTAATAATCCCCTCTCCCTGTGGAGAAAAATTATGGTGATTAATCACATCAGCAAATGCCTCATCCACAATCAACCAGCTATTCCTCAATTTTTCCAATTTCTCGGACGAATATATTTTTCCATCAGGGTTGTTAGGACTGCAGATTATAGCCACATCAGCGTCAGCAAGTTCCTCTATATTATTAACCTCTACCACCTTATGTCCTGCCATCTGCCATATAATCTTATATTCGCTGTAAGTAGGTGATAAAATAGCTACCCTTGACACACCAAATTTTTGCAGGCGCAAGCCAGCAAGCGCGAAAAGTAACGGCTGCATTCCCGAGCCAATGGTCAAATTTTCTGGCAACACTCCGTAATAATCAGCGGCAGTACGAATTGCCACTACCATTTCCTCCATATCAGCAAGCCGATGATTCTCCCCCGCCTGCCTGAACGGATAGGAATAAGGGTTAACACCAGTAGAAAGGTCAATAAATGGCTGTGGAGCGTTTGGAAAATTACGCTTAATATATGACATATTGCCACCATGTTGCGTAAACCCATTATCTGTATTATCAATCATTAATGCACCATTTAACCGTTATAACCATCGCCTTTGCTTTAGAAGCTCTGCTTAGCTATCCTAAGCCGATTTATAAATATATAAAACACCCTGTGGTGTGGATGGGAGCAGTAATAGGCGCTTTAGATAGAAATTTCAATAATTCCTTGAATCCGCTCTCTCTTCGGGAGATAGTTAGAATAAGGGGCTTAGGCATTACAACCATGCTTATATTACTCACGCTAACAATCAGCACTAGCCTGTTAATAAGTATTTATACCGGAGCAATCGGAGAAATTATCGCCATAGCTAGCCTGCTTGCGACTCGTAACCTTTACGACCATGTAAACGCTGTTTATAAATCACTAAGCCAGAATGATTTAGAAAATTCTCGCACAGAACTAGCGAAAATCGTCGGACGGGATACAGAAAATCTGGACAGTTCAGAGACAAACAAAGCCTCTATTGAAACCCTCGCCGAAAGCTTTAACGATGGAGTGGTCGCTCCACTATTTTGGGCTTGCCTATTCGGGCTTTCGGGAATCGCCGCTTACAAAGCGATTAACACCGCTGATAGTATGATCGGTCATAAAACCGAGCGTTACCGATATTTCGGCTGGGCGGCGGCAAGGTTAGATGATTTACTAAATTTTATTCCTGCCCGCCTAAGCGCTATATTGATTACAATCTGTCACCCCATGCTTATCGCGAAGTCTAATCTTATAGCAAAAGAAGCGAAAAAACACGCCTCTCCTAATTCTGGCTATCCTGAAGCGGCAATGGCATATGCACTTGCAGTGCAACTTGGTGGTAAACGTAGCTACGATGGCAAGGAATACTCAGCCCCATTAATCGGCGAAGAATTACGTAAGGAAATCTTTATAACTGACTTACAAAAAGCTCTTAAAATATATGTAACCATTTGTGTCATATTATTTACTATCTTGCTAATTTCAGCAATTCTTCAATATTAACATTTTCCGCTAACACATCCGCCCAATCATCCAAAATTTTTCGCGTATGCTGCTTATAATTATATGAAGAATTAATTTTTAATAAAGAGTTACGAAACTCATCACTTGCGAAAATTCCATGTACATAACTGCCCCATACTAAACCATCTGCTGAAATATCTGCTCCTTTTGTCTTGCCTGCGTGTATCTCATAACCAGTATCAGAAACATTCCGCACTACTTTCTCAGCGGTAAGAATAGTGTCTATTTCCAGCATCCCTAACCCATACGCAGTTTCAGGCTCTCCCTCAATACCATCCGGATCGGAAATAGTCTTACCAAGCATCTGGTAACCACCACAAATACCAATTATTCTCCCTCCTCTTCGCCTGTGTGCGGTAAGGTCAATATCCCATCCCTGCTTCCTGATAAATTTCAGATCAGCGATGGTTGCTTTACTGCCAGCGAGTATGACAATATCAGAGTCGGCGGGAATCACCTCTCCCGCCCTTACCCACCTCACCTGCGCGTTTTCCTCACCCATCAGCGGATCAATATCATCAAAATTAGCTATGTAAGGAGTTCGTAAAACCGATATATTGATTTTCCCGCTACCACCAACTGCCTGTCGCCTATTGCGCAATCCAAGCGAATCCTCCTGCGGCAATTTCGCTAAATCAGCGTAATACGGCACAAGTCCTAAATTTTGCCAAGCTGTCCGTTTTTCTATCTCTATCGCTCCTCTAGTAAATAAACCAGCGTCCCCTCTAAATTTATTTACGATAAATCCTTTTATCATTTTCCTATCAGCGTCAGATAACACCGAGTGAGTACCAACCAGACTAGCGATAACCCCGCCACGTTCAATATCACCAATCATCACAACAGGGCAATTCGCCGCAAGAGCGAAGCCCATATTAGCAATATCATTTTTCCTTAAATTAATTTCCGCCGGACTGCCCGCGCCTTCTACCAAAACTATATCGGCTTGCTTCTGAAGCAAATTATAACTCTCTAAAATAGCCGGCATTAACGACATACGGTAGTCTTGATAATCCGCTGCCCCCATAGTTGCCACAACCTTACCATGTACTATTACTTGTGAGGTTTTATCCGATTGCGGCTTGAGCAAAACAGGATTCATATTCACACTTGGTGCGACACCAGCGGCTAAGGCCTGTAACCACTGCGCCCGACCAATTTCTCCACCATCATCAGCGACAGCGGCGTTATTAGACATATTCTGCGCCTTAAACGGCAAAACTTTAAGACCACGCCGAGCTAGCAAACGACAAAAACCAGCGACCAATAGCGATTTACCCACATCAGAGCCGGTCCCCTGAAACATTACGCTAGAAGTAGACATCTAAAACTCAATACCAAGCTGTGCTTTAATTCCTTGCTCATGAAACGGATGCTTTAACAGCTTCATTTCCGTAACTAAATCAGCTATATCCATTAATTCCCGCTTGGCGTTACGCCCAGTTACAATCACATGGTTTTTACGCTTCTCAAGAGCGGCAAGCACTTCGGCAAGCGGCAGATAATCATAACGCAATACTATATTAAGCTCATCCAGCAATACTAAATGGTATGATTCGTCATTAAGCATCTCAAGAGCTATATCCCATGCCTTACGGGCAGTCGCCATATCACGCTGCCTATCCTGCGTATCCCAAGTAAAGCCGTCGCCCATCACCTCATAACGGATTAAATCACCAAATTTAGTAAGCGCCGCCTGCTCACCAGTTTTCCATGCTCCTTTGATGAATTGCACCACCCCCACCTTATGACCATGACCAAGAGAACGTACCACCGTACCAAATCCAGCGGTTGACTTACCCTTTCCTGTACCTGTGTAAATAATCAACAGATTCTTGGTTTTATCCGCTGCCCGCACCTGCGCGTCCTGCAACTCTTTACGCTTTTGCATTTTTTGTTTATAAGCACGGTTTATTTCTTCTTCATTCATAACTTTTTATTTTATCTTTTGCTATCTAACATAACCTTATAATGATATTTATAGTTATTTGCATAAATAATTCTACATATTATTTATTCATTTACGCCCGCTACGCGGCGCAAAACCACGCGATTATCTTGTGGTTTTGATACTCGTTTGTATTATTAATAATACAAACGAGTATCATACAAACAAGGAAACTACCAAAAAATCATAAGGCACATTGTATGCTTAAAAAAAACAACACAGCCCTATCCGAAAAATCACTATTGGAACAGCTAAAAACCGCTCAGAATTCTGATATAGCTGATTTATTCACAAAATTAAAAACTTCTCCTGAAGGTCTTAATTCCGAAGAGGCCGAAGACAGACTAGATGAATACGGCAAAAATATTGTAGCTAGTGATACTTCTCTTGCTTGGTACATACAATTGCTACATTGCTTCCTTAACCCGTTTAATGGCGTGCTTAGTGTGCTCGCCATGATCTCTTGGCTTACTGGTGATATGGAAAGTGTCGTTCTTATGACCATCATGGTATCAGTAAGTGTTGGTATAAAATTCTTTCAAGAATATCGTTCCGGCATAAAAGCTGATGAACTAAAAAAAATGGTGCGCACTAATGTTACCGTAAGCCGCGCTGACGAAGATGGTAAAAGCAGGAAAATTGATATAGATATTGAGGAACTTACAGTCGGCGACATTATACACCTGTCAGCGGGTGATATAATACCGGCAGACATCAGGATAATAAACGCCAAGGATCTATTTGTATCACAGGCAATGCTTACCGGTGAGTCACTACCAGTTGAAAAATTCGCAAAGGCAACTACTTCTCCACACGATAAAATGGACCTGCAAACAATCGGCTTTATGGGTACTAACGTTATAAGCGGCAGCGCTTCAGCTATAGTTCTGACCATTGGGAAAAACACCTATTTCGGCTCACTGGCAAGAACGATCACCGGAGAACGTCCGCAAACCAGTTTCGATAAAGGTGTTAGCAACGTAAGCTGGTTGATGATAAAATTTATCATGGTAATGGCTCCGCTCGTCCTATTCATCAACGGTTTTTCAAAGGGCGACTGGACACAGTCAGTATTGTTCGCTATCTCAATAGCTGTAGGGCTTACCCCAGAGATGCTACCAATGATCGTAACCTCAAACCTTGCCAAAGGCGCTATAGCCATGTCTAAGCGCAAGGTAATCGTAAAACGCTTAAACGCTATCCAAAATTTCGGTGCTATGGATATTTTATGCACTGATAAAACCGGAACACTCACTCAAGATCGTATTATTCTTCATGACCATTTAGATATAGAAGGCGAGGAAAATAATGATGTTCTGGATTACGCATGGCTTAACAGCTATCACCAGACCGGACTTCGCAACCTACTGGACAGGGCGGTAATTGACGAGGCGGTAAAACAATATCCCGACGGCAAGCGCATATCTGAGTTAAAACAATATAGCAAAATTGATGAAATACCGTTTGATTTCAAACGTCGCAGAATGTCGGTAATAGTCTCGGATAGTAACAATACTAACCTCTTAGTATGCAAGGGAGCGGTAGAGGAGCTGCTGTCTATTTCCACTCATTATAACTATAACGGTGAGATTTTTCCACTTGATGACGCAACCCGCAAAAAATTCAAAAAAACCGCTCATGAATTAAATGAGGATGGTTTTAGGGTACTTATCGTATCTTATAAAAACACCGATAAAGCACAGAGCGTATATAGCAAAAACGACGAGTCAGGGCTTACCATCAAAGGATTCCTTACCTTTCTTGACCCACCAAAAGAAACCGCAAGAACCGCTATTACCGCGCTTAAGGAGTACGGCGTTGATATTAAGGTGCTTACCGGCGATAATACAATTGTTACCAAAAAAATCTGTAATGATGTCGGACTTACGATTAAAGGAACCATAAAAGGCAAAGAGATAGATAGCCTAAATGACGCTGAACTATATGAAGCGGTAGAAAAAAATACTATCTTCTCAAAACTATCCCCAATGCAGAAAGCCCGCATTATAACCGCTCTTAAAAAGAGGGGGCATACGGTTGGTTTTCTTGGTGACGGGATTAATGACGTACCAGCTTTGCGTAGTGCCGATGTTGGCATATCCGTTGATACCGCTACCGATATAGCTAAAGAAGCCGCCGACATTGTGCTGCTTGAAAAAAGCCTGCTAGTATTGGAAGAAGGGGTAATAGAAGGACGTAAAGTATTCGGTAATATCGTAAAATACTTAAAAATGGCGCTATCCAGCAATTTCGGTAATGTGTTTAGTGTGCTTGGCGCAAGTATAATACTTCCATTCTTGCCAATGCTTCCCGTACAGATACTTATCCAGAATCTTCTTTATGATTTGTCTCAAACTGCTACTCCATTTGACAAAGTAGATATCGATTACCTTAAAAAACCCCGTAAATGGGAAGCGATAGAATTAAAAAGATTCATGCTGTTTATAGGTCCTATCAGCTCAGTCTTTGACTATATAACCTTTGCCATCATGTGGTTTATATTCTCGGCCAACACCATAGAGGAACAAACATTATTCCACACCGGCTGGTTTGTATCTGGTCTGCTTACCCAAACTCTGATCGTACATATGATAAGAACCGAGCACATACCTTTTATCGGCAGTCGCGCCTCAAACTCTCTGTTAATCTCAACCGCTCTTATCATGATAGCGGGAATTATCATACCATACACAACTATGGGAGAAGCGGCTGGTATGGTAGCTCTACCAATTTCCTACTTCGCTTACTTGAGCGGAATATTACTTGGCTACTGCCTGTCAGTGACCCTAATCAAAGGCTGGTATATTCGTAAATTTGGGCAATGGCTCTGATGGAGTTAAGGCTTAGGGCTTAGTCAACGGGCCGTAGGCATTAGTGTGTTTTAGCATGGCAATCGCCTTTGGATACAATGTCACCACGCACGTGGTTAGCGGGGTCTGGTAGGTTACAGATAAATCCAGTGAAAAGCTCTGCTTTTCACAACCGGATGCCGTCATAAAGACGGCATGACAGTGTCATGTTCAGTGCCTGATACCCAAATGCAATCGCCATGAGGACGAAGACGGAAGAGAGCGATATGCCTTTATTTTTGTAGAGAAAAATAAAGGCAATTTACTATATTTTTAATGGTTAACATCATTCTGCGAGTTACGAAGTAACAGTTCATCACACCGTTCGGTCAAAGTAACATAACCAACTATTGCCTATAGCCTGTTGCCTCAACTATCAGCGCTGCTTTCACTTTCAGGGGTTGGCGGCGTTTCTTCCGGCTTATCCGGCTCCTCACCTTTTCTATGCTTGCGCGGATCATACGGCTCTTGCTGTGGAATCGGCTCTTGCTGGAATAGCCTACGAGTAAAAAACTTATCCTTATAATAAGTAATTTTCTTAGTGCGTATCGGCGCGAAAGACTCAATAAGAATTATCTGCTCATCACGTGGCAAGGTAATAACTTCTTGTGGAAGTAATAGCGCGCGCTGTACTTCTGAGGTATTGGTAGTACGTGCCGCTGGATTCATATCAACGAATTTTGGCTTATTATGCGAGACTTGCTGCACTGTTTTATTACCAATAAGCTGCGATATAAGATTAGCGGTTTCCACGTTGTTAGCAGCAAAGGTAATCCGATAATAACAGTTGGAGAGGAATGAGTTCATCCCCGCTTCCTCATATATACCTTTTAGCTGCTGCGTATCTTGTACGATAAGGAACAATTTTACCCTATATCCACGAAAATAGGCGATACCAACTTGAAATTGCGGCATCTCACCAAGTGATGGAAACTCATCCATCATGAACATAACACCGTAAGGCTCATCTTTACGTGGCATATTGCGGGTCATAAAGTCGGTCGCCTGCTGATAAAACACTTTAAGCAGTGGCTCAAGACGTTTCAAGTTATCAGGAGTAACACCGCAATAAACTGTCATTTTCCGCTTTTTAAGAAGCTGCATATCAAAATCAGAACGAGCGGTTGTCGCGTCAATAAGTGGATTCGCCCATAATTCAAGACCAGAGTTAAGAGTTGAGACCACACCAGAGCGCTCTTTATCAGCCTTCTGCAAAAACGCTGCTATGTTCATATAAGCCACCGGATGGATGCGCTTACCGATGGTATCAAGAACAACAGCCAGATTATAAACCACATCATCCGAACGCATAGTGCGCACCACCTCACCAAAACTATTTACCTTTTCAGGCACAGCAAGCAAATAAAGAATAACCCCAAGCAGTAACGAGCGAGCCTCATTCTGCCAGAATTCTTGCTCTGGCAATATCAGGTTACATATTTTCTGGACATCATCCACCATCTGTCCAGGTTTTTCCGAAACCCAGTCTAGCGGATTATAACAGTGTGATATACCATCAGGATCCGCCGGATTCCATAGAAACACATCTTGCCCTATTCTCCGTCTGTAACCACTGGTAAGCTCATGATTTTCCATTTTTATATCATGACAAACAACCGAGTGATCCCAAAATAACAAATTAGGAATAACAAAACCCACACCCTTACCGGATCCGGTAGGAGCGAATAAGAGAACATGCTGAAAATCATCAACAATAAGATAGTTGTTAGCGCCAGTCTTACCAATTAACATTCCCCTTTTCGCCCGAAGTTTGGCGGTACGTATCTCTGTTTCAGTTGCCCAGTGCGCGTCACCATGTATACTTTCTTTCATCTTGAAAGGACGAAAATCAGAAAGTGGAGCACGCATAGCGTAAAGCAATGAAAGACTTATAAAAGCGCCAACACCAGGAGGAGCCACTATCTTAAACACATATTCTTGGGGGAAATTAGGATTGCTGTTATTCGCCCACCAATATTCAAGTAAAACTATATATTGCTGTACCATTATATGAGGAGCACTAAGTAGCTGTACAGCCGTCTCCTTTCCATAAAATAAAAATACGCTTACTATCAGACCAATAGATACAGGTATAAGGACTATAATCGTTACAACTATAAATAATATAGTTTTATTGGCACTCTCACGCTTCGCGTTCTCTGACTTATAGTCATCAGCCATACCGTCTATAGACCTTCCTTAAAGTACACTTCAGAAACATAGCGCATACCACGCTGCCCACGTTTTAACTGTACTATAATATTAACGACGTTTTCAACATAACTCTTAATCTGATCGCGAGTAATTCCAAGATCCGCCTGCATAATCATAAGTATAAGCTGCTCAATAGCAAGAGCTGGTGTATCGGCGTGCAGAGTGGAAATAGACCCTGGATGTCCAGTATTTACCGCTCGCATAAAAGAAAACGCCTCTTTACCACGAAGCTCTCCAAGCATCAGCCTATCAGGACGCAGACGCAGACAAGCCTCAATTAAATCCTGCATAGTAACTACCGCCCTTCCTTGTCCGCCTTTTGAAGCAAGTAAATGGACACGATTGGGAATATGAGTAAGCATTATCTCACGAGCATCTTCACAGGTTATTATTCTTTCCGTAGAAGGAATAACCTTAAGCGCGGCATTTAGAAATGTTGTCTTACCAGTAGAAGTACCACCACTGATGATAATATTTTTTTTAGCTAAAATCGCTCTCTTTATAAAGTCCTTAACACTACCAGCGTCAAGCAAGGCTCTAAGCTCTTTATCTATAGGATCTGCTTCATGACGAACGGTAGTAGATTGGAAGGCTCCCAAAGCCTCATATTGATCAAGATCCATGTTAATAGTAGTGGCCTTACGAATGGAGATCGCTATTAACGAAGGCTCAACCGCCGGTGGAAACACCACCTGAATACGATAACCATTAGGCAATGTAGCAGAAAGCAATGGATTTTCCTCACTTATACGCTGTTCACCATACTGCGCGACCAATCGTCCAAGCGACTTCAAATGCTCCAAATCCATCTCCGGAACTTCATACCTCTCCATATCCCCAGCTACCTCAACCCAAATCTCACCAGGTCGGTTTATAGAAACCTCACTAACCTCAGGACGAGAGAAAAATGGTATGAGTGGTTCCAGATAAGTATCAAGTGCCGCAAGTGAGGAAACAGACATCAGACAACTCTCAACTTATTGAATAAATACTCCACCAGCGAAGCTACCGGGGAAAACTAGATCTTTATTAACAAAAACATTAACTCTAGTCCCTTGATCTACAGTAATCGTTGGACGAATATCAATCATCCTTGTTACTATATCCCGAGCGGTAGAACTAAGATGTCCTACCCCTTGTGAGGCAGCGTTCTTAGCAGATGAATTTGTACTAGAAGTGCTACCATCGGTGTTAGTAGTGGTAACACCATCATCCGGCAACACCGCCTCAACAGCGACAGCGGCACCAATAGTTATCATAGTAGTAAGTATCGCGGCACTAAATATCTCCGTATACTTATTATCAACATGACCTTCAACACCACCACGACCAAGACCATCAACACCAGGAGAGCCAATTTGTATATCTATACCATCAGGACGTATCAAACGCGTCCAAACAATCATAACTCTTTTCTGCCCGCGTAAAATACCAGTATTGTAAGTTCCAATTAATCTAGATCCTTTGGGTATAAGTACAGTACGACCGGCCTCAGCATAAGTATCTCTACTCACTATAGCTCTTATGGTTCCAGGCAAGTCCGTATTAATTGCTGTTTCTAAAACAGCGTTAACAATCTTACCTTGAGCGATGGTCATATTAAGATTAGTAAGACTAGTAGCCAGTTCGGTCTCAGCTTTTGTAGCCTTGATAGTATTATTGTAAAAACTACTATTAGGGTCTCCTATAGAAAGGGTAGAAGACGAAGAAGAACTAGAGGCAGCTTTATTACCACCATTCCTAATCAACATACGAGAATTAATACGTTTTTGCATGTTTTTATCAACAGCCTTAGCACTGACCTTGCCCAAAGTAACTTCAGAAACTTTAGGAACAGGAGGAACAGGAGGAGCCTTAAAAGCACTAACCGGCGGCGGCGGAGGAGGAGGCGCTTCCGCGATAATAGACACTGGAACGGAAGGAGTTATGGATGGCGGACTCCCTATGGCTGATGGCGATACTATAGGAGGAGGAACAAAAACCGGAGCTCCTACAGGATCAGGTGGCGGCTGCAGAGCGATAGTAGGTGGTTGAGGCAACTCGCCAACCCCACCTGGCACGTCTCTATAACCAACCGCTTTAGCATCCCCTTTTTGACCAGATAAAGGATCCACATCTTTATTTTTCTTTTCCTCTGAAAAAATAGAATACAAAACATACCCGCCAATTAGCAAAACACCAGCTACAGCTAAAAGGACGTTGCCTTTGCCACCTGTCTTAGGCTGAGTATTGTATAAATCACTTGTATCTATAATTTCATCACCCCCGCCATCGTCTTCAGATTGAACGATATCATCGGATAGATCAAGACCATCATTTTTATTATCATCATCAGAAGGAGGAATATTATTATCCATAAATTACCATCTATTTAACTGATTCATTATAAATTTTTATTTCACCGCCATTACCTCTAAGCAGTAATTCCCTCGCGACAGCCGGAACAACCAAAGAAGTCCCCTTGACCATAGCGTTTATTGATTTTTCATTACCAGTAGAGTCTATAGCATAAATGGAGGGTACTTCCTTGATTTTTTGGTATTTAACGAAAGTGTTGCTACCATCATCATAAACTTGCAACGGCGCTATTTCATCAGGTCCGGTATAAGTATACTGATAATTGAAAGAAGCGGACTTCTCAGCTTTCTGTTCTTGAGAACTTATATCTTTCTCTTCAACCTCCTCAATTAACTCAGAAGACTCATCGTCAAACAAAGGATAAACCTCCTTAACCACTGGTGTAACTTTAGATTTATACCCCACCGTATTCTCATCAGGATAGATAAAACTCACAGCGTAAACATTACCAACGCCACCCTTCTCAATTGATTTTAAATCAAATTCATACGAACGCTTAGAGGTAATCAATGTCATATTAGTTGATATAGAATCAGTCATCGGTCTTACAAATAGACGATTACCTGTTGGAACTATCTGCCATAAGCTACGATCGCCAACTGAAATCGCTTTTATATCTTCTTTCTTACCAAACGTTATGTTTGTCTGGTACCCATATTTGGTGCGTATAGTATACACTTTTGAGGAGTCATAAACAAAGCTCCTTATACGATTACTACCGTAAGAAGGCTCTTTATTGCTTTTTTTATTAGATTTTGAACCACTATCAGAAGACACAAAAGGATCAGATAGATCCTCTCTACCATCAGCCAACAAACTTGAAGACAACCCCGATGTAATTAACAATGATATAAAAAAAACCCCAAATTCTCTTTTCATAATTTTACATTCTATTCTATTTTATCTTGTTATAATTAATCATCTTGGTAACGCATCATCATCCACGCGATAATCCAAAACATGAAATCCTAAAGGGTTAATATAGCGTTCTTCGGACGTAAGCGCAAGCTTTCTATACTCAAACAATATCGTAACTATCTTATGAGATTGCAGCGTAAGGCCATTAGCTGCGGTCTCTTCAACTAATAAGCGAACTTGCGCCCTGTTTGGCTTGATATAGGTGATTGACTTGAATTTAACTGACCGTGAGCCAGTACCCCCCATTCTAGCAGCCACGCTGTTAGGATTATTGGGATTTGCCTCTCTTCTAAATTTACTATAAACATTATTACGTTCAGACATTACTCTAACGGTCGTGTAATTATCAGAAATATCCCGAACATTATAGCTTTCTCTAGCTCTTATGTATTTTACTATGAAATAATTGTTAACCGCTTCCAGTCCTGTTACCTCTTTTACCGTAAAAGGATCCACAACTTGAGTTATACCACTCTTTGGTTCAACTTGGATAAGGAATGGCTCCACCCCCTTAAGAGGTGTCAACTGAGCGACTATCGTCATAACCACAAGCGTACTTACCATGGAAAGAATCGTGATGACAATCAGCAACCGACGCTGCAAAAGTACCGACTGATATCTATCTTTGTACCAATTGCGAGATTCTCTAATATCCGCGTCTTTTTTCATATTAATCACGCAACTCTTAAGTTAAAACTTATTAAATAAAATAAAAACTTCACAAATACACCAAATACTAAGCGACAAACTCTAATAAGAGTCAATTAATAAAATATTAATAATAATACTGTTAGTCAAATAGATTATTAAAGAAAAATCCAGAACCCAAACTATCGTATTAAATTTAGTATCTAAAAGTTAATTAAAAAATAATATATGAATAATATATGCCAAAAATTACCTTTATTATAGGCGGAGCGCGCTCAGGCAAAAGCTGGCATGCTGAACAAATAGCAATCAGCAGGGGCAAGAAAAAAATTTATATAGCTACCGCAGAACCTATTGATGAAGAAATAAAAAATAGAATTTTACTACATCAAAAAAGACGTGGTTCTGAATGGATAACCACAGAATCTCCTATAGAATTGCCAAAACAGGTAGAAAATCTATCTAACAGTGACAACTTATTACTTATAGACTGCCTTACTCTATGGATTAACAATCTGTTATATAACAATAAAAATGTTACAAGATATACAAACAACCTAATTGAATCACTTAAAAAAACACAATCTGATGTAATAATAGTGTCTAATGAGGTTGGTATAGGGATAACCCCCGACAATCAAATAGCCAGACAATTCCGTGATTATGCTGGTATATTACACCAACAAATAGCTGAAATATCAAACTCCGTGATACTTATGGTCGCCGGAATCCCAATGGTTATAAAAGACACCGAGACTAAACACTAGACAAATTTTGGTGCACTACTGACGCAATTCAGTTTGGCTTAACACGGCACTATTACCGTTAGAAAAATCTAAAAATTCAAGTGCTGTGGTTAAGTTGGTAATATCAAGAATGGATGTAGTGGTCATGATGGAAATCCTTGTTCGTCATTTTTGTGAATTATTTAAATGTGACTGTTACTTCTTTGATATTTTTTAGGCCATAGCCAGACGAACCATAAGCTTGAAATGCTCTTTCAACAAATGCTTTGATCTGTTTATCATCAATGCTCTCTTCTGTATGGAAGGTGGTGTTACTCCACTCAAAGATTCTATCTTTTCCTACTCCGTGCTCCACCCACTCAGACCAAATATTTATTGGCTCGCCTTTTACAAAAAGTGTAAATGATTTTTGATTGCCTCTTGGGTTCCCACCTGTGTAGATAAAAATCAACTCTCTCTCCCTATCAATCAGCCAATCGTGGCTATATTGGCGAATTTCAGGATGTTTTTGTTTGAATTCTTCAGGTGTTTTCTCTCTTACGAATGGCATATTTTTCTCCTTATTTTCCATTTTATGACAAATGGTTCTTTTGGTTAATCACCCCCAAGATAGCTTTGACTTATGTGCTAACAATTGAAGTTTAGCTGTTTCTAGCAAGGATAGCGTTAAATAATATCTTATTCATTTAATGTTTCCAGTTTTGAGATTTGGTAGCGCAACGAATGTTTTTGAGGGGTCATCGTACGGTGTAATGTCATCACCACCTAAATAATATTTATATTCCTTATATTTAGGTAGCCAAGTTAAATATTTTTCAATTTTCCACGTTACTGGCTCATTGGTAGTTTCTATAGCAATACTCTTAAATTTTACGCCTTCTCCAAATGTTGCCGCTAAATCATTATGGTCTACTGGCTGTATAGACTTAGGGTCATTTATATCATTGAAAGTAACAAATTGTGGGAAGTATTCCCCTTCTTTCAGTATCTTTCTTAAGCCAATATCCAAGCTTCTATAATATCTAATACCTTGAGCGGTCGTAGGACCTTCTATTGGAAATGTCTGGTAAAGCTCATAGTCTGATTCATCAGATATTAAAACAAATAACAAACCTCTTTTCCCCAAGTTAACTATAACTGCTTCTCCTTTGACATCTGCTGGATTACCCATATGAAAATCTAGGAGCTTTGGCGAAGTAGAATTAGACAGCTCTCTGACCGCTGAACCTGTTTTCAGACCTTCAGGAGTTTCAACTTCTACAGTCATACGATAATGAAGGGTAAAGCTTGGAAAATAAAACCAGTAACCCACAATAATTAACACCAACGATATGGCAATGGTAGTTTTCTTCATTCTCTAACTTTCTACTTGTGGTTGAAAATTAAGCCTTGTTTTCACAAAAAAATTAACAAAGCTGTTTCCATTAACATATAATGGGTTATATCAACATGCCACAAAATATATTTCCGTATTATGACTTATTTACCCCCTAATCGCCCGTGTAAGCGTCTTGGCGCTGACCTGTAGTTCTTTTGCCAGACAGGTGAGGTCTGTGCTGGATCGCTTGCGAGCGACCTTCAGACACTGGCAATACCCTACTTGCACAGCTTAGCTAAATGTACTCGGCACTTGTCTTAATTACGGAAAATTTCTCGTAAGAATCCGTATTTATTCCATATACTGACCGCCATTAACCGAAATCGTCTCACCGGTAATGAAAGAAGCGTCATCAGCGGCAAGGAATATAACAGCACGCGCTATCTCTTCTGGTTCACCAAGTCTTCCCACTGGAATTCCCGCTACTATTTTCTGCATTATGTCATCTTTAATGGATTTCACCATTTCGGTTGCTATATAACCTGGTGCTATAGCATTTACGGTAATACCACGACTAGCGGTCTCTCTAGCCAGTGCCTTAGTAAATCCAAATATGCCAGCTTTCGCCGCTGAATAATTTGTCTGCCCAAATTGCCCCAACTGACCATTCATTGAACTTATATTTACAATGCGACCAAATTTATTATTACGCATTGAATCAAGAACAGCACGTGACATATTAAAACAAGAATTAAGGTTAGTATCTATAACTTCTGTCCATTGTTGCGCACTCATTTTATGCATCGCGCCATCACGAGTAATACCAGCGTTATTTACCAGCACGGCAACATCTCCGCCCAATTTTTGTGCGACCTCTTTTATTCCCGCCTCACACGCCTCATAAGATGATATGTCCCACTTAAACACTTCTATGCCATGTTCTTTACTAAAAGCCTGTGCCACATCATCACGCGACGCGTAATTCGCCGCCACCTTATATCCAGAGTTTTTAAGGGCTACGGAAATCGCCGCTCCAATCCCCCTAGTTCCACCAGTTACTACAGCTATTCTATCAGTCATTTTCTTCTCCACACAGTAATATTTATAAACAATCAAGCTCTACAAAGCACTATTCTCTCTCCACGCACATGGCAACACCCATACCACCGCCTATGCACAGAGTGGCGATAGCCTTTTTAGCATCACGACGTTTCATTTCATAAAGTAGACCTGTAAGAACCCGCGCGCCAGACGCTCCTACCGGATGACCAAGAGCTATTGCTCCTCCATTAACATTGAGCTTTTCTAAATCCCAACCCATTTCACGGTTCACGGAAATAGCTTGCGCCGCGAATGCCTCATTGGCTTCTATCAGATCAAGATCATCAACTGTCCATCCAGCTTTCTGTAAGGCTTTTTTGCTGGCAGGAATCGGACCTGTGCCCATAATATCAGGAGACACACCAGCGTGCGCCCAAGATTTAATGGTAGCCATAACCTCAAGACCTCGCTTATCAGCCTCTCCTCTGGTCATCAACATCACAACTGCCGCACCATCATTAATACCAGAAGCGTTACCAGCGGTAACAGTACCCTCTTTATCAAAAGCAGGACGTAATTTAGCTAGAGTCTCCGCTGTTGTATTCGGCTTTGGATGCTCATCAGTATCAACAACCGTATCTCCCTTACGGCTACTTATAACAACAGGCACAATCTCATCCTTAAACTTACCATTTTTCATCGCCTCGCCGGTTTTTTGCTGAGATGCTAGCGCGAAAGCGTCCTGCTCTTCACGAGTTATGCCAAATTTTTTAGCGATATTCTCAGCGGTAACACCCATATGAACATTGTGGAAAGGGTCAACCAAAGCATCATACAACATAGTATCAACCATAGTAGCGCTACCCATTTTAACACCACCACGCAACGGTATAGCATGTGGCGACTGACTCATACTCTCCTGACCACCAGCGATAACAATAGAACTGTCACCATTTTTAATCGCTTGATAGCCAAGACATACAGCTCTAAGCCCAGAACCACAAAGCTGATTCATCCCCCACGCCGGAACTTCTTTCGGCAAACCAGAATTAAGCGCCGCTTGACGTGCCGGATTTGGACCAGTATGAGCGGTAAGTATTTGCCCAAGTATAACCTCCGATATATCAGCGCCGTCTACTCCAGTACGCTTCAATATTTCTTTAATAACAATCTCACCAAGTTTATGAGCGGGTACGGAACTCAATACACCGTTAAAAGTACCAACCGCAGTACGAACCGCTCCTACGATAACAACATCATTCGCATTATTTGCAGACATAACTCATCTCCTTAAATTCAATCTAAAATACATATTCAATAAATTATTGTCACCTATGTAGGTAAGTGAAACTAAAATGTCCAGCTTTTTTGTAATAAAACGAAAGTTCTATTATTAATTCAATTGCTGCATCGCAATATAAACATATTACTCTTGCTATTAAATAATTGTTATTTTAACTTACCTACAACCAATAAACCCCAAATTGTATATGTTACGCAATAGCAAGATAAGGACTGAAAATGACTTCTAAAAACAACAAATATTCCCTTATAGTAACTCCTCCTGAAGAAGGCGCGCTCGCCGCTTGGAACGCTATAATACCACTCATTAAAAAATTGGGAATAAACCAGCAAGAAGCTCCTATGGATTTAGCGTCAAGAGTCCTGACTAATGGCGAGGCGGTAGACACCGCCATAAAGCAGGTAAAGGATAATAGTAAATCAGTTTATCTTAAAGGACCCGGCATCACTCCATCTGATAAACAAATGCTGGATACGATAAGTAAGTTGGAAAAACTTAGTCTGTTAAAATTCAAACTTAACGATAAAAATTCTCAGACAAAACTACAAGACGCGACCGATAAATTAAGAGATGAGCTAAAGCCAAATGAGAATGAGGAAAATATGGCAAAATTCGCGGCAAGCGTAAAGAACCTGCTTAATAAAATAGGCAGCCCTAACGCTCGCTGGCGTGATGTGCTGGAAGTTACACTAGAAAGAGGCGTATCCGATGAGCTAGCAAAACGTTCCACCTATAAACCGGCAAGCTGGAATAAAAACACTCCTTTTGAGGTTATGGCAATGCCACAAACCAGTGAAAATACCATAGAAGGAAAAAAAATAAGCGGTGGGGAGATTATTATAGAACATAAAGCCCATGATGGCAGCGTAAAAACTGTCACCGAGAAACTTACTGATGGCAGTTCTATCCGCCTATTTACCAATAGCAAGAGAGCAATATCAGAATTTATAGACTCAAACATTGAGACACTAAAAAGCTCTGACCAGATAATTCATGGAGCAAAAGCCACTGTCATATCTGTATACGACGTATCGCTAAATAAAATCCTCTCACAAAAGCTGCATTCCGTAGGTCTTTCTAAAAAAATAGCCGATTATGCTTTGGAAAAAGACAAGTCTAAAAATATTGTAAAAGATGAAAGCGGCGCGAATATCATGGCAACTGGTTTTTTGATTGATAACGCTCACGCTATACTGGCGAATAACGCGCCAACATCCCCTACCACTATGATCTCACTCAACCAATCATATGCGTCATCTGTTCGTGAGTTCTGGCAAGAAGTAAAGGCAAGCGATGGCTTTAATAGCCCAGAAAACTCATCCATAATCCGCCTATCATCAACTAAGGATCATTACAAACCATTCCAATTTATCGGTGGCAAGATAAAAGTTACTGATGGTAATGGCATTGTAATATTTGATAAAGAGTTCGGCAGCGATGA
This sequence comes from Rickettsiales bacterium, assembly GCA_041396965.1. Lineage (NCBI taxonomy): Bacteria > Pseudomonadati > Pseudomonadota > Alphaproteobacteria > Rickettsiales > Rickettsiales bacterium. Next base: position 1,856,201 of record JAWKXN010000001.1, read on the forward strand.
AATAGCCCTGATCACTGTTCTTGATAAGGGACGGATTGAGCGGGCGGTAAAAAATATTTTTACTAACGCGCGAAACAACAACCAGAATGTCATATTCGGTTTTGATGATAATGATTATTACGCTATAGCGATAGATAGTGTGAGGCAAAACGCCAAAAATTATCCAAACGTAAATTACGAGATTCTAAGTTCTGGTAAAGCAGGCGCGAAATTCTTTACCGGCGGCATAAAAAATACCATGCTGGTCGCCTCCAACATTATGGGGGATTTCCTAACCGATATAGAACTGGCTGGAAAAGGAACTTCTTACTCTATTGGAACTCTTGGTGATGGCCGTAAGGCAGTTGAGCTTGGTACGGGAGGCACCGCTCCTGACTTACTCACAATGTGGAAAGAGCAAGGAATTCTTCAGTTTAACCCTATGGCGTTTATTGAAGGCTTATCTTACGGGATAAAATTTCTAGGTGAGCTTATGAAACGTGACGGCATAGATAATTCCGATTACGAAACTATTTCAAAAGCTTTGGAAGAAGCCTTATACGCCACCACTGATAACGGCATTATATTACCTATATCAAAAGGTGCTTTCAAAATAAATAATAACGCCACCGAAACATTTGTTAGCACTCATACATTCGTAAAATCTGTTGAACTTGAGACCTTAAAATTACTCACTGGCAAGCATCCCGTAGCTAGTCAGGAAAATATAGATAAATCCGCAGATGAACTTAAGAAAATGCTCGCCTATGATAAAACTGTTTTCGCTCTTCTCAAAAGTGATAAAGCCGAAGAATGGAAAGCTAGCAATAATAAATATAATAACATTAGAGAGCAAAATAATCAGCTAGATAGTTTCAATCCTAATTATAGTCTGGATATTCCCGCTGGCGAAATAAATACGGAAAAACTACTGACATTACAAGCAAAACAGATAAAAACCCTAAAAGCGGCCTAAATAATGCCTTACCTATCGCTACGTGACTTCATAGATGATCTTGAAAAGTATAAGATGCTTATTCGGGTAAAAAGTCCAGTTTCCACATATCTGGAAATGACGGAGATTGGCAGACGACTAATAGATAATAATGGTCCTGCTGTTCTGTTTGAGAATGTAGTTCATGCGGGAGAGAAAAGCTCCATCCCAGTGCTCATCAATCTATTCGCTGGCATTGATAGAATTGCCAGAGGAATTGATAAAAAACCAGAAGAACTGCGTGAACTTGGCAAAACTCTAGCATTCCTAAAACAGCCAGAACCACCAAATGGCTGGAAAGAAGCATGGGAAATGTTGCCTATATTAAAAACCGCCATGTCAATGAAACCAAAAAATGTAAGTAAAGCTCCCTGTCAGGAAATAGTCCTTACCGGCGATGATGTGGATCTATCAACATTTCCTATCCAGAGCTGTTGGCCAGACGAACCAGCTCCTCTTATAACTTGGCCGTTGGTGGTTACCAGACCTCATGACAACAAACTTGATTCAGACGACCAAAAATCCGTAAGCGATGATAATTATAATCTCGGCATATACCGTATGCAGGTTTTAGGTAAAAATAAAACCATAATGCGCTGGTTAAAACATAGAGGCGGCGCACTGCACCACGCTGGATGGGTGAAAGAAAAGACCGATCCAATGCCGTGCGCTGTAGTGATTGGCGCGGATCCAGCGACCATACTAGCGGCGGTAACTCCAGTACCAGACAATCTGTCGGAATACCAATTCTCAGGTCTATTACGTGGCAAAAAACTAGAACTAGTGGATTGTAAAACGATTCCTATAAAAGTACCAGCACAAGCGGAAATAGTTCTAGAAGGTCACGTGTCACTTGATGAATACGCTGATGAAGGACCATATGGCGACCATACGGGATATTACAATTCTGTAGAAAAATTCCCTGTCTTTACCATAAGCGCGATTACTATGCGTAAAGACCCAATCTATCTTAGCACCTATACCGGCAGGCCACCAGATGAGCCATCCATACTTGGAGAAGCGTTAAATGAGATATTCATCCCCCTACTCCAGCAGCAATTTCCAGAAATAATTGACTTCTGGTTGCCTCCTGAGGGCTGTTCTTATCGGGTGGCGGTTGTATCCATCAAAAAAGCCTACGCCGGACATGCTAAGAGGATAATGATGGGAGTATGGTCATTCCTCCGTCAATTCATGTATACTAAATGGGTAATAGTGGTTGATGATGACATTGACTGCCGTAACTGGCAGGACGTAATCTGGGCTATATCTACTCGTATGGATCCGGCTCGGGATATAACGCTAGTAGAGAACACTCCTATAGACTATCTGGACTTCGCCTCGCCAGTATCTGGTCTTGGCAGCAAGGCTGGACTAGACGCTACTAACAAATGGGAAGGAGAAACCACCCGCGAGTGGGGCAAGAAAATATATATGAAACAATATATTATAGAAAAATCTGACGAAATATGGCAGGAAATATTAACTATTACGAAATAAGTTAATCTTCTTATACTATAATAACAAGGTCGCGACCACAACCCACCGCTCATGCGGCGTAAGCCTCAGTGGCGTTCGAGCGACCATTTAACTTTTTTATAAAAAGTTAAATTGAAATATTACGTATCGCAATAATTTCTTAACAATAGCCAGCTATTATATAAAATAATCTTAATTTTTTTCAGAGCAATAAATGTTACCGGCAAACAAAGAAAAAAAGGCTCCAGAGTTCTCTAAAAGAGCTTTAGCGTTAATGGATAAGTACAATATTCCACCAACACCAGAAAATTATTTCGTCTGGTTTCAATACGCTATTGATGATAATGAGGCGCTCAGAAATGAAATAAGCACGATAATAAGTAACGATTTAGGATTTACCAAAGACAATAACGAGTATCTTTATCACAAATATGTTATATCAAACCGCAATCAAAAAGTGCTTGATGACGCTACCATAAATACCCAAAAAATATTAGTAGAGGCACTAAAGATAGTAAATGACTTCAGTGGTGAGACTCAGAACTATAACGATGATACCGACAAATATCTTGAGGATATAGTACATAAATTTGGTGATAATGAAGATGTAAAAAACATTTTCAAAGAGATAATAGACGCGACAGCTAATTTACGCAAAAGTGGTGAGAAAATTTCAAACAAATTGAAGGAATCAACTAGGGAAATAAATAATCTACGCAAAGACCTTCAACAAGTGACAATAGAGGCGCAACGTGATTTCCTAACCGGTGTTTATAATCGCAAATCATTTGAAAGATTAATAGATGAGCAAATGATCGTCGCCAAAGAAAATAATAGCGATTTATGCTTACTTATGCTGGATGTTGATCATTTCAAAAAGTTCAATGACAAGTTTGGACACCTGCTCGGTGATGAGGTACTTAAAATAGTCGCCCGTACTCTTACCGATACATTAAAAGGACGTGACGTAGTAGCAAGATTCGGCGGTGAAGAGTTTGTAGTATTCTTGCCAGAAACTCCAATAGAAGGAGCGGTAAAAGTCGCCGAAATGATAAGAAACAGCATAGCTGGCAAAGGATTGAAGAGGAAAGATACAGGAGAGACATTTGGTAGTATCACAGTATCAATAGGAGTATCTCTCTTCCGCCATAATAATGATACATTGCCGACACTTATAAAACGGGCAGACGACGCTCTTTACGTGGCCAAGGATAGTGGACGAAACCAAGTGGTAAAAGAGAGTTAAAAAGGCTTATTACCACCCCCTGTTGCCTAACAAATATTTGTGCCATATTTTCCGGCTATAGATATTAGCTTATCTCTAAAGGGTGAGTCAGGATTTACCCTGATATTTTTGTGGCCATCACGCATAGCGGCAATTACCTCCGCCCCAGCATCAGCACAATCAAGTATAAAAATCGCCTTTGAGTATGGACAGGCGACGGCAGCCTGTTCAAAAAGTTTTAGATAATAAAGACTACCAGCGTAATAAACAGCGTCTGGTGGGCTTTGTAAAACAATCTCCTCTCCACTTTCTTCAGCCTTTTTAAGCTCTTCTATCGCTTGCGATAAAGTATATATGACGATATTTTTAGTCATCCACCAAAGCCGCTACTCCGGGCAGCACCTTACCTTCTAGCCACTCAAGAAAAGCGCCGCCAGCTGTTGATACATAACTCAAACTGCCGATAACACCGCAATGGGTAAGCGCGGCGACCGTATCCCCACCACCAGCTACAGCACGAGAATTACCACTCTCTGTAAAGGAAGCCACGCTCCTTGCGATACTAAATGTGCTCACGTCAAACGGGCTGGTCTCAAAAGCCCCTACCGGACCATTCCATATAATAGTTTTACATTCAGCCAGTTCGTCAACAAATAAACGTACAGACTCAGGACCTATATCAACCGCCGTCCATTCTTTTGGTATTGACTCTATACGAGCGACCTTATTAACAGCAAGAGGCGCGAATTTTTTTGCGACCATCAAATCAACAGGCAGGATTATTTTACAATTATTTTTCCTAGTGTTATCCAAAATAGAAAGAGCTGGTTTTTTCATTCCCGCTTCGCATAGTGACTTGCCAACGTCATACCCCAAAGCGTTTATAAAAACATTGGCCATCGCTCCACCAATAAGTATCTTATCCATCTTACGTGAGAGATTTTCCAGCAACTCCAGTTTCGTAGAAACTTTAGAGCCACCAATTATCGCCGCTACCGGCTTTTCAGCGTTTGAGAACACACTATCAAGAACCTCTAGCTCTTCCTGCATCAACCTGCCAGCGACAGTTAGCAAAAACTTAGGAATCCCAACCATAGAGGCATGTGCCCTGTGCGAGCAGGAAAAAGCCTCATTTACGAACACATCACCAAGTGACGCTAACTCCCTAGCGAACTCGTCATCACCACTTTCCTCCTGCGGATGAAAACGCAGATTTTCTAACAATAATATATCACCATTACTAAGATTACTTACCGCTTCCTTAGCGGCACTTCCTACACAATCAACCCCAAATTTCACGTCTTTACCGAAAAATGCCTCCGATAAAGCGTCAACTAACGGCGCTAGCGACATTGACGGCACAAACTTACCTTTCGGACGGTCAAAATGCGAAAGCAAAACTATCTTACATTTCTGCTTCAACAAATAATCTATAGTTGGTTTAAGCCTAACAATACGGGTATTATCAGTTACTTTACCACCCTGCATCGGCACATTAATATCAACCCGTACCAGCACGGTTTTTTCTTTCAGGGAAACATCCTCCAGTCTGCGTAATCCCTTCATCAGCTACATACCCGCCCATAATCTAGTTACATCTAACATCCGGTTAGAAAACCCCCATTCGTTATCATACCAACTAGCAACCCGCACCAAACGACCTCCAGTTACGAATGTCCCAGTAAGATCCGAGATGCTGCTTTGCGTAGTATGCGTATAATCAACAGAAACCAGCGGCTCACTAGAAGCACCAAGCACACCGGCAAGACTGCCCTCTGCCGCTTCCGCTATAAGCTTGTTAATCTCTTCCTTGCTGGTATCACGACTGGCGTTAAAAGTAAAATCAACTAACGACACGTTAGGAGTTGGAACACGAATAGCAACCCCATCCAGCTTGCCTTGCATTTCCGGCAGTATCAACCCTATGGTTTTCGCCGCGCCTGTGGTTGACGGTATCATAGAAACAGCGGCAGCCCTCGCCCTGCGTAAATCTTTATGACTGGAGTCCACCAAATTCTGATCTCCAGTATATGAGTGAATAGTGGTCATAAAACCATTTTCAATGCCCACACCTTCATTTAACACCTTAACCAACGGCGCGAGACCATTAGTGGTACATGAGCCAACTGATATAACCTCATGCTCTTTTTTAAGAAGATTGTCATTCACCCCATAAACTATAGTACAATCAACATTTTTAGCTGGAGCTGATATAACAACCCTCTTCGCGCCAGCTTGTAAATGCTTCTGTGCTTCCAGCTTATCATTGAATTTTCCGGTACACTCCAAAACATAATCAACTCCAAGCTCTCCCCAAGGGATAAGGGTCGGGTCTTTATGGTGGAACAGTTTCACTTCCTTACCGTCTATACGTAGATTATCGCCATCTTTTTCTACACTATATGGAAAACGACCATGCACTGAGTCATATTTAAGTAAATGAATATGCGTCTCCGCCGCCGCCGGACCATTAACCGCTACCAACTCAATATCAGCGACCTTTTCCTCATATATCGCCCTTAACACACAACGCCCAATGCGCCCTAATCCATTTATTCCAATTTTTATAGTCATTTTTTCTTCTTTTCCATTTTCATTTACTATTGATCTGTTCAATTAGCTCTAAAATTTGTTCAAGTAAAGGCTGCAAATCATTATCAACCGTATCCCATACATCATTTATCTCAACCTAAAAATAACCATGCGCTAGATGATTACGCATAGCTATTATCTCTCGCCAAGCAATCTGAAGACTCACCAACTTTATTTCATCAGAAACATGGTTGCAAGCTTCACCTATTATTTCCAACTGCCTTATGATAGCGTCACGAGTACGATTTCCCCTATTTTTATCTTCCTCATTGTAAAGAAAAATCTGCTCTATAGCATCGCGCACGTGCAAAAGCCTAGCAATATCCGATTTATTATCACTCATAACGGAGTCGCAGATGATAATATTGAGTCTTTAAGATAAGGACTAATATTATTTTCATTTACAATGTCAACCTTACACTTAAGCAAATCCTCTAACCCGACATAAAATCCACCAATTTTCAGTAATCCACAACCAGGTAAAGTATTCACCAAAAAATCTACGTCTGAACCCTCTTTTTCCTCATTTCTGGCGACTGAACCAAAAATACGTATAGACTCAGGGTCAATCCTATATTTTATAGCAAGCTCCCTAATCTCTGATTTATAAGCTCTCAACTCATTAAGATTCATAGCTATAAACTCTTAATTCATCTAGTTAAACCAAATATTCCAAACGCAAGGAACAAAACCGCCGAGACAGTTAACAAATTAGCAACCTTATGTAAACCCTTCACTTGCTCACTAACATCATCCCCAACTTGAGATGGCGAATTAAGCTGTTCATTTTCCATATTTTTAGCTTTTCTTCGTAGTATAAAATGAATTATAAAAATATCAAACAAACCAACAATAACCAACGATATAGCTAATATAGACCCCGTATCAGATGCAAAAAATTCTGAAAGTCTTTCCATTCACACACCTCTAGTCTACTTATTAATCTTTTCCAAAACAGTCTTAACCACATCATCCGCCGTTATACCAAAATGTTTATATAAATCAACAGCAGGAGCCGAAGCGCCAAACCCGTTCATGCCGATAAATATGCCATCAGTCCCGATATAGCGCTCCCAACCGAAGCCACTAGCCGCTTCTATCGCTACTTTAAGAGTGTCTTTACCAAGAACTTCCTCACGGTAGGAGACAGGCTGCTCATCAAATAATTCCCAACACGGCATAGAGACGACTTTTACCGCCACATTTTTTTCTGCCAACTGCTTTTGCGCGGCAAGAGCGATTTCCACCTCAGAGCCAGTAGCTAATATAGTAACTTGTGACTTGTGACCGGTGGCTGGTGAAATAACATAGCCACCTCTAGCGCAGAGATTTTCAGTCGTATATTCCGTACGCACAGCAGGTAAATTTTGCCGTGATAGCGAAAGCAGTGACGGAGCGTTAAGCACTAGCGATAATGCCCAACATTCAGCGGTTTCCGTAGCGTCCGCCGGACGTAATACATAAAGATTCGGTATCGCCCGAAGGCTTGCCAGATGCTCAACCGGCTGATGGGTTGGACCATCTTCTCCAAGTCCAATAGAATCATGGGTCATCACATAAACCACACGCTGCCCCATAAGCGCGGAAAGACGAATCGCCGGACGACAATAATCAGTGAACACTAAAAAAGTCCCGCCATATGGAATAAACTCCCCATGCAGAGCAAGACCATTCATTACCGCGCCCATAGCATGTTCACGCACACCATAATATATATATCTTCCAGCGAAATTATCGGCGGTCACCGGTTGCATAATTTTGGTTTTTGTGTTGTTTGAACCAGTAAGATCCGCCGAGCCACCGATCATCTCCGGTATAGAATCAGTAAGCACTTGCAATATATTCTCTGACGATTTACGAGTAGCCTCTTTCGGCTGGTTTTCCGCTAGCTTCTTCTTAAATTCTACGAATTCATCTACCCACCCATCAGGTAATTCTCTGGCAAGTAATCTTTCAAATTCAGCAGATTTATCAGATTTTTCAAAACGCTGCGTCCATTTAGCAAAATCATTAGCGCCACGACCACCTACACTACGCCAACTTTCAAGTATAGCGTCGGGAATCTCAAACTCGCCATATTCCCAACCAATATTTTTCCTCGCGCCTACTATCTCATCAGCACCTAACGGCGCTCCATGACTTGATGATTTACCGGCTTTATTAGGCGCGCCAAAACCAATCACGGTAGAACAAGCGATAAGCGAAGGCTTAGTACTTTTCTTAGCGCCTGCGATCGCCGCGCTTACCGCCGCCGCGTTGTGACCATCTACCGCCACGAAATCCCAGCCAGCAGCCTCAAACCTTCCCTTCATATCCTCAGATGTGGTTATATCAGTGCTGCCATCAATGGTAATTTTATTATCATCCCACAGAACGATAAGCTTGCTTAGCTTCATATGTCCGGCAAAACTTATCGCTTCCTGACTGATACCCTCCATCAAACAACCATCACCAGCGATAGCGTATGTATAATGATCCACCAAATCATCACCAAAACGGGCATTCATCATCCGCTCGGCAAGCGCCATACCAACAGCGTTCGCTATACCCTGCCCGAGAGGTCCTGTTGTTGTCTCAATACCAGCAGCGTGACCATACTCGGGATGTCCAGCTGTTTTCGCACCTAGCTTACGAAAATTTTTTATCTCATCTAACGTTATATCAGGATAACCAGTAAGGTATAACAGCGAGTAAATAAGCATTGAGCCGTGACCAGCCGAGAGTACAAACCGATCCCTATCCGGCCAGTTCGTATTAGCCGGATCAAATTTAAGATGCTCGGCAAACAAAGCGGTAGCCACGTCCGCCATACCCATCGGCATACCAGGATGTCCCGACTGCGCTTTTTCCACCGCATCCATAGCAAGAGCGCGAATAGCTCCTGCCATTTCAGACACGCTAACATTTTCGGATATATTATTTTTTTCAGAAAGTTTTATTGTCACTGATTTTTCCACTTCAAATTTTATTAAGTGCTGTTATGATAGACTTGTATCAAGCACAGGATGACAATTTTCTCAACAAAAAACATGACTTACTCATCAAATAATCCACTATATCAAGCGACCAATAGGTTAATCTCATCTCTTGAGAAGCTAGAAAACAACATAAGAAACGCTCATAACGTCATACAGGACGCTCATATCAGCAGGGAAAGAGAAGCCCAACAGCACCAACATTTGCTAAGCTATCAGCGTGAGAATACCGCCCTGCTTGAAGAGCAGGAAAGAATGCAAACCACAATTCTTAATCTTCAACAACAATATGAGGAATTACAAGGAGTAGCCGCTACTATCTATGGCAAATTGGACAACTCCATAGAAAAGCTTAACGATATACTGGAAAAATCATAAAATAATACTTGACTATAACGGTGGTACAGCTAATTTCTCTGTCCTGATTTATTTTATCCGTCATCCTAGAAATAATGGATATTAGAAATAACGGATAGATTATATACGGGGGCGTAGCTCAGTTGGTAGAGCACTTGATTTGCATTCAAGATGTCGCAGGTTCGATTCCTGTCGCCTCCACCATTTTCCCCTTCTTCTACATTTGCTGATGTTTGTTTTTGTTTGCCAAACCACTGGTTTTACTAGGCTTATTGGTTATCTGTGTTTATTTCCATTCATAGTTGTTTATGTACAACCTTAAAAAATGGTGGTATTTTTGGTGGTACATGAAAAAATTCACATAGAAATGTACCACCAAATGAAACTGAACGACACCAAGTGTAAGAATGCCAAACCTCTTGACCCACCTGCGACCTCACCACGCAAATTAGCTGATGGTGATGGGCTTTATTTATGGATATACCCCGATGGTGCGAAACGCTGGCGTTTTGATTATCGCCTAAATGGCAAGCGCAAGGTGCTATCCATTGGTATTTATCCCGAAATATCACTAAAAGAGGCGCGAGATAAGAAAATAGAAGCTCGCAAATTGGTGGCAGAGGGCAAAGACCCATCCTTAGAAAAAAAGCGCACCAAATTGCTCAACACTAGGAGCAGCGAAAATACCTTTGAAAAAGTCGCCCATAGGTGGATTGAAACCAAAAGAGATACTATAAAACCGCGCTATGCCGAAGGCATTATGTCACGCCTAGAAAAAGATATATTTCCGTTTTTAGGGGATTATCCAATTAAGGATATTGAACCACCAATGCTTTTGCAAGTAATTCGTAAAATTGAAAGCCGTGGTGCGAACGAAATAGCCAAACGCCAATTACAAAAATGTGGCGAGATATTCAAATTTGCTATTTCTGAAGGTAGCGCAGTTCGTGATCCGTCCTCTGATATTAAAGGTGCGCTCAAACAAAGCAAAGTTTCGCACTATGCTTCTATAGAAAGTAAAGAGTTGCCAGAATTTATAGAAAAAATTGAGGGCAACAAAGCGCGACTGTATGAAAATACCATCAATGCTCTCAAGTTAATGATGCTTACCTTCGTTAGAACCAATGAATTAATCAACGCCACATGGGACGAAATAGATTTGGAAGCCAAAGAGTGGATTATACCAGCCGAGCGCATGAAAATGAAGCGTGAGCATTTTGTTCCACTATCCAAGCAATCTATTATTATTTTACAAAAGCAAAAAGAAACTGGTGGTTATTGGGAACATGTTTTTCCAAGCAGTGTTAGACCACGCAACGCCATGAGTAATAATACTATTCTTGGTGCGTTAAAACGATTGGGCTACCAAGGAAAAATGACTGGTCATGGCTTTCGCTCTTTGGCGATGAGCACCATAATGGAAGAACTAGGCTATAGATTTGAAGTGCCAGACTTGCAACTTGCCCATGCTAAAGGTGGAAAAGTAAGACAAGCATACGATAGAACAAAATTCAAAGATGAACGCATCAAAATGATGCAAGAATGGGCAGATTATTTGGAAAGTAAGGGGTTGAGGTGCTAGTGTGGCAAAAATCAAAAAACCAATAATTGATTATCCTGATTGGCTTCCTAAAGAAGTAAGGAAAGCTGTTGAAAAATATATTAAACAACGCGTTGAATATGCAAATCACTACCAAAATTTATTTCCTGTATACTGGGAAAAAGAACGCGCAAATATAAGACAAATTTCAGAAGCATTCACCAATAGTTCCGCAAGCACAACATGGAGTAAACTTCTAAAAAAATCACCTGATAAAACCATTAAGTTTGTTACTGCACTTTTTCGCATTAACCACGAGCGCGAATTTGAATCCATAACAGTTGATAAATTTGCTAAAGAAAAGGAAAGTTATGTTGATGTATATAAAAAATGCAAAGAATTTATATACGCGATACATAAACACAATGAAGAATATGACTGTGGTTTATTAGGTGATTATTACGAAGAGATTATGCCACTTCTGGATAATTTCCTTACAATGTCATATCAGCATTTTTGCGACTTTAACGAATATGTAGAACATAGTTCTAAAAAAGAAAATTCACTTATAGCAGAGAGCCGTAAAAAACACTCTAAAAAAGCCGATGCGATTTATTTTATACGCAGAATATCTGCTTTCTTTCGTACCGAATTTGGCAAACCTATGAATGCTGAAATTGCAGAATTAATACAAGCCATATTTGACATAGAAGAATACGATGAAGACAACATTAAAAAACTCACAAAAGATGTGAAAAATATCATCTCAAAAAGGGAACATTCGGCAAAATAATTTTCTAACCGAACGAGTACCGAAGCATACCCCGAACCTCAATAAAATTATCGTGAAATCACCAATAGTTGAGTGCTTTCATTTAACATAATTTTAGAAAGGTTTTTTATGACTATTTTAGAAACAAAACTGGTCTGCTCAGTGCCAGAGGCAATGCAGATTAGTAATTTAGGACGAAACTCAATTTATAACGCAATTAAAGAAGGTAAGCTAGTTGCCAAAAAATATGGCGCACGCACTTTAATTGAAATGAAGGCACTTGAAGCCTTCATCGCCTCTTTACCCAACAAAGAACAATAGGGAGGCGAACATGACAAACATATTTACTTCGTTACAAAAAATTGGCTTCAATCCTATTCCACTAAAACATGGAACAAAAGAATCCATTGTCAATTGGAAAAAATACCAAACCCAAAAAGCAAGCATTCAAGAATGCCAGAAGTGGGATAAAGGCAAATATAATGTTGCTATTATCACTGGTAAAATATCTGGCATTTGGGTTTTGGATATTGATGGAGAAAAGGCGCAAACACGCTTAAAGCTCTTAAAAATCAATATGGTGAATTACCCAAAACAGTTTCCGTTAAAACTGGCAAAGGAAAACACTATTATTTTCGCTATAACGCAGAATTAGGCGAAATTCATAACCTTGCTGGTGCTAGGCACATGGTGAAGTTATGACTGGTGTTGATGTTCGTGGTGATGGTGGTTATGTGGTTGCCCCACCTTCTTTGCATCCTAATGGCAATAATTACGAGTGGGCAAACTCACCATTTGAAAACGATATTGCCGATGCGCCAGAGTGGTTGCTTGATTTGGTGGTGAAACCTAATAAAGCCATTAAAAACAATGTGGTGGTTAACCAACTTCCTGAATCATTCATGAATGATGTAATCAACAACAATGCTTAATTCTTGAAGAAAAGAAGGAAGGAGAACGCAACATTCAACTTAACAAATCTGCCTTTGTGCTTGGTCAAATTGTTCATTATGGCTTGCCAGAAGAGCGCGTTATTGCATCCTTAAAAGCATCGGCTCAAAAATTGGATTAGAAGAGCGCGAGATAAATGCAACAATCGCTAGTGGGTTTGAGAAAGGCAAGGAAAATCCTCGCTTACTCAACGATCGTTGGGATAATCCCGATATGAGCGTCGTCCATCGTCCTGAGGTTATATTACCCGAATGTCCACATCATTTACTTGGTGAAAAGTTAGAGCTTTTTATCAATGATGCCTCAGCCTGTAAATGTGCCGCACCTGACTATGTCATGGCAGCTTTGTTATGCACTGCTGCTGGAGTTATTGGCAATGCAAGACAGGTTGAAATATGGCAAGGTTGGCCAGAAGCGACCTCCTTGTGGTTTATGTTAGTGGGTTTGCCTTCGTGTAATAAATCACCTGCGCTTGATGCGGTATTTCCAATAGTTCGTGAGTTTGAGGCCAAATACCAGCAACAATACAAGCTGGAAATGCGCGAATACAAACTCGCAATGGAGCAGCGTAAGGCAAATAAAGAGTTTGCACTTGTAAGCGAAGAACCGAAAGCACCAATAGCAAAACGCCTCGTGGTGCAGGATTCTACAGTTGAGAAGCTGGCTCTCATACTTTCCGAAAATGTTCGTGGGTTAATCGGTTTAATGATGAGTTAGCAGGGTTGCTTGCCAATTTGGAAAACATGGTGGAGATGACCGTCCGTTTTATTTGGAAAGTTTGGTGGACGCTCAAAAACTATAGACCGCGTAAAATATTCCACCACTATTTTTGTACCATCAGTTTTGATTTCTATTATTGGGAGCATCCAACCCGAGAAGCTAGACCAACTCATGTTACAACAACCAGATGATGGCTTGGCTTCGCGTTTTCTTTATGTTTACGCTATTCCGCGCAAAATCAAAGAGCCAGATGTAACACCAAATTACGAGCTTCTACGCAATATTTTTGTAGAACTTGAGAAGCTGGATGTTCCTTTGGATGAGTATGGTGCGCCTAATCCTAAAATACTCACTTTGTGTACCAAAGGTCGCTCATTAATGGAAGAGTTTGGAGGTCGCCTTCAAGAATGTGAGCAACGCGAGCATGGTATGCTTATCTCGCACCTAGGCAAATTGCGTGGTATCGCTGCTCGCATAGCGTTGGTTTTGCACTATCTTGAGTGGGCGCAAAACCCTGCCGATGAGCAGTTCCAAATTGATGTCTGCCATGTGGAAAAAGCGATTTATATGGTGGAGCATTATTTTTACCCTATGGGTAAATACTGTTTGAGCAATGTTTCCGTACCTCAAGATGAGCAAGACGCGCTCATGGTCGCTCGTTGGATTGTGGAGCGCAAACCATCACTTATAAATGCTCGTGAGGTACTGCGAGATGTTATTCCAAGCCGCAACACTAAACGCCGTGATGCAGCCTTGATTTATCTTGAGGAAGCAGGTTGGATAAAACCTCGCGAAACTCATAATAAATCCGTTAATTACGATGTAAATCCCCGTGTCCTCAAGGTATAATGTGGCATGGGACGAAGGACAATAAGGACGAAAAAACAAGTCGTCCCTATTGTCCACCGTCCTTAAGCTATAGTGAGGATATTTCTATGAAAACCAAGAAGATGTGGCTGTTAAAACAATAATTAAACAGCCGAATGGTAGGCCGTTTGAAAAAGGCAAGTCCGGCAACCCAAATGGCAGACCTAAAGGCAGCCGCAATAAAACTACCATGCAAGCAGTGCTTGAGTTATTGGAAGATGAGGCCGAAGAGATAACTCGCAAAGTTATAGAACGCGCTAAAAAAGGTGATATGGTAGCAATCAAGTTGGTAATGGAGCGAATTTGTCCACCGCGCAAAGACCTACCGGTTTATTTTGAAATTGGTAGTGTAAAGACGATTTTTGACCTAATTCCAGCTATAGATAGGCTACTTCAAGCCGTAAGTGCTGGAGAAATATCGCCTCAGGACGCACAAATTGTTTCCGAGCTTATAGAACAACAACGAAAAACCTTAGTGTCAACCATTCCTCTTATGCCGATGGATGATATTTAACCAAACCATCCCCAGCGCTCTTATAAGCGTTACAAGCGCAAATATATAAAATCCATACCGAACCTAGTAAAACCCAAGGAATGCGCTCTACGGTCATTTTAATCAAAACTGACTATCATTAAAGTATTTTACATTCTCATCACTGCTTTGTATGGTCGTATGTGGAATGGTGTGTTGCCGTTCTGGAGCTAGTAACTCCTTATCTAAAGCGTTTGTCCGATACGAAATTCGGCTCCCATGCCTATGGCTGGGAGTCTGCCGAATACAATAACGGCTTGCCGTAAATTAGGCAGGCATGGCTTAGACATGTTACTAGCTCCCAGTCACCATTAGGTCATCTTTTGATGTTCTAGTGGTGATTTTGCTTAACCATAAATGTGGAGCTATAGACATGAATGAGTATATTTTCTCAGCCGACCTACTAAACAAATTTTCACAACTAACACCATGGGTACAAGCAATTATAGGTCTTGCCTTTGCAGGCATGATTCTCGGCATTGCCTATTTCTTCAAAGAATCCATTACCGCCATCATGAAACCGCTCTATAAACCAACCACACCAGATATTTCCGCACAAAAAGAAGAAAAGAAAGAATGGAGAGATAAGTATTATAGAGGTGGTGAGGAGTAACCTGTTAGCCAAGCTACCAGTTGGTGAAATCTACTTAGTTATTGAGTATATTGGGCAAAATAACTCTGCCTTTTCCTTGAAGAATACATCTTTCAATTTAGGGTATTCATGCCTTGCTTTTTCTTTGCCGAGTCCAGCTAAAATATTACTTGTTTTTGTACCATCTAATTTGAATTTCCCTTCTGGTGCAACATATGTAATTCTTGTAACATTTCCATGACCAAGCAATAACTGTGCTGCACCATATGAACTTGAAGATTGAGCCTGCATTATAACATTAAGAAATTTCAATATTCGTTTTTTGATATTCCAAAAAGGTGGGTTGTAATCAAAAGATTCTTCTGTACAGCCAAGACTAAATAATTTAACATTCTCTGGCTCCCATCCAAGCACCCCACATGCCTCAACCGCAGCAACACCGCAAGGGTTGTTTGCCCATATGCCACCATCAATAAGTGGTATACCTACTTCAGAAAAATGCGTAGGAAAGTAGGTCGGAGCTGCCGATGTAGCCAAAGCCACATCAACCGCTTTTCTTTTATAATCTTGCCTAAATCTTTCATTGTGTGCGGTTTTATAAATATAGACCTCACCAGTGGTTATACTTGCTGAGGGTATAACAAGCCTAACCTTACTTTCCCCTATTACCCTGTCTCCTAGTGCGTCAACTAGGCATTCTTCCAATGCTTTATTATCATACCTTGCCTTAAATTTTATGAAGTTTATTATCTTACCAAAAAATGTTTCTGAAAAAACTTTATTACCTAAATCTGTATATATTTGCAAAATTTCTGATGGTTTTAACCCCAAACCAAGAGCTATGGCGATAATCCCCCCTGTTGATGTTCCTACAATTAAATCAAAATAATCAACAATTTCACCATCAATTTGTTCTTCAATATCAGAGAGAAATGCAGCAGGGAATATCCCCTTGATACCACCACCATCAATACACAAAATTTTACGCATAACCTACTATCCCCTACCTTATATTAACAACAAATTGCCCGCTACGCGCTACGCATACGCCATCCTTTATTATAAAGCATTCAAGACTATGTGAACCTTTATAACTTGTGGATTCGCGACGAATATTTTTTCCTAAATTTGCAGTGCTAAAATCAAATCCGCCGCGCAACTGACCAAATTCCTTAGCTTGTTTGCCAGTATTAACTACTTGCCAGTATATTTCATATGGTTCCGCAACATTTGTTGTTGCAGTAAAAAATAAATCGCAATACTTGGGTATTGCTGGCTCATCACTTTTAATCGGTTGCTTTCTAAATCCATTTCGGATTACTTCTGCAGTAACAATAACTTTTTTGGTAATATTCTCTGGCCATTCTAGCTTTTTACGATGGGGAGGATTTAGAAGGCGAATTAAAAAATTAGGCTTATTTGTTTTTGACTTCTCATTTATTGCTCGCTCCACTAATTGACGACCCAAGAAATTAGCGGATGATTCGGCTATTTCTCTTCTATCCGTTAATTCCCATAATTCAGAAAAATCATTTTTGGCATTTTCCAACCATTCAAAGAACTTTTCTTTTTTTGTTGAATCTTCTGCCCATTTATCAGCAAAATTTTCCTGAGGATTGGTCGGATTAGTAATCCAATAAATGCCATTGCGATTTTCTATATAATTTTCCATTCCAAACAATATTGTATTTAATGATTCCAATATTGTTATTTCTTGGTTGTAAGCTCGTGCAGCAAGAGTGGTAATTATAATTGATATAGGTTTATCTTCATCACCTTCATCATGCGTCATATCCCTATGTCTTTTTAAGATTTGAATTGCAGATTGTAGAGGTGTTTTCACCTTATAATTTGGAATCTCTTCTTCACGCCTTCCCTCTGACAAGGCAATAACACTACGCCTAGAATTGAAAACAGCTTTCATTCTTCCATAGAACCAATTTGAATATCCTTCTGGGTTGCTACTTAGCCAATCTTGAGAAATATTGTTATACTGAGGATGTTCATCATCGGTAATTGCTATAGCCGAATTAATGAGTGCACTTTCAACTCGTAATGATTCTAATAAAGTTCTTTGACTTTCAGAATCAGGAATAGCAGGCAGTGCATCCAAATGAAATTGTGCGTCTTGAGAATATTGAACGCGCCAGCATCTCCTTTTTGATTCTGGATTTTGCATATTATATGACTTTGCATATCCTGCAATTTCCTTTCCCATCATCTCCTTTAATCGTTTTTGCGTAATTTGTGATTTAGAAATCTCAGTGCTACAAACCAAGTCTATATCATACTCTTCTTCTTCACTTACTGGTTTTATTGCTGTTCCTAACTTAAAAGAACCTTGTAAAGAAACTTCTGGTTTGTAGTTTTTTAATATGGAATCATCTCGTAATAGCCAATCTTTCAACGATTTATATCTACTAACGGCCTCTTCGTATCTGCCATCTGGAATTTGTATAGCCGTAGCTACATCCTCTAAAAATTCTTCCGTAATTTTATTTTTGCGAGAAGATAAGCTAGGTTCTTTTTTAATAATTGTTTTTGTCAACATTTTATAACTTTCTGTGTTAAAATGATTGTTTTTAATTGCAAACAAGGGTAATATACACATACAATGTGTCGTATGTCAACACATACATTGTTTTTAATTAAAAACGATGGTTCAACCTAGGTAGGGAGCAGAGAAATTATGTCTATTGGCGCAAAATTAAAGCAGCGCAGAATGAAAAAAGGATGGTCATTGCAACAAGTGGCCGATGAAGTTGGTGTTTCCAAAGCCCATATATATGAGCTTGAACTAAACAAAGTTAAAAATCCTTCTGTGGAAACATTAAAAAAATTGGCCACTATTTTTGATATGCCATTATCATATTTTTTAGATGATGATGAGGATATAGAATTTCAAGTAATGTTCCGTGATTTGCAAAAAGATTTGGCTGACTTAGACCCAAAGGATAGAGAAGCTGTTGAACTAATGGTAAAAGCACTAAAGGCAAGGAATGCAAATGATAAAAATTGATAGGATGGAGCTTGCAGACATTGGCCACCCAATAAAATTAGCTCAAGCAGTAATTAATCAATTACCAGATATTCAGTTGCCTATACCAGTTCGTGATATTGCTATGGCGCTAGATATTATTGAAATAAAACCAATTAATGTGTCTGGATTTGAAGGTGGACTTATTACTTTTGATGACAAAAGCTCAGGCTGTATCCTAGTAAAAGAAAATAGCCAACAAAGGCAAAGATTTACCATAGGGCATGAATTAGGTCATTACCTTAATCCTTGGCACATTCCTAATAGTTCAGGGAAGTTTATGTGTAATTCAAAAGACATGATTACATCTAACCATAAGCCAGCAGATATGCAGCAAAAAATGGAGGTAGAAGCAAATCAATTTGCTGCTGAATTGCTTATACCATCTAAATTTATGCAGAAAGATATTAGATTGCTTAAATCACCAGAGATTGACCATATAGTTTCTCTTGCTAGTAAATATGATGTGAGCAAAGAATCAATGGGGCGTAGATATATTGAGTTTCAAGATGAGCCATGTGCATTGGTTTTCTCTAAAAATGGCAAGGTATCATATACAGTGCAAGGACAATATTTTCCAAAACTAGCTGTATGGAAAGATGATATAATTCCAACCAATACTGTGACTAAACTATTTAATGGTCAATATGGCAATTCTTCCGAATGGCAAGAATGTGAAAGTGATATTTGGTTGAGTAACAATAAAAAATACGAAAGCGTGTACGAGCAGGTTCTTGTACAAAAAGATGGTTATCGTATTACTTTACTCACTCTTGGTGATGAGGTTGATGAGGACGAAGAAGGGTTGGAAACTTCATATAGCAAGAATTTTAGGTGAATAGTATAGTAGGCAAAACAAAGAATGGTGGTACAAATGGTGGTATATTTCAAAGTTCATGTTATTAATATTTAATTTTATCAATGCGTTATGTTCGAAAAATCAATCCTGTCGCCGGCTGAGTTTGAAATAACTCATTAGGACTAGTCCTGTTTCAAACAAGCACCCAATGCCTTGCTATTTTCTAGCTTGATCATATAGTTGAGTTGTTCGAATCCGCTAGGGTGAAATTTTAGGTTTCTTTATGAAAGTTTTTTTAAGTTGGTCAGGTGATAAAAGCCATAAGGTTGCATTAGTCTTAAAAGACTGGCTGCCTTCTGTTATACAGTCAATCGTCCCCTACGTTTCCTCAGAAGATATTGATAAAGGTGCTCGGTGGAGTTCGGACATTGCTCAAGAACTTGAAGATTCAACCTTTGGCATCTTATGTGTCACCAAAGAAAACCTGTCTGCCCCATGGCTTAACTTTGAAGCTGGGGCTCTATCTAAAACGATGGATAAATCACTCGTTTGCCCCTTCCTGTTCAACGTAAAGCGATCGGAGGTTGAAGGGCCAATTTTACAATTTCAATCGACAATTTTCGAAAAAGGGGACATTAAAAAATTGGTGCAAACCTTAAATGCAGCCTCTGCACCTAATGGGCTTAGCGAAGAAAAGTTAAATGAAGCATTTGATGTATGGTATCCACAATTAGAAAAAAAGCTAAAAGGTCTGCCCGATATAGCAGATGAGACAGAGTCATTGGAGAGTAATAACGGAAACCTTGATTCATACAGCCATATTTTTGAAGAAATTCTTGATTTAAGTAGAACTAATCAAAAGCTTCTAAGAAATCCAGAAGGAGTGCTAGAAAAGAATTTAGAGTCGATAAAGGGTCAAGTTGCTGAATTGCAAGAGATTACCAAGAGATCTCTGCATCCTCGTTATGGAATGAGAAAACGTAAATTTCATCCCATGATGATAGAAGAGCTTTTGCACTCTTCACTTCCGCACCGCAATAGTTATGTAGGCATACAGATGATACTAAGCCTACTGAAAGAAGATTTTCCTTGGTTATACGATAGTGGAACAGATTTAATTCAATTGTTTAAAAGCAAAGTTTCATTAGATAAAAAGAGGAAAGCTCTTGATGAGTATAGCGAAGTATTGGAGTTTACGTTTAGACATCCAATGATGAGAGAATTTTATCGTCCCAATGAAGATATGTGGATATTAAGTAAAGAACTGCCATATGCGCTAATGAGGACACTTGAAAAAAGCCTTCACGAAGAAGTAGCCTAATCATCCTCTTTGATTTTCATTTCTGTCTCATATACTCTAAAATGCTTATCCAAGACTATATGTGCAATTTGTTGGATTGCAGCTATGAGTTCCATTTTTTGTTCTTCGGTTAAGTCAAATCGGTCAATATGAGGTCGATAGGGTTCGAGGTCGGTAATTTTCATGGGTCAGCTCCTTTTTGAACTGACACATGCGTTCTTTTCGACAACTAGCAAGCTAATTTAGCGGCCATATGTTTTTCAAGCTCACATCTCCAATCCCGCATGATTACTAGAATCCGGTTTGTCCACGCTCCGCTTGCCTCCACCACTTACATCATCTCTTTTATTCCCAGTGATGCTATCAGCTCATAATAACCAAAAATCACCATCAGAAAGAATGTGAAAAGCAGCAATTCATGCTTAAAATGGTGAGAGTGGAAAAATTTCCGGTCGTGGTGGTGGATGACATCCATCAACTCATCACCAAAACGAATAGAAAGAAAAGTCCCCATGCCCGACAACAATATCACCGCCCAGTACGGATATGGGTGCGTAAGTATCTCATGCAGTAATCTGGTAACCAGAGTAGTCTTATAATAATCAGGAAAGTAATTAAGCGAAACCAGATTCAAAGTAATAGCGATAGCCCAAACAGCTATTTCTGAGAAAACCATCCTGATACCAAACAAAATCCGCAATGGGAAATCAAGCAGGAATCCAGCGTCCGCTACCGGTGTGCATAAAACGAAAAAACTCCAAGTAAGGAGTGCGGCAACACCACCGGTTAGCAAATCATACTGATAACTAAGATAGGCGAAATATCCAAGCAGCAATAGCAAAAGCAGTAAAAATTTTATCAGTATTTGTTTTGATGGTTTAGCAGATTCATTTCCCATATCATTCCTTGCCTTTCTTTACTTTACGATTACCATAAAATATAGTCTTTTTACTTTCTAAAAAGCAGAAAGACTATGAAATTAGTCGCCGAAAACGAGCGCAATTAATTTTTAATGTATCATTAAAAATTTGAAACTATATAATTCTCATCTAATTATACTAAACTTCTTTGCTCCTTTAATAATTTACAACTAATTATTTTCATTTGCGTAGAATAACATTCATGATAGCCTAGCTGACTAAATTAACAAATTATGGAACTACATAAATGAGTGAAACTACCAACTGCATAAAATGCGGATCTTCTTATGTATATCAAGATAGAGGTATGTATATATGCCCCGAATGCTCGCACGAATGGTCCAAACAAGACACAGTAGATAATAACGAGGAACAAAAAATTATACGTGACGCGAACGGCACGGAATTATATGACGGCGATACAGTAACAGTAATAAAAGACTTAAAGGTAAAAGGTTCATCATCAACAGTAAAGGTCGGGACAAAGGTAAAAAACATACGCCTTACCGAAGGAGACCATGACATAGACTGTAAAATACCCGGAATTGGGGCGATGGGACTGAAGTCTATATTTGTCAAAAAAGTAGCGGATTAATAGGGTCAGCTAAGCACTAGCACGCAGCAAGTGATATTTCATCTGACTATTAACATCATCAATTTTTGACAAACTATCATTTATGGAATCCTGAAAAGTTTGCAAATTATTAAGCAGTTCATTTAACGCGCCTTTATAATCAGTAAGTCGGGCGGTATCTATTTTCGCCATCACTCGAATAACCTCCAAACTCGCCGCGCACCTGCGCATACGTGAGCAATCATCCTCAAAACTATCAATTTGTGACAAAATCTTGGCTATCGCCAACTTAGCTCTTTTCTGATACTCTACTTGCTGTCCCTCAAGACTCTTCATTTCCAGAAGCTTATTAGTAGGGTTATCCTCACTTATATGCTCACCCTCAAAAAATTTTACTACTTCCTTTTGTATAGAAGCTGTACAAAGCAAGAACTGTCCTTCAAATAAAAGCCTGAAGACATCACTAGCGGAATTACTAAACTTACCTAGCTCCTCTTTAATCTCGTTTGATACAATATCATAATTACCTGATATAACGCTGATAGCCCGCCCCTGCTCCTCAAGCTTAAAAGATTGTATACGCAAATTCATCGGCACATAACGATTTTCTTCGTAAGAAGAAGTAATTTTCTCACTCTCGGCGTCTAACGATTTGGCTTCCTTCATAAGTTGATTCAAAGAAGAAATAACTTTATTTTCTACTCTTCCTAAATTGCGATCACGCGATAGAATCTCCTCACCAAGCGCGGAAGACATAAATTCATCATAACTACCAAATCCCAACCCTTTCAAATCCTGCAGCAGTTTTTCCGAACTCTGTTGTGGTGTAACATTATTATCATGCTCATATTTCAAAAGCGCCTCATATTCTTTCTGCGCTACCTGAAAAAAATTGCTACTCGGTTTCAGCCGCACCGAAAGATAACCATTTTCCACCGGAGTGGCTATGGCAAACACCCAGTAATGGCGACCATCTTTCGCGCGATTTTTTACATACGCACCAATAGGTTTTTTCTGCTTAAGAAACTGCCAAAATAAATAAAACACACCCTTTGGCATGTCAGAATGACGAATAACATTATGCGGTTTTTTAATAAGCTCATCCCAACTATACAAGCTTATACGACCGAAAACACCATTTCCCGCCTCTAAAATGCCGCGTGTGTCTGTACGAGAAAAAAATAGCTCGGTAAAATCAAAAGAAACCTCATATTGTTCTTGCTCGTTTTTATGAACCATATACCCTCTTATCATATAATTTTTTACAACTTACACTATTGTATAGTCTATTAATATTCTCCTAATAAGAGAATAACAAGATATTTTTTATTAGTTATCCAGATGAAAGTTAAATATTTTATCTCCTAGATTTTCTACTTATTTTTCTTCGTCCCTGTGAAAATCTACTGATTTTCACATGAGACATTTCTGAAGGCTCACTCGGCCTGACTTACCGATCTTCTTGCTCCTTAATCCCTATTGCCTAACGTCTAATGCCTATTTTATATTTCATCTCCGGCATTTCCTACCAGCTATGGTAACTTGTAGTAAGAACTACCCAATTTACTATAACTTCCCCAATTCTCTAAACCCTTGCCACTTAATCCGCCACATTATATAAATCCACCTCATGCTAGAGAATATTTTAATCACTCAAATTTTCACCTTCATGCTTGTATTCAGTCGTGTTGGCGCGGCTATAATGTTACTTCCCGGTTTTGGTGAGATATATATCCCCGCTCGTATACGCTTGATATTCGCCGCGATGGTAAGTGTGCTTATATCCCCTATAATAAAAAATATTCCAGAAATCCCTGATAGCGCACTCGCTCTTTTTATAGTGATACTTGCCGAAATAACGGTTGGGCTGTTTATCGGCGGAATAAGCCGCATACTCATTTCAACAGCCCATATGGCTGGCATGATAATATCCTACCAGTCAAGTCTTGCGTCCGCTGTCACCAAAGACGTAGCGCAAGCGCAAGGACAAGGTACATCGCTTGGTAATCTAATTGGAGTTGTAGCTCTGGTTCTTATATTCTCAACCAATATTCACCATCTTATGCTAAGCGGCGTAATGCAAAGCTATAGTTTATTTTTACCAGGAGAGTTCCCAAGCGCGGGAAGCTTCGCCAACCATGCGGTAAAGACTGTTGGTAGCGCTTTTGAGATGGCGATGAAAATAGCGTCTCCTCATATAGTAGTCGGACTTATGATATATCTTGGCTCAGGCATAGTAGCAAGATTAATGCCTAATATGCAGGTGTTTTTTATTCTCATCGCGCCACAATTACTTATTAGTTTTTTCATTTTTATGATAAGTTTTAGCACAATGATGTTGTGGTATATGGAATATATAGAATCTTCATTCAAAATTTTTCTATTACCCTAGATACAATTGCAACGTATGTAAAAATATAGAGCGACGGCTATATGGCTGAAGATGAAGACAAAGACAGCAAAACGGAAGACCCTTCCCAGAAGAAGCTTGATGACGCTAGACAGAAAGGTAATCTAGCAAGCTCAAAAGAGCTTAATAGCTTTTTTATGTTAATGGCGTTGGCGGTAACAATAAGCTGGTTCATACCTCAGATTATGCGAGGAACCGCCGAACTTTTAACGCCATTTTTAGGAGAGGCGGATAATCTAATATCCGACAAAAAAGGACTTAGCATAGTATTATATAATCTCGCTTTTGGTAGTGTGGCTGTAATAGCTATGCCGCTACTTGCCGCGATAATAGCCGCGATAAGCTCAAATTTAATACAAAATGGCTTTATAATAAGCACTGAGCCCATAACGCCAAAGCTTAGTAAAATATCTCCAATATCTGGTTTCAAACGTATTTTTTCTATGCGTTCGCTAGTGGATTTTATAAAAAATATTCTAAAAATAACAACGGTAGGAGTAGTAGCGTTTTTAGCTGTATATCCTGAACTTGGCAATATAAGCAAGCTTCCTCACGAGAATCTTGAAAGTACATTGCTATTCTTACTTACAGTCGCAAAACGCATGATACTAGGTGTAGTTGTCACCATGTTTTTTATCGCGATGTTTGACGTATTCTACCAAAAATTCCAGCATATAAAATCACTAAGAATGAGCAAACAAGAAGTAAAGGACGAGCATAAACAATCTGAAGGTGATCCTATAGTAAAACAAAGGCTGCGTCGCCTAAGAATGGAAAGAGCGCAAAATAGAATGATGGCGGAAGTGCCAAAATCGGACGTGGTAATCACTAACCCTACCCACTTTGCCGTAGCCCTACGTTATGATAGCGCCACTATGTCCGCGCCAACTATGGTCGCTAAAGGACAAGATTTAATCGCTCTTAAAATACGCCAAATCGCTGAGGAGAATAAAATACCTGTAGTTGAAAATCCACCGCTGGCGCGCGCGCTTTTTTCTTCCGCCGAACTTGATAAAGAAATACCGATAAATCATTACGAGGCGGTGGCAAAAGTTATTTCTTATGTATACAAACTCAAAGGCAAAAAATTCTAGCTAAGAATTTTGCGCCTAATTATAAGCACAATGCTATTTTAGTTCATTTTTTTATTGTTATTTTTTAACAGCTTTTCTAGTATAGCGCGTTAAGTCAAACTATTTCCGTCGCAACACAAAAAATATCATACCAATGACAATCCGTTTCGCAGAATCCTTACCGATAAAAGACGATACTATAGCTATAGATGATAATCATGATTTTGTAGTACGCAAACGCAGACCACTTTGGCAAACTTTGTGTATCATGTTCGCCGCTGTGTTGCCTATAACTATTCTGCTTAGTTTTTTTGTAGAAAATACTGTGATTTTTGGGCAGGTACTTTTTGTTCTTCTAATCTCAGTTGGTACTTACGTAGTTGTCGTCATCCAAAAAAACCGAGATCTAGTTCTCGCTACAGAATTCCAAAACGCTTTACTGTCATCAGCCCTAAGTAGCAGCAATAAATTTTGCCTAATCATAAAAGATGATGGAAGTATCTCTTATATAGACCGTTCTTTCCAGCAAATGTTCCCCGATTTTTACAAAGAGCCAAGACGGGCTATAGATGTTCTTTTAGAGAGGGGACAAGTATCTAAAGATGATAGAAAAATTGTTTTTAACGCTCTTGAGAACCGTGTCCATAAAAAAGTCATTTTGGATATAACTGATGCCAAAGGGAAAGCGTATAAGATCGTTATGTCCATAGAACCTATCCCAAGACCAAAAGGGTTTATGTTACTTAGAGGACGTGAATATATAGAAAAACGCGTACTTGGTCTAACACAACAAAATAATGACAACAGTAATGGCTTAATATTTACCAATGATAATATAGCGTTGTTTTCTTACCTTACTGACAGTATGAATATAGGTGCGTACTTAACAACCTCTTTTGATAATATAACCTATGTCAACTTAACGCTTGAGCAATGGCTCTACTATGATGAAGGTGAGATAATAAGAAATGGCCTTTCCTTCAAAAACCTTATTTCTCAATCAACCGAAGGTGAATATATAGGTGATATAAAATCTTTTAATGGGGAATTGAACTTACGTAAAAAACTCGGTGGAGAGATAAAGGTGACGTTAGAACAAAGTCCCTTGTACGATGAGCAAGGAAGTATCACTGGATATATAGGTCTTGTCCATAACATGGACCCAGAAGATAAAACTTCTAACAAAAAGAAAAATAATAATAATAGCTGGTAAATATTTTTCTTTTATTTTAATCCAGACAAATACACAAAATTTACATAAATAACAAAATATAAAGTGAGTGTTTAATAAAATGAGTATTGACTTTGATTCGTATATAAATATCTCACCAATAGCTATCGCTATTATTAATGAAAATGGTGACATAGTAAGTGGCAATCCAGCGTTTCATGAACTTACCGGAAATTCTATAAATGACCTAACACCTTTTCCTTTTCTAAATTTTATTCCAGACGATAAAAAGCTGGAAACAGAAACTATACTTAAAAAATCGCTCGCCGGTGAAACACTAAATGAAGTGCCGATTTTTTCTTTAACATTGCCTAATAGTGAAAAAATAATCGTCTCCGCTTATATAAGCACCATAAAGCAAGATGGTAATATATTAATTCTACATCTTATAGATATTACCGAACAAAAAAATCTGGAAACACGCTTCGCTCACTCACAAAAAATGCAAGCAGTAGGTCAACTAGCCGGTGGTGTAGCTCATGATTTTAACAATTTACTCACCGCCATGATCGGATTTTGTGATTTATTGCTAATGCGTCATCCAGCTGGAGATCAATCATTCGCCGACATAATGCAAATAAAACAGAACGCCAACCGAGCGGCAAACCTAGTACGCCAGCTTCTCGCTTTTTCTCGCCGCCAAACATTGCAGCCCAAAATACTAGATTTAGCTGATGTACTCGCTGAACTTACCAATCTTATACGCAGGCTTATCGGTGAGAATATAGAATTAAAAATGATTCATGGCCGTGATATTGGTCACGTCCGCGCCGATCAGGGACAGCTTGAGCAAGTGCTTATAAATCTGGCGGTCAACGCTCGTGACGCGATGAGAAACGGTGGGACTCTTACCATAAAAACCAGTAAATATAATATAAGCAAAGATCATCCTTTGTCTAAAGATTTAATATCACCTGAAGAAGAAGAGGCACAAATAATAGATGGTGATTACGTGCTGGTAGAAGTTATTGATACTGGATGCGGAATCCCTAAAAATATAATTCAGAAAATATTTGAGCCTTTCTTTTCCACCAAAGAAATCGGTTCTGGCACTGGTCTTGGTCTTTCAACCGTATTTGGCATTGTAAAACAAACTGGTGGCTACGTGTATATAGCTAGCAAAGAAAATCAGGGCAGTAATTTTAGCCTTTTCTTCCCATCTGTACAGCAAAATGAGGCAAACACGGCTGTTGAGAACCAATCACCGGAAAAATCCGATAGTGTAGATCTCACCGGAAAAAGCACCATACTATTGGTAGAGGATGAGACACCGGTACGTATTTTCGCTGGCAGGGCACTGCGTAATAAAGGTTATACCGTACTGGAGGCCGACTGCGCGGAAACCGCTATGGAAATCATGCAACAAAAAGGTAAAGATGTTGAGGTAATAGTAACTGATGTAATAATGCCTGGCATGACCGGACCAGCCATGATTGAAAAAATCATGCCGGACTATCCTGATCTAAAGGTAATATTCATCTCCGGCTACGCTGAGGATGTGTTTGTTGATAACTATGGCAATGAACGCAGTTTTAATTTCCTAGCCAAGCCATTCACCCTCAAACAATTAGCTAGCAAAATCAAAGAAGTAGTAGGATAAGCTAATATTCATTAGCTACACTCACTATTAATAAAAAGACGCAATTTTTTTATCGCTTCCGGTATTTCCTACCGGAAGCTTGTTTATATTTCGTCCCCGAAAAACATAGCAATCAGATTTGGATACAATGTCACCCCGCACGTGGTTAGCGGGGTCTGGTAGGTTACAGATAAATCCAGTGAAAAGCTCTGCTTTTCACAACCGGATGCCGTCATAAAGACGGCATGACAGTGTCATGTTCAATACCTGATACCCAAATGCAATCGCCATGCCCCGTGAAAGACTTCTGTCTTTCATACTTGTCTAGCCGTAACGCGTAAGCGCAAAGGCGGATGGAGCCATAGCTGAAGGCTCGCACGACCTACTGGTTGTGCTTCTTGTTTCCTAACGCCTAATTGCCTAGCCTCTATCCCCTAGAATCTAGCATCTATTTCATACTCGCTTCGCATAAAAATTATCTAAAACAAGTATATAATTGACTAGCCGCTTTCTCCTGCTACAATCGCCGGCTTCCTTAACTAAGAATGAAATATTTCACAATGACTAATGATTTTATCAGCGTACGTGGCGCGAAAGAACATAACCTTAAGAACATAGATATTGATATTCCTCGTGAAAAACTGGTGGTTATAACCGGTCCTAGTGGCTCGGGAAAATCCTCACTTGCCTTTGACACCATCTACGCTGAGGGACAAAGACGTTACGTTGAGAGCTTGTCAGCTTACGCTCGTCAGTTCCTTAACATTCAGGATAAACCAGACGTGGAGTCAATAGATGGTTTGTCACCAGCGATAGCTATTGATCAAAAAACCACCTCTCGTAACCCTCGCTCAACAGTTGGTACTATCACCGAAATTTATGATTATCTACGCCTATTTTACGCTCGTGTGGGTATCCCCTACTCTCCAGCGACCGGATTGCCTATTGAAAGTCAAACCGTATCACAAATGGTTGACAAAATAATGGAATTTGAGGAGGGAACTAAAATCCTACTACTTGCGCCTTTTGTTCGTGGAGGCAAAGGTGAGCATAAAAAAGAAATCGCCGATCTAAAGAAAAAAGGTTTCCAAAGATTACGACTTGACGGAGAAATCCATAAAATTGATGAGCTACCAGCAATTGATAAGAATAAAAAACATGATGTTGACGTGGTGGTTGACCGCATAACAATAAGCAATGATTTGGGAAATCGTCTAGCCGATAGCATAGAAACCGCAATCGGTATCAGCGGCGGGCTTATCAATGTTGAGACTGTAACAAAGTCGCCCGAGAAAAGTAAAAGCCTTACTCTTTCCTCAAAATTTGCCTGCCCAGTATCCGGTTTCACCTTAGCCGAGATAGAACCTCGTTTATTCTCATTCAACAGCCCGTATGGAGCGTGTCAAACCTGTGACGGACTAGGTACGCAGCTTACGTTTGACGTTAATTTGGTAATACCAGATACTAGCAAATCATTAGCCGAGGGAGCGATAGCTCCATGGAACTCAAGTCAGGGTAAATATTTCACCCAAACCCTAGAAGGTCTAGCAAAACACTATAAATTTAGCTTATCCGCACCATTTAGTACGTTAGATGACGATATCAAAGAAATGATACTTTACGGCTCCGGTGATGAAAATGTTAAAATCGCCTATGCTGACGGCGCGCGTCAATATACCAGTAACAAACCTTTTGAGGGAGTAATCCCCAGCCTTGAACGCAGATGGAAAGAAACTGACAGCTCATGGATGCGTGAGGAATTAGGAAAATTCCAGAATAATCATGACTGTGAGACTTGTAGCGGCTATCGCCTAAAAAAAGAAGCTTTATGTGTCAAGATCAGTGGACTTAATATCGGTGAGGTAACCAAATTTGGTATAGATAAAGCTTATGAGTGGTTTGATACGATAAATAAAAAACTAAATAAGAAACAGCAAAAAATCGCCGAGAAAGTTGTAAAAGAAATTCGTGAACGCTTGCAATTCCTGATAAATGTTGGACTAGATTACCTTACACTTTCCAGACAATCTGGCACACTGTCCGGCGGTGAGTCACAACGTATACGTCTTGCCTCGCAAATTGGCTCTGGTCTTTCCGGTGTTCTCTACGTTCTGGATGAACCATCAATAGGCTTACATCAATGCGACAATGAACGATTGCTAAACACCCTGAAACATCTACGAGATTTAGGAAATACCGTAATCGTGGTTGAGCATGATGAGGATACAATGCGCGCCGCCGACCATCTGATAGATATTGGTCCTGCCGCCGGAATTCACGGTGGATACATAGTAGCGCAAGGCACAACGCAAGAAGTAATGAATGATCCAAAAAGCATAACCGGAGAATATTTAAGTGGTAAAAAATTTATCGCTGTTCCTGACAAAACCCGTCCATTCCTTAAACATAAAAAGATTACCATAAAAGGCGCTAGAGAAAATAATCTACAAAATGTAACCGCCGAGATTCCACTGGGAACATTTACCTCCGTTACCGGAGTTTCCGGTGGTGGCAAATCATCACTAATAATTGAGACATTATATAAAGCGATAGCTAAAAAACTAAACCATAACCGCAATATACCAGGTGAGCATGACTCTATTAAAGGTCTGGAATTTATCGATAAAATCATTGAGATTGACCAGTCGCCCATTGGCCGTACCCCTCGTTCTAATCCGGCGACTTATACTGGAGCGTTCACCCCGATTCGGGATTGGTTCGCCGCTCTTCCTGAAGCCAAAGCGCGCGGCTATACCTCAGGGCGTTTTTCTTTCAACGTAAAAGGCGGTAGATGCGAAGCATGTCAAGGTGATGGTGTAACCAAGATAGAAATGCATTTCCTGCCAGACGTATATGTAAAGTGTGATGTATGTCACGGTAAACGCTATAACCGTGAGACACTGGAAATAAAATACAAAGATAAATCAATCTCCGACATATTGGAAATGACTGTTGAGGAAGGAGTTAAGTTTTTTAACTCTCAGCCATCTATTCGTGAAAAACTAGCGTCACTGCAAGAGGTAGGGCTTAGCTATATAGCGGTTGGTCAATCCGCTACCACCCTGTCCGGCGGTGAGGCGCAAAGGATAAAGCTCGCCAAAGAATTATCTAAACGAGCGACCGGACGTACCTTATATATACTTGATGAGCCAACAACTGGTCTGCATAGCGATGACATAAAAAAATTGCTTTCCGTGCTGCATAAGCTAGTGGATAGCGGCAATACCGTACTGGTAATTGAGCATAATATGGATGTTATAAAAACCTCCGACTGGGTGATTGATATAGGTCCGGGTGGTGGCAATAAAGGCGGTAAAATAGTAGTAGCCGGAACCCCACAAACCGTCGCAAATTGCAAGGAAAGTATAACCGGAAAATATCTATCTCCACTACTTAAGAAACAAAAAGCAGCATAATCAATAAGATACATAAGTAAAATTTGACTTGCCTTAGCGTAACAATTAATTAATATTACGCAATAATGAATAATAATTATTATTAATAAAAAAGGAATATTTTTATGGTTGGAGAACAAATTGCCGCGCTACTAAGAAAAAAAGACAGTTCAAATCAAGAACAAAGTGCCGATGATTTCAAAATTAAGCATCTCCGCGCACTGGAAGTGTTGGACAGTCGTGGTAATCCCACCGTTCGTGTACAGGTTGAGCTTGCGGACGGCACCAAAGCTACCGCCTCCGTACCAAGTGGCGCGTCCACCGGTGAGCGTGAGGCTTTGGAACTGCGTGATGGTGATAAAAGCCGGTTTGGCGGCAAAGGGGTAAGCAAAGCTGTTGAAAACATACACACTAAGATATTTAACAAAATCAAAGGCATGGATGTGCGCGATCAAAAAGCCATTGATAACGCTATGATTAAAATCGCCGGTGAGAATAAAAAGGATTTAGGCGCGAACGCTACGCTTGGTGTATCACTTGCGGTCGCTCACGCCGCCGCCAAAGCCAAAGGTGTTGATTTGCACGAACATATTTCCGAAATATACACTAAAGAAAGAGAAGCTGGAAAAACACCAGCAGAAATACAGGAACTCAAAAAAACCGCTAAAGGTGTTACCATGCCAACCCCGATGATGAACATCGTCAATGGCGGCGAACATGCTGATAATTCCCTGGATTTCCAAGAAATTATGGTTGTTCCGACAAAAGCCACCAGCATGGCGGAAGCCACTCGTATGGGCGCGGAGGTTTTTCAAAAACTAAAAGAAATTCTGAAAAAATCGGAAAAACCGACGCAGGTTGGTGACGAAGGTGGATTTGCTCCTGATTTTAAAAGCACAGACGAAGCTCTTGAAACAGTAAATCAGGCAATAGAAGAAGCTGGACATAAAGGGAAAATGGCTATAGCTTTGGATGTCGCCGCCTCGGAACTTGTTGAAAAAGAAACAGAAGCCGATGGAAAAACACTAAAGAAAGACGCAGAAGACAAACCTATTCCTGTAAAAAACGATGATGGAACCTATAATTACATATTAAAAGGTGAAAACAGAAAACTGAACTCTCATGAAATGGTTGACTATCTGGAAGATCTGAAAACGAAGCACAATATTGTTTCCATTGAAGATGGTCTAGGAGAAAACGACATAAAAGGATGGGAAGAGTTAACGAAAAGAATGGGCAAAACCACCCAACTCGTTGGTGATGATTTATTTGTAACAGACCCTAAGCAAATTCAAGATGGTATAGACGACAAAAGAGCTAACTCCGTGTTAATCAAGCCAAACCAAATTGGTACATTAAGCGAAACACTACAAGCCATTAAAACTGCACAGGACGGCAACTTTACCACCGTTATCTCGCACCGCTCCGGTGAAACCGCTGATACCACCATTGCTGATATTGCTGTTGGAACAAATGCTGGGCAGATTAAAACTGGTTCACTATCGCGTGCGGATCGCACCGAAAAATATAACCGTCTGATGGAAATCGAAGCCTGGGAGTTAATGCGTGATAAGAATAAAAACGTGCCAACAGGAAGAGAATCCACATACGCGGGTGAAGAAGGCTTCAGCATACCCAAGCTTGTTGAAAAAGTGATTGATTTTACTGAAAGCCTTGTAAATATCGGTGGAAAGGGCGGAAAAACATTCTAGTTCACGGAGGTGGGAATTATATTAAATCCCACCTTGCTATTTTCCCACCAAAATGGTATAATGAGAGAATTGGAGGGATGTCATGCAAACAGAACCATTAAAAACCTTAAAACCTGACGCAAAAGGCAGGATAGCACTTGGCAAGCTAGCCGATGGGGTAAGTAGTTTTCATGTATCGGTTGATAGGGAAAATCGTATCATATTAGATCCTTACACTGAAATTCCCGCCCGCGAGGCTTGGATATTTGGCAATAAAGAAGCGTTATCATCTGTCCTACGGGGAATTGACCAGTCACAACAAGGACAAACGCAGTCTCTTGGCAGTTTCAAGGGATATGCGGAAGATTAAAAATGTCGTTTTCTCTTGTATTTACGGATGAAGCCACGCGACAATATAAAAAACTGAAGACTGATCCTACTCTTCATAAAAGATTAAAAGCGGTGCGTAAGACACTTGGTTTACTTGAAGTCAACCCAAGACATCCGGGTCTTAATCCCCATAAATATAGCGCACTCAAGGGTGGAAACGGCGAAGAAATATTTGAAGCGTATGCCGAAAATAAAACTCCTGCCGCCTATAGAATTTTCTGGCATTACGGAACTGGTAAGGGAATAATTACTATTCTTGCTATATCCCCTCATCCATAATACCATCTTAGTTTTATTTCCATACTAGGAAGGCAAGTTGAAGTGTAGGGATACTACATGAGCCGAAGCCTAATAACGTATGGGGATAGAAGTAGAGCACTAAAAAACATGCAATGGACTGACGAGGCAATAATATTATCCACTAAGAAATATGGAGAGAATAGCGCTCTGCTGAAAGTGCTAGCGAGAGAGCATGGGCTATTCGCTGGAGTAATACGTGGCGTGAACTCAAAAAACAATAGAGGGATAGCGCAATCTGGGAATATTACAAATTGCACTTGGCAAGCCCGTCTCTCCCAGCAGCTTGGCACATTCAAGCTTGAACTTACGGCGGCGAACACAGCTCATATAATGAATAACGCGGCAAAGCTTGCCGCCACTTCCTCTATATGCGTGATAATAGAATCAGCGTTCGCCGAGCGTCACCCCTACCCTAAATTATTTTATGCGTTTAATGATTTCCTACATTTACTGACAACAGAAAATAACTGGCTGCACGAGTACATAAAACTGGAAATGACCCTATTATCCGAAAGCGGTTTCGGGCTGGATTTAAGCAGTTGCGCCGCTAGTGGAACTACCGAGAATTTAATATATGTCTCACCAAAATCAGGACGAGCAGTCTGCGCTGATGCCGGCGAGCCGTACAAAAACAAGCTACTCCCACTGCCAAACTTCCTTCTTTCTTCTCCGAACCCCAAACCACTAGTCCCTAATCACGATTATAAAGAAACACTTGCGGGAATGCGTCTGACCGGCTATTTCTTAGAACACTGGTTGCTTGAGCCACACGGAAAGCCTATGCCTGCCACTCGTAGTCGCTTGCGAACAATAATACAA
Organism: Rickettsiales bacterium; assembly: GCA_041396965.1. Lineage (NCBI taxonomy): Bacteria > Pseudomonadati > Pseudomonadota > Alphaproteobacteria > Rickettsiales > Rickettsiales bacterium. The sequence continues at coordinate 1,891,294 of JAWKXN010000001.1, forward strand.
AAACAAATAGGAAAAGATGCCCGCTAAACCATCAAAACCCGAACAGATAAGTCAGGTTTCCTTCCGCAGCACTCTGGAAGAAAAATATCTGGCTTATGCCCTTTCCACTATCACATCACGCAGCCTGCCCGATGTTCGTGACGGATTGAAGCCGGTGCATCGCCGCCTGCTATTCGCTATGCTTCAGCTAAGACTTGATCCAAAATCTGGCTATAAAAAATGCGCCCGTGTGGTGGGTGACGTAATCGGTAAATATCACCCGCATGGTGATAGCGCGGTGTATGAGGCAATGGTACGCCTCGCCCAAAATTTCGCGGTTCGCTATCCGCTGGTTGATGGTCAGGGAAATTTTGGTTCCATAGACGGCGATAACGCCGCCGCCATGCGCTATACCGAAGCAAGACTTACCGATGTGGCGATGGCTCTGCTTGATGGCATAAATGACAATACAGTTGATTTCCGTCCAACCTATGACGCTCAGGATGAAGAGCCGGTGGTAATGCCCGCCGCCTTTCCTAACCTACTAGCTAATGGCTCGGAAGGTATCGCGGTTGGTATGGCGACTTCAATCCCACCACATAACGTTGGCGAGCTATGTTCCGCGCTACAATATATAATAAAGCACCCTGATTGCACAACCGCAAGACTCATGAAATTTGTACGTGGTCCTGACTTCCCAACTGGAGGGATAATCGTAGAGTCACCAGAAAACATTCAGGCGGCTTATGAGTCAGGGCGTGGCGCGATCCGCACCCGTGCCCGTTGGCATAAGGAAGAGCTAAGTCATGGTCTGTTTCAGGTCATAATCACAGAAATACCTTATCAAGTACAGAAATCACGTCTGATTGAAAAAATAGCTGAGCTATTCAAAAACAAAAAACTACCACTACTGGGCAATATTCGTGATGAGTCCGCTGAAGAAATGCGCGTAGTATTAGAGCCGAAAAACCGTAGCGTAGACCCTGAGACACTAATGGAATCACTGTTTAAGGCAACCGATCTGGAAAACCGCTTCAACATGAACTTAAACGTGCTGAACGCTCATGGCGCGCCGCAGGTAATGAGCCTGAAAGACATACTCCTTGCCTTCCTTGAACACCGCATGGAAGTGCTTATCCGCAGAACTAATTACCGCTTAGAGAAAATAGCTCACCGGCTGGAAATTCTGGATGGGCTTCTAATCGCTTACCTTAATATTGACGAGGTAATCCACATTATCCGCACTGAGGACGAACCAAAGCCAGTGATGGTAAAAAAGTGGAAACTTAGCGATATTCAGGCAGAGGCCATCCTCAATATGAAACTACGCAATTTGCGGAAGCTTGAGGAATTTGAGATAAAAGGTGAGCATGACAAACTTTCTAAAGAACAGAAAGAATTAAAGAAACTACTTGCCTCACGAGAGATGCGTGATGAAAAAATTAGTGATGAGATTGGCGACATCAAGAAACGCTTTGGGGAGAAAACTGAGCTAGGCAAACGCCGTACTGATTTTGGTGACGCTCCGATCGGCAAAATTATTGACATAGAAGCCTTCGTGGAGAAAGAACCGATTACCATAATCTGCTCTAAAATGGGTTGGATAAAGGCTCTAAAAGGACATGTGTTTGATACATCCGATATTAAACATAAAGAAGGTGATGAGGAAAAATTCTCACTTACCGCACAAACCACTGATAAGTTGCTTATATTTGCCTCAAACGGCAGATTTTACACTATCTCCTGCGATAAAATACCACGTGGCAAAGGTTACGGTGAGCCGGTACGATTAATGATAGATATGGAAAATGACGTTGATATAGTAACTATGAGTATTTATGAGTCCGACCAGAAATTTTTAATCGTGGCAAGTAACGGTAAAGGCTTCGTGGTAGAAGCGGCTGATGTTGAGGCACAAACCAAAGGTGGCAAACAAATACTAAATTTGATAAGTGGAACGCAAGCGATAATATGCACACCAGTAGAAGGTGACCATGTAGCAACCATAGGCGAAAACCGTAAAATGTTGATCTTCCCGTTATCACAAATTCCAGTAATGAAAAAAGGGCAAGGCGTGACATTACAGAAATATAAAAATGGTAAATTGTCAGACGCTAAATGCTTCACCCTAAAAGATGGTCTAAGCTGGGCACTTGGTGGCAAAACAAGAACGGAAACCGACCTTAAAGCATGGACTGGAAACCGTGCCGACGCTGGTCGCCTGCCACCTACCGGTTTTCCAAGAACAAATAAATTTAGCTGATAGTTGATAAATTAATTTTTATTCAAGTTGTTTCTGGAATTTTTAACTGATAGAGACTAAACAGCTATAAAATGCACCCGTAGCTCAGCTGGATAGAGCGTTGCCCTCCGAAGGCAAAGGTCGGACGTTCGAATCGTCTCGGGTGCGCCATATTTTTCAAATAGTTATCAACATAATAACAGCATATATTTTTTCTCTAATAACGCTATAATAACGGTGCGAAATAGAATTACATAGTAGAGCAGAGTATATTTTCTGTGACCATAACTACTAATTATGGTGTGTTATTTTGTTGTTTTCATAAGATTAAAAAACATCTCCTAAAATCACTTCAATCGCTGTAATATTCTGTATTTTATAGATATATTGACTTTTCTATTTAAATATGTTACAGTCATTTCGTAGCTAGTATTATCGCTACTTACATCCCTATAGAGATTTTTATAGTCATTAAACTCCATGTTGAAGTTGCTAGGTCTCTAACCTTTAATCACCAATAATAAGCAAAAACATAACAAAGTGTCCGACCGTATCAGATGCTTGTTTCTGCGCGCTTATTTATTGGTAGCTTATCTAAACATAACAGAAAGGAAGTCTTATGCATAATTTACATTTTATAGTTGTTAATGCTGACTCCGCAGAAGACGCGGCTTTAGCAGTTGAGCAACAAATCGCTGACTGGGGAGGCGAAGATAATTGGAGAAGAATTGGTGGTATAGCCTCAGAAGATAATAATGATAATATTGAAAATAAAGAGGATGGCAGGTGGGGATTAGAATTTATTCGCAATATGAATATTGGCAGTGAAAGTAATCTATTTATAAAAACTGTAAGCTATCTAAAAAACTGTATATCAGCAAATATAAAATGTCCTCACTTACTTACAGAAAAGCATAATAATCTAAATTCCTCCTTGTCGGCAAATGCTACATTATTACAAAATTTTCAACAATCTGATGATCCTCTAATTCTGTATCAGATATACCAAAACATAAGATATCTATATCAGATAAGTTTGGCTACAAAGGAGCTATCTAGCAGCAAAGACATACCAGAATTCTACAGTTGGGAACTATGTAACTTTGGTTTAACTGATTTCACCACCATAACTAATGGCAAACAAAGATATATCATCTTCCTAGATATGCATAGCTAGCAATAAATCTGTATTCAGCAGACATTATTTACTGCTCACCCAAAGCATAAATTCATGCTTCTTATTTTCTAACAACAATTATTGGGAGTTATTATGGCAGGCAAGCAAGCCAAGCTACTGACTGATTTTATGGTCACGGCAATGATAAAACATATTCGCAAGAATCGTTATCCAGATCGGGACATAGTAATCATTTTATTATCAACTAAGGCAGGACTTCGTGCTGGTGAGATAGCACAGCTTACTTGGCAAATGGTACTTGACGCTAATGGTAAGGTCGGAAAGCTTATTGAGCTACATGACATAGCGGCTAAAAAGCTACATGGCAGGACTATCCCTATTAATCCTTTATTACGCCACTCTCTTATCAAGCTGCATAAGTTACAAGACTTCCCGTTATCTGGTGAAGTTATATTAAGTGAGCGTAAAACCCCTATCAAGCCAGCATCAATCGTTAAATGGTTCAAGCTATTATATAATGCTCTGGGATATAATGGCTGCAGTAGCCATTCGGGACGTAGAAGCTTTGTTACTAAAGCAGCAAGAAACATTCACTTGGTTGGTGGTAGCCTAAAAGACGTACAGCAACTTGCTGGACACTGCTCACTAGAAACCACTCAAGCTTATATAGAAGGTGACTCTAATATTAAACGCAAACTTATAAATTTATTATAGGAGGTGCTATGGCTGATATTATTAACTTTGCTGACTATTACACTCCAAACAATTTTAATTATAACATAAGTAAGAGATTTTTACATCTTCGTAAAAAATCAAAACCACCTTCACCAGAGCGTCAAGGAAGCCTAGATGGATTATGCGGTATTTACTCTGTTATTAACGCTATAAACTACACGGCAAGACTTTCACAAAAACAGCGTGATGGATTATTCAAACAATTAATTAGGGCAGTTAAAAAGGGTTATGATGTTGATAAATGTATTTTATACGGGACTGATAAAAAGTTACTGCTCTTTATGTTTCAAGCAGCACAGAATTACCTAGGTAAGAAGTATAAGATAAAGGTAAAAATCAACCCATTATTTAACCCTAGAGCAAAACCAGACAAACAACGTTATCTTACCACCTTATCTGACTTTCTTAGTGGTGATAATAGGATTCTAATCGTTGGATTATCGGGCATGCATGAGCATTGGACTTGTATAACCGCAATTACCCCTAAAACTATCAGACTTCTTGATTCTGATGGACTATATTATTTAAGAACGGCAAATTGTTATGTGCGTGGCAAATTTAGTGACAGCAGCCATCTTCTAATTCCAAGCAAAACATGGGGTATTTATTTAAACAATGATAGGTTTCTACCATGAATAATCTCCTCTCTGAAATTATAGAGTTATATTCTGATATTGAATCTATGATAGATGATTATGAATTCTGCGCTAATCATCAAGTTGCTGACATAGATTTTATTCTTTATCAGAATCTTGGTGAGCTAAAAATGGCGGAAATTATCTGCTCTAAGATAAATAACAATAAACTCGCTATCATTATATCTAAACACATAGCCGACCTAAAAAAACAACTAACTAAATACAAAGCCTAAATCTCTGTAAGTTTTATTACATAACTTGTGACAAAATGGCACAAGCAAAGACTTAAGGGTAAGCACGGTATAAGTAACACTTAAATACAAACACCTAGCCATTGAGGTGTAAAGATTTATTCCCATCAATAAAAACATCACAACCAATCGCTGTGGAGGTCAGTGAGGCTATTTTCATGTTTAAATTTTAACTAATAGGAGAACTCTATGAGTAATACTGAGAAAATAAGAGAACTAAATGATAAGATACGCGTAACTGGAACAGGAGACGACACGCTGACGGGTGGCGCTGGCAGTGACTTTATAGACGGAGGTGATGGTAAGGACACAGCGTCTTACGAGGGTGATACGACTGCTATTAACTACGACGTGAAGGCAGGGACTATTAAGCAAGGTAGCGATACCGACATTCTGAAAAACATAGAGCGGGTGATTGGCACATCAGCAAAGAACGACACGGCGGATTTTAAGGGATTTACTGTTCCCAGCACTAAATTTGATTTCTCCATTGATATTGATTCATCGGGTAAATATTACAGCTCCATAAACCTTAAATCAGAGAAACTATCCATATCGCTCGCTGACATTGAACGCTTAGAATTTAGTGATGGTGTGCAGCAAATGGAGATAAAACCACTCTCCAACACATTTACCGATATAGAAGAAATCCATATGGGCGGCGGCAACGATGTGGTTGTTATGTCTGGCGCGCCACAACCATATCTTGAGATCTACCTCGAGGATGGCAATGACGTGTTAGTCTCCGCGCCGAGGGGTAGTATTGTTTATGGTGGGTCTGGAGCGGATACGTTTGAGCTGAGCAGTGACTATCTGATAGCCGACGCTGACACCACCGATACCATCACTTACGGCGGCAGAACAATCCATGGCGGCGTGACCTTCAACACCCAAGAATCCCCATGGGCAAAGGGGATTTATGGTGAAATCATTCCCGCACCCACCCGTGGATCTGGTGCTGCAAACGATAACCCAGCCAACGACAATCACCTTGACATAAGCGTTAACGCTGCTATTGCTAGTTAATAAATTATTTACTCTAAGCTGTGGGTGGTTGAGATGATACCAAGAAAGAACTTAATATTAATCGCGGTTTTACTATGTCTTTATGGTGTATACAAGCTTATATACCCTACTGGCAGCTTTAATTATCGCGTTACCATAGCCGTTGACACGCCCGAAGGTGTTAAAATCGGCAGCGCGGTGCGCAAGGTAACAGCTAGTGACGCTCCCAGAATATCACCCCATGCCATTGGCTCTGTTAGTGTTAAGGGCGAGGCGGTGGTGATTGATTTAGGAGAGAGAGGAGTGTTATTTGCTCTCTTGAGAAGTGAGACCAGCGTAGATTATGGTTATCGTATCGCTTTTAACAATTTCGTTCCTAACGGCGCGTTAACAGGAGAGGTAATACGCCGCTATAGCAGCCTAAGAGGCAAGAAGGAACTGGCATTTGACAAGCTGCCGATGCTGGTGCGGTTTAGAGATATTAACGATCCGAAAACGGTGGAGCTTGTTGACCCGAACGATTTAGCGGCGAGTTTTGGCGAGGGTGTTAAGCTTAAATCCGCTAGCATTGAGATAACTGATGACGCCGTGACCACAGGAGTGGAGAAGTATTTACCTTCATTTGGAAAAGAAACTGGTTATTTAGAATGGTTTAGAAGTTTACCTTACGGTGATAGTCGTAAGATTGGTCCATATGACTTTAAGAAAGGGACAAAAAAATGACAATAAGTAATAAATTATTCAATGCTATATTAGCGATGGACTCCTATAATCGTGGTTACGATGAAGGTATTAAGTTAACTGGAACTAAAGTTGGCAATGCTACGATAACGAAAGATTCAGAAGATCTTGGATTTGTTTCTGGCACTCAAGATAGGCTGGATCAAGCAGCCGGCTTTTACGCTGTGGCATACACCATGCCATCCGGCAAGAAGATCATTTCTTATCGTGGCACGGACGGCAACCCTCTGGATATTGCCACCGGCTGGGTGATCGGAGGTGGCTTGCTTGGCACACCTTATAACCAATCCCAGCTTGCCGTTGAGTTTTTTAACGCGGTAGCAGGCAGTGAAGATCCATATACCGCCAATATGTTCACCACCGGTCACTCTCTCGGTGGTGGGCTTGCCGGATTAGTCGCCGCCGCTTATGGTCAGCCCGCTGATATTTTTGATAATATGCCGTTTGAGTTTGCTGTTTCTACCCTTATTCCTTTATTATTCGCTAGCGGTTATCCTCTTCCTGATTATTCAGCAATAACCGGCTACGCGACCACCGGCGAAGCGTTAGAATCTATCCGACTCCTGCAATCCACCCCCGTAACCGAATATAATTCATATAACAACTCGCTCGGTTCCATTGATTTACACAGCCAATCATTGCTGGTTACTCTGATGTACGGAGCTGAGAATAATCACACTGATTGGCAGGTATTTGGCGAAGAGTTCATAAATTCATTGTTTGATAATAATATCGCCCTTGCCGCCGGAGCGAACTCAATAGAAGGTACCAGAAAAGAGAAAAGTGATTTTTCAGAAATAATGAGGTCCGCCATCGCCTATAGCGTTATAGACGAAGGGACACGGGTGTTTGGCGATACCGCTATTCGCGCTCTGTTTGATGACGCGAACGAGCTGGGCAAGGTGCTGAAGGCGGATGACCACTCAACAACTCTTAAGGATTTATCGGGTTACATCTCCGACATATTCACCCAATATGCTGGACAGTTGGCTCTGGGTAAGATATTGCAATCCACAAACCCTACCGCCGCCAACGATAATTATGAACCAAACATAAAGGTATGCGCATGAAGAAGTTTTTAATTATCATTAGCATTGTGATACTATGCCTGTATGGAACTTATCATGCAGTTTTACCATCATCAACGGTTCGTTATAAGCTAACCTTAAATATTGATGATAACGGCAAGCTAGTTACAGGTTATAGTGTTGTAGAAGTTTATAGGCAGGATACAACAAGAGTTTTTGGCTCTTCGTTGGGTGGCTATGGTGCCCATATTAAAGGTGAAGCGGTAGCTGTTGATTTAGGAGATAAAGGTGTGTTATTCGCCTTGCTAAAAGGTGACTCTGTTCGTAATCCTGATAGCTATAGTAACAGTGAGCCACCATATATTATTGTTCATGCGTTTAAGTCATATTTTGAGAATAATGGTTCTATCATTGATAATATGAACAAACTAAAACAAGACAAACCGAAAACTAGATTATCTAATAAACTCATACCTATGCTTGTAAGGTTTCGTGATATTAATGATTCCACAACGGTAGAGCGCGTTAATCCCAATAATTTAGAAAAAGCTTTTGGTAAGGGAGTAAGGTTGGTTTCAGCAAAGCTAGAGATTACTAATGAGTCGGTTACTAGGAAGATTGAAAATGTTTTGCCGGTCTGGAATGGTAAGAAATTTTCTGAATGGAGAAAAAAAATACCGTATGGAAATTCTTTGGCTATTGATAGAATAGATTTTGAAAGGAAATAAAAATGACAATAAGCAACGAACTATTTAACGCTATTTTATCTTTAGACTCCTACAATCGTGGTTACGGTACAGGAATTAATTTAACTGGCACCAAAATTGGTAATATAACTCTAGTTAGAGATTCATCCATATTACTTGGCTTAGACGGCACAACACGTTTAGATATAGACGCTGGTTTTTATGCTTCCGCCTATCAAACAAGCTCTGGTGATATTATTATTTCCTATCGTGGCACAAATGCCGAAACCGCCGCTAATTTTTTAACTGATGCAATCAATGGCTACATATTAGGTGGTGGCATACCGGGTGATGATCAATCTGTTCTTGCTGTTCGCTTTTATAATGAGATTAAAAATCAATATCCAAACGCTAATATAAGTCTAACAGGACACTCTCTCGGCGGTGGACTAGCCGGTTATGTAGGCGGACTATACGGTAAGTCAGTTAATTTGTTTGATAACATGACATATGAAACAAGTACCATCAATGCCTATGCTAAATCAGTTAACGCTTACATTGATCCAACTAGCGAGTATGGAGACACAAACTTATTGGCAGCTATTTATGGAAACAATCAACCTTGGGATCCAGTCTTTAGTGGCAAAGCCTTTTATTTGGAAGGTGAATTATTAGAAACTTTGTTACCTTTAAGATCTGGTCAAACTCTAACACCAGAAAAACTTGATATAACTAGCACACGTGGCGCAGTTGATTTACATAGTATCGCATTGCTCGCCTCATTGATATATGCAAAGGATAACAGCTTCATCGATTGGAAAAGCATAGGTTCTCCATTTATAGATTCTTTGTTTGATAATGAGATTGCTGGAGCTTTAGGTTTACAAGCTAATGTTAATGGATTTTACGACGCTGCGCAAAAGATGCTTTCAGCCATCGCCTATAGCGTTATAGACGAAGGGACACGGGTGTTTGGTGATACCGCTATTCGCGCCCTGTTTAATGACGCGAACGAGCTGGGCAAGGTGTTAAAGGCTGATGACCACTCAACAACTCTTGAGGATTTATCCGGTTATATATCCGACATATTCACCCAATATGCTGGTCAGCTTGCTTTGGGTAAGATATTGCAATCAGCGGCATCTGTTGTGCTCGACGGAGTGCTAACATTATCAGCCGATGAGAAACTGCTTACGGTTAGTTTCAACCAAGCATTATGGCCAACTGTTAGCGGCGCTCCTGACCAAATAGTCGGCAAAGACCGATTGCTAGACGCTCTTGCCATACCCGTATTAAAATATGTTAAGGGCGAAGGATTCTCGGCTTTACCTGGTGTTCGTGACGCTATGAAATGGCTGTGGGATGATGAGACTGGTAGCAAGATAGATAATATAAAACTCGCCACCAAACAAAACGCTGATAACATCACCCTTGACGCGCGAGTCATAGCATCCGACAATGTCGCTCTATATGTTGATAGTGGCAATGGCAATCACGTCACCGGCTCCGCTGATAATGAGTTTATTTATGGCGGCAAGGGTGATGATAATCTTAAGGGTGGCGGCGGCGATGATTTGCTTATCGGTGGCGCGGGAAATGACCGCATGTCTGGTGGCACAGGTAAGGATTATTATATTGGCGGTGATGGCACCGACATAGTATATTACAGCGGCAGCGCGCCACTTAACATTAATATCCAAGCCGCTGATTCCGGCAAGGTTCTAGATATTACCGCCGCCGGTGAGACCGACCGCGCGGTTCGGGTAGAAGTAATAGAAGCCGGAGTGGGAGGCGACACCATCACCCTGTCTAAGACCATTCAGCATCTTGGCGCGATAATGATTGATGGTAACGCCGGAGTTGACACTCTTAATTATGAAAATGGTGGTAACGGTGTCGCAACTAAAATAGAAGAGATATTATCCACCTACGCCGGAGCTGATTGGAATGGTAAAAAAGATTATATCGGCAGTATAGAAAAAATCAACTTCACCAGCCAGAATGATAAGGTAGATATTAGATTACTTGCCAACACCAAAGTACAAGAAATCCACACCGGAGCGGGTAACGACACTGTGACAATCACCGGCTCGGCGACTGCCTTTAAGCCGGTTATCTACCTAGAAGATGGCAATGACGTGTTAGTCTCCGCGCCGAGGGGTAGTATTGTTTATGGTGGCGCGGGCGAGAATCATTACGAGGCGGGAATGGATTATATAATCGCCGATGCCGATGCTGATGACCATATATATTATGGTGCCCGCCCGATATATGGTGGCGTGAGCTTCAACACCCAAGAATCACCATGGGCAAAGGGGATTTATGGCGAAATCATTCCCGCACCCGCCCGTGGATCTGGAGCTGCTTGCCGCAACCCAGCCAACGATAATTACGTTGACATAAGCGTTAACACTGCTATTGCTAGTTAATAAATTATTTACTCTGGGGTGTGTGGGTAGATTATATAGAATATATAAGGTTTAGATATGTTGTATAAATATATAAAAAAAATATCCTTAGTTATTGTTTGTTACTTTATGGTTTCACAATCTATAGCCGCAGAGATAAGCAAGTCAGATGGCATAGAGATTTTTTCTCAAACAGAAAAGGATAGCGAAATAATACACAAAATAAAAAAACAATTATCTATAGGAATAGATGATAAACTGCTTGCTCATCTAATTGATAAGAACAATACTAGTTACTACATAGTTGATGCACCACACTTAGTGAGACATGGTATTGGCTATAGGAAATTAATCTTGTACAGATACTACGATAATCAATCCCAGAAATTATGGTCTTTAGAATTATCTTTTGATGCCGAATCTGGAGGATGTGGTAGCATTAGTAGAGCGAAAGCTATAGGAATTCAGACTGGTCTGCTAGGATATAATATGAAATCATTTTCCCCGCAAGATTACAATGTAAAAACTGGTACCGTTCAAATAAAACTAAATATCATGGACTGTGAGACAAGAAAAGATAAAGAAAGTCAGATTCTATTTGAAATAGGGAATAATTTTATAACTATCATAGAGTAAATTAGCTAATGGAGACTAAATAAATGGTGTCAGTAACAGATAATTGGATTGGAATCACTAAAATTATTGGTGTGGTTTTAGCAAAAAATGAAGTTGGTAACGATTCAATTAATAATGAAGAACCTTACAAGCTATCTTATGCTGGCGGAAACAGCGGGTATAGTTTTGGCTGGAATCAACTTGATCTATCAAAAAATTCAAAGGCTATTGATCACCTCACTAATATATTAACCAATGCTATAGATCCTAATACTGGAAATCTAGTAGTAGATGATATTAACACGTTCCTTGCTAATTACAGAAATGCGTTAATTACACATGGAATCCTTCCAAATTCTGTTATTACCCAAATAGAATTGGCACTGAGTAGTGCATATGGCAAGACATACCTTGCCAGTTTATTTGAACAGACAACATTGGAGAATATTAATTATGTACTTTCTGAGTTATACAAAGCTGGAGAGAAATATGTTTCTGCTGCTTTAGAAGATCCAAAAATACTTATACAACTTACTGATTATCATAATCAGTTCAATATAAGTATTGGTGGAAAAATGGAGCAGTTTCTGCAAGGTAAATCTGTCACACTTACTGGAGGTACGGTACAAATATCTGGTGATTTAGATATAGATGATATTAGAAATTTTATAACTAGTACAGAATGGGCTACTAGTGGTCATATGGATGATATAAACCGCCGTTTTGGGAATATAGATGACACAGTGACACAAAATATCCCTATTGATTTAGTGGACAAGACGATAGGCGGAAGTAATAGTAGCTTTAATTTACTTGGAGCTGTTGGTTCAGCCAATATTACTTTTGGTGGATCAGGTAATGATAAATTATATGGTAGTTATCAAAGTGATGTGCTTTCTGGGGGTTCTGGAAATGATGAGTTAAGTGGTAATGATGGTGATGATCGTTTATTTGGTCATAGCGGCAATGATTTGCTGATCGGCGGCAAAGGCAATGATATTTTAGACGGCGGTGAAGATGCCAGTAAACTAGATATTGATACAATTAGCTACGAAGACAGACTATTTGGTGTTGATGTAAAAATCACAGAACGAGGTGATAACGAAGTTGTTAACCCATCGCTTATAATTAGCCGTGAAAATGATATAATATTAAACATAGAAAAAATCAACTTCACCAGCCAGAATGACACTGTGGAAATCAGGTTACTAGCGAGTACACAACTACAAGAAATCCACACCGGAGCGGGTGACGACACTGTGACAATCACCGGCTCGGCGACTGCCTTTAAGCCGGTTATCTACCTAGAGGACGGCAATGACGTGTTAGTCTCCGCGCCGAGGGGTAGTATCGTCTATGGTGGCGCGGGCGAGAATCATTACGAGGCGGGAATGGATTATATAATCGCCGATGCCGATGCTGATGACCATATATATTATGGTGCCCGCCCGATACATGGCGGCGTGAGCTTCAACACCCAAGAATCCCCATGGGCGAAGGGGTTATATGGCGTGCGCTACGGCAGGAACGAGGATGACGAGCTGGTTATCGTAACTCCTGACGGCAGACAAACATTCATCGCCAACTTCAACTTTGACCTAGCGGGCGAGCGCACCGCTGGCTTGCTGGTTGGTGAGGGAACGCTGGAGTTTCACCGCCTGTTGGAATCACCGAAAGGCTTTAATCTTTACGGCACGTTTGAGACGATATTCGGCTATTACATGAAGGCGATATTCGGCATCTCGTTCTTTCCGGGCATTGACCCGCTGATACTGGATATGGATGGTGACGGGGTGGAACTGAATGCCCGTCTTGGTGTCTCCCCTTTTTATGATATTGACGCTGACGGCTTCGCCGAGCAAACGGGCTGGGCACGGGGCGATGACGCTTTCCTCGTGCGTGACCTCAACGCTAACGGGATTATTGATGATGTCTCGGAAATGTTCGGCGATGTCACCACCTCCGGCTTTGACGCGCTTAGAGTGCTAGATAGTAATAATGACGGGGTGATTAACGCCGCTGATAATGAGTTCTCCACCCTGCTATTATGGCAAGACGTAAATGAGAATACGCTAACCGACGCCGGTGAGCTGACAAGCCTTAATGCTGCCAACGACAATTACGTTGACATAAGCGTTAACATTGCTATTGCTAGTTAAGGAATTATTTACTCTGGAGTATATGGGTTGTGATGAGGAAAGTAACAAAAAGAAAGTTATAGCACACATGAAAAAAACGTTTTTTATTTTCGTAGCAATAAATATTTTTTTAGGGCTGTGTTTTTTATCCTTTCAAACATTTGCTAATAAAGTCACGGTCAGACAACTATTTATTGAGTATTATAATCCTATCAACAGAGAATATTATACGCTTCGGCAAGGATCACCTCAGTTGAAGGAAGAGCCATATAATTATATTTTGACATCGCTCAAAACTCAGTTAGTTGCTATAGATCAGGAAACAGTTGAGTATGATAATGACCAAGCAGATTATCATGTAATATTTATAGATATACCTTATACCTATCAAAAGGAATTTAGAAATAGAAAATTTGAAGTTCCAAATATAGATCCTCCGCTTCCAAAAAATAAATATAAAGATGATAAGAATATAACATCATACAGGTTTGTGTCTCCATGGGTACGTGGAACTATTTACATTAAGGGTAAAAAACCGATAGGTGGAACTATTATATTCCCTATCTCTAATATGCTTCGTATGAAAGAGTTATATTATGCTTCTCATGGCGATTGGAATAAATTCTCTAAAGGTAATCCAACTAATCTAGATGATGTAACAATGTCTTATGAGAATATTTATCAACCAGCACTAGAGAAATACATAAGAATATTCTTAGACAGCTCTAGCGGACGTCCTACAGAGGAGCAAATTGATAAAGTATTCTCTCCTGATGGTATACAGACATTATTTTGGGCAAGAATAGCAAGATTAGCTCCTCAAACTACAATAGTTAGATTTACTGGTGGAGGGAAGATAGTAGAGTGTTTAAGAAGATCTAAGGTTTATTATATTAACATTTATAAATATATATTAGAAGAAATATTAAAAAAAAGTATTACTGAAACTGATAATAATATTATATACAGTATAACCCCACCTGTAGAATTATTGAAGTCTATACATAACTCCAGTGGTGATTACAATTGCTTTTCAAAATACATTAAGGAGACCTCAAAATGACGATTCAAACTTTGTTAAGCAATATAATTTTTAATGGGTTTTCTTCAATAGATGAAGCGAAGGTACGCCTTGCTATAACAGATTTATATAATGTTTCAACAACTGCACGTACTATGCTAGATAAAGTGACCCCTCAACAGCAACTGACAATTAATTTTTTGTCTGGTCATTTTCAAGCACATGGAGCCGGAGCATATCAATTAGAAATTGACCCTAATTATAACGATAAATTATTCTTCGTCACTCCAACAGGTAAAGCTATACAATACCCTCTTTCTGTTAACATAGCTCACGAGCTTGAACATGCAATAAACGGCACCCTTGAAAACCCTAGAACAGACATTAACTTAGCTGGACCAACAGTAATTGCCACTAATGTTATTCATGACGAAATGGGAATAGCACGCAGGTTAACTTATGAAGGAGCGGCAGATATAACAGATACCTCAGTTCAAATCAATAAGGATTATACAAATGGAACCGTGATTGATGTAGCTATAGTCATGCTAACAAGTGAAGGAACTACAAATTATGATGTTATTTCAGCTAATCATATTACAGATAGTAGAGATTTAATAATAGGTAACAATAGTACTAATTTCATATATACTGGTGATGGTGATGATTTTATATACGGTTACGGTGGAAATGATAACTTAGAAGGAGGAAATGGAAATGATTTTCTCGACGGTGGAGATGGTATAGACACGGCTGAATATGATGGGAGTGTTGTAAGTATAGAAATAAGAGTATCATCCCCTAACTCAAGTAATCTTGGTACTATAGAGATAGATGCTGGTTCTGGGAATATTGATCATATAAAAAATATAGAAAGAATTAACTTGAGTGCCTTAGACAATACTATAACTGTCACTCGTAGTTCCAATATACACTATCCAAACAATATCATGATTGATGGCGGAGCTGGTGAAGACACATTGATATACGCTGGTGCAAGCGTCATAACAGCCATAAAGGAAATATCTTCTGTTAGTGAATCTGATTCACAAAATAAATTTAGAATGGAGCTTATAGGCAATATAGAAAATATTAAAGGGACATCTGGTAATGATACGTTAGGAATAGTTCTCCTGCCCACCACCAAAGTACAGAAAATCCACGCCGGTGACGGAGATGATGAGGTATCGGTGGTTGGTTCACTGGTTGCTTTCAAGCCGACGATATATCTTGAGAATGGTGATGATACTCTGGTCGCCGCTCCTCGTGGGAGTATCGTCTACGGCGGCGCAGGCGCTGACAAGTTTGAACTTGGCAGTGACTATCTGATAGCCGATGCTGACACCAGCGACACCATCACTTACGGCGGCAGAACAATCCATGGTGGTATCAACTTCAACACCCAAGAATCCCCATGGGCGAAGGGGATTTATGGTAGTATTATTCCCGCACCCGCCCGTGGATCCGCTGCTGCAAACGATAACCCAGCCAACGACAATTACATTGACATAAATATTTATGCTAAGGTGGGTTGAGATGCTATTAACTGAAACAAAATTACTGCTAAAAACGGTCGCTGACTTACGGGCTAAGGGTGAGTTGGATGAGGAGAAGTGGGGAAGGATAAGTAAATATATACTAAGTTTCTATGGAGGTGTTTTTATAATAGCTTCGTCATTTATATTGTATGATTACTTTTATACAAATTTACTAATAAAGTTGCCGTTATTTGCCATAATAATGGCGTTTGTTTTTTTCTTAACGTTTATGATAATTAATAAAATATTCGTGAAAAAGGTAGTTAACTTTATATTACTATATACGATAGGTAAGAAAGCAATGGCTTCATTAATTAGGTGTGATTGGACTGAAGGTATGTACTTTGTAAAGCGATATTCTTTAGATTATTCGTACAAAAATAACATTGGAAAGATTTATATAAAGAAAAATGAAAATTGTAGTGATTTGGGCTTTTTAGGGGCAAACATCAATATATTAACATCCTTAAAAGCAGGAGACAATATTAATATTCTATATTTAGAGAAATACCCTATAACCTCTACAATTTTTGTTGAGGAGCTAAATGAAAAATATAATTTAAGGAGAGGAACTAATCATGCCACGCTATGAAGATTACGGAACTTATATTAGACGAGATGATGCAATAGTCGGAGCTTTCGCTAGTACGATTAATCCTCTTATAGATGATTGGTTATCAAACGCTAAAGTAAAAGTGTTAGCCCAAGAGGTTGTGGAGTCAACAAAATTTTTCTTAAAAACAGGTCTTCCTGGAGCAGTAATTGGAGCCTCAGCACAAGCTATTGATGTAACTATTAATAGCGATGGTGACATATCGCTAATATATAATACATCAAAATTAAACGTAGGTAATATTTTAGTTGATACTGGAGCAACTTTTTTAATAGCAGCAGGTATTTTAGGTCTGTTAGCGGCGGCAGATGTTGCGATTGGAGTTGTTGCTTTAGTAGGGGTTTCTATTGGTGCCAGTTTGTTATGGAGTGGTATAACCGGTGGATTTAATAGTGTTCAGGATATTATAACCGATAGCAATGACATCCAAGTCCGCATATTCACGGATGGTGGCACGCATGTGGCTAGTTATATTTATCCGGAGGGGCAGGATTATCCGGACAGTCCGGCGGAAGCGGTTCAAGGGTTGTTATTTAACTTCGCCCATGCCATCCCTAACAATAACTTCACCATCAACATCAGCGGTGGCAGTGATAGCGGCGCTGAGTTTAAGATAGACTCCCAACCCTATCAGAATATCGCCGGCAGGGTTGGTGTTTCTGTGGATAATATGATGAGCGTAATCCACTCACCGGAGTATGATAACTCCAACTACACCGCCAGCAACGCCGTTATGGGTAAGGTGTATTATTACCCAACTAATTATAAACTAAAATTAGTGGTTCCAGTTGTAATTGATGGTGTTACTCAGAATATATTGGTTAATAATATTTATGATTCCACCGGCAAGATAGCGGGCATAGATTCCAGCCAGTCAACTGACTCCAACCTGATATTAGCGGCAGCCGGTAATAGCAATGTTTTTGGCACTACCGGCAAGGATTTGATATTGGGCAGTAGCGGCAATAATACCATCAACGGCATTGGTGGTAGCGATATAATCTTCGGCTATGGTGGTAACGATATAATACATGGCGGAGTTGGGGTAGATAATATATTGGTCGGCGGCAGCGGTGATGACCAGTTGTTCGGACATGGCGGCATTGGTGGAACTAGCAGCTTTTACGGAGATGGTGGTAATGACATAATAGTTGGCAGCGATGGTAACGACCTGATTCGTGGTGGCGCTGATAACGACACACTGACTGGTGGTATCGGCAACGACATTATGGATGGTGGCGCTGGTTATGACACTATTAAATACGAAGCCAGTTTTTTTGGTTTAATCGGGCGAGATATAACATTATCAGAAAGAGCGACAGTACCGGCGGTCTCTAATGCTAAAACCAGCATAGAGGTTGACTTGATGATTGACGTGGAACGGGTTGAGGCGACTTCCGCCAGCGACAACATAGGAATAGTTCTCCTGCCCACCACCAAAGTACAGGAGATACACGCCGGTGACGGAGATGATGAGGTATCGGTGGTTGGTTCACTGGTTGCTTTCAAGCCGACGATATATCTTGAGAATGGCGACGATACTCTGCTCGCTGCCCCTCGTGGGAGTATCGTCTATGGTGGGTCTGGAGCGGATACGTTTGAGCTGGGCAGTGACTATCTGATAGCCGACGCTGACACCGGCGACACCATCACTTACGGCGGTAGAACAATCCATGGTGGGATTAACTTCAACACCCAAGAATCCCCATGGGCAAAGGGGTTATATGGCGTACGTTACGGCAGGAACGAGGATGGTGAACTGGTAATAGTCACTCCTGACGGCAGACAGACTTTCGTTGCTAACTTCAATTTTGACCTGGCGGGTGAGCGCACCGCCGGCTTGCTGGTTGGCGAGGGCAGTTCAGAGTTTTACCGCCTGTTGGATTCACCGAAAGGCTTTAATCTTTATGATACTTTTGAGGCGATATTTGGCTATTACATGAAGGCGATATCTGGCATATCGTTTTTTCCGGGCATTGACCCGCTGATACTGGACATGGATGGTGACGGGGTGGAGCTTAACGCCCGTCTTGGTGTCTCACCTTTTTATGATATTGACGCTGACGGCTTTGCCGAGCAAACGGGCTGGGCACGGGGCGATGACGCTTTCCTCGTGCGTGACCTCAACGCTAACGGGATTATTGATGACGCCTCCGAGATGTTTGTATTATCCCCCGCCCCTGAGCGGGGGTCTCATCCCGTAGTCACAAAAGCCGTCAATGACAACGTAGCAACACCCACCGCCACCAACGACAATCACCTTGACTTAAGCATTAACACTGCTATTGCTAGTTAATAAATTATTTACTCTGGAGTATATGGGTTGAGATGAAGAAGATACTATATTGGATAGGAAGACACTGGATATTATCACTTTTTTTATTAATTGGTAGTGTTTCTTCAGGGCTTAACTATTCTGGATTTTGTATTGAGCAGGGTAGATGGCTTAGCGATGAGGAGTTTTTATTGGCTATGTTGGGTTACACAGAAGGAGATACTATACGCAATGAAGAAAGAAAAAAATTCCTTAGAGAAAACCCTGAATGCTGCCGTTTGTACAGAGGAGATACAGGTATGGTGTCAAACATAGACTGGTTGAATAGAATAACAGGTTCTATTTATGCATCCGGTGAAGTAGACTCTAAACTTCCTGATACAGAAATATGGTATGGAACAAACCCACCTCTAGATTACTATAGAAGATACATAACTCTAGATACTTGCGGGAAGTCATATAGTAAATTTAGCGATAAAATTACAAAACAAGACAGTGAATTATCTTACGAAATATATTTAAGAAAGAAACAAAAAGGAGTTGCTCATGACAGTTTATAATTGGAATCAGCTTGGCATTGAAGAAGTTACCAATCTCTACCTTTACGGTTCGTTAAACACTCCGGATAATTTGGCAAGCGATACATTGATTCGTCCAAAGGTAGTGCGTCAAAATGATGTTTACATGTTTGAAGACGGAACACCTCTTGCATCCATTACTTTAGATACTGTGTCCTTTATGTCCAGCGGTCCTGGATATTTTGCAAAAGCCTCTAATTCGGCATTAATTCAGCAATTTTTTAATAACACTACGTTGCTTTCTACTAGTGGTGTTCGCCAAGAATTTAGCCTCGCAATGATAAAAAGTATTCTAGGTTTAAACGATATTCAAAGTAATATTTCTATTCAACAATATGCTTATGATGTTGGAAGCGCAGATTTTTTACAAAGAAGTTATATCTATAATACTTCTGGGTTTACAATTACGGATAATCATTCTCCAGCCGATAGAAAAATTAAATTTATCATTGAAGCGGATGGTACAAGACATATACAAAATATGCGAATTCTTCCACTAAGTGATAATTTTGACTTTGACTCATCTGATAAATCAACTGTTCTTGCAAACACTGTTTTGCAGCCAAATATAGACCCCTCTAATATTGGAAGAAGAGCAAATATTATATTTGACGAAGCAAGTAAAGCCAATGTCCCACTAATAACAGACTATTATAAAGCTGATTATGATAATGATGTTGCCGCTACGAACAGCTGGTTTGATGCCGCCGCTGGTCTTGCTAAACTTTCTACACTTAGTAGTTCCCTTATTTCTGATCTATGGGATTCTGGTGTCACTAAATTCCTTACAGCAGATAACCGCCCTATAATATATGGCACGAATGATGGAGACACATTTAATGCCAGTATATTTAATGATTCCAGCCTTCCAACACTTGCTCCCTACGCAAAAAATGGGATTGTATTTATCGGCGGAAAAGGTGATGATACTTTCGTAAATAGCACTCATAATAGCGATAATAATGATATATTTGATGGTGGAGAAGGTGTTGATACTGTTAAGTATAGTTCATTTTTATTTGGTAAAGATATTGCAATATCAGAACGTTCTTCCATTCCAGAGTTGCCGAGTCCAAACGCTAGTATTAATACCAGTATAGAAGTTGACTTAATTGTTAATATAGAAAAAATAGAAGCAACCAGCAATAGCGACAACATAGGAATAGTTCTCCTGCCCACCACCAAAGTACAGGAGATACACGCCGGTGACGGAGATGATGAGGTATCGGTGGTTGGTTCACTGGTTGCTTTCAAGCCGACGATATATCTTGAGAATGGTGATGATACTCTGGTCGCTGCCCCTCGTGGCTCCATCGTCTATGGCGGGTCTGGAGCGGATACGTTTGAGCTGGGCAGTGACTATCTGATAGCCGACGCTGACACCAGCGACACCATCACTTACGGCGGCAGAACAATCCATGGTGGGATTAACTTCAACACCCAAGAATCACCATGGGCGAAGGGGATTTATGGCGTGCGTTACGGCCGGAATGAGGATGACGAGCTGGTTATCGTAACTCCTGATGGCAGACAGACATTCATCGCTAACTTTAACTTTGACCTAGCGGGTGAGCGCACCGCTGGCTTGCTGGTTGGCGAGGGAACGCTGGAGTTTCACCGCCTGTTGGAATCACCGAAAGGCTTTAACCTTTACGGCACGTTTGAGGCGATATTCGGCTATTACATGAAGGCGATATTCGGCATCACCTTCTTTCCGGGCATTGACCCGCTGATACTGGATATGGATGGTGACGGGGTGGAACTGAACGCCCGTCTTGGTGTCTCGCCTTTTTATGATATTGACGCTGACGGTTTCGCTGAGCAAACGGGCTGGGCACGGGGCGATGATGCTTTTCTCGTGCGTGACTTAAACGCCAACGGGATTATTGATGATGTCTCGGAGATGTTCGGCGATGTATCAACCACTGGCTTTGACGCGCTTAGAGTGCTAGATAGTAATAATGACGGGGTGATTGACGCCGCTGATAATGAGTTCTCCACCCTGCTATTATGGCAAGACGTAAATGAGAATATGCTAACAGACGCCGGTGAGCTGACAAGCCTTAATGCCGCCGGAATTACCTCCATTGATTTAAGCAGCACGCCAAGCGGTGAGCTGGTCGCCGGTAACTATGTTGACTCTGTGGGCAGCTTCACCCTAAGTGATGGCAGCACGCGTGAGATAGCCGACGTTACCTTCCGCGCCAATCAACGTGATACTATCTGGCTGGGTGATGATACGATAGACGCGGTGGCGGCAACCCTGCCCGAACTTAAAGGATTCGGCACACTAACCGACCTGAGAATAGCCATGACCGATAGCGCGAGCTTGAAGGGGGCAAATGATAATTACGTTGACATAAGCGTTAACACTGCTATTGCTAGTTAATAAATTATTTACTCTAAACTGTGGATGGGTGAGATGAAAAAAGCAACAAAATGGTACAGACGATGACAGAAAAAATATTCTTGATTTCTATTCAGATTATAGGAGTCCTATTACTATTATTCTTAACTTTTTATATCCCCTATCGCTTGGCTCTTAGAAATAAAGAAAAAAGAACAATCTTTATTAAAAATGCAGTAAGAACTGAAGGGACTATAGAAGGAATAGTTTTAGCGAATATAAAGCCTATACATTTTTCCTTGAAATATTTTTTTACCGATAAGCACGGTGGAATATACAAGGGAACTGATGATATAGGGCTATCTATATTCAAATACAAAAAAGGTCAAAAAATTACTATTTATTATGACCCTAATAAACCAGATAAAAATATTATAGAGCACAAAGGAAAGAAGGATAGTTATGTCTAACATATTTGGATATTATAAAGCAGAAAATATGCCTAGAGTGACAAGCAGTGGTACAATCTCTGGGTTAAATGCATATATCGCAGCATTAGAAACTGGTCTCATAGAAGTATTAGAGTATAATAAAACTTTACCGGGCATAGCTTTACGATTTGCTTTGATCGGTGATGGTATAACAGGAGCTTCGAGCCAAACCTTAAACATAATATATAATGACGATGAAACGTTTAGCATAGATGGTTATCTTAACAATGCTAAATTTGCGCTAACTCAAACTGCTGCTTCTACCGCTATAGCTGGAGCTATATTTCTTATAACTGGCACCTCTGTCGGTATAGCCGGAGTTATCGGTATATCCGCCGCTACCTCTTTGGTGTTTTCCGTAATAGATGGTGTAACAGATAGCTTCTATGGAATGGGAAGACCAGTTAACGTTAAATTCTACGATCAGTCTGGAGAACATGTTTCTGGTTTTTTATATCCTGATGGGTTGGACGGTTCTGCCAATCAAAAAACGACTGCCGTTCGCAATTTAATTTTTGCCGCTGGTTCAGAAATAGCCAATGGCGGCACCATTGAGATTGAGACCTCATATTTTGACACATTGCTGGATAGCTCATACACTCTTTACGATGGTTCTTTTACTAATTTTATTGTAGGAGCAAGCGCCGCAACCAGCGTTACGGATTTTTTAACAACTGGTGATGGTAAAAATCTTGAAGCGCACGCCTTCGCGCCAAATAATCCCTCAACCGCTAAAGAATATTACTTCTTTGAGGATAATGAAGTGGCTCTTGATATACCGGTATTTATTAACGGTGTTAAAGAGGTAATAACTGTCAATAATATTTATGAAGGGAATACAAGTAACGCCCCTGATTCAATTTATATCGGAGATGGTACAGGCAAAAACTTAATAATAAACACTGGTTTCTCACCGACTCTTGTCGGTAATGAAAATGATGATTTAATACTTGGTGGCGGTGACGCTGAGGTGTTAAACGGAAAAGAAGGAGACGATATTTTAATCGCCGGTGGTGGCAATGACTTTCTCATCGGTGGCGAAGGCAACGATTATATAGATGGTGGTGATGGAACCGATACGCTGCAATATCTTCATAGCAATAGTTTCTTTAACAGAACAATAAATATAAAGGAAGGTGTCGGACATGTTCCTTCCTCATTATTTCGTTTTAGTGAAACAGATTCAATATTAAATGTAGAAGAAATAGATTTTGCTGATTCAGCGGACAACATCAATATTACATTACTCGCTAACACTGCCGTTCAGAAAATCCACGCCGGTGACGGAGACGATGAGGTATCAGTTGTTGGTTCACTGGTGGGGACATTCCCGAGAATCTTCCTTGAGAATGGCGACGATACTCTGCTCGCCGCTCCTCGTGGGAGTATCGTCTATGGCGGTAGCGGTGCTGACAAGTTTGAACTTGGCAGTGACTATCTGATAGCCGACGCTGACACCAGCGACACCATCACTTACGGCGGCAGAACAATCCATGGCGGGATTAACTTCAACACCCAAGAATCGCCATGGGCAAAGGGGTTGTATGGCGTGCGTTACGGCCGGAATGACGCTGACGAGCTGGTTATCGTCACTCCTGATGGCAGACAGACTTTCGTTGCTAACTTCAATTTTGACCTGGCGGGTGAGCGCACCGCCGGCTTGCTGGTTGGCGAGGGCAGTCTGGAGTTTTACCGCCTGTTGGAATCCCCGAAAGGCTTTAATCTTTACGGCACGTTTGAGGCGATATTCGGCTATTACATGAAGGCGATATTCGGCATCACCTTCTTTCCGGGCATTGACCCGCTGATACTGGACATGGATGGTGACGGGGTGGAACTGAACGCCCGTCTTGGTGTCTCGCCTTTTTATGATATTGACGCTGACGGATTCGCCGAGCAAACAGGCTGGGCACGGGGCGATGACGCTTTCCTCGTGCGTGACCTCAACGCTAACGGGATTATTGATGATGTCTCAGAGATGTTCGGCGATGTCACCACCACGGGCTTTGACGCGCTTAGAGTGCTAGATAGTAATAATGACGGAGTGATTGACGCCGCTGATAATGAGTTCTCCACCCTGCTATTATGGCAAGACGTAAATGAGAATATGCTAACCGACGCCGGTGAGCTGACAAGCCTTAATGCCGCCGGAATTACCTCCATTGATTTAAGCAGCACGCCAAGCGGTGAGCTGGTCGCCGGTAACTATGTTGACTCTGTGGGCAGCTTCACCCTAAGTGATGGCAGCACGCGTGAGATAGCCGACGTTACCTTCCGCGCCAATCAACGTGATACTATCTGGCTGGGTGATGATACGATAGACGCGGTGGCGGCAACCCTGCCCGAACTTAAAGGATTCGGCACACTAACCGACCTGAGAATAGCCATGACCGATAGCGCGAGCTTGAAGGGGGCGGTACAGACCGCGCTTACTCAGCTGGGAACGATTGACCTTGGGGCGATGATTAGCGCGATAACTCCGGTACTTAATGAATGGCGGGACGCGGTGCCCGCTCCTGCGGACGTACCGGGTATGGTGGCGCGCTCGGATGTGCCGATTCTCGCGATAAATGATATTAACGGCGCGCAGGTGATTGATTTTGCCTATCAAGTCAGTGACGAGCAGGGTTCGTACTGGAAGCTGGCTAGTGGTGAGGCAGTGAAGGATTCCGGCGGGGTGGTGATTGACCGTCCGCAAGTCGCTGATGTTATGGCGCAGACTCCAACAAGCGGCACGTGGCAGACATTTTCCGGTGAGCATATCCAGTTTCTGGAGCGTTATTTAAGTGTTGAGTTGCCGCTTGGGGTGGATAATTTAGCCGGCAGTACGGCGATTGCCGCCGCCGGTGATATGCTTAACGATATGTGGGATATGCTTGGTGGCATAGCGGTGCGGCTTGCGGCGCAAGGACCACTTGCCTCATATTTCGCCGGAGTTGAGTATAACGCCGCTGATGACCGTTTTGTGGCGACCACTGACCAATCACTAACCCCGACTATGGAAGCGATTTTCACAGCGGCTCCGGCGGGTGACGCGACAAGCTGGCTTGCCGCGTGGAAGCCGATAATCAATGTATTCCTGCAAAGCTTTGATCGTGGGAGTGACGGGCTTAAGGTGAGTTATGGTTTTCTGTTCAGTCATATCGTGGCGGCCTATGAGAATGTCGGGCTTTCGGCGACACTCACGCAAGCGGCGGATGCTTTTGACGTGCCGGTGGATTTAATCCGCGCCAATAGTGATGACATAAACGGAGATGGCGAGGCTAACCTTATCTATCTTGGCGCGGGAGACCAGATAGCGCGCGGCGGACATGGACCGGATAATTATATTGTCGGCAGGAATTTCGGACATGACATAATAGATGACCTTGAGAACCCGTTAAATGGCAGCCCAGACTGGCTGCGTTTCGCTCATCTTAACTCTGATGAGGTGACTATGGAGCGCAGCGGGATTGACCTTATAATCAAGGTAAACGGCACTGCTGATGAGCTGAAAATAATCGGACAATTCGCTAGGCAGCTTTCCGGCTTTGGTATTGGTGGGCTGGACGCTGATCGTGGTGTACTAGAGATAATTTTCGCTAATGGTGAGGTTTGGGACAAAATTGACATAGCGAAAGCGGTAGAAAGACACACTGATGGTGATGACCTAATTATCGGTACTGATACCATAGATTTTTTTGACGGCGGACTTGGCAATGACCGGCTTATTGGTGGCGCGGAAGGTGATATTTATCAGTTCGGGCTTGGTGATGGTCAGGACATAATAGAAGATAATATGAGCTATATAACTATGGATGCTCCTGATGTAGTTGTTTTTAAGGATGGCATAACTTTTGATATGGTGTCATTTACCCGTGATGGTTACTCACAGGATCTGGTGGTCAAAATAAACGGAACTAATGATCAGATAACCATAAAAAACCAGTTTACTGGTACTTATACTGGTGTTTATGGTTTGCATTTCCTTACTCGTATAGAAAATTTTATATTTAGTGATGGCACTAACATATCGTGGGACGATGTTCAGGACATAATCCTAGAGTCCAACCAAACGGATGGTGATGACGAGATTTACGGCTTTACCCGTACGGATATAATTGATGGTGGTGCCGGTGATGATTTTATGTCCGGTGGTGATGAAGGCGATCTGTACATAATGGGACTTGGTTATGGGAAGGATGTTATTGAGGACGGTAGAAGTAACGTATTAAGTGGTGATAATGATACTATACAATTCTTGGAAGGAGTTAATCCTAACGAGGTTATCATGTCACGACCAACAGTTGATGACCTAAAGCTTACCCTTATAGATGGAAGTAGTGTTCTGATAAAAGGACATTTCTACAATATAGACCAATTTACTTTCAGCCAAGATCGCATAGAATATTTTACCTTTGCTGATGGAACAGAGTGGGATTTTAACTTTATTAAGCAACGAATGCTAGAAATCAGCTCAACTGATGGTGACGATATTATTTATGGTTATTACTTTACTGATGATGTGATCAATGCCGGAGCTGGCAATGATATAGTAAATTCTTTGAGCGGCAACTCCACCATTACCGGAGGTCTGGGTGATGATCTACTTACTGGAGGAGGAGCCGATACTTACATTTATAATCAAGGTGATGGTGTTGATACCATAGATGAGGCAGTTTTTGCCGGAACTGACCAAATAATATTTAGCGGAGACGCACTTACTTCTACTAACGTCGTTCTTACTCGCTCCTCTGATTTTAACTCCGCAACGCTTACTTTTGGTGGAGTGGATGATACTATAATACTTCCTAATCAATTTTATAATTATAACGCGGGGATTGAATATATAGTATTTTCTGACGGAGTGACTTGGACTAAACGCGACCTGCAGGATAAATATCTATCAGATAACTCAACTGATGGTGATGATATTATAACAGGATTTGGTAGTAACATAACTCATTATGAAAATGACATAATTACTGGTGGGCTTGGCAATGATCAGATGAATGGTCTAGTTGGTGACGATATTTATATCCATAATCAGGGCGATGGTGTTGATACAATAATTGAGGATCAGTATAGTGGGAACGATACGGTAAGATTAACCGGAGCGGCTCTTACCTCAACCAATGTGACAGTTACTCGCTCCGCAGATTTTACCAGCGCTACGCTTAGCTTTGCCGGAGTATCTGATCAGATAATACTTAAAAATCAATTTGGCTCGCATGGTGCCGGTGTAGAGTATATAGAGTTTTCTGATGGCGTGACTTGGACAAAAGATGATTTACAAATAAAATATTTAAGTGACGCATCTACTGATGGAGATGACATTATAGTTGGTTTTGGCTCCGAGTTTAATCATAGAGTAGATGATATAATTACCGGTGGGCTTGGTAATGATGTGATGGATGGTCTTAATGGTGATGATACTTACATTTATAATCAAGGTGATGGTGTTGATGATATATATGAAGGTCTATTTAATGGATTAGACACATTAAAGTTATATGGTGATCTACTTACTATGGATAACGCTTTAATCACCTATTCAGAAAATTATACTAAAGTGACATTAAGCTTTAATGGCATAGATGATAAAATAATCATGAGTGGAGAACAATATCCATGGCCAGGTCTAGAAAGAATAGAATTCTCTGATGGAAAAATATGGAACACACCGAACTTTTTTGGTGGTGCCGCTTATGTTGATAATCAAGAGACATTTAACGGTACCGTAAATAATGATGTATTTATGAGCTTTGGAGCAAATGATACATTATATGGCAATGCTGGTGATGATTATTTTGAGGGTGGAGCTGGCGCGGATACGATAGATGGTGGAACTGGTGTGGATACTGTATCTTATTTTGGCTCTATTTCTGGAGTTGCCGTTAATCTTAGCACCAATGTCAATAGTGGTGGCGATGCGCAGGGTGACTTGCTCTATAATATTGAAAATATTATAGGTTCTAGTTTTGCTGACAATCTATCTGGTAATCCTAGTAATAATGTTATTCATGGTGGTCTAGGTAACGATACTCTATCTGGGGCAGTTGGCAACGACACTCTATTTGGCGATGGTGGCAATGACGTTCTTGATGGCGGTGCTGGTGGTGATTACATGGATGGTGGTGCTGGTGTTGACACTGTGTCTTATGCTTCGTCTGCGGTTGTTGTTGATATAGATCTTAGCCGTACCGGTCTGCAGGGCTGGGGAGCATCTGGTGATACGATAGTTAACGTGGAGAATATTATCGGCTCTGACTTTAGTGATCGCCTAGCAACTTCGGTGGTTGGTGGCACTATTCATGGCGGTTTGGGTAATGACATTATCAATGGTAGAGACGGTAGTGATACTCTTTACGGCGAGGATGGCAATGATACTATCTATGCTGGTGGTGGTGATGACATTATTGATGGCGGCGCTGGCGATGACACCATCTATAGTAATGGCGGCACTAACCTACTGATTGGTGGTGCTGGCGCGGATTACATGAATGGTTTTGGTGGAACCGCGATTGCTAGTTACGCTGATTCAATAGCAGCAGTAAATATTATTCTCTCCACTAATGTAAATACCGGTGGTGACGCACAGGGTGATAGCCTTGTTGGCGTACCGAACATTATCGGATCAGACTTTGATGACACTATTATCGGTGATGGCTTTGCTAACAGCCTGTATGGTGGCTTGGGAGATGACTTGCTTGCCGGTAGAGGCTTTGGTGGCAACCATATGGATGGTGGTGATGGTGTTGACACTGTATCTTACGCTGAATCATCACAAGTGGTAAGCATCAATCTTGATAGCACTGGCTCACAAGGCTGGGGAGCGTCTGGTGATACTCTGGTCAGTATAGAAAATCTTATCGGCTCAGCTTATAATGATACTCTCGCCGCAAAAAGCAGTGGTAGTGTCATCCATGCTGGCAGCGGTAACGACACCATCAATGGTAGAGCTGGCAGTGATACTATTTATGGCGAGAATGGTAATGATACTATCTACGCGGGAGCTGGCAATGATACTGTCTATGGTGGTGCTGGCGATGACCTTATTTACAGTCAAGCTGGAGATAATCTGATAGTTGGTGGCGCGGGAGCTGATACCATTAACGGTTTTACTGGAATATCCACCGTATCTTACGCTGATTCATCTGCGGCGGTAAACATCAATCTTGCCACTAACGCCAACACAGGTGGCGACGCGCAGGGTGACGTTCTGCAAGGTGTAACTAACATCATCGGCTCTGACTTCGCCGATAACCTCACCGGTGATTATAAAAATAATACTATAACCGGTGGCAGCGGTGTTGACACCATAACCGGTGGTAGTGGCTTTGATATATTCAAATATCTGGCAGATACCGATTCCGGCACTGGCGCGGGCAATCGTGATATAATCACTGACTTCAGCCACGCGCAAGGCGATAAGATTGACCTGTCAGCCTTCGCCGGTGACTTCATATTCATGGGAACAAATAACTTCTCCGCCACGGCAAATGAGGTTAATTACTCACAATCCGGTGGTAACACAATAATCGCCGTAGACTCCGACGCTAACGGACTCACCGACTTCGAGATACAACTCGCAGGGTTGCATGCGATGGTGGCTGGCGATTTCTTATTGTAGGAGGGGCAGAAAGGGAGAATTGCGGTGGAGACAAGTTGTATCAGATTAGGGTGTCCAGCGACTCATATAAAACTTACTACAAAACTACGAAAATATACTAAGTCGCTGTCGAACGCAAAAGAGGTGTGTCTTGAGACACACCCCTTTATGGCTTGTGAGAATATTTTTTATAAAAGTTTTTCAGATAATTTATAGCGACAGTGCGAACCTGTTTGCCTTCTCCTCCCGATACAAACATTTTTTCAAACGGAATATTTTTTAGTCGCCTGAATATTAAAAAAGTTGTGTTTTGAGATAGTGCTACGCTTGTGTGTTTATAGGAGTTATCATAAGAAAAAAGCGGTAATTTGTGCAAAGTATATCAGATTAGATTAGGGTGTCCAGCAGCAACTCAAAAACCGACACGAAACGAAGCTACTTCAGAAAATCCACTTCACCTGTTTTTATATCCAGAAGAGCGCCAGATATTTTTAGTTTTTTCTTCTCTATCAATCCCTCCATAATTCTACTGGAATGCGCGAGATGGTCAACCGAAGCACGCACATTAGCTATCGCCGCCTGCTTTGATTTTTCTTCCGGTGACAAATCAGCAAGACGTGATATAGCGAATATATGTGGTCTTATTCGGCTTACAATATCATGTATATTCTCTGATTCTATCGCCTGTGGGTCTTCTATATGGTCAAGAGTAGCGCCAATAGCCCCGCACAACGTATGTCCCATCACCAAAACTGTGTTTGTGCCAAAGGCACTGGCGGCGAATTCCACACTCCCAACCAATGAGGGAGCCACTATATTCCCAGCCACCCTGATTACAAATAAATCACCAACATCTTGATCAAAAATCATTTCAACCGGCGCTCTTGAATCAGAACAACAAAGTACTATAGCTTTTGGAAACTGTTTCTTATCGGCGAAATCTTTCAACTTTTTTATTGACGATTTAGACAACTGTATAGACTTGCCTTTTACAAACCTACTATTACCATCTTTTAACTCTTGTAATATCTGTTTAGGCGTTTTTTTACTCTTCATATTACTTCCTTAAAAATAAATTTTAATGACCATAATTCATAATATCACCATTTATCACACCATCAACTATGGTTATACTTCTTTGTGCTTTTTCAGCGAAATCTTGATCGTGAGTTACCACTATAATTGTACGATTATGTTGTTCTGATAGTCTTTTAAGGATATTCTGAACATTCTTGCTGGAAGAAGTATCAAGATTTCCAGTCGGCTCATCAGCAAGAATTATTTGAGGATCATTGGCAAGAGCGCGCGCTATAGCGACACGCTGACTTTGCCCGCCTGATAATTGTCTTGGTAGTTTATTTATCTGATCTTTAAGCCCTAAATCCTCCAACAACTCACTTGCTCTATTTTTTATTTTTCTCTCACTCAGTTTGGAAAGTCTCCTCATTGGCAACATCACATTTTCCAAAGCGGAAAATTCCGGAAGAAGAAAATGGAATTGGAAAACGAACCCCATATCTTTAAGACGTATCCTAGCGAGCTTTCTCTCACTATGAGTAGATACATCTTCCCCATCCACCCATATTTTACCCTGCGTAGGTTTATCTAGCAAACCAAGCAAATATAGAAATGATGATTTACCAGAACCTGAAGGTCCGGTAATCGCCACAAATTCACCACGCTTAATTTCTACATTGGCGTTATTTACCAATGTAACCTGTAACTCAGATTGTAATTTTCTAGTCAGATTTTCTGTCTTTATAATAATATCAGACATCTAACTACCTCTTAAGATGTCAACAGGCTTCACGTCAGCGGCCTTTCTAGCTGGCAGTAAAGACGCGAGCATAGAGGCAACCATAGCAAAACCATATGCTATTAAAAACTGAGAAACACTCCAATCAACAGGTATATTTATTTCCTCTGAGGCACCGGGTGGTCTTAAGCGAATAGTGGAAAGAAGCTTTATCATAATACTTCCTAAAGGTATGCCAAGCGCACAGCCGACAGTTCCTAATATCACACCTTGCGTAAGGAATATTTTTTTAATATCTGAGGCGTAAAACCCCATAGATTTAAGGATAGATATATCTTTTCTCTTTTCCATTATTATGGTGGAAATAACATTATATATGCCAAGAGCGGCGACAAAAAGCAGTGTGCTTACCACACTGTACATGATCACGTTTCTTACAACCAAGCTGCTTAATATATCCTGCGATGTTTCCTGCCAAGAAACAGATTTATAACCAACTATATTCTCAATATTTTCCGCTATCTCTCTTGCTGCGTAAGGATCTTTTACTTTTATTATAATATTATTTATCCGATTAGGACGATCCAGTAAGGTCTGCGCTTTTTTTAACTGAATGAAAGCCTGCCTTTCATCATAGCTTGAGCGACCAACATGAAAAAGCCCTACTATTTTGAAAATTCTTACCTGTCCGGTATTTGAGGTAAGGGTTATATTATTTCCCATCTCAAGAGCTAATTTCTTAGCCAGAGCCCTACCCATTATTATACCGTTAGAATTAGTATCAAGATTTTCAATATTGCCAGCAATCATATATTTTTTTATCGTGGTAACTTCTAAAATATCTGATGGTATCATACCATTTACGGTAATCGCGTAATTCTTACCGGCACTACTTATTAATGCTTGCTCAGCTAATGTTGGTGACGCTTTTATATCAGGATATATTGATTTCAAAGTTTTAATAATATTCTTGAACCCTCTTACCCCCCTATTTTCCGTAACAGGTTTCACGTTGCTTATTTCTACCGCTCCCCGCTCATACACCATTAAGGCGGGTTGTTTTCGTGAGTTACGAAATTCATCAACAATATTTATATGTGGCAAATTATCAACTAAGCGATTTATGAAATCACGCTCAGATCCTCTCATAAGCGATGATATAGCGAGAAAAAATGATACTCCTAAAATAATACCAGTAAGAGACACTATGCTCTGCCTTTTGCGGGCAAGTAAGTGACGAACGGCGATAAAAGTAAGCAGCTTCATTACTCTTTTATTTCTGTTTTTATTTCTGTTTCAATTACATTTACCGATACGCTCTGCCCTTCCTTAAAATTTTTGTTGCTTTTTATTACAACAAGTGAGTCTTTTGGCAGCTCATCCTCTATCTCGGTAAGCTCAACACCTTTTGCCCCAACGACAACTTCTCTATTTTTTAACTTACCGTCCTCTACCAACCACACTTTACTATCATTTATAGCACCACTTGGAATAAGCTGAGCATCATCCTGCTCATTAGTTATAATATTGGTTTCTGTAGTCATCCCTATTTTAAGAGGATTATCATCAGTAAATCCTACTCTTACCCTATAACTTCTTGCAACCGGATCACCTTTTGGCGTAATTTGCTGAACTTTACCGTGAAAGACTTTACCAATAAAAGCGTCAGCCCTTATTAACACCTTCTGTCCAACCTTGACACTTGCTATATCTTCCTCGTCAACTTCAGCGGTGATTCTAAGCGGTGAATTCTCTGACATCCAAAATATCGCTTCTCCCGCTGGAATGAACTGCCCTTCCTCACCATCACGCTTTATAAGCAAACCATCAGCTGGCGCTTTTATATTAAGATAATCAAACTTAGCCTGCGCCTCAAGAGTAGCCGCGATCGCCGTCTGCATATCAGCTTTTGACTGATCATACATTTTCTGTGAAATTGTTTTCTTTTTAAGCAGAGATTCATTTCTCTCAAATTCCTTTTTAGCGAATTCCCCACGACTTTTTAGTTGCTGAATAAGATATTTAAGCTCATCACTTTCCATTTCCGCTAGAATCTGTCCCTTTTTTACCACAGCCCCTTCATCAGATAATAACTTTACAATCCTTGACGATACATGAGGTGATAAAGGCATCATAATACTAGGCTCAACCGTACCCGTGGCGTAAACGGCGCGTACAGCTTGCCCTCTTATCGGACGAGTAACATCAACTCTTTTACTTTGAGAATAACTATAAAAACCATACCCAGCTAGCACACAAAACCCCACTGAGATTATAGCAAAATATTTTTTCATTATTTTTATGACCAACAATTACAATACTCAAATATGCCATACCGAAAATCATCGGCAGCCAGAGAATACTATGTAAATAACCATAAAAAGACAAACGGTTTGTTTACATTCTCTGTTTGTTTACATTCTCTTCTGGATAGTTTTACAGAAACCGGCTGGAAATAATGAAAACACAACCCACCGGAGAAAGCAGCACCCCCACCGGTACATCAACAAACATTTTATAAAACAAGAACCATGCAGCTCAAACTTAGGAATCAATATAATTGATCAAAATTAGGTTCTTGATTTCTAGAAACATAATTACAGCAGGTAAAATCCTTTGTCTCACTATCATAGTAAAAATTCTCAGCCCTAAAATAAGGACAAGGCTCTTTTTTATGACAAATCCTACTTATTACACTGTTTTTATTATAATGCATACACCCTTCACACACCTTTTCAGATAGCGCTATGGCAGCGGTCTTCGATAGCTTTTTAGACATAACTACCCCCCCTAGTGTCAAACACTAGAAACATACCACATTATAAACGAAATAGCACTAATTATTTACATCTGCTAACTGGTGAGTACCACACGGAACACCCACTGGCGAATTTCAACCCATCACAAACACGGTTATAACGAGTATTAGCTCTTATTGGACACTCATCATTAGCATTACAATCAAATTTACGAACATTTCCAACCGGATTTTCCGACTGACACATAGTATCGCTACAACGCAATATAGCGTCACTCTCACCTGAGCTTGATATTGTAGCCTCACATTCTTTCGCGGCAGCTTTTACTTCCTTGCTATATTCTCTGGATAAGTCTTTTTCTTCTGGGTGTGGTATTCCCTGACTTACACCGCTACAACCAGCCATTAACATCGCTACCGCAACACCAAGTAAATAAATCTTTTTCATTAATCATCTCCTTTAGCTGACAATAAATACATAATCAAAAAAACAGACGAAATATATACTATAATTTATAAAAATACTATTAATGAATAATTTAACCCATCTACTAGTGCTCGTGCTTAAGCTACTTTTTTATTTAGCGCGAACCTATAATGACCATCTTCTTCCTTCTTCGCTTGATACATAGCCTCATCAGCGAGCTTGATTAAATCTTCAGGATACTCTCCTGAACCGCTATAAATCGCTATACCTATGCTCACACCAATATTTATTATAATATCTTTAACAACAAACGGCTCTCTTATTGAGTTAATTATTCGCTCCGCCACAATCTTACATGATTCCTCTCCCTGGTTATCAATCTCTTCCAAAATAATCGCAAATTCATCACCACCGAATCTCGCGGCTATATCGGAATCACGAATACACTTATCAATACGCAACGATGCTTCTTTCAAGACTTTATCACCAAAATCATGTCCATAGGTGTCATTTACTGATTTGAATTTATCAAGATCAAGGAACATAACAGCGAAATTATGTGAGTGTCGCTTACTTCTCTGGATAGTTCCACTTAAATGCCGCTCAAAATAAAAACGATTAAACAAACCAGTTAGCTTATCATAGTGAGCGTTCTTATATAAATCAGCTTCAATATTCGCACGCTTGAAAGAATCTTTTACCACACCAAGAAAATCAATTTGCGGTATATTATGTTTAGTAAGATAATCACAGGCACCACTAGTAATAGCGCTTGCCGCAATCTCTTCACTACCCTGACCAGTTAACATTATAATCGGGGTAAAACACCCACGCTCTTTAACTTTATTAATAAAGTCTATACCATCACCATCAGGCAACATATAATCAACGAATATACAATCATATCTCCCTTTGTTAAACTCCTCAAACCCAGAGCGTAAATCATCAGCTTCCACATAACTAGCATTAAATCCAGCTTTGGATACGCATCTCCTGATATTAAGTCGGTCAACTCTATCATCATCTATAATCAGAAGACGTAAATTCGCCCCTTTTTCTGGTATACGTATGGATTGTGAATATTGGTTCATACTATTTCTCCCTATTGTGGCATTTCCACTATACGCCAATAACTATCAAGCAAATCAATCAATCTTATAAAATCATCGCCAGCATTTTCTTTTAGTATATAACCGGCTATGTTTAGATTATAAGCAGCAGCCATGTCTTCATCATGCTTAGATGTAGTAAGCACAAAAACGACAGATGATTTTAACTCTTCATCATTTCTTATCTCAGTAATAAGCTCAATACCACCCATACGCGGCATATTAAGATCTACTAACAACAGATAAGGCTCAGAAACTAATTCCACACCTTCTCTGCCCTTTAGCATATTCAGCGCTTCTATACCATCACGCGCTCTATGCACTGGGTTTATAATTTTGGCGTTCTTCAATGCCCTCCGTAGACCTGATGCGTCTACATCATCGTCTTCAACAAGCAATATATGAACGGTTCTGTTATTGCAGTCCGTATAGCTATTTTCCTTCATTATTTTTTCTCCCTTTGATTTTTGACCAAGTAAAGCGGAAAACCGCGCCACTACCTTCCGTTGACTCAATATAAATGTTACCGTTCATGGTTGTTACTATCTTAGATACTAATGCCAGCCCCATACCATTCCCCTCAACCTTGTCTCTTGGCTGTAGTGTCTGAAACATCTCAAATATCTTTCTGTGGAACTTCTCAGCTATACCCGGACCGTCATCCTTCACAGAAATTTCATAATGAGTATTCATTTCCTTTGCGGAAACTTCTATATGCCCATCATCCTTATCGTGATGTTTAATAGCGTTATTAATCAAGTTAAGCATTACCTGATGCAACGGCATTCTATATACAAGTAATCCATTGAATGTATCGTCAGCTGATATGGTAAAGTCTTTAGGTGGGTTCAAAAGCTGTTTTATATCAGTTATTAAATCACTTCCTTTTATCACTGGGTTATCTTTATTATTGATTTTTACTCCAATCCGTGAATATTCAAGCAAACTATCCAAGAGATTATTCATACGTCTTACTCGTCCGCGTAGAGTTTCCATGTTTTCTTTATTGTCACCATCCAGTAACGGACCCAAATCTTCTTCCAACCAATTAGATAACTGATCAATAGCACGAAGAGGAGCCTTAAGATCGTGAGATGCTACATAAGCGAAACGTTCTAGCTCTTCATTAGAGCGTTTTAAGGCTATAGTTTGCATCTTTACTATATTCTGTATACGTATATTCTGATTTACTAGAGAAAATACGAACATACTTAGAACTATAGTAACTAGTGTTCCAGCCACCAATACTATCCATGGCAAAAAGTCAACAGCCTGAGCCAGATATTGTTGTGTGGGAACAAATAATATTTTCCACTCACAAGTTAAAAGTTCTACTGTCTCCTCTCTATAGAACGGTGATTTTCTTATCACATTATCATAAGATAATTCAGGAGTTGATGAAAAATGATGTCCCTCTATATCGCTATAATAAAATAGCCTTCTTTTATCACCATCATTTTTATATACATACACTGATAAATCTTCGTTATTATCTTGCCAATTCATAGTAGCAGAAAATGTTTTCATTAAATCCAGTATACTTACCAAATATCCTTTTATGTGCCGCTTATCGTATACAGGAAAAATAAACGCTAAATCGCTACTATTGTGCTCACCAGTAAAAAACTTAAACGGTCCTACGACAGTATTTTTTTTCTGCTTAGATGCTTTTTCAATAGAATTTACTATTGCATCACTATTTTTAATAGGCACGTTTTTTGGGTTTATATCCTGACCAAGCTTTATGAATTCCATGTCATTATATTTATTATCACTAGGAATCAAGAAGGACGCGGCAAACTCCCCTCTTGAGAACAAAGGTGAAATAATCTGGAAGAACTGTTCTTCTTTAAGAGCATTAACAGAAGCAATCGCTCCTGCTGCTATTTCTTGTCCCCTTATGTA
This sequence comes from Rickettsiales bacterium, assembly GCA_041396965.1. Lineage (NCBI taxonomy): Bacteria > Pseudomonadati > Pseudomonadota > Alphaproteobacteria > Rickettsiales > Rickettsiales bacterium. Next base: position 1,929,307 of record JAWKXN010000001.1, read on the forward strand.
CGCATTAAAACGATGAACTAGTTGTGTATATTGACTTTGACTATAATTATGAAAGTCATGCTCCAGCTTATCAACTTTGTAGTGCAGGGTGACGATGAAAGCGGCAGCAGAAAGACTTATACCAACCATAGTTACTAATATAGGAAAAATATACCTCCTCAATAACGGTGCCAGTGTCAATATTTCATCGCGTTTCTTCTTGTAGCCATCTTCCATAATTTATTTAATATTATTATTGGTTATCTTCTTCTGTAAATATATCTAAAAGTCTGCGGATAAGTGGAATCATCAATATAGCGGTAGCAATAGAAAACACAGCCGTTACGGCTTTTATTATTCCTTGAAAATAGTGAATCTCCGCCAGCTTACGCAGGCGGTTTCACTCTAGTTCAAGCTTCGCTTGGCCACAATCTTCCTGCCCTTGTTTTTCTATATAACGCTGTATAATCTTTTCATTTATCCCCACCGTAGAAACAAAATAACTGCCCGACCATATACTATCTGTACCCCAATACACCTTTTTGAGAAACGGAAACTTTACCTTGATTTTGCGTGCTGTATTCGTCTTAATTATTCGTACAACATCTCCTACGCTCATCTTTGGAGGAATAGACACAAGAATATGTATATGATCTTTATCATCATTATATTCCATAATATCTATTTCTGGATAATGTTCCGTTATTTCATAGAGTCTATTCCTCAAAAATTCGCTAACACCTTCGTTGATAATCTTACGACGGTATTTAGTCGCAAAAACAAGGTGATAGTGACATAGATAGATGCAGTTATTTTGTTTCCTGTAACTCATATATTATTTGTAGCAGGAAGATTGTAGCTGCGCTACATCCGCCAGCTCACGCAGGCGGTCTTAGAACGCGGATAAATAGGATGCCACAACACTACAACCGACAGTAAATGTGTTACCCCACACGACACAATGAACAGGGCAAACATTACGAATGCCCAAGAAAAAGGAATATTTTGCTTTCGTTTAATAAGTAAATACATGATGGTGAGTGGAATAATAAAATAGGCGAGCGCTATCGCTACATCAGCTACAACATGCATCCACACCAATTCAGGTTGCCACAAAAGACAATATCCATGTGGCATATAACGACTTATATCAAATAATCTTTCCATGTTTGCCATCTATATTTATAATTTTTATACATATACTTATGATAGCAAAAATATATTTTTTAGTAATTAAAACATTGCATGATTCCCATATTATGACGTAACATTAATATATTGCGTCAATTTAAGAAGCCACCGCAAAAAACAACTATAAATCACGATAAAGTGTTGATAAATAAGCCAACAATTAAAATTGCCTTAATTGTTCCTCTAAAGAAAATCCCAAAATAAAACTTACAATGAAATTACATATTAAAATACAAATTAATTTTTTTCATTAATACTATCTTTTAATGAATTATCATCGCTATTTTTTTTCGTCATTGAAAGAATAATAAAACCTAATATAGCCGATAACACTGAACCAGTTATAACTCCTATTTTAATTTCATCCTGCACTGATTCAGGAAACGCGAGTATCCCAATAAATAAACTCATAGTAAAACCAATGCCGGCAAGGGCGGAAACCCCGTAAACATGCAACCAACTAGTTGAATCTGGAAGCTTTGCGAGATTACACTTTATAGCAATCCATGTAGTCCCAAAAATACCAATCTGTTTGCCAAAAAATAATGATAAGGCGATACCTATAGGTATCGGATTCAATAAATGTTGTAATGTAAGTCCGGCAAAACTTACTCCCGCGCTAGTAAAAGCAAATATCGGCAGAATAACAAAAGCAACCCAAGGATGTAAAAAATGAATAGCTTTATTTACCGGTGACTTCTCATTATTCTTGCCAGCCTTCATAGGAATAAACAATCCTACTAAAACACCTGCTATTGTCGCGTGAATTCCTGAGATATGGAAACAGAACCATAAATATATACCAACGACAATATACGGCGTTATCATGCCTATACGCATACGGTTCAAAATAAACAACGCCAATACACCAATAACAGCCAAGCCAAGAGCACTTAAATTAAGAGCGCCACTATAAAACAAAGCTATTATCAAAATAGCTCCTATATCATCAAAAATCGCTATCGCTAGCAAAAATATCTTTAACGCCGGAGGCACACCACGCCCTATCAACATTAATATGCCAAGCGCGAAAGCAATATCAGTCGCCGAAGGTATCGCCCAACCATGCCAATTTTCAGGATGTTCATAATTAAACAAAAGAAAAATAGCCGCCGGTGCCAACATTCCACCAATAGCCGCTAACATCGGTAATATTATCTGATCCTTCTGCGATAAAAATCCACTTACCGCCTCCCGCTTTAACTCAAGTCCGATAAGCAAGAAAAACAAGACCATCAATATGTCTTTTACCCATGTCTTAAGAGGCTCAGTCGCGCTATTTTCTGAAAAACCAAACATTACAGGAATATTGATAAAATCCTTGTAGCTATCATGTAAAAAACTATTAGCCGAAAACAACGCGAGAGCCGTAGCGATAATCAGAACTATGCCACCTGACGCTTCCATATTGAGGAAACGTTTCACTATTTTGGGAATAGAAAATCTTTTAGGAATTATACTATCTGGTAGATTTGTCATCGCTATAATCTTGAATTAGGTTACTGAGCTATATATAAAACTATTATTGGTTATAAAAACAGCGATGAACTGTCAATGTAAATGACTGTTTTATACTATAGGAAATATTTTTATGGCGGATTTTTGGAACGAACTAGTTTTAATTATTAATAAAAATAGCGAATGGCTAGTACAGATATGTTTAGTTCTATCAGCGACTCTACTTGCTAGCATAATACTACAAAGGATAATACACCGTATTTACGGAACAATATCTGGTGATAATCCCGCTTCATGGCGCTATGTGATAATCTCATCATTATCTTTACCGGTTAGAGTTTTTGTCTGGGTTGGCGGTATCACCCTTTCACTCTCAGTATTATACGAGCAATTCCACATAGCGATAATTAAATCACTTCTCGGTTTTCAACCAGCCATTCACACCGCTGTTGTCGCATGGTTCCTCGTAAGATTTTCCAGCCGTTATTTTAACTTTGCCGCTATCAAATATGAAAATGTCAGCAACTCAGCGGCTCTTACTATGGAGAAAGTCGCTAAAACTGTCATATTAATAGCGATGATTCTGCTTATCCTACCAAGTCTTGGCATAAGCATAAATGGTCTACTTACTTTTGGTGGTATCGGCGGAATAGTAGTAGGGCTCGCTGCTAAAGATATGATCGCTAACCTGTTTGGCGCGATTATGATCCATTTTGACCGCCCATTTGCCATCGGTGACTGGGTCGCCATACCAGAAAAAGACGTGGAGGGAACTGTGGAAAATATCGGCTGGCGACAGGTCGTTATCCGCCGCTTTGATAAACGTCCAGTTTTTGTGCCTAATTCCATGTTTGGCAATATGGTAGTCATAAACCCCAGCAGAATGACCCATCGCCGCTTTAATGAAATTATCGGTATTCGTTATGATGATATAAAACTGGTTTCTCAGATAGTAAACGATATAAAAGATTATCTGTTAAACCACCAACAAATAGATAAAAAAGCTGCGCTTTTGGTTAATCTTGATAAATTTTCCGCCTATTCTGTGGATATTTTTGTCTACGCTCTTTCAAGAAACACCGATTGGGCTGGATTTCTTGATATAAAACAAGAGATATTGCTTAAAATAAGCGACATAATATCAGCGCATGGCGCGGAAATCGCCTTTCCAACACAACTTGTACAACTTTCTAGTAATGCTGATATTATTCCTAATAACTAATATATACCAACTACAGGACAAGTCAGGTCGTGTTAGCCTTTAGCTATGCTCTGCACAGGCGACAGTAGTCCCGTAGTAGGAGTGAGATAAATTTATTTTTATGAATAAAGATAAAATTGAATTACTATAGCTTCTTATCTACGATTATTGTAGTTGACTGTTTAACGTAATTGTTTTACTTTAGCTGCTTGTTTATATCCTTACCCCCTCCTAATATTTTAAGTTATTTATAAAATGAGCGCATAGCTGTTTTTTGTCCCCTGTAATCTCTCAATATAATATTATCAACTTTTTAATCCGGTATAATTATGAATATACAAGAACTTAAACTGAAAAGTCCTGACGAACTCCTAAAACTAGCGGAAGAAGGGCAAATTGAAAATGCCAGCACCATGCTCAAACAAGAAATGATTTTCGCTATCCTAAAAAAGAAAGCGGAAGAAGGGGAGGCTATTCTTGGTGAGGGGGTGGTGGAAGTATTACAGGATGGTTTTGGGTTTCTGCGTTCCCCACTTGCTAATTATCTAGCTGGTCCTGATGATATTTATGTATCTCCCAGCCAAATACGCCGCTTCGCGCTGCGTACTGGTGATACGGTAGAAGGTGAGATTCGCGCGCCAAAGGATGGTGAGCGTTATTTCGCTATGCTCAAAATCAACAAAATTAATTATGACGACCCTGAACAAGTTCGGCAACGTATAAATTTTGATAATCTTACGCCTTTATATCCTGAAAAAAGGATTAAGCTTGAGATAGAGGACCGACCAGACAAAAAAGACCTATCAATGCGAGTGGCGGATATTGTCGCCCCAATAGGTTTCGGACAACGCGCTCTTATTACCGCACAGCCAAGAACTGGTAAAACGGTATTCCTACAGAATATAGCTCACTCAATTACCGCTAATCACCCCGACGCTTATCTAATAGTTCTGCTAATTGACGAACGTCCTGAGGAAGTAACAGATATGCAACGCACGGTAAGAGGAGAAGTAGTATCCTCAACTTTTGATGAACCGGCAGTTCGTCACGTGCAGCTTGCAGAAATGGTTATAGAAAAAGCCAAAAAATTGGTTGAGCATAAAAAGGATGTAGTGATATTGCTGGACTCTATAACTCGTCTAGCGCGTGCTTATAATACGGTAGTTCCATCATCAGGAAAAGTACTTACCGGTGGTGTTGACGCTAACGCGCTGCAACGTCCGAAAAGATTTTTTGGAGCCGCTCGTAACATAGAGCACGGTGGCTCCCTTACCATAATCGCCACCGCTCTTATTGATACCGGTTCACGTATGGATGAAGTTATTTTTGAGGAATTCAAAGGAACCGGTAACAGCGAAATAGTACTAGATCGTAAAATGGCTGATAAACGCATATTCCCTTCTATTGATATTACTAAGTCCGGAACTCGCAAAGAAGACCTGCTTGTTGATAAATCTACGCTTACTAAAATGTGGGTGATGCGTAAAATACTCGCTCCAATGGGAGCTATGGAAGGAATAGAGTTCTTGATAGAAAAACTCACTGAGACAAAAACTAATTCCGAGTTTTTTGATAAGATGAATTCGTAGCCTAAAAATAATCTATGAAATAATCTCTAAAAGAACCAATTAACAAAGAATATTGTATCCTCTCTAACCTTACCGCTTAGAAAGCGCTTATTGACGCTGTATTTGACCCCTGGCTGGAAAGTAATCTCATTACCTATGGGAATACGCAATTTACTGCCAACACTAAATGTTACATGGTTATTGTATGAATATTCTTCCTTATCAGCTATATATTTCAATTCTATATAGCTATTTATCGTGACAGCGTCGGTATGATACCAGTCCACCCCCTGCTCAACCGCGCCTTCTACAATAATGTTGCTCTCTTCTTCATCATCCTGAGAACCCGGATATCTCACCCCACCCCAAGTAAATCCAGGAAATGCTGTATTACGTTTTTTCAGAGAATCAAAAAAAGGTAAATTCCAACCGGCAAACCAATTGGTAAAAAATTGCCCTCCATGCAAAGTACGCTGAGTTCTCAATCTATAATCCAGCTCATATTTTATTCCATTTTCTACCACAATACCGGAAAATGGATAATATTGCAGAGCGACACCGACCGCTGGTCTTAATTTATTATTAAAATCAAAACCCTCTGTATCAGAAACATAATTAACGCTGCCAAAAGCCTTAACAACAAAAGTTGATGAGTAATTCCTTAATATCACGTCTTTATTAAAAGCGCCCTCAACGATCAGATTGTCATTATCATCTAATTGCTCAGAACTGGGGAAACGTATTTCTCCCCATCCTCTTAGAGGTTGCCAAGCGCCACCCTTACCATCCACCGGAGGATTAACTTCATTCTTAAAAATAAAAGGCGTTATATCGGTACTTCTTGCCTCTTCCGCAAGTACAGTAACAGGAATTATACAGCACAAAAGAGCCAGTCGCCATTTCATGAATGGCTCAGCCCTATAGATTTAGCGCCTGTAATATCAAATTTATTATGGCAACCAGAACACTCAAAATAGTCCCAGAACCAGTGTCCTAAAGTGTTAGCTCCACATTGATTACAACAAATCACTAAATGCTCCACCAAACGTTGATCTATAAAGTTTATTAGCTCAATACTATAACCATCTTCAACACTTTTTTCCAATAGATCTTTGCCTATACTGGTTATTGTTGCATTTCCAACACTATCAATTTTTATGTAACCAAGAACCCCTGCTTCTTCAATACGGCGTAAACCAGAGAGCATATTTGGCGAGGTAGCCATCTGTTTTTGTAATAATGAGACCGAAACCGGCTTATCCTTTACCATCTGCAAAAGACGCATTCTTCTAAAATGGCTAATGCGTTGTGGTCCCATAGATTTAAGAATCTCTGAAACTCTAGCAACCATTTCAGCGGGAATATCTCCGTTCGCGCTTATCTCACGCTCAAGCGTAGAAAAATCTACATCAGAAATATTTATCTCCAACTTACGACCATTATCTGAATCAACACTAATGCCGTGAATACGCTTCTTACGCAAGGTACGCCAACCTATTATAAAAATAACCGTAAGAGCCGCCCCACCACCAGCGAATAACAAATTATGAATCTTTGGTGATAAAATAATTTTATCTTTAATGAACTTGCCTGAATCACCAGATAGTTTTTTGGCTTTATATAAAGGTATCTGTTTTTCAAGAAATTTAACCTGTGACGATTCCATGTTCCATTCTGGAATATCCCCGCGTCCAAACAAGTTAGCGTAATTATAAAAAACAACACCACCAGCTAGCTCGGCCGCGTATTTAAGCGATGTCTCAAACTCTCTTGCGGTCATCTTCCATGATTGTGGTTGCTGATACGCTGAAAGACCAGTAAATAATTTACGGCTTCCTGTAGCGGAACGTACCGCGAAATTCACTCTTTTAATCCAATCTTCCTCTTTACGCTCATTCTTAAAATAAGCCATAGGAATTATGGTATCAATATAACTAGAAAGCATAGCGTAATTTTGCCCAAATTTTTCCTGAGAACGATAATTTGTCGCCGCGTCTGCGATCAAGGCAGCGGATAATTCCAAATTACCATCTCCAGTTTTATGAACAATATCCGCTAGTTCTGATACAAAATCAGTAATCGTTTTCGCTCGATAATCTACCCAATCCATATAATATTTTGAAAGAAGCTCATTTTTTTTAATATTCTTCTCTTTCCTGTCAGCGACAAAGCCATCAATAGCCGCTTGCGAAAAATCATGATCCAAATCAGGAAAACGAATATAATCCAAATGCAGCCCATCAAGATTATATTTTGTCATAAGTAATTTTACGGTCTCGGTAATATGATAACGAACTTCTTTATTATACGGTGACAACCAATGAATTGACGATGTGCCATTACTTGCTTTCATCGTCCATTCAGGATTAATCTGTGCCAATCTTGGATTCATAAATATAGGCATCCAAGCATGAACTTTAAGACCAGCTTTTTTTAGCTTAGCTGCCATTTCACCGAAAACATCCTCATCTTGAGGAGTACGACTAAAATATTCATGTCCTTCATGATCAGCGACCATTAAATATATATCAGTAGTTTTAATCCTACGAGCGTCCGCGATAAGAGTATCAGCATTCGGCTTGCTTACTGAATAATCAACCCAAAGACCTACATTATTAAAAGGTACATCATTATATTGTTTAAGCCACGAGTCACTGCTAAGAAACTCACCACCTTCTTGCTGAACAAATTTTATAAAATCATGCAATACAGAAGCGTGCTCAGAGATAATAGAAGGATGCAAAAGAATTACCAACGGCCGTTTTGTTTTCTCACGCTCCTTATAACGTTCTTTCAACCAATTTAGAGCTTCTTCCTGCCTTAACTCATTACGTATAAATATATCATAATCAGAAACTACATTAGCCGTACCATCCTGTGATGATATTGGCATTTCTGGAAGTGTTCCCTGTTTGCGCCAACGTTCATGATCAGAACTGTCATAAAGATAACCTTGCTCTTTTACCTTTTGCATTACATCATCACTATATTCCAGATATGGCGCGCGAAACCAAACCACTGGTCTGCCTGATAGTTCCTCAAGCAAATCCTTACTGGACTTAAGCTCCAATTCCGCTGTGTCAATTGGAATTTCTTTAAGATTAGCATGAGTATAAGCATGAGAGCCAATAGTGTTATACTCTGTCGCTAACCCTTTTACGAAATCACGATTTTCTTTAGCGAACTTGCCAAGCACGTAATAAGTAGCCGGAACTTTAATGTCTAAAGACTTAAGCTTTGCCGCATCCCCAATTTTCTCGACATCAAAAGTAAGTAGCACCGGTGCCGCGTAAACCGATTGCGATAGACCTATATATAACGTCACTACAACATAGGCTATAAATCCAAATGATAATTTTATCCGTTCCATGTTATTCTCTCACCTCTCATTTCGCGGTACATCGCAAGTAAACGTACCCATGTTTGAAAAAGATTATATGGCTTCATTATACAAGCAGCGAGTATTAGATTCATTTTCATACTACGCTCCATACCGAGTACAGCCACATACATTAAAATATTTACCACCTCAAACAACCCATATAAAATTACGGTTAACATCCCGAATTTCCATGACGCATAGTAAAAAATAGATGGCACCAGCAATATAATCATTAACCCTTCTAGGCAGGCACTACCAAAACCAAAAATCAACAAATATGGCAGCCAAAACAAGCCAAGAAAACCGTATTTCATATTAAACAGCATATCTTTATGTAAGAGTAACGCTTGTAAATTACCACGATACCAACGCAAACGCTGATTCTTCAACGCCTTAAAAGTCTCCGGTGTCGTCGTCCAAGAAATAGCTGTAGGATCATAGGTAGCGTATTTACCTATACGAGCGATTTCCAAAGTAAGGTCAAAATCCTCTACAATAGTACGATCCTTAAATCCACCAACCTCTAGCAATGTTTTCCGTTCATACATACAAATTGGTCCTGGACAAACTGTAATTGAAGAGCCACTGCCAACCTGAGCTGTTTTTACTAAAGCCTGACTAAATATATACTCAATACTTTGCCACAACACTACCAACCTATGATTGCGTCTTACTATAAGTTTTCCACAGCTAGCTCCAATCTTTGGGTCAGAAAAATGACGAAGAAGATTACTAATAGCGTCTTTATGAAGATGTGAGTCAGAGTCAGAAAATAATATATACTTTCCTCTCGCCTCAGAAATAGCCTGATTAACAGCGGTCGCCTTTCCTTGATTCTGACTCATATGAACACTACGCACTTCAGGATTCTCAATTATAAGCGGAGTAAAATCTGAAGAACCATCATCTACGACAATTACCTCAAACTCTGGATAATCCTGAGCTAACGCACATTCAATACTACGTTTTACCGTTTCTTGTTCATTGAAAGCTGGAATAATAACAGTTACGAAAGGTAGACTTTTCATCTGCAATCCTACTTTACGACCAAAACAAAAATTCCATCCAACAAATAGGTAAAAAGGGAAAATTGTTAAACTCAGACAAAATCTAAATACATATAACAACCACATATGTGATTGTTCCCACCCATTATTCATCATGGCATAGATACGCAACGCTATATTTTCCATCACAAGAACAGAAATTACCGTTAGAACGAACGAGCTTACAAAAATAGTAAGATGCCCGGTTTTAGATATATCTGTGCCATGCATCTAATATCACTCCACAGTAACCGATTTCGCTAGATTTCTTGGCATATCAACATCTGTGCCTTTAGCGAGCGCCACATGATAAGCTATAAGCTGAATAGGTATGGCGTAAAGAATAGGAGTAGCGAAAGGATCAGCTTGTGGCATTTCAATAGCGGTCTGAACAATAGAGCCAAGCTTATCTATACCTTTCTTGTCAGAAAGCAGGATAATTTTTCCGCCACGTGCCGCCACCTCATTGATATTTCCTGCTGTTTTCTCAAAAAGCTCATCCGAAGGAGCAATAGCGATAATTGGTGTTTTATCATCAATAAGAGCTATAGGACCATGTTTTAACTCACCAGCTGCCGTCGCTTCCGCCGGAAGATAAGTAATTTCTTTAAGCTTTAACGCTCCTTCAAGCGCTAGTGGATATGACAAACCACGTCCTATATATACCACATTGCTTACATTAGTTAGTTGCTGACACAAAGCGCGAATAGCATCATCATGGGTTAATACAGCTTGCATTCTTGAAGATATTTCAGATAGTGACACGGAAAGATTTGACTCTTCTAAATGAGAAATATTACCCTTACTTACACCAAGCGCCAAAGTAAAACAAGCAAGTGCCATAAGCTGAGCGGTGAAAGCTTTGGTAGAAGCGACGCCTATCTCAGGTCCGGCGTGTAACTCAAGAACAGCGTCCGCCTCACGCGCCATAGTACTAGTTCCAACATTTACGAACGCCAGAGCATACTGACCATGTTCCTTAGCGTAACGCATAGCGGCTAGCGTATCAGCGGTCTCTCCTGACTGAGATATAACTATCGTAAGACCACCTTTTTTCAGCACAGGGCGGCGATAACGAAACTCAGACGCTATATCAACCGAAACCGGTACTTTCGCCATCTGCTCCAACCAATATTCGGCGACCATTCCCGAATAATAAGAAGTTCCACACGCCACAATATTAATTTCTTCTATATCCTTTAGGTCAAAAGAAAAATCCGGCAAGCATATATGACCATCAACCGGATGATAATAACCTTTAAGAGCCGTACCCACCACAGAAGGCTGCTCATAAATTTCCTTAAGCATGTAATGTTCATGATGCTCCTTAGCTATCAATACATCCTCAGTAGCGACCTCTTTCTTCTCACGGACAACAATATTTCCACTCCTATCAAATATTTCCACGCTATTTGTTGTAAGCATAGCTATGTCACCTTCTTCCAGATAGGTGATAGTGCGTGTAAAAGGAGCCAGCGCCAAAGCGTCAGAAGCTAGATACATTTCATTATCACCATAACCAATCGCCAAAGGAGAGCCTTGACGAGCACCAAATAACACATCCTCGTGACCAGAAAAAATAACTCCTATAGCAAAAGCTCCTTCCAAACGTTCAACCGTCTTCTGAATAGCTTCTTTCGGAGATAATCCTTCCCTAATATATTTCTGCAATAAATTGGGAATTACCTCTGTGTCAGTCTCCGTTACAAATACCGATCCTTCCGCCGTCAACTCACGACGTAATTCCAGAAAATTCTCGATAATCCCATTATGCACTACAGCGATATTTTCTGATATATGTGGGTGAGCGTTAATTATGGTAGGCGCGCCATGTGTCGCCCAACGTGTATGACCAATCGCCGTGCGGCCAACAAGTTTTTCGCTAGTAACAGCTTTTTCCAACTCAACCAGCTTGCCTTTGGCGCGTACACGATATATTGGAGTATTAGCTTCATTTACCGCTGCTATTCCCGCTGAATCGTACCCTCTATATTCTAAACGCTTTAATCCTTCCAATACCGGACTCACCACATCGTTCTGACTTATTATACCAATAATTCCACACATAAATTTTTATCTTTCTCTACAGAATGGCTTGATTAATATAATAATTAATAAAGGAAAAATATTATAGTAAAAAAATACTATAGTCATTTAAGTTAACTTTACTAGAAATAACTATAATCAAGTCACAAATCTTGCATTTATTAGAATTATAAACTATCCGTATATGGCATTCACCTTGTTAGTAACAATCGCTCACATAAAATAAATTCACCTACTCATGAAAAAACTACTTCCATTATTAATTATCACAGCTTTATTACCTAACAACAGCTTAGCGGCGGAAATGCCTCTTACCACACAAAAATATGGAATGCGAGCATATGTATCATCTCCTATAAACTGCCGCTCCACGATGGACGTAAATATTAAAGCAACGAACTCAAACGTTTTTACCGGCAGCAAAATTAACCTACAAAAAACTCTAGGTCTTGTTCGCACAGCGCTTAATTTTGAGTGTAACGGTCTGGTGTCAACTATTAAACTAAACGGGATTGTTGGTAACAGATCTGTTTATCAGGGAACAGCCAACTCTTCAAATAACTGGGTGTTAAAAGATATAAACGTCAACTCCAATAGAGCGCATAATAGAAATGACAATAGCACAAGGAACCGGCGCTCCATTTTCGCAAGATCATCCTCTACTAAAGAACCCTCTACCCAAAAACCTGTAATAGAACTAAACAAATGTGATAAACTGGCCGCGCACCCTAATGATAAACAAAAAAACAAATACGCTTATGGTGTTGGTGATAACTATGTCAAAATAGAAGAAGCAATAGATGCCTGCATTGAGTCTTTATCAACAGAAAAGGATAATCCAAATTATAATTTCCAGCTTGGTAGGGTTCTATTCTTGTCTCAAATGTACGATGAGGCGATAGAGTATTTCACAAACGCTAATAATATCACCCCTTATCCGGCGGCGATATATTATCTAGCGATGATAAAACTACAAAAAGAACAAGCCAGTATTGACGACGTACTTCCCGAATTAAACAACATAGCAGCGAAATTTGCGCCAGCAGCTAGCTTTGTCGCTGAATATCAAGAGAAAATAGCCGCTGAGAAATCAGCTGCGGCATTAAGCGAGATGAACAAGAATTTCATTTATATAGACAAGGATATAGCAGGAAATAACTATAATTATCCAGGCATATTTAATAATTTTGTATCTAGCAGGCTGTTAGAAGGTCCCGATTACTCTATCATGGCGGTCACCGCTGAGATGATAATGGGCGAAATACAGGGTTGGTGTCCAGGCTTAGTTAAAAAATCCGATGTTCGGCGTATAGCTAAATATATTGACTCCAGCCCCAACTCCGCCGCCTATAAAAAATACGCGCGCGCCAACTCTGTTGATTTTAGCAAGCAACCTCTTATGATGTTAATGAGTGGCGGCAGAGGGCAACAACTTAACGAAGCTGTAGCATCCGCTCACATTAATAATAAGGTAAGAAATAGCGATGACGTAAGCTTCAAAATATCATCAGATGTCACCAAATTAATGAAAAGCTATGATTGCAGTGAGCGGGAAATTACCGCTTTAACCAATAATATCAATAATTACATAAAAACTGCTCCACCATATAATACAGTATCAGAGTCCTACTGGAATGCCTGTATGAAAAGTTCCCTTAAATATTCAACAAACAAAAGCCAGTTCTGCGGTTGTTTTCTTGATATGATGCGTGGAGGAGGTATCGGCACTATGCTAAGTAGTGGTGGAGAATTATTCAAAGGGTTCATGACCGGTGGCGCTTCATATGCTAAGAAACGCTATATTAACTATAAAATAGGACACGACCTTATTAGAGATTTCTCTACAACAGCGAGTACCTTAATAAAAAAACACAGAAATTTACAAAAATGTACCAAACCCAAAGATGATTCTTTCAGACGCTTCATGAATGGTGAGACTGATTCATACGGTAGACCTATTAGGCGGAGATATTAATAAGGTTTCGTATTAGAAAAAAACTTATTAAGCAATGATCTTGAATTCAAAACCAGCTATAGGTTTAACTATTTCCGCTATTTTTTTTATAAATTCTATATCTTCTGTGCTCGGACTAAACTTACATACCAAATCAATAATTACTCTTTTATTCATTGATTCCGGATATTTTTCCAATATTTCACCACTTTCTATAAATGAAATATAGCAATTCACTTTTTCTTGTAGCAAAAACAAATGTTGTTCATCTCCCCAAGATAGATGGTCAGATATTGTAAGACGGACATTCTTTTGTTCATCTAAACCAATAAAATCTACTATACTTGTATCTTCTATAGACATAATATCCTATTAATCCTCAGAGTCTTTTGGACGAATAATATCAATTTTTGTTGGTGGAATTACAGTCCCACCTTCAAAACCTGGTTTACCTTTACCGACAATAACAGCACCGTTTTTTTCTATATCAGGAAATGCAAGTTTTTGATTTTTGGTTAGCGGTGCAGTTTCTGAGCTTTTGCATTCAGTGCATTTCACTTTCCCATCGCTATCTCTTCCTAGAAGATCAACCCTTGTCTTAACCCCATTTTTTGCTCTCATAGTGACCTGCTCAACAACTCCGGTCTGTTCTTTTGTCACTTGATTTTTAACCTTTTTTTCAAAATCTCTTGCTGTTTTTTTATTTTCTTCTAATTGTTGCACCCTCTTATCAGGAGGTGAGTTTCCTGAATTTTTACCGCTTTTACGCTCATTCTGTTTAAGCTTTTCCAGCTTTGCCTTAATGTCAGCACGCTTTTGATTGATAGTAACAGTACCGGAGGAAATAGCGGTCTGACTTTTTAAGTTATTAAGCAACAACATACGGTTATGCTTAGCTTCTTTGTCTTTTGCCTCTTTATCTTTTTTCTGTTCTTGTAGTAGTTTTTTCTTTTTCTGATCCTGCAATTTTTTCAATTTATTTTTTAGATCCTGCTTTTTTTGTTTATCAAGCCTGTTCTGTTTTTGTTTACGCAACCTTTCATTAACAATGCGCTTTGCTATTTCATCTTTGTTTTTCTTAACCTGCTGCTTTCTAATTCTTTCCTGATCACGGCGTAACTTACGGTTCTGTTCTAAATTTTGCTTATTTTTCGTCTGTTGCTGTTTAAGATTTTGCTGCTGCCTTTGTATATTCTGATTCTGTCTTTGCAATTGCTGCTGAGATTGCTGTTGTTTTTGTAGCTGTTGCTGCTGATTTTTCTGCTGTTGCCGGCGTTGCTGATCTCGCATCTGCCGCTGGCGCATTTCCTGCTGGCGACGCTGTTGCTCTCGCATCTGTTGCTGACGCATTTCCTGCTGGCGACGCTGTTGCTCTCTCATCTGCTGCTGGCGCTGCATTTCTTGCTGACGACGCATCTGATCTTGCATCATTCTTTGTTGTTGCTGCTGCTGAATCAACCAAGAATTATTATTATAACCTTGCGCTATACCATTACTTGCTACAAAAGTTATAAGTAAAATAAAAACCAAAAAACTGGTGAATAATCGCTTAATCATGCTCTCAATTTATACAATTTAATTAATACATATCAAACTTAAACTATATAGCTGAAAAAACAAGTATAGTCAGAAAATTTAGTAAAAAGCTTTATATAACAGGGAAATTGGCACACAGGAGAGCGCAGCGTCTCCTTTGCCAAGAGGGTTCTGATTAGAAATTTTTTTCAAAATTTGTAATACAAAACACATCTTGCGATTCACGGGAACCATACCCAAGTCAGCAATAACCAAAAGCGGGAGTAATTGGACGAACATAAATTCAGGTTGCAAATAATAAATTAACACCAGAAAGGAAAGTTCTTAGATCAAATCGTGACTAGTACACTTTACAATTCGTCATCGCCACCCTCCACACCTTACGAACAGAAAGGCGTGGTGAAGTTATCATTTTTAGCAGATGTTTTTCTGAATCAAGCTCTCTCATTCTTCCTTAAAGGCTTTATGGAGGCTATCGGTTATTGGTGCTAGGAGGTAAGAGAAGAAGGATCGGGAGCCAGTATTAATAAATACTTCTACGGGCATACCGGGATAGAGTTTTACTTTGTCAGTAAGTTCTTGGAGGGTTTTTCCATCTACTTCAACACGGGCAGTGTAGTAAGATATGTTTTGCAAGCCTTGCTGTTCATTAAAAGCATCGGCGGAAAGTTGTGTGACCTTACCACCAAGCAGTGGCATACGACGGGATTTATAAGCTGAAAGCACGATGCGAGCATGCATTCCAACTTCTACCACATCAATATCGGTTGGTTTTATGTGAACTTCGGCAACCAGCTTGTCACTTTGCGGTACTATATCCATAATCGGCTCACCAGCCATTATTACCCCACCAACAGTGTGTGATTTAAGACCAGTAACTATACCCTCTGATGGTGCAGTAACAATTGTGCGTTTTACCACATCAGTAGCGGCACGTAGCTTTTCTTCAGTATCGTTTATTTTTAGCCGCACCTCTTGTAATTCTTTTGCTATATTAGTTGCGAAGTCATTTTTAAGATTGATAACTTCCATTTGGGTTTGAGTGATATTTTGTTTGGCTTTGGCGATTTCTGCTGTGTATTGTCCAGCATTTCCCTTAAGCTCCTCTGCCTTACGTTGTAACTCAAGCAAACGTGATTTAGGGGCTAACCCTTTTTTTTGCAACTTCTCAACAGATTCTATTTCCTCATCTATAAGTTTTAACTGTCCACGCGCGCTTGCAAGCTGTGAGGTAAGTCCAATAATTTCTTCTTTGATACTATCAATACGCTGGTTTAATGAATCTATCTTGCCTTTTTGGGTTTCATATTGATTGGTAAATAAATCATGCTGTGATTTTATGGTTTTACTTAATTCAGGATGATTTTTGGCAGCATTGCCTAGCTCTTCGGGAAAAACCAGTTTCTCATCTCCGTCTTGCAACGTTTGCAGGCGAGACTCGGAGGCACGCGCCGCCCATAACTCATTTTGGATTATTCTATGGTTAGCTTTAGGCGCAACATCGCTTATCTCAAGCAGTGGCTGACCTTCTTTAACTAATTGCCCCTCCTTAACTAATATATTTTTTACAATGCCACCTTCTAAATGTTGAACAGTTTTTCTTTTTGAGATAACCGCTACATTGCCACTGGCTATTGCCGCACTTTCTATTGGAACTAGTATTCCAAAAACTATAATGATAATAAAAATAGAGAGGATAACTATCGCGCTTACCCTTAGCGGAGCGTAGCTACTAGCAATTGCTGGGTTATCACCTTTATAATTTTTATTAGTGATTATCTTTATAAAGCCATCAATAGACGCAAGAAGAGAGGCGATACGTGGATGTTTCTCTAGATTTTCAGCCTTATCTTTTATTAAGCTTACTATCCTCATGCTTCTACCTTATCACTTGCCATTTGAGGCTTATGTTTACTCGCATAAGCTGCTATAACATCACAGGCAGCACCAAACGCCGCCACTTTGCCATCACGTAAAACTAGAAGCTTATCAACGTGCGAGAGCAAAGCATTACGGTGGGTTATAAGCAGAGTAGTTATTTTACGTTCCTTCGCAAATTTTAAGGCACTGGTGAGGGCTGTTATTCCTGCCTCATCAAGATTAGCATCTGGTTCATCAAGCGTTAGTAAGCACGGATTGCCATAAAATGCTCTTGCTAGACCAACACGCTGCCTCTGACCAGCCGAAAGCATTGCGCCACCATTTCCGATCTGGGTGTCATAACCATTCTGCAAACGTAAAATAAGTTCATGGGCATTTGCTAGCTGTGCGGAACCAACAACATCTTCCGGTAAAAAATTTTCATTAAAGCGAGCGATATTTTCTTTTACACTACCAGCAAATAACTCAACATCTTGTGGCAGATAACCAACGGACTTTCCAAATTGCTCTCTTGGCAGAGTTCTTATATCAGCTCCGTCAAAGCGGATTACTCCTTCACTTTGCTCATATATACCCATAAGCAGGCGGGCAAGTGTTGATTTACCGGATCCGCTCGCGCCAATGATGGCAAGACTTTCTCCAGCATCCAGTGAAAAACTTATATTTTTAAGAATCGCTTCTTCTCTATTTTCTACTAAGTAAGATAAATTCTCAACAGCTAGCGTACCTTCTGGTTTAGGAAGTTCCATATTCTCATCATTTTTTCCTTCCTCAGAAAATACTATCTTAAGGCGTTTATAAGCTGCTCTTACATCAGTAAATGAACGCCAACTGGCAATCGCCGCCTCAAACGGTGCTAGTGCGCGACTAGCTAAAATAGAAGCGGCAATAATCGCCCCAACCGTAACATGACCATAAATAGCAAGCCATGCTGACACGCAAGTTACCATTACCTGTAACGCTAGCCTGATAAACTTTGTTCCGCCCTGTATAACAGAGGAACGGCTTCCCGCTTGCATTTGAAGCTGCGATATATTTTTCTGCAATTTACGCCAGCGTGATGATAAAGCTGCTTCCATCGCCATCGCTTTTGTAACTTCAGCATTACGGGTAGCAAGTTCTAACTCCTGCATTGCCATTACTTGCCTAGCCCCTGCCTCACCAGCAGGGCGGCGCATAGCTGCTTCATTTAGCCAGCCAAGTATAAGTAAAATAATAACACCAGCAACTACCAAACTGCCTAAAATAGGGTGTACGATAAATAAAGCGATTATATAAAGAACTGACCATGGTGTATCAACCATAGTAACCAAGCCTTGCCCACCAATGAACTGCTTGATTAATGAAGCGTCACGTAAATGTTGCGCGCCACTGCCACCTGACTTCCCCTGCACCAACACTAAAGGTAGTACAAACTCACTGATGGCCTCATGTAGCCAGTCGGCAACTCTTTGTAAAGTTACACTACGAAGAGTTTGTAAAAGCCCAGCTGCCGCGAACATGGCAAGCATTATCAGGGTAAGCCATAGCAAAGTCTCAACACTGCCTGTACTCATCACCCTATCTAAAACCTGCAACGAATATATTGAGATAGGTAGTATAAGCAGGTTAATAAAAAAGCTACTTATCCCAACTGATAACCATACGGGTCTTAGTGAACGTAATATCTTATCTAGGCGGGTAAATTTAGACATTCTTACAGCTAATTATAATTGCATTAATTAATATTTATTAGCTATTTATAGAATATTATTAACTTATGTAAAGTAAAAGGTTAAGAGATGATACAAAATCATATTTTGATCCATTCATACGAATTGTACATATTTATTATATTTCAGCAAACCATATTATTAGTATCCAACTGTTTTTTAATAATAATTACTCAATACTTACTGTAAAATATCAATAATAAGTTATAACATGGAAAAATAGTGCAAAATGTAATTTATTAGGATAGGATGATCATAATTATATATTATATGTAACAATAATTTTTTATTAGGCGGTGACGATTGACAGATAGTAACATAAATATTCTAATAGGCAGAAATTTGCGTCTGAGGCGAATAGAGCTTGGATTAAGTCAAGAGGCTGTCGCAAGAGAGATCGGTATTAGCTTTCAGCAGGTACAAAAATATGAAAAAGGATCTAACGTTATAAACATAAACAGATTGATGGACTTTGCTGAAGTCTTACGGACGGACATAGACTATATTCTGAAGCAGAGTAAAACAGGGAAGTCTGACAAACATAATGATAGCTATGATAATCCAAATATAACCTCTGAACGTGAGATTCTAGAAATGATAAAAGTATTCAAGCAGATTAAAAGTCATGAGATACGCAAAAAAATAGTAGATCTAGCACGCACAGTAGTAGAAAAATGACTTATCATCCAATATGATTGGAAGAATTTTCATATACTAGCAGTGTACTCTCATCAATGTTTTCTAAAAACTCTATTGCCTGCTTTCTTGTATTGTCATCCTTTATCAGACAGAATTTCGCAAATGACCTGAACGCATTCAATATATCGTAATACGTTGTATCATATTCACTATTGATATGTGCGTTATCGCGTTTAACTATTTCCGTAATAGAAGTCTTTATTATATCATGAATACAAGGCAATTCATTATCCATAGCATCCCGTGCTAGAAACTCTAGGCAATATATAATATTCTCAGATTTTAGTTTATTATTCTGTCTTTGAAAAAGCGTGGTATCCATTTATATAGCCTCCATAATTCTATTTTTACTGGGGTTAATAGTCGTATATAAGTTCCTAATATTAACTGATTCCCTATGTAGAACTTCCTCATCTTCTATTAATGAATGATATATCTCAGTTCTATTTTTTATATTATCAAGTATCTCACGATTCACGTTAATCCATCCCGCCACTACTTTTTCACCACTATCAAGAATCGTAACCTCACCGATATTGTTTATTGGCCATCCAGAATTAACAAATACAGCTCGCCAAATAAGCGGTGGCATAACTCCAATCATTCCTTTTATATCTAAGGATAATGCGAACTCTATTTTTGCTTGTAAAATTTCTAATTTAACTCTTTGTCTCATGCTGGCAGATAGTTCACTGTCAATAGCAAATCTTGATGACTCCCATATACTATCTTCTTCAGGCATATTAATGCGTGTAACCATGCCTGGCCATATATCCTTTATCATATAAGGGCGGTCTGTAGGGGACATTCTTGAGCAGCCACGAACTATTCCATCGTCATCTTGCCACACAACATAAACAGCAGCCGGAGTATCATAGACATCATATTCCATCTCTTTAAAGACCGGTACATCATAATTCTGTCTTGCTTTGAATTCTTTATAGCGTAACCTCAGCATTGAAGGCATAACATCGCCATATTTGTGCATATTCTCTATTGTTATTATGCGTGTGTTCATCACAGTCCCTCCATGTTGTTTCGAGGGATGTTAAATATTTTTTGACAAAAGTAATGTCGCCCTGTTGGGGGACATTACTCAGACAAAATTTTATGATTATGACATAGGTCAGGTGTTATCAGACCAAGAGAAATAGCTTTTACTACAGCCATTTGTATAGAGCTAACCTGCAGTTTTATAAAAATACGTTCTATATATGTTTTGACAGTTTCATCACTTATGTTCAATATATCAGCGATAACTCCTCTACTTTTACCAGATGCTGCCCAGTTCATGACCTCTTTTTCTCTTTTTGATAATTGTATTATCGGAGAAGATTTTTCTTCCATGTTACGATATAAAACATGAAATTGTGTGCATAAACTGTAGACAAGGCTAACCGTATTTCTATCTAAATCAACTTGTCCAGAACTGCTGGCTACTCCCATCCCTACTATTTCACCGTACGCTCCATGTAACGATATACCAATTCCATCGAGAAGTTTTGCCTCTCTAGCTTCCTCCATTAGAACGTGCTCGTCTTTGTCCAAACCGTTTTTGAGTTCTGGTAATTTATTCCATAAAAATGGACCACTGGTTTGCTTAATAACTTTAATTACAGGATCCACCTCAAAATAGTCTTTTGAATAATAATACTTCATCCAATCATCTGGATAGTTTCTTAAAATTCCATGACCTTTTTTTAATTGTAGGCTCGGATGGTCTGTAATTAAAGAGTAAACTACTCTATCAAACCCTAGTTCTTTTAGGTTTTTTTCAAGTATGTTAAAGGCGTCTTCCACATTAACAGCCTTATTCATTTCCGATATAAATTTAATGAAATCTATCATTAATCATAAAAACAACTTACGGTTTATATATTCCTATTTTTTACATCTTTAGTATTAATAAATCAATATTAAGTTAAAAATTATCGTTTGATACGTTAATAATCTGCTTAGTAACAAACTTATTCTCTTTTAACCAACCAATTAATTTTTCTCCAGATTCCTTACTATCTACTTCTATAATAGGCTCTATTACACCGGTATGGACTGATTCAACAAAAACAAAATAACCAACATTATAATAACTACAGTAATATTTTTTTCTATTTTGTTTTGACATATAAATAACACTAGCCACTTTTCTTCTCTTAGGGATAAAATTTACGGTATTTTCTTACACAATCAATATACCATTAATTGCTAGATTCTAATTCAAAACTAAAATTATTGGAATAATTTTCATTTTATTTCCATAGTCGTGCTAATATTATACATTGGTACAAGATAAATATACTATATGTTTTGAGTTATAGCTTTCCTTACGCTCCACCCTACAACAGGAAATCGCCTGTTTCTAGCGCATGCAACCCAGCTAGTTGTATCTCGAAGTCGGCGAGTCCGTTAGCGTCGGAGTCTATAGCGATTATTGTGTTACCGCCTAGTTGTGAGTAGTTAACTTCGTTAGCTGTGGCGGAGAAGCTATTTGTTCCCATGAATATGAAGTCACCGGTGAGGTCTGATATATCTATTAGGTCTGGTTAACTTTAGAGAGGGTTTTTTCTTAAACTGGTGAGTAGCATATCATAGATATTCTGCTTACGCGAGTTGAATCTAAATTGACACTCGGTGAGATGGAGGCGCAGTTTTGCATAAATTACCTTGCAACTGCGGTGCGAAATGCCAGTCAGTTTGGATGCCTCCAGTTGCATTCAAATCAAGTGCAAAACACCTGAGTAAATGACGAAATTTACCCTCCGTAATATGCGAACGGCGATAATACTTGTTTTTGCCAGCTTTTCTCATGCCTTAGCTACTATCAGAATTAGCTAAAGTTCGCTAGAACCTAAATAATATAGGAAGTGACCATATCCAGTGCCTTTTTAGTACGTTCAGTATCTCCTTAATCTCAACCCAACTTAGCATAAATATTTAAGCCAATGTAATTGTCGTTGGCTGACACCCTATCGCCCGCTTCGGGATCTGTGATGGTATCTAGCCCCTCGCCTTTATTTACAACGAACCGGTCATCGCCATCATCAGATACTATGGTGTCATTGCCACCATCACCGAAAATAACATCATCATCCGCACCGCCAGAGATAAAGTCATCACCATCACCGCCCGATATATGGTCACTACCAACATCACCCACCAGCGTATCATTACCCGCTTTACCTTCCAGATAATCAGAGCCACTACCGCTGAATATAGAGTCATCCGCATCTGTCCCCACAAGAACGTCTTGCCCAGTATTACCCAGAATAGTGGTGATACCTTGTGAGACAATAGTTGAGCCATTAGCGTTCACCGCCACCAATGCAGGTATAGTTCCGCCATTGCCATCATCTATTTGCTGAACTTGATAAATGCTGTTAAGAACCAAATTCGGATCGCCAAACTCACCATCGTAGAACTTCTTGCTACCAAAGAGTGAACCAAGAATTTTACCAGCAACAAGGGCGACAACAGCTGCTGCAACAATCGCAACAGGCCCTCCAGCGGCGGATGAGCCAATTATCGCTGTTGCAATTGCATCACCGGCAATAACAGAACCAGCGGCTATGCCAACTTGCGCCCCTAAATTTAACCAATCACCACTATCAAAACCATTACTGTTTAGTAGCCCGCTTACGGCGGTAGTAATTGCCGCTACTGTGGCATTGGCATCTGTTACAGAATTAGGGAATATTTCTTTTGCGTAACGTGCGGCAACAACGCCTGAAATAGTAGTTATCCCAGCATTGATATATTGCTGACTATTCCAGCCATCAGAATGTAAAGCGAAGTCCACAGCCATGCGTGAAAGCGCGGTTGCGAGATCGCCAGATAGAGTTTCCACCAGACCTGCGTCCACCCCTAATTCTTGCAATGAGTCCTGTATAACAGCAGAAGCATCATTTACGGTAACGATATTACCAATTTGATCGGCAAGGATACGCTCACCAAAAAATTGAGCGAGGCTGATAAAAGCATCATCCGCACTTAGATTGCCATCAACCAAATTCTGCATATTAGCACCCAGCCATTGCGCGAATATAAGTTGCGCGCCTTCACCATTAGTGAACCATTGGGTTGCCTCATCCACCTGCGTGGATATAAAATTGGCTGTGGATGTGGCGAGGTTTTCTACAGAATCTATTACTTCATTAAAATAGTAAGAATCGTTAGCGACATTGATAATTTTGTTGTCATCCACAAGACTAATCGCATAGCCGCTATTGTAATCTTCTAAAATATCAATTCCATCCAGATTGGTAAATGTACCACCAATAGCATCAGAAATCTTAAACACATTCGTACCGCTGATAGATATGGTATTGGTATCTGTTATTTTGTTGGCACCAAAGCGGCTTTCTAAATAAGCATTCACACTGCCATCAAAATCAAATGATATTTCGTTGGCTAGCCCTTCAATACCGTTAAATAAATGTATCCCGTTAGTGTCTGAGGAGCTAGTAAGTTGTATGAAAAATTCTTTAACATCCGTAATTACGGTCGTTCCAAATGACAGCCTCATATATATTTCAACTGGAGTGTCCAAGCCTATCGCCCCGTCAGAAAAATAATCCAATATAGTGCCACCAATGCCAGTGGCTTCTAATACATCCTGTGCAAAATCAACACAATTGTGGGCAAGAAACACATAATTTTCACGATCATCAACCAAACCTTTTGGGGGTATGATAGCATAACCATGAGCTTCATCCATTGCGGCGATATATTGAGCTTCTGTTAATTCTATCGGAATAGACTGGACATGCTCATAACCTTGATTATCAATATGCTGAGTAAAAGCAGCTTCATCATGTATAGATTCATCACTATATAACGAGCCTATTCCATGATCTTCCGGCCATTTCCCACGATACACACTACTTGATGAGCCATCATTAATAGCTTTAAGTTCTACAAAAGTATGCCCGACATTTGGAAAACCTCCATTATCCGTAACGTGAAATATAAGCTGATAGGTTGTAGACATTTTTCATTTCCCTTATCTATAAGATTTTCTATATTTTTCTTCTCTTTCTTGCCAGATGTGTGTAAGAGAATTTGCTTTATCGATTTCCTCTTTAGTCATATGTTTTTCAAGTGATTTTCTAGTCTTTCTGTAGCTAATTTTAAAGTTATCAGCTAACAGGAAGTGAGCATACGCTTTAACATAGCTAGTTTTGACACCAAGGCTACTTCTCCATTTAAAGGCTTTTAACAATTTTTCTTTTCTCTCATCAGGTAGATTATCATTTGGAGTAAAGCAAACTTCACCACAAAAGACTTCCGCAAGAGCAACGTGAGAATCGCTATTACCCATCTTTGCTCCCTCAATATATTCAGCTAATTCCTTATCAGCCTTTGCTGAGCCTGTAGAATAGCTGGTATCCATCATTTCCATTAACTCTGCCTCTGAATATCGCGTGCATGCCGCCAGTAATATTGGCAGCATAAATATATATAAAAATTTTCTCATCCCTCCGCCTTCCTCTCATCTATCACATTCCCCTCACTAGCAAACACCATCAGCTTCTTGCAGTTGGTTGCTGGGTTGAAGCGCACGGCGTGGGCTTTGTGGTTTGGGTAGTGTTTTTTCAGGTCGCTGATAATTCTTTTCGCGTGTCCGAACGGGGCGATAAACTCCATAATGTAGATAATATCACCACTTGCCCATTCTTCTAAAGTAAGCGGCTTGGACTCATTTAAGAATTTATCCTCCACCTCTTTAGAAAACTTCGCCCATGACACAAAGCCTACAGGTCTGTTACTTGCGTCATGATAAATACGATATTGATTTAACTGCACTGGCGGCAGAACAACTTCACTAAAATGCTTAATCTTATAATCAGCATGGGCGGAGGAAGCGGTCATAAGAGTTAAAATATCACCAAGCAAACGGCTGCGCTTATCAGGCGGCATAATAGCCAGAATATTATTTTTGTTATTAACCATCTGAGGCTTTGCTAAACCAATCATAAATATTTTAACTTTTAATGACTAAAAAGAGTTAACAAAAAACTATATCAACCGATGGTTGTCAATGAAAAATTAGTACTATTAGATGGTTTTAATTATACCGCTTGTAACCAATAGCTATTGTAGGAAAAAAATCCTTATGCTAGAAACAGCCAAAAATGCCCTATATTAAAAGTGCTAAGGACAAGTAACTAATGAAAAAGCTGTTTTTATATTCTCTTCCTATAGTATTTACACTAATTGCAGTAGTTCTATTAAAAAATGCTTTTCTCAAAGGTGAGGGGTTCCAAAAGCAATCATACGTGACTATGGAAACTCAAAAGTGGGAGTATGTTGAAAAAACTCCAGAAAACAAAATTTCTGTCCCGACTTCTGGCAATAAAATCACCATAAATGTTTCATCACCTACTAAGCTTATTGATTCTACTATTAGTGGAACGATAATATCCGCTTACTCCAAAGACAATAAACTAGTTTTCTCAGCGGGCTTTCCACTAACTTGGAACACCTACTCCGCATCTAGCGCGCTTGGTGAGATTCATATGTTCGTACGAACCCCTAATATGGATTCAGAATTTATTGCCTTACCTAGAACTATAGAGAGTTTACGTAGTGCATACGTAATAAAGTCAGATGAGAAGCTGTTTTTATTTGATGCACCTGACGGTGATTATTATCCTCTAAAAGACTCTAAAATTGGCAAATATATTTTTGATAATAATCCCGTTAAAATATCTCCTGAGCCATTCAAAAATATAGGTTATCAATACTCTTATGGAGCGGAGAAAAATGGAGACTGGGTAGTAAAGGCGTGTAAATTATCTAAGCCTAATGATTGTAATAAAATTGCTACAACACCTAAATCCATAGTCTTTGCCTATGGCGGCAATGAGTTAAATACGGTTGCCGTTACTAATAGAGGCGATGTCTTGTTTCATAATAGGCAGGGATGGTGTAGAGGAAAAAAGACTTCTGACGGCGGAGTTAAATGTGACAAGCAAGCAAAAGACTTTGATGCTCTTTATAAAACACAATTATATTCTTCTATAAGAGCTAAAGATGGAACATTGCTTGGCGAATACCCAACTGGTAGGTTCTGGAAATTGGGGGATGGAATTATAACACCAACACCTCTTAGCCCCTATGATGATACGGAGCATAAGAATCGTGAGCTTCAATCTGTTTCAATGTTTTGCGGTGATTTATATGCTGGCTTTTGGCCACAAGGTGAGGTTTGGGAAAAGCCATTAGAGAGTAACGGTTGGATAAAAACAAAAAGACTATTCTCACATCCAGTAGTAAAAGATGGAGATGTTCCCTATCTGTCTAATTTAGAATCTGGTAATAATGGCAAATATCCTGCCTATTCATTTTTTGGACAGCGCGCGACATCTATGGTTAATTATAAAAACTCTCTATTTATATCTTCTTCAAATTTAGGTGGATGGAGTAAAGATATTCCAAAACCATCCTTTATGACAGATTCTCAGGCCAATGAATATGGCAGGATTTATAGCAAAACTGATAGTAACTGTTTAACAACTGTCATTGACAGTAATGTAAATCTAGTAATCACGATAGATTCAAACTCTATGTCTGTTACCAACAACGGCAAAGAAATCGCTAAAACCAACCTTCATGATTTTGACATTAAACAGATAGATTACTTTACCATAGGAGATGGAATCTTTGGCAAGATTAGTGATGAAAATATAGATGTTAACTTTTTGAACAATAATTAAATATAAAGTAATCGTATATAAAATCTTGCTGAGATTATTTCAACTACAAATTATCCGTGTAAATGAATAATAAGACAAACACAAAAAATAACTTTTACCTGTCCCTTGAGCTACTAAGAGGTCTATGTGCTTTAGAAGTCGTACTCTGGCATTGTTTTGCGCGCATTGATGATGTGTTTTTAAGAATTAGTCCCACATTTAAGTTCGTATATCACGCGTTTCTACGAGGGTCAGACATAGCAATTATTGGTTTTTTTGTGCTTAGTGGCTTTGTAACAACTGCCAGTTTTATTAAATATTTTAATAAATATAATATAGCAAAAGCCGTAACCATATTCTATGCGGCACGTATGCTGCGTATATGGTCACTAACCTTCATAACAGTGTTGGTTTCTGTTGGTATCAGCTGGCACTACCGGACTATGTCGGGAAATTGGTCGGCATGGGAAAAATATGACCATTTTGATCTGAGTAACATTATAGGAGGGATGTTTGGTCTTAATCCACACTGGAACGCTCCGATGTGGACTCTTACATATGAACTCGCATTTTATAGCATATTACCCTTTTTTATGTTAGCGATATTACGAACTAACTACTTAATAAAAGCAATCTCGCTAGTTATAACAGGTTTTCTTACTTTTTTTTTACTAAAAAGTGAGATAGTTCCTTTACCACATCTAGTTACTCCATTCTTATTTGGGATCGCGATATATTTTATCAGAGACTTATCTTATTTGCGTATATTTTTTACATCAAATCTTAATAAGATTTTATTTTTTGCTGTCGCAGTAACCAGCGTAATCTATGTGAGTTGGGAATATTTACCGCAAAACCCCTATAACATAAAAAAATATTTTCTTGTTACTCTGGTGGTGCTTGGTCTGGTTTTTAGTGAAAGTTTTTTTATAAAATATAAAGAGACAAAAGTAATAAAAATGCTCACTGGTCTATCTATGTGCTCATACAGCCTGTATTTATGGCATTATGTCATATTATGGTTTACGGGAATGTATATGTTCGGCTCTATGAACGCACGTAGCACTACAGAGATCTTTGTATTATTTTCAATAGCTGTCCCTACAATTATCTTGGTTACTTGGATGTCGTGGTATTTTATCGAACGTAACGCAAAGATGAAAAGAATATTGCCTCTTTTTGAAAAGAAATCGGCAAAAAGTTAATATCATAACTCTCTCCTATCCGTTGGCTAACGTTAAACGGTTAACGGCACTCTGGTGGTAAGTGGCATCCATTTCGATGCAGATCCACGAGCGGCGGAGTTGTTGTGCTGCAAGAGCGGTAGAGCCTGAAACAGCAAAACGGGCTGTTATTCAGCAGATGAAAATGATTCAGGAAGATTTGGACAACGCCGCTGGCAAGACATTGGAAACAGGTGATTACCAGATGTCGTGTACTTTCCGATAGATATGTACCTCGGACTCATTGGTTGCGGGGGCCGGATTTGAACCGACGACCTTTAGGTTATGAGCCTAACGAGCTACCAGGCTGCTCCACCCCGCGTCAATATACCGAAATTCCAGAAGGGAATACCTTCTACAACAATTTTTCTGTTCGTACAAGCATTGATTAAGTAATTTTCGCTTGGAATAACTATCATCTAAATAACCACCAAGAACAAGCAATTCTCTGAGCAAAGCAAGTATTGTATCTAAACAAAACATTTTACACAGATATAACAAAGTCTATAGCAATAAATCTTCTTCTATCCTTAAACCATTTGATTTATCTGAAAAATTACCGTCTTTAATAATATGTCTATAAAGCTGTAAATTCTCTAATACACGTTGCACATAATTCCTAGTCTCGGAAAAAGGTATTTTTTCAATCCAGTCTATTCTGGAATTAATATCACCAGTAGGTCTTCCCATCTGTTTTATCCATTTATTAACATTACCCGGACCAGCGTTATAAGCGGCTATTGCTAAAATCAGTGAACCATCATAATTATCAAGCATCCGACTAAGATAAAGACTACCAATATTTATATTATAATCCTCATCATACAACCTGTCTTTACTATATTTTATATCACTCTTACGAGCTGTGTGTCTTGCTGTTGCTGGCATTACCTGCATAAGCCCACGTGCTCCCGCGCTACTGGTTATCTCTCTGTTAAACTCACTTTCTTGACGAATTATGGAATGCACCAGCTCTGGCGGCAAAATATGCTCATCATACAACCCAAGAATAGGATAGGTTTTATCAAGCAATATAATATTGTTAAGCATAGCTTTTCTGGAGCTACGAACACTAATATGTAATTTACCATATTTTACGCCAATCTCACTTGCAAGTGCAGCTTCTTCTTTGCTTGCAGCATTCATCACCAAATGACCTAAAAGATAATCAGCTATTTCTTCCTCACCATAATTAAGACTAACTATCGCCGCCTTCACAATATCCCGAGAATAAAATTTCTCCCTATCACGGGAATTTATTGAGATATTATCATCACTATTTATAGAAAATGAAACGCCAAGTGACTTAATAGCGAGCTGCCCATAAAAAGTAGTCGGATAATTAGCCGCTTTCTTAAAACAACTATTTGCTTTATCAGACTTACCAATTTTCTGATAAGCCCGCCCCGCCCAATAGGCAAATCTGGATTTACTTATCGGATAACCAACCTTGTCAAACATCCGCTCAAAAATACTAGCCGCCTTGCCAGCGTTGTTACCATATCTGAGTAATAACCAACCTTTAATCCATTCAGCATCCGCCTGCGACGCTCCATCAACTTGACCATGCTTACTGGCAAGCCGTAAAGCCAGCTTCATATCACCTTTACTTATAGCGGAATATATAATTTTCTTGCGGTAATACCACCATTTCTCTGGATAAGGCACTTTACCAGAAACGCCAAGCAACATCTCTCTTACGCCTTTTTCATCCTTACGTCTGTCACGATAGCGCATCCGTTCGTAAATAATACCACTATCATTTCTCATTGACGCTGGCAGAGCGCGCAACATCTTAGACACTCCTCTTTTATCCAACATCAAATACATTCTAGTTTTATAAAGATTAGCGTATTTTTTAGGAAGCCTGTCCAGCATGTGTTTAGCGCTGATTATCTTACCTTCCCACAAAAGACGATCCGTTCTTTTTATATCATCTTTATCGCTCAAAAATTTAGCGAACCGTGATAACAAGTATTTCTCCTCGTCATTATTAAAGTCACCATAAATCCACGCTTCCTCTACCAGTTTTTTTATATCTTTTTGCTTATATCCACCCTTCTTAAGCATAGCGTCAGCAAGTGCCATTTTGCCAACACCAGTAATTGGCGGATTAGCGGTAAGCCATTTTATGACCATATCCTTATCCACCATATCGGCAAATATCGCTCTTTCGGCTTTTACCAAAATCCTATCACGTAGCGGCCAATCTGGGTATTTATTCAAAAAATCCACCGTTTCATAAAACCCAGGATCAGAATCTCTAGCTACCAAATAACGCCATTTGGTTAAAGTTAACAAAGCGCTATCACTGCTATTACTGAGTTTGTATAGAGCATCATCCCATCTTTTTTCTTTAGCTAGATTGAAAATTTTTCCTGTAAAATCAAATTCTTTTCTGTCTTCTGCGAAAGAATATGGCGACAGTGTACATACATACGCCATAAATAATATAGACAATAAAAACTTAAGGAAATTACTCATGAATTAATCTTATTTTATACCGATTATGCTATACATAAAGCCTGGGGAATGTAACATAGCGTAAATAACAAATAAAACCAAATAACATGTACGATCCTGATATAATAACACTACGCCGCTTTTACGCCACACAATTCGGTGAATCCGTGCGCAATCTGATAGCCCGCTGTATATTGCGTATTTGGCCAGAGGAAAAAGATAAATCTATGGTTGGGTTTGGCTACGCCACTCCTTACCTTTCACCATACATGGAACATTCAACTTCTCTTACCGCCTGTATGCCCGCTAGACAAGGGGCTGCCTATTGGCCAAATGGTAAGGATAATAAAGTAATAATCTCACATGAGCATATATTACCATTCGCTAGCGAATCAATTGATAGAATTCTCCTAATCCACGCTATAGAAAATAGTGAGCAACTATCGGCGATGATTGAGGAATTATGGCGGGTATTATCTATAAATGGCAAAATACTTATAGTTATCCCCAATAGAAGAAGTTTATGGTCACGCTCCTCTAGCAGCCCGTTCGGTTATGGCAGACCATTTACTAAAGCTCAAATGTGTGAGCTGTTAAGTCAAAACCAGTTTAATGTCACAAAAGTAAAGTCTGCTCTATTCATGCCACCAACCAAAATAAATATTTTATGGAAAGCCGCCACCAGAATGGAAAAAATTGGAGACTTCATATGCCGTTTTTTTGGGGATTTTTTGGAGGGAATACTAGGTGGAATAATATTGGTTGAGGCGGAAAAACAACTATACGCTCCAACCTGTCAGCCAGTGGTGGAAGCGAAAAAATACCGCACGGCGATAAATAACCCTAAACCAGCAATGACCGTAAAAAAGGATATAGGAAAATAATTCAGGAAAAACAATCTATTATTTATATAGCCTAGAACTGGGGGCATAGACTATTGTTAATAAAAATTAATGCACCCCCATAATGTTTATGCTATAAGATCATACATGGAAATTAATAAAACAAATTCAAAAAATACTCATAAATCCTCCCTGACCCCTCAAGAACTGGCGGATAAGCTAGAAAAAATTATGGATTTTAACAGAGTATCATTTCCCTTTTCCAACATAAAAGAAATACATCCGGAACTTTATGAACAACTTATCAAGCCTGGGCTTGAAGTGGCGTATGGAGCGGGGAAAATATGTAGGACCCCCAAACCATTATATGCCATCATGATAGATAAAGATCTTGATAATATGAGTTATGATCCTACTTATCATGAGCTTATCATAGGATTGCCTTATTTACGTAAACAGCAATCCATGAGAGAGGCTATAGCCGTTATTTCTCACGAATGGGGACATGTTTATCACAGTTATGCCGCTAGAGGGAGTTATTATGAAACGAATAAGAATAAAGATAAAAAACGAACAACAATTGTTGAGCAAGGAGAGCTTACTCCTAACAAACTGCTGCATTTAGATGAGCTACACGCTGACAGATTCGCTGAGCCGATAGACAAAATTGCAAGCAGCTTACAGGCTGTTATTAGTGACCTTAAAAAATATAATTACGATGATAAAAACATTCCCCACCCCAATCACCGCAAGCGCATAAAACAATTATTAGAAAAGGCTCTATCCAACGAAATCTTCGGGATGAACGGGGAGTTCATAGAAAAAAATGGGAATTACAGTTTTATCCCCGATAGTCTTGGTCATTCTCCTAAAATTATAAAAAATACGGTACGTAAAAATATCGGTGAAGGGAAAATACATCCCGATCCTTATGGTGGGTTTCCAGTAAGTGAAGATGGCAGGCTGGTAAAAAACGGTTATCCACTCAGAGTCTCCACCGAAAAGAAGGCGGAAGAGTTGATGCAAAAGCTGGATACGATGGTTGAATCCGGTCTTGACCTTGAAAAGAAAAAAGAGTGGCTGGGTTTGATTAAACGCGAGATAAAAGACTTCAAGGAAAAAAACGAGCCCGAATTTGTGGATAAAAAGGACATTCCAACACGCAAATGGATGAACAGAATGAATAGTATGAAACCACTCAACCTACAACGTGGCGGCTGACACACTGTGTCATGCCGTCTTTATGACGGCATCCGGTTGTGAAAAGCAGAGCTTTTCACTGGATTGTCCTGCAATCCACCAGACCCCGCAATAAATGCGGGGTGACATTGTATCTAAATGCGATTGCCACAGTCAACTACTAACCCTATCATATCACTCATAACGAACGACTTCACCCGCTACCCAATCCATAAATTCTGGCAAACCAGTATCAGCATTAAATGACAGCACACATGGAAGGTCATAACCATGTAGCTCCTTAACTCTCCTCATAGATTTTTCTACTTTTTCACTAGTAGTTTTCGCCAGCAATATCACTTCCTGTTGCCGCTCGGTTTTTCCTTTCCAACGGTAAATAGAGGTAGATCCTTCCAGTATATTAGCGCAAGCGATAAGATTTTCCGCAAGCAACTTCTCAGCGACCATAACCGCGTCGCTCTTAGAGGCGAAAGTTACATATAACATACTAACCATAACTCTATTTTCTCCTTATCGCTCCCAACAAAAATCGCTTACTTTGCGTCACACCAAATATAAATCCGGCTACGAAATAAACTACTACACCAGAAAGACAAAGTAGTATAAGTGATATAAACCTTATATACTGCTCTGCATCACTTACCATATAAGGCATGGCAAACGGCACGAGCAACCATAATACAACTCCCATAATAAGACTTACCACGAATATTTTTATCATCTGTGATAACATTTGTTTCTCAACTAAAATCCAGCTTTTATTCCGCAAGCTACGCAAAAGAAGAATGACATTTACCCAACTGGCGATAGAAGTAGCAAGCGCCAGCCCAACATGCTGCAACGGAATCATCAGCAACAGATTAAAAAATATATTCACCCCAATACAAATGGTAGCGATCTTAAATGGTGTTTTCGTATCCTCATTGGCGTAAAAAGCTGGAACCAATATCTTTACCAGAATAAACGCTGGAAGACCAAGAGCGAAAGCCATCAGCGCGTGAAAAGTACCAATAGTATCAGCCGCCTTAAATTCCCCACGTTCAAACATCACGCTGATTATTGGCTGAGCGAGAATAAACAACGCGACAGAAGAAGGAATCGTAAGAAACATCGCCAGCTCAATAGAACGGTTATGGCTACTAAAACTCTCCGCACGTTTTCCCTCACTTATCTGCCGTGAAAGCAGCGGCAACAAGGCAGTGCCTACCGCCACCCCGATCATAGAAAGCGGTAAGCCACTTATTCTATCGGCGTAATATAGGTAAGAAACCCCACCATCAAACTGTGAGGCGATGATTATATCCACGAACAGATTTATCTGCGCCACCCCTGCTCCCAGCGCCGCCGGCGCTATCAACACCAAAAGCCGCTTTACCTTCAAGGTAAAACGTGGGCGGACAAATTTTGGCAACATATCCTGCCGCAAACAAAACCTTACCAACCATAAATATTGCAGCACTCCGGCAATCGTAACCGCTATGGCAAAAGCGTGGGCAAGAGTCGGTACTAAATCACCAATGACGTAAGGTATTATGATAAGACATAAATTAAGTATTATCGGAGTAGCGGCAGCGGCGGCGAACTTTCCGCCGCTATTTAGAATACCCGCAAGCAAAGATACCAACGAAATACAAATAATATAAGGCATGGTGATACGAGTTAGCGTCACCGTTAAATTAAACTTGTCCATATCATCAGAAAATCCGGGTGCGAGAACATACATCAGATAAGGCATGGCGATAATGAACACACCGGCAACAACCAGCAAAACCAGCAGAAGAAACGACATTGCCTCGCTCGCGAACTCTTTTGCTCTACTCTGTCCTTCCTTAACAAGAGTGCCAGAAAATAGTGGGACAAAAGCGGAATTAAAAGCTCCTTCCGCGAACAGCCGGCGCAGGAAATTCGGCAGCTTGAAAGCGACAAAAAAAGCGTCAGATAAAAACCCCGCCCCCAGACTAGAGGCTATGATTATGTCACGAACAAAACCCAGTATTCGTGAGAGCAAGGTGTAAAAACTAATGGTTATGGTGGATTTCAATATTGACATGGTCAATATTTATCTCAATCACAAAAATAAATCCAACTGATTATTTTCTCTCTTGAGAAGCGGCCTCTTTCTTAGCCTGCGACAAATTTCCAGTCCGTGATGATGGTTTGTTCATATCTTCTATGTGTTTTTTCCAGTCATTTACATGGACATGTTCACCAACAAAACTTTCGGGTTTTTCTGTATCAGTGGAATGTAGTTTAGGGGTTACAATTGGTATTCCATCATAATAATCCTGAACTTCTGTGTCATTGTAGTAACTATGATCTATTCCCGCAGCGGAAATACTATTTTTAGCCCGATAGCCACCGATTAACTTAACGTTATCACCAGTGAAAATAATATCCTTACCGCTAGCCATATTTGCATAAGCATCTTTTACTACGATACTACCACCAGCCATCAATTTTGGAGGGAATATATCATCATGTTTAGGTGAGACAAAATCAGCTTTTATATCACCAACAGCGTTAACCATACCACTCAACCTATGGGCATCAACGTTACTACCAGCAAATAAACTCACATCTGACTCTAAAACACTTATGTCACCACCAGCCAATACAGCGTTATTACCCATGCTGGGGTTATTACCCACAAAACCAGCAGAAACATTACCCTTCGCATACAGACTATGCTCTAATTTATTACTGTGATCATTCATCTCATTAATGGAAATATTCTTTCCACTAGCAAGAATGTCAGCTTCCGACGCGTCTAAAACTATATCATCACCTGCATAAACCGATAAACCATAAGGAATGGAGTCAGCGTTTATTTTACCACGAGTGATAATACGATTAGCATTATTTGGAATATTTTTTGCCAAGAGATTATGCTTTTTAGCTTCCTCTGTATTTCCCCCCAGCTTGTTACTATCTTCCGCTGGAATTTCTGTAAGTTTACCCTTTAAGTCAGCGTAATAGAAATGTATGGAATTGTCACCTTCAGGAATAACAGACAACTTTATCTGAAGATCATTATAAAGAGAGCGTAATTTATCTTTTATATTCTCATAATTTTTTTTAAGATCTTTGTCTAGTTCCGCAAGCGCCGCCTGTTGTTTCTCTGACATTTTTATATTCCTGAACATTAATCAAAGAACAAAGGTAAACAATTTTTAATATCAAGGCAAACTATATCTTAACTACTGAGCAAAAAACTTTTTACCAGTTTCAGCCACATCATCACCAGCGAGTTTTACAAAAACATTAGTAATTTCATCAGGGTGCGGCAATGTATCAGGATCCTCACCGGGAAAAGCCGAAGCCCGCATCCGAGTGCGCACAGCTCCCGGATCAATAAAATTCGCTCTGAGACTAGTTTTAGCGTTCTCAGCGGCGTAAGTCTCCACCAACTTTTCCAGCCCCGCCTTACTCACCGCGTACGCCCCCCAATAAGCGTGCGCGCCATTGGTAACACCTGACGACACAAACATCGCCCTTGGCGCTGGTGAGGCTTTTAGCAAAGTATCAAAATGACGGATGAGATTGTAATTAGCGGTAAGATTAATCGCTATTACCTTCTCCCATTGTTTCATTTCAGTATGAGCTACAGGAGTTAAATCCCCAAGAATCCCCGCGTTACCAACTAATATGTCCAACCTGCCAAAACGACCGGCGATAAGCCGTGTTAACATATCTAACTTCTCATTATCCAGTAGATCTATCTCAACAAGAGTTACTTTCCCACCAGTTTCCTTTACCTCATCATCAAGTTTCTCAAGACCCTCTTTGCTCCGCCCAACCGCTATAACCTGCGCTCCCTCAGCGGCAAACCTTTTAGCGACCGCAAAACCAATCCCCCGCGTCGCGCCGGTTATCAAAGCTATTTTATTATCAAGCTTGCCAGACATCAGCTATACGCCCTTTCTGAGAATAAATCATCCTGTAACCCACTATTTTCAGCGTCGGTAAGCGCTATTGGATAATTACCGGAAAAACAAGCGTCACAAAATTGAGGTTTTTCCGCGTCACGCTCAATTCCAGCAACCGCCCGATACATCCCGTCAATAGAGATAAAATCCAAACTGTCCACACCGATTAGTTTCCCCATATCCTCTATACTATGATTTGATGCCATTAATTGCTCACGTCTTGGCGTATCAACCCCATAAAAGCAGGAATGAGTAGTTGGCGGACTCGCTATACGCATATGAATCTCCGCCGCTCCCGCCTCTCTTATCATAGTTACTATCTTTTTTGAGGTGGTGCCACGCACAATGCTATCATCAACCAATATCACTCGTTTTCCAGCGATAATCTCTTTATTAGCGTTATGTTTAAGCTTTACTCCCAAATGGCGGACATTGTCCGATGGCTCAATAAAAGTCCGCCCGACATAATGATTACGGATTATCCCAAGCTCAAACGGTATGCCGGACTCCTTAGCATAACCAATGGCACCGGGTATACCAGAATCAGGCACAGGAACGACTACATCAGCTTTAACACTAGTTTCACGGGCTAACCACGCTCCAATACGCTGACGTGCCTCATAAACATTCCGTCCCTCACTAATTGAGTCAGGGCGAGAAAAATATACATACTCAAAAATACAGAAACGCTGACGTGTGCTTGCGAATGGTTTTAGTGAACGAACACCACTGCCAGTTATAATTACCATCTCTCCAGCCTCAACATCCCGCTCATAAGTAGCACCGACAATATCAAGAGCGCAGGTTTCCGATGCCAGAATATAGGAATCACCGAGCCTGCCCATTACCAGTGGGCGAACTCCGTACGGGTCTCTTACCCCAATCAGCATATCATTACTCATCACCACCAACGAATAAGCCCCTTCCACTTTTGCAAGCGCGTCACAAAGCCTATCCTCAACACTCGTCTGTTTAGAAACAGCTATTAAATGGATAATTACCTCCGTATCAGAAGTTGACTGAAACAAAGAGCCTTCATTTATCAACTGACGGCGCAAAGTAAGAGCATTAGTAAGATTACCGTTATGAGAAACCGCAAGCCCACCAAAACTAAAATCACCGAATAACGGCTGTACATTACGCAGCAAAGTCTCACCAGTTGTTGAATAACGATTATGTCCAACCGCCATGTAACCTTTCAATTTACCAATAATATCCGCCGAATTGAAATTATCACCAACCAGCCCTTGCGCGCGATGAGCATAAAAATGCTTACCATCATGCGAAACTATACCAGCGGCCTCTTGTCCCCTATGTTGCAAAGCATGCAACCCCAAAGCGGTAAGCGCCGAAGCGTCATCATGCCCAAATATCCCGAATACTCCGCATTCTTCATGTAGTTTATCATCGTCAAATGGTGTCATCTCTGATTCACCTTAGTCGCAAAAAGTAGATAAATCATATCCACAAAGAAATAAACCCAGAGCGATACATTAATACCAACCAGTAGCAACGCCACGAATAACGAGCTAGCGGTCGCCGCCACCGCTGATAAACGAACAAAATCTTTGTAAGAAAGGTCAGTTTTCATAAATAGATTAATAACAAGACCGAGCAAACCATACACCAGCAAACTAACAATCCCAAACAAATAACTCCCTATAAACGCTATAATCATCACCACTATCACGATAATCCAAAGATTATTTATAATGTCCAATACAAAACTCCGTAAATAACTTTGATTTATTATCTCATTAGTATTTTTCGGTATATTAAACAACCTCTTCTCAGTAGTCCTAGAACCCTTCTTTACCAATACCATATCTTTGCCAATGACAAAATATACATTATACTCATCCATACGCTCTGACCAGTCTGTAACCGGACGGTCAGTATCAATGATCCCAACAGCAACCCCTTTCTGATCTTTAATGTAATAAGGCATCGGAACGTCTGTAGATAAAACTCCGTTACTTATGGTCATTACCGGCGCTTGATTAATAAAAAACTCAAAATCAAACGGCTTCTTAAGATCAATAGCTGATGTATAGAATATAAGAACAACAGTCGCCAGTACACTGATGATCAATGTTAAAACAAACATATACAGAAAACCAAATCCCTGCCAATCTCTAGCCACCTCCCGATAAATATCACCGGAATAAAAAGCCTTAGGAATCGCTCTCAATATTGATGTATTCTGCATTTTCTCTCTTCAACTAACTTCATCTATTATTCATATTTTTTATAACATCATTAAAATTATCTTTCTGACTATTGCCAGCATCTTTCAATTTCTGATTAATATCCCCAACTGAGGGAATATCTATCGTCCTGTTATACTCATTATCTTTAATGGTATCCATGACCTCATCATCAATCCTATCCAAACCAGACTGACGTACGTTATCCTCAGCCTTTTTACGCAAATTAGAAAGTTCTTTTAAGTAATCAGGAGCCGCCTTCGCCATAAGAAGAGTTACTTCCTCAACATAAGGCAAAGTCTTTGCCTGGGAGATCCACTGCGGACGGCTATTCTCAGGAATGGCAAGTGTAATCATAAAAAAACCAATAGCGATAATAATAGCTCCTCTTACCGCGCCAAAAGCCATGCCCAGTAAATTATCAAGCATTCCTATCTCACCAGACTTAAGAATTTTTATTATAATACGGTTAACTATAGCAAAACCAATAAGCGCGGAAAGATAAAGTACAATAGTAGCGCATACAGCGGCTATTTCCGGTCTAGTGAAGTAAGGTTTAAGCGATTCAGCTACATCCTTGAAGAAATATACGGTAACAAACCATGCGCCAACCCAAGCGATTAATGATAGTATCTCTTTGACAAACCCACGAAAGAACGCAAGACCAGCGGAAATAGCCATAATCGCTATTACCGCCATATCAAAATAATTCAATTGAGCATCCAGCATAACACCCTCTCATTACTTTTATATATTTTACTTACTACCAAAAAGCCTACTGGCTAATCCCTGCACTGTTTCTACAGTTTTTATCTTTATAGTCAAATCCTTAAATTTACCTTTTGGCGTGTAAGCCTGTTCAAATCCTAGCTTCTCTGATTCTTTAAGCCGCTGCTCCGCGCGTGAAACCGCCCTAACCTCACCGGAAAGCCCAATTTCCCCAAACATAATCACTTTACCAGCAATGGGAACGTCATAAAGGGCGGAGAGCAGAGCGGCGGCGGCGGCGAGATCAGCAGCCGGTTCGCTAATCCTTATACCACCAGCGACATTAAGATACACTTCCTTATCAGAAAATCTTATCCCACAACGTGTTTCAAGTACGGCAAGAATCATAGCAAGACGGTTAGAATCCCAGCCAACCACAGATCTACGTGGCGATGACATATAAGAAGGCGATACAAGCGCTTGAATTTCCACAAGTAATGGTCTCGTCCCCTCTATCGCTGCGAATACACAAGCTCCACTTACTGGCGCTTCTCTATCGGAAAGAAACAATGATGATGGATTTAACACTTCTTCAAGCCCAGTTTCGCGCATTTCAAAAACCCCGATCTCATCCGCCGCGCCGAAACGATTTTTCACCGAGCGTAAGATACGGAATTGATGCCCACGTTCCCCTTCAAAATAAAGCACGGTATCTACCATATGCTCTAAAACACGTGGTCCCGCTATCTGCCCGTCCTTGGTGACATGACCAACCAAAAACAAAGCTATACCACGTTTTTTAGCCAACTTTATCAACTCATGGCTGGCGGCGCGCACTTGCGACACCGTACCCGGTGCCGCCTCTATATTGTCAATGAACATAGTTTGTACCGAGTCAATGATCAAAACATCGGGACAATCTTTATCTATAGTTGAGATTATATCACGCACTGAGGTTGCCGAAGCCATGAGTACCTTGCTGCTCTGCAACCCCAGTCTTTTTGCTCTAAGACTTACTTGTGAAACCGATTCCTCACCAGTTATATAAGCACAGGAAAGCCCAATTTCCGCTAAAGACACTACAGTTTGCAGCAATAAAGTTGACTTGCCAATTCCAGGATCTCCGCCAATAAGTATAGCACTCCCAGAAACCAGTCCACCACCAAGCACCCTATCAAGTTCCCCGATACCGGTACCAGCACGACTAGCGTCCGGCAGGTTAAAATCAAGCGGAACAAACTCTATTTTCCTCCCTTTACCTCCAGACGAAAGTCCTTTAGGAGTGACCTCCATGACCTGTTCGGAAATCGTGTTCCACTGCCCGCAATCACCGCACTTACCCGCCCATTTAGGATGAATCGCACCACATGACTGACAGACAAATTGTGAGGTAGATTTAGCCATTATTTATTCTAAGTATACAAAAATTTTTATCAACAATACAAAACAGTACGCTAAAATAGCCTAAAGATCATTTATCTTGTATATAATAGCTAACCACTTTTATTTCCGAAAGGAATATATTATAAATAGCTATCATTTTGTAAAAACTTTAGAGAAAAATAATAAACAATGAAAAGTTTCTTTAATTGGCCTTTAGACGGACAAATTGCGTTTATTGGAATTATCGTAGCAGTCCTGTGTTTCCTTCTCTC
This sequence comes from Rickettsiales bacterium, assembly GCA_041396965.1. Lineage (NCBI taxonomy): Bacteria > Pseudomonadati > Pseudomonadota > Alphaproteobacteria > Rickettsiales > Rickettsiales bacterium. The sequence goes on from JAWKXN010000001.1 coordinate 1,970,878, forward strand.
TGACTTAGCCAATCGCAACTCCGTCAATATAGAAGAAAAATCAGGTGATTTTTTTAGAATGCGCTATAAAAAATCTTCTTGGCTAATCATGGCTGGTTTATTAATTTTTAGTACTATTATAACATATGGAGCTTCCAAAGCAGGATACTGTACCTTGATGAATATTGAGGAGAATACAAGAAACAAATTAGTCGCTGTGTTCTTGACAATCTTAATATGGATTGGGACGATAATGTATTGTTATCATAGCTTCTTTGTTAAGCTTTTATTTAATGAAGAATCTATAATTAAGAACACTCCTCTATCACGTAAGATTTTTCTATGGGAAGACTTATCAAACATGGAAGTGAACTGGAGAGGATTCTATTTTGATTTCAAAAACAATGAAAGACTCTATATCCCAAGCGATACTAGCGGTCTTGAGCAATTTTATAATATTCTAAGCTCTAAAACCCAGCGTATCAATAAACCACTTACCCCAAGATATTACCCTGAGGAAACAATAAACGATTTTTTAGATAAAAAAATAATCGTATTTATATTTCGCTTAAATGAAATGTGTTTGCTAGAATTTATAAGAAGCGAAATAGGAATAATTAAAAATATTGGTCAGGAAACAATATCTATCCTGCTAGAAAGTGGAGAAACCATGTCCGCCAATGCAAGCTCTCAAAGCATTGCTGTTTTTCAAGATGAACTTGATATAGACGACGACCTTTTAGATGACTTAGAATGTCATGACATTCTAACTAAATTAGTAAAATCAGGTAACAATCCTGATATAATCGCAACATATTATATTGATTGAAAATTATTATGACCAATTTTTTAGATTTTATAGAGAATAATGTGCTTCTACTTGATGGAGCGATGGGAACACAGATTCAGGGCGCTAACCTTGAAACGGAAAAAGATTACTGGGGACAGGAAAACTGCTCGGAGATCCTCAATCTTTCCCGCCCTGACTTTATCCGTGATGTCCATATGAAATATCTGACGGCGGGTTCGGACGCGGTAGAAACCAACACTTTCGGTGGCTCAACCATAACACTTGGTGAATTCGGACTTGAAGATAAAACTATTGAGATAAACCGCAGGGCTTGCGAACTGGCGCACGAGGCGATCGCCGAATTCGCGAATGACGGCAGGAAACGTTTTGTAATTGGCTCAGTAGGACCGGGTACAAAACTACCAAGTCTTGGTCATATCGCTTATGACGCGCTGGAAGAATCCTTCACAGCACAAATGGAAGGGCTAATAACAGGCAAAGCCGACGCTATATTAATTGAGACCACACAGGATGTTCTGCAAATAAAATCAGCGATAAACGCCGCGAAAATAGCTTTCGCTAAAACCGGCGTGAAACTTCCGATAATGGTACAGATAACCATTGAGACTACGGGAACCATGTTAGTAGGTACTGATATAGCAGCGGCTACTACCATAATGGATGCGATGGATATTGACGTTATGGGCTTAAATTGTGCCACTGGTCCGCAAGAAATGGCAAGACACGTGCAATATCTTTCCAAAAATTGGCAGAAAAAAATATCAGTCCTACCTAATGCCGGACTGCCAGAAATACGTGATGGGCAAGTATATTTTCCATTATCACCGAACGAAATGGCTGGCTGGCTTGAACGTTTCTTAAAAGAAGATGGAGTTAATATAATCGGTGGCTGTTGTGGCACTAATGAAACCCATATCAAAGCCCTTGATGAAATGCTAAGAAAGCAAGAATCTGGCAAAAACCGCCCTGCTCCCGCTAAACGAGAGATTCATTTCATACCGGCGGTTGCCTCTCTATTTAACTCTGTGGAGCTTAGACAGGAAAACGCCATTCTTGCTATCGGTGAACGCTGCAACGCCAATGGCTCCAAAAAATTCCGTGAAGCGCAAGAGCGTGAGGACTGGGATACCTGCCTTGATATGGCGAAGGAGCAAGTGCGCGAAATGTCGCATACTTTGGACATATGTACCGCTTTTGTCGGACGTGATGAAGTGCGTGATATGAGTGAGATGCTCACCAGATTGCGTGGCAATATCACCGCTCCGTTAGTGATAGACTCTACTGAGCTGAATGTTCTGGAATCAGCCCTTAAACTTTATGGTGGCAAAGCGATAATCAATTCTCTTAATTTTGAGGATGGTGAAAAACCAGCGGAAAAACGCATGGCACTCGCTAAAAAATTTGGTGCGGCGGTAGTCGCCCTTACCATTGATGAGCAGGGAATGGCAAAGGATGTGGAAAACAAAGTAAAAGTAGCTCACCGGCTTTATGATTTCTGCTGCAATAAGCACGGATTACCACCGTCTGACCTGTTGATTGACCCACTCACTTTTACCATCTGTACCGGCAATGAGGATGACAGGAAGTTAGGGTTATGGACACTGGAGGCGATAGAGCGTATCGCCAAAGAACTCCCAGAAATACAGATTGTTTTAGGGCTTTCCAATATATCTTTCGGGCTTAATCCCGCCGCTCGTCATGTACTAAACTCAGTATATCTTGACCATGCCCGCACAAGAGGAATGACCGCCGCCATTATCCATGTATCAAAAATTATGCCCCTGCATAAAATCCCAGCGCATGAAGTGGAAGCCGCTGAGGATTTAATATTTGATAGACGTAGTCCGCTGGAGAAAGTGGCTTAGAAGCACTTATAAAATATCACCTAAATTAACCTTACCACTACCTCTTACCGCTGGTTTTGGCTGAAGATCGCAAGGCTTCCAACCGGTAAGCGTTATAATCTCAAAACTCGCCTCAATGCGCCCATGTTCGTTTGAGTAGTCACGCAGATAATTATCAACCGCCACCATCATCAGTGAACAAGGAGTAAACTCTTTCGCGCTGCCTAACATACAGTTACTTTCTCCCATACCTCGCAGCTCTTTCATCAGCTTCAGCGGATGCGGATATTCCACTCCTATAACATCACTATCAACCACCGGCAAAGAAAAACCTGCGCGCTGTAATAGTTGTCCACCAGTTTGTACGTCAATAAACGGTGATACTCGTGGTGAGACCCCGCCCCTATTTTCTATCTCCGCCTTCTCAAAAGAAGTTCTCAATTCCTTTAATGTCTGTCCGCCAAAGAGCATGGCTATAAATAAACCGTCCGGCTTTAATATTTTCCTTATTTGCACTAAACTGCCCGCCAGATCATTCGCCCAGTGCAAAGTTCCAACGCTTAGTATCAAATCAAAGCTGTCATCGGCAAAGGGCAGAGCTTCCTCATCAGCGACAATTCTATCACCACTTGCCGCTGATAACAAAGCATGTGAATTATCCATTTGTAATAATCTACCAATAGTTTTCTTCTCTCCCAACATTCGCGCGAGAATTCCAGTCTTAGCGCCCAAATCCAGAACTAAAGGAAAATCTTTTTTTATATAATCCAGCCGTTCGCATAAAAGTTCTGCCATCTTCACAAACAAAAAATCATGGTCAGAGAAGACTTTTACCGAACGCTCTTTGTGAATACGTAAACGTTTTTTATCAAAGATAAGAGGATATTTTATAGAATTCATATAATAATTTATTGATATTTAACAAAAAACACAAAAATTCGGCTTCTCAACCTAACTTCCCAACATTTAACAATATTGTCACACTACAAATAACCATATATGATAATTTTAGTTAATAAAACAACAACAATATAAAAATGATACAAAATCCTTAATATGACAAATTATACCGCAAGACACTCTCAAAACCCTCTCGATTCTACGAATCCTCTTACTCTTGCTTACGAATTAAGCAACCGGCAAATTGATATTATAAAAAATAATGAAGAATTGGGCGGAGATGTTGTCGCAGACAAGCTGAAAAATTTACGTGACGTGGTATGGGGAAATGAAAGATCCCAAAAACCAGCATCAGCACAGATACAAAATTCTACTTTTAGTGCTGTTTTCAAAGATCTTAATAAACATCAAAAAGAACAATTAATCTCTTCCTACGCGCGGATGGGACATTTGTATGAAATATCCTTGCTATCCGCCCGCTCAAACTATCTAAAAAAAATGAAAAGCTCGCATGACAAAACTATTCCCGGTGGTGTTGCAGAACTCATAAGCAAGAATAATAGTTCAGGAAACAGGTTGTCTGTCTCGCAACTGGTTGAGCAGCTAAACCAGCCAACACTTGAAATAGTAATGACCGCCCACCCGACAAATGTAAACTCTCTTGCCTCAATGAAAGCACAGCGTGAAATCAACAAAGCACTGGAATTAGACAACAACGACGAAAAAGAAAAAATAATTAACCGAGCTATTAAACAATACCAGACAACGCCAATACCACATCAAGTTGAAAAAGAAGACGGAACAAAGGAAACTAAAAACCTTACGGTTCGTGACGAGATAGAAAAACCTCTATATTATCTGGGCAATATTTATGAAGACCTACCGAGATTATACAAACACCATGATGATGCTCTTGCCACAGTAAGAGGTGGGGATGGTGCCGCAAAATATGACCCCACCACATTAAACCTGAAAGCTAAATTCGGCTCATGGGCTTCCGCCGGTGACAAGGATGGCAATATAAAAATAACCGCCGAAAACACACTAGAAGCCGTTGCTCTCCACACACAGGCAATTCTTAAACGTTATCACAAAGATTTAGAAAAACTTGATATAAATGAATTAAATGAATGGAAAACCAAATTCAATACAGCACTAGAACAGCTTGAGCCATTATTAAGAAACATAGAAAAACTTCGCGCCGACGCTCAAAAAGATGAAAAAGATAAAGACAAAGACTCAACTCCCGCACGCTTAAGTGGACGATTTGATAATTTATCAAAAGAGTTAGCTAAAATCCGCAGTAATCTTGGCAAAGATAAAGATTTTGAAAACGACCTATTAAAAAACTCTAAAAGACAGATAGAAGAAAAATCTGGCAAGAATCAAGACTCCCTGAATCTCCTGCGTCGCTTCCGCACCTTTGGTTTTAACTTCGCAAAAATTGAGTATAGGGAAACCGCTAAAGAATATGACCGTGTGGTTGGTGAGGTAATAGGGAAAGTGCAAATTGGTGATGAATTAGTAAAGTTCTCGGAGCTAACACCACAGCAAAAAGTAGAAACACTCACCAAAATTTTACAAAAAGATGGTAATAAAGCCGCTGAACTCTTCCAAAAAGCTGAGGAAAAGATAATAACCGAAGGTGCCGGTAAAAAATATAGTGATGATACAGCCATGCCAATCGCCTACCATACCTTCAAACGTATGGCACTTGCCCGTGACTTCAACGACATGATACGTGATAACGTGCTTGCTGAAACTGGTCAATTAGAGAAGAAAAAAAATGGTGATAAGCCAACATCTGAGGAAACGGTGGCTCAAGGCGTCGCTAATATGTTGGAAGCTAAATTTGTTCAAATGGCAGTGGAGAAAAAAGAAAAAGACGGAAAAATAAAACGTCCGGTTCTTGGTATAGTCCCTCTTTTTGAGGAACCTGATACTATGACAAATATAGATAGAATAATGAGTGCCGCATATGAAAACGAGGCATATAAAAAACATCTGCATGATGTACTTCATGAAAAGGATAAACCTAACCTTACACAACAAGTAATGATCGCCCATAGCGACAATGCCCGAAGAGCCGGATCAGTCGCCGCGCGCGCTCATATCCACGATGCCCATATAAAAATGAGGAAGCTAAATGAAAAGCGCAGAAATGAAGAAGCGGAAAACATAAAAACAGAATTCTTTGAAGGCGGCAGCATCTCGGATACTTACCGCAACGGAGTAAAAGCCATATCGACATCGGTAAATGATTTTGAGTTACATGATTTCGCTAAAATGACCTTCCAGGGTGGTGATTTGCTCAACTATTTCAACCATCCTTCTTCTACCGCCAGGCTATTTGACAGACAATTAGCTCATCAGGCGGAAGCTTTAATTAAAGGTGATGACGGAGAGTGGACAATAAAAAAAGAAGCGCGAAATGGTCATAACTCCAATGAAGTGGCAAACAATATAGCGATCAACGCACTCAAAGAAACCCAGCAGCACTATCAAGAAAAAAACTTTACCGAAGAAACTATGGGCACGTTACTTGCCGCCCTTGATTACAAAAAATTCCAGCCAATCATGAACGATAGTTCGCGAGGCAACAGAGGATCCGTAATTAAAAACCCAAAAACCACCATCGGTGCGACAATAACCGAAATAGAGCCAATTAACGTAGAAAAAATACGCACTATCAGCGCGAGTAAAACAGCTCAGGGCAGTGGGCTTGTCCTGTCATGGGTTGGTTCAAAAAGCCTAGAAGAAAATATAATAAAAAATATCAATGATAAAATTACCGAACTAAATAGAAAAAAAGAACAAACCAAAGATGAAAAAGAATTCATAGAAAATATGTCAAATCATACTGCGAAAAGCAATGACAAGACTTATGGTAAAAATGATAAACTAACAGCAAAGCAGCTACATTATATTTTTGAAAAATCACCGGCATTCCGTGATGCTATAAATAATGAGGCTTTTGCTATTGCCATGACCGATCTCGACGCGGCGAAATCACTAGCGACAAAAAATTTACAAGATAGCTCAGAAACAGCGCAGAACGGTAAAAAATATTTGGATCGCTTACAAAGAACTTACACCAATGTTTCAAAACTTGCCTATAAATCTCTTACCGGTCATGATTCTCCATTCCGCAAAAGAACAGAAAATAAAACATACGCCCACGGACTCACTCATAAAATGCCATATATGGAAAAAGATATAACCATAAAAACTAATTATCGTAATGCCTTATTGCATTGGAAAATGCATAACCCAGAGATATTCGATGACTTAAACACAGGAAGAGCAGCACAATCAGCGCAGGATACTGTAGAGCATGGTCGCTGGTTAGGGGTAAGCGATCCAACATTTGTTGAGCAACAAAGAAATTCTGGCATTAGAATATCGTAATTACCCATCAGAACGAAGCAAATATAAAAACCTAAATGATTATATGATCATTTTACGCTACAATCATATGTATGATAATAGCAAACAAGTTTCTCAACATAATTTTTCCGCCACAATGCTTAATCTGCAAGAATATAGTGTCGGAAAATGGCACACTATGTCTTGATTGCTGGCAACAGATACGGTTTATCAGCGATCCAATATGTGAAAAATGCGGAACATCATTTGAGTATGATATGGGAAATAACGCCTTATGTGCCGGATGTATCCATGACGAACCCAAATATACAAGAGCAAGAGCCGCTTTTTGTTACGATGAGCATAGTCATAAATTAATAACCAGACTTAAATATTCCGATCAAACTCAACTAGCTATAACCTATAGTAATTGGCTTATAAACGCCGGAAAGGAGTTTATTGAGGTAAGTGATATAGTAACACCAGTTCCCCTGCATTACCTACGCTTCATCGGTCGCAGATTCAATCAGAGTGCCTTACTCGCTAGCAATTTAGCCAGCAAAACAAATATAAGTTATCTGCCAGACCTATTAAAACGTAAACGCTATACCAAGCCACAAACCGGACTAACTAAAAAACAACGAGAGAAAAATGTGAGAAATGCCTTTTTAGTAAATGAACACTATATAAAGTCAGTAAAAAACAAGAATATATTGCTAATAGATGATGTATTTACCACCGGCTCTACCATCAATCAATGCTCAAAATCACTCCTAAAAGCTGGCGCTTCACAGGTAAATGTGCTAACATTGGCGCGAACTATTAAATGATGAAGGGTTGCGATATGACAATAAGAATTAGGAAATTTATAATATCCTCAATCGCTATTATCACCTTATTTTCCCAGCCTCTATATGCTGATAAGCCAGAAAAACATGGCAAATCCGACAAATGGTACAAAGAAAATAAAAAATCGTATAATGAATATAAAAAACACAAGGAACATCACAGCGACGCTAGACATCATGATGGCAAGTACGGAGTTAACGTATCTATATCGTTCAACGACAATCAGCGCAGGGATACTTATAATTATTTAAGTCGTAAATATGGTAAACCTTGCCCGCCGGGACTCGCAAAAAAACATAATGGTTGCCTTCCTCCAGGACAAGTGAAGAAATATCGTGTTGGCTATCCTCTAATGTATGGAGGGCATGACATACCGCGTGATCTATACGATATTTTACAACCAGCACCGTATGGCTATAGATATGTAATGGTTGATAAGGATGTACTGCTAATATCTGAGGGAACTAAAAAGGTAATCGACGCAATAACCTTGTTCTCATCAGTCGGGAAATAATAACTTTATATCTCCTACTCTACCCCACTATAGCGTATAAATTCGTGTACTTTATTATGGTATTTGACAAAATCTTCATCGAAAGAATCTTTCTTCAATAACATTCCATAACTTATCTGTAGTTTTCCTTTTAATGGATAGTCGGCGGTGCAGTAAAACTGTTTTCCTGACTCAAAACATTTAAGAAAAATTGGCTTGCCGTCTGGAGATTGCAGGGTTGTTTCTCTCCAGTAATAATGTGTGCCATCATATAGAAAATCAGGTTGTTTGTCGTTTTTCATAAGAGAATCTTTTATTTTGACAAACTCTTCATGTGTATCACTGGAAGCAAACATGCGGCGTGAATTGTATTTCCCCTTGAGATATAAATTAAGTTTTTGCGGATAAAATAAAGACTCATAAGAGTGTTCGCACAGTTCATGAGGAAGCTGTGGAGCAGAGTCACCACATATTTTATTGTTTTCTGGATTTATCATTTTTCTTGGTAATCTAGAAAAATTTATCGAAAGCATGTTTGCCTGAATTTTCTTATTACCGTTGTCAAAATCCGAGCAGAATTTACGAAAGCTTCTGTTTCCAAAAAAATAATAATCTTTGCTATAGTCACCAAGCTTATGTTCACCATCTCCAGTAGAAAATGATAGTATGGTAAGCCGTACCATGGAAAATATATTATCGTCTAAATAAACAGAGATAGTATCAAAATCACACCGCGGATCAGGCGCGCGATGCTGCCACTGACTCCATAGCACAGGAGCGTAAACTATGGGGAATATGCTGAGAAAACCGAGTATCGTGACAATCACACGTGTTTTAAGAGAGTGTTTTTTATGTTCCAGATACATGGTTATGGCTCGGGTAATGATTCCAATGAACAGTAGCGTAAAACAGAGTATAAGAAACGGGATAACGAACGCATCGCCAAAGGAGCCGTTATAGCCCGGTCGATTACTGACGTAGAGATGATCAGCATAGAGATATGCCAGCAAACCGCTTACCAGCATTGTGTATAGCACCAGCCATTTTTTTCTGCTCAGAAATTGAGGAAATACAAGTATAGAAATGGGGATAGTTAGCAACAAAGAACTGGTTTCAATCACAGAAATAACGAACATTAAACTCAGAAAACTTACGAAAAAAATTATCTTTTTACTGAAGAAAAACGAAGCCACCAATATGCTTGCGGTCGCCAAAGCAATAGTCAGCATTGCATAAGTTATATGCATAAAATTACCCCACTAAATATTAAAATATTTCGCCTGTGGATGATGCACTACTATCGCTGAAGTTGACTGCTCAGGGTGGAGTTGAAACCCTTCGGAAAGCTCAACGCCTATCTTATCAGCGTTAAGCAGTGAAAGCAGCAGTTCCTGATCCTCAAGACGTGGGCAAGCTGGATAACCGAATGAATAGCGTGATCCGCGATAACCCTGTTTAAGCATTTGCTTCACATCACGCGCGTCCTCATGTCCAAATCCGAGTTCACTACGGATACGTTTATGGGTATATTCAGCGCAAGCCTCCGCCATTTCTACACCCAGACCATGCAAATATAAATAATCTTGATAGCGATTACCAGAAAACCAATCCCTCGCCACATCCGCTACTTTTTGACCAGCAGTTACTACTTGCATGGCAAGCACATCACGTTCGCCGCTATCAACGTCACGGAAAAAATCAGCCACACAGATTCCACCATCCTTATCCTGACGTGGCAAATCAAGCTGCCCAGTTTGCTTTGTCCCATACTCATCAAATAATAGCAAGCTATTGCCCTGACTGGCGCATTTGAAAAATCCATAAGCGGCTTTCGGCTGAATTATATTTTCCCGCTCACACTCAGCAAGTAGATTACGTAAAATAGGCCGTACCTCAGCATCCACCCATTTCCAATATTCATCCAGTGTTTTGCCCGCCTTCTTAAACCCCCAATGGAAGGTAAAAACCATCTGCTCATTAAGATAGGGCACTAACGCCTTAACCGGTATAGATTCAATAACTCTAGCTCCCCAGAAAGGTGGCTCTGGAACCTCAACTTGTTTCGCTAGTTCCTGTCGTTTAAGCTTAATCGCCTCCCACTCAACCGGACGCAGCTCACTGCCTATTAATTTCTGCCCGTCAACATCATTTTGCGACCAACGTTTTTTAGCTTTAGAACTTGTCGGTCTGTTATGTTTACGTTTTTTTATTTCCTCAAGATGCGTATCAAAACCACCATCAGCGATCTTGTTCATTAAATCCAAACCATCAAAAGCGTCACGAGCATAAGCCACCCTACCCGCACCATAAGCGGCGACACAATCTTCCTCAACGTAAGCTCTGGTAAGAGCGGCACCACCCAACAATATCGGTATATCTATGCCACGAGTGGTAAGATCTTCCAGATTCTCACGCATTATAACCGTTGATTTCACCAGCAAACCAGAAAGTCCAACCGCGTCCGGCTTCACCTCTTCTACTGTCTTTAATATATTATCTATTGGCTGCTTAATGCCAAGATTATACACCTTAAAACCATTATTGGTCAGGATAATATCCACCAGATTCTTGCCTATATCATGCACGTCACCCTTGACGGTCGCCAGCACGATCTTCCCTTTATCCTGTCCTTCCACTTTCTCCATGAATTTCTCAAGATGGGCAACCGCCATTTTCATGGTTTCCGCGCTTTGCAGTACAAATGGCAACAACATTTTGCCAGAACCAAATAATTCTCCCACTACCTTCATACCTGAAAGCAAAATCTCATTAATGATAAATAACGGATCATGATCTTTCATCGCCATATCAAGATCATCTTCTATGCCCTTTTTATCACCATCAATAATACGCTCTTTAAGCACTTCCTCTATGGTATCAGGTCGCTTTTTAGCTATGGTCGCCTCACCCTTACGTCCTTCAAAAATAGAAATAAAATACTGCAAAGGATCATAGGGGTCTTCCGCAGTCCCCGCTGGTTTTTTTGGTATGTCTGTCAACTCTTACTTCCTTTAATTATAAATAGATTATAATATATATACGTATAACATATTACAGTCAAAGACCTTCCACAAATCCGGCAAGACCTTCCTGACGAACTCTTTTTAAGCGTTCCGCCCGCAAGATACTATCTATTTTCGTGTGGGTTTCCTCTATATCCTGATTCACTAGGACATAATCATATTCCTGCCAGTGACTTATCTCAGCTCTTGCCTTACTCATTCGCTTCTGCACTACCTCATCAGAATCCTGAGCGCGCGCGCGCAATCTGCGCTCAAGCTCTACCATTGATGGTGGAAGTATAAAAACACTCACCACATCATCAGGCTTTTTACTTACAAGCTGCTTGGTTCCCTGCCAGTCAATATCAAACAGAACATCCGTTCCCTTACCTATATGCTCACTGACAAACTTCTCGGGCGTGCCGTAATAATGGTCAAAAACTCTGGCATGCTCCAGCAATTCATTATTTGCGACCATCTCATTATATCTGGCTTCATCTATAAAAAAATAATCCTTACCATCAATCTCGCCAGAGCGTATAGCTCTAGTAGTAACCGACACAGACATCACTATAGACTCATGCTCATCAGCGTCTTTATATCTTTCAATAAGTCTACGTGATAACGTAGTCTTTCCAGCGCCTGATGGTGAGGAAAGTATAAATAACAAACCACGCCGCGCGCGCTCAATTCTCGCATGTAACCGCATATTATTTCCAGCAATCTAGTTAAGTAAAATTTTTATAGAATTAACAAGTTCCTCTGTTTTAACATTATAAGGAAAGTGTTTTACATATTCTCCATTTTTATCCATCAAATAAACATAGCCAGAATGATTTACCATATAATCATCCCCTTTGTCGCTATCAACCTTAGCGAAATATGTTTTATACACATCCGCTACCTTGCTTATTTGCTCATCAGAGCCAGTAAGGCCGATTATCCGCTTATCAATATTCCCCAAATATTCTTTTAATACTTCCTGAGTATCTCTTTTAGGATCAACGGTAATGAATATGGGAGCTACCATATCCGCTTTATCACCAAGAGATTCCATAACACTAGCAAAGGTAGCGGCGGTGACCGGACATATGTCAGGACAATGAGTAAAACCAAAGAATACCAGCATCACCTGCCCACGAAAATCTTTGTCACCCACCACATTACCATCTTGATTTATAAGATAAAATTCACCTCCTATAAACGCTTTCTCTTTATTGGAGCTACCTGCAACAGCCGTATTATTAATATTTTTATTCTTGGTCACAAACAAAGTAAAAGAAGTAAATAATAACAATAAAACAACCAATGAGAACAAAAATTTTATCATAAATCAACCTCTTACAAGAAAAAATGCTTAACAAATCACGTCATATTACTTGCGCCGATAACATAAATATGTTAATATTTTATTTATGTTAACTGTATAAAATGTAATTATATGTTTACTCCTATTAGTAGCATAACAGCGACCACCGTGTCATCAACTTTGGCATTATCTCCACTGCCAAATAGCAGTAGCTTTGCCGTAAATAGTAACAGCATTATTCCCGCCGACATAGTTCAGAATCATGTAAACAGCACCAACAGGAATAAAGCTGTTAATATAAAAAACTCTTCAGAAAACAGTTTTCCAACTAATGAATCAACAAATAACTACGCTCCAAGAATAGCGAACAATAATAATTATCTAACACCTAGCAATTCACGAGCTATATTTCTCACACAACTTGCCAGCGGTGATATATCTCCTGAAATACAAGGTATATTCGCGCAATATAACAAACTGATAAGTTATGCCAATGTAAAATACAAACCAAGTAACGCTGGCAAACCAAACATTGACCCTAACAGCATATTCAGCCTGTTATTGAGGCAAAAGGACAACTCACCTAGCGTAAATATCACCCAAAAACCTCAAGCCACACAGATAAATAGTATCGTTAAAATTAATTACACAGCTAATACTGATGATACGCAAAATGCTGAAACTGACATAGTGCTGGACTCAGCTTCCATAATTAATTTTCTTAGTAATAACGAAAACGAAACAAATACGGAAACAAATAAATTCTCAGCGAGAATAAATCCGTATGTTGAGACTATAATTAGAAATAATAATATTCCACCATCTAATGTACAAATAGCCTAAAAATTGGCAAAGTACTTTCTTGACTCATAATAGACAAACGGCTATCAGGTTATATATCTTTTCTATAAACCCAAACATGAGCAGGTGGCACATTCATAAAAACCATTTTAACCCGCCTTCCCGTAAGCCCATATTTTTTCATTTCGCTATAACTTATGGGTGACTTGTGACCGTAAGTAAACTGTATTATAATACCATCATCACCAATAACCTTTGCCATCTGCTCCTGAATTGAATGACGAACCGCGACCGGCATAGTAATAAATGGAAGGCTAGATACTATAGCGTTTACCTTCCCCATACCATACTTGCATATTACCTTTTCTAACTCCGAAGCGTCTTCACAGACAACTTTTAAGTTACTAAATATAGCGTGTAACAATCCAAATAACTTTTTATCCCGCTCAATAACCAATACACGTTCACGCGGTATATCTGCCTCAAGCAATGCCTGAGTTACCATTCCGGTACCGGCTCCCACTTCTATAATAGAGCCTTCTCTTGCTGTATCTATTTGTGCGGCCATCGCTCTAGCAAGCGACCTAGAACTCGGAAGAACAGCCCCCATTTTAAGTGGAGAACGCAGCCACGCCGCTATAAAATGATGTCTAAGACGACGATGTTTTACCTTATCATATTCACTGCTCATTTGCCGCTGCATTTTTTATCTGCCTCACTGCTGTTTCTATTTTCAGCTTCAGAAGATACCTTCCATACTCCGCTGATGCAAGTGTAGAATCACCAGTAGAACCGACATTATTAAAATCACGTATAGTGTACTTACCAACAAGTTCTTTACGCACCCCATCTTCATCTATCGCCATCAGTTCGGAAGTATCCTCAAAACCAGCATGAGTGTTATAGTCTTGAAGCGGAACATTATGCTTTTTTATCCACTCACTCTGACCGTTATTATCATAATAATCAGAAACTTGTAAAACATTAACTCCCTTATCTTTCCATTTATTTGAAAGATCTGCCGCCAGTTCTACCTGAACCGCTTGGTTACCGCCAGAGTCACCGATAAAACATATAAGCTTAAAACCATGCTGTTTAAGGCTAGCAGCTATATCCTCAAGCAACATCCGATAAGTCTGTTCACGCAGTGAAAAAGTACCTGCGAATTTCATATGTCCTTGCGGTGGGTTTATGTTCCCTTCAGGAACGTATTTAACCACTGGCGCGACCAAAGCGTTACCAAGCTCTTTTGCTATTTCACCAGCGGTATAGCGCACTATTATATTATGCTTACCGATTATCATATGCCGCCCATTCTGCTCACTGCCACCAGTTGGGATAATTACTGTGGTCATACCAGAATCAATTTTCTTTCTTACCTCTGGTGAGGTCATCCGCTCTATATATACCTCATCATCAACCCGTATATCCGCATCAATTACCCTGCTACTATTCTTATCAATAGTGGCAAAAGACTGGTGGTTAATGAACGCTATTACGGAAAACCCACAAAGAAATAGGAAAAAAACTTTTTTATATAAGCTATTCATATATTATACTCATTATGAATAAAACTATTACATAATTTTATTCAATTTTACGTTTGCTCCGCATCAGAAAACCTTGTCTTGCGGATAAGGTTTTCGTACTTATTTTGGATAAAAATATAAAAAACTAACCACGATATATTATCATGAATAAACAAAAAACCGAAGAAATATTCAAGCGCCTAAGTGATAAAGAGCCATCACCAAAAACCGAACTATACTACACTAATGAATATACTTTGCTGGTCGCTATAGTTCTTTCCGCTCAGGCGACCGACGCTGGAGTAAATAAAGCTACTCCCTCTTTATTTTTGGTAGCTGATACCCCACAAAAAATGGTGGATCTTGGTGAAAAGCGACTAAAAGAACATATAAAAACTATCGGACTTTTTAATAGTAAAGCTAACAATATAATTTTACTCAGTAAGAGACTTATTGATGAATTTAACGGCAAAATCCCACACTCACTTAATGAGCTAATGAGTTTAGCCGGTGTTGGCAGAAAAACCGCTAATGTCTGGCTAAATTGCGCCTTAGGCATGCCAACTATCGCCGTTGATACTCATGTATTCCGTGTAGCGAATAGGCTAGGCTTATGTAAAACTAAAACCGCCAATGCCACCGAATACGCCCTTGATAAAGTAATCCCCAAAAAATGGAAACAACACGCCCACCACTGGCTTATACTGCATGGTCGTTACACCTGCAAAGCCCGCAAGCCGCTATGCGATAAATGTGAGTTAAACGATTTATGTAAATCAGCGTTTTTATAGCAGCACCAATATAACTAAACCATTAACACTTACTCTTTTAACAACCCCTTCTCACGGTAATATTTCACGGCACCAAGATGCAACGGCGCGACATTGTCATTAGCTACCATGTTCTTCATATCAAGAGTTGTAAAAACTGGGTGTAATGTTTTGAAATTATCCAAGTTTTCAAATACCGCTTTTACTATCTCATACGCCGCTTCCTCATCTAAGTCAGCCGACGCTACAAGCAAAGCCCGCACCCCAAAAGTCTTAATATTCTCAAGATTAGCGCTATACATACCAGAAGGGATTACTTCCTCACTATAAAACGGATTATCCTTGACCATCATATCTATATCATGTTGTCCAATTCCAACCAGTTTAGCTGAACACAAAGAAGCGGCTTCCTGAAGAATTCCATTGGGATGACCACCAGCGTAAATTATAGCGTCAACCTTGCCTTGACACAAAGCGCTGCCCTGTTTTCCCGCTCTTAGATTTATAATACTCGCGAATTTTCTTTTATTAAAACCTTTTTTCTCTATCAACTCATCCATAGCTGCGCGCATACCAGAACCAAGAGAGCCTGTATAAATTTTCTTTCCCCTAAGATCATCAAACGACTTAATCCCCGACTGTTTCCGAGCTAAAATAGTAAAAGGCTCAGAATGAAGCGATAGTAAAACCCGAAGATTTTTATCACTACCAACATCAGCGAATACGCCCTTTCCATTATAAGCGTAATACAGCAAATCAGACTGGACTATGCCAAGCTCAATATCTTTATTATGAATCGCCTCAAGATTAGCTATTGACCCACCTGTTGATTCAACGGCACAACGTATATTATGTTCTTTACGTCCACGATTCACCATCCGGCATATAGCACCCCCAGCAGGATAGTAAACGCCGGTTACTCCGGCAGTGCCAATGGTAATATCCTTCTCTACCGCGTAAACAGCAGAAATATCAATAAATACAGCAAGAAAAGCAGAAAAAGACGCAACAAGGAATTTCCTTTTTGAAAACATAAAAACCCGTAACTAACCATATGATAATTTATATATGGGAATCATGATAACAAAAATAAACCCTCAGCACAAGAAGGTCTATAGGCTATGGTCAAATATTATACCAGCACAGCGCTCTTTTTACGTCTTTTATCCACATACATGGACATATCAGCGGAGGAAAGCGCCGACTCCGCGTCATCACCAGAGCGTACCGAATAGCATCCATAAGAGGTTTTCACATATAGCTGAGTTCCATTAAAAATAAACGGTGTGCCAGACAGCTTCTCAGCTATTTTCTTTCCTCTTGATTTAGCGGAGCTCTCATCCGCGTAATACATAATAACCGCGAACTCATCTCCCCCGATCCGTGCCAGAAAGTCAGAATCCCGCATGATAGATGACAATATCTGCGCTACATGAATAATAGCCAGATCCCCAGCGGCATGCCCATAATCATCGTTAATTGCCTTAAAATCATCTAAGTCAAAATATAAAATAGTTGATGGATGCCCATAACGCTCTTGCATATTAATCGCCCAAGAAAGACGGCGCATAAAAGCCCGCCTGTTGGCAATCGGAGCGACACAATCAACATCCACCAAACGTTCTATTTCAGAGAGATTTTCTTTAGTTCTGGATAAATCCCTGCTTAAATCATCCATTTTTTCCAACAAAGCTGATATGACCAAACGTACATTATCCGTAATCTCTTCAGCGGGAATTCCAAGAGATTCAATACGTTGAGCGAGAATATTCCTGCGAGATGGAGATAGTTTTTTTACAGATTTCACTTCATCAACAATACTACTCATGCCAAAACTCTAATCCAAAAATATTAAAATGATCGGTATAACGCTAAGCTAACAGCAAAATGATAAATGTAAATATCTTTCAAACGCTAAATTACATTTAGCATAGTTTACACAGTTTATAGCTCACCGCGAAGAAAGTTTGTAAAATTTAACCATTTACAATATTGTAAGCCAACTATACAATTAACACTATGTTAAAGTTTTTCAATAAAAGCAGGCTAATAAAATTAGAATCTTTTTTAGAAGACACCATTCCAATTGCTAATAGCAAGTTCAAAAATATTGGTGAATATTATCAAGCCATATGCAAACGTCATAATATTATCAATGCCCCGAAAATAGTTGTAAAAAAAGACTTTCCATTTAGTGGTGCTGTTACCGAATATAATACAATAGTATTAGGTGTACCAAATTTAGATATGCTTTCAGATACAGAAAAAAGGGCGGTTGTTATGCACGAGTTAGGTCATATTTTAAGAGGCGACATGGGAAGTTCAAAGAGAGCTTATGAATACGCAGCCGACCGGCTATCAATCGCCTTACTTGGAAGAAAGTCGCCTATCATATCTGTCATAAATAAAACCCATAAAGTGTTTGAACAAGAAATGATAGAGCTAAAAAACAGCGAACATCCTATATTTAGGATCATAAGCTACATACTAAAATCAAGGATGGAAAAGACTTACGGCACACATGCTGAAAGAATAGCCAATATAGAAAGAAGCTCTATCAATATACAAAAAACCAACCTACAAAAATTATTAGAAAAAAGAAGAAACACTCAAGATATACAAAGATAACTATTTTAATCAATATCTACCTAAATAACTCATAAAAGCTAATAGCGGCGGCGTTAGAAACATTAAGACTTTCCATATTTCCTGATATAGGAAGCCTAATAAGCGCGTCACAACGCTCAGCGGTCAGCCTGCGTAGTCCTCTACCTTCCGCTCCTAAAACCAGTGCTGTTTTCTTATCAAATTTAATTTCAGATATATCCTGCTTTGCCTCGCCATCCAGCCCATAAATCCAGTATCCCGCCTTCTTGAGTATATCAATAGCTTGCGCCAGATTACCAACTGTAATTAATGGCACTATCTCCAGCGCGCCACTTGCCGCCTTTGCCATTACTCCACTTTCAGCTGGCGCGTTACGGTCGGTCACTATCACCGCGCCAATATCAAAAGCCGCCGCGCTACGCAGTATAGCGCCAACATTATGCGGATCACTTACCTGATCCAGCACCGCGAGTGGTTTATCATAATTTCTCTCTAACCATTCCCGCAAATTAGGCTGGTTAAGCGGTGAACATTCAATAGCCACTCCCTGATGCACCGCCTCACGTGGCAATATCTCAGAAAGTTTTTTGCCATCAATAATCTGTATATTTTTTACGTTGGAAAACGTTTTTTCCCCAATCTCATCACACATGGACCTAGTCAGCATTACACGCTTTATCTTACGCGACGGATTAGACATAGCGGCAATAACCGCATGCTTGCCATATAAAAAATGCGCCATAAAAACAACTAATAAAGCCTAACTGCCAGATGAAACTAGTGGAGTATTATCACCATTATCATCAATAGTTTCCGCAGCCGCGATCACTTCCTTCTCACGCTCGGAAGCAATCTTACGCATACGCATAACCGCGGCGCCCGTTCCCGCCGGTATCAAACGACCAACAATAACGTTCTCTTTAAGACCTGAAAGCTTATCAACCTTTCCAGCGACAGAAGCTTCCGTAAGAACCCTAGTTGTTTCCTGGAACGAAGCCGCCGATACGAAACTATGAGTTTGCAAGCTAGCCTTAGTGATACCTTGAAGCACTGGAGAAGCGGTAGCTCCCTTATAGCCTTCAGCTATAGTTCTGCTATTTACAGAATCAAACTCCTCTCTATCAACCTGCTCACCATTAAGGAAAGTAGTCTCATTAGGGCTATCAATCTCTACTTTTTGTAGCATTTGCCGCACGATAACCTCAATATGCTTATCATTTATAAGCACCCCTTGCAGGCGATAAACTTGCTGAACTTCCTTCACCATATAGCGAGCTAGAGCTTCAACACCCATAACCTTCAGAATATCATGCGGAACAGGATTACCATCAAGCAACAGATCGCCTTTCTGAACATAATCACCTTCCTGAACGGTAATGTGCTTACCTTTAGGAATCATATACTCAACCGGCTCAACCGCTTCATCCTTAGAACGGACAATAACCCGACGTTTATTTTTATAGTCCTTACCAAACTCAACTACACCCTCTGTCTCAGATATAATAGCGTGATCTTTCGGTTTACGAGCTTCAAACAACTCAGCAACACGTGGCAAACCACCGGTAATATCATGCGTTTTGGTTGATTCACGAGGAATACGCGCCAACACATCACCAGTATGAACTTCCTGACCATCACTTACTGAGAGAATCGCGCCAACCGGCAAGAAATAACGAGCTTCCAAACCATTAGCTAGAGTTATTATCTCACCTTCCTTATTACGAAGAGCGATACGAGGTTTCAAATCAGCGCCACGTGTCTGTTGCCGCCAGTCAGTCACTATCTTATTAGAGATACCGGTAGCCTCATCAAGTACCTCACGCAATGAAACACCCTCAACCAAATCACGATAATTAGCAAAGCCAGCACGCTCAGTGATAATCGGTAAAGTATACGGATCCCACTCCGCTATTTTCTGACCTTTTTTAACCGCCTCATCTTCTTTAGCTAGCAGGCGGGTACCGTAAGGCACTTTATAACGAGCGCGCTCACGATTATTCTCATCACGCAGAACTATCTCACACGTACGACTCATCACCACCAGGCGACCTTTAGAGTCAGTTACGATATTTTTGTTAGACAAGGTAAATGTCGCGTCATGGCTTGACTCAACACTTGATACTTCCGCGCCACGCTGCGCCGCTCCCCCGATGTGGAATGTACGCATGGTAAGCTGTGTTCCAGGCTCACCAATCGACTGCGCGGCGATTACCCCAACAGCCTCACCGATATTAACCTCTGTGCCACGCGCCAAGTCACGACCGTAACAATTAGCGCATACACCTTTCTCACTCTCACAAGTAAGAACCGAACGCACCATAATCTCTTCAATTCCGGCTTCATCTATCCGACCAACGATCAACTCATCAATCATCTGACCAGCGCCTAAAATCTTCTCGGAACTAACCGGATGGTGAACATCACGCGCGCTAGTACGACCAAGAATCTGATCAGCGAGCGGCACGATTATGTCTCCACCTTCTATAACCGCCTTAGCGATAATACCACGATTTGTACCACAATCTCTTTCCGTTACGATACAATCCTGCGCCACATCAACAAGACGACGTGTTAGGTAACCAGAATTCGCGGTTTTAAGAGCGGTATCAGCAAGACCTTTACGCGCGCCATGCGATGAGTTAAAATACTCAAGAACCGATAGACCTTCCTTAAAGTTAGATATAATCGGTGTCTCAATAATCTCACCAGACGGCTTAGCCATCAAACCACGCATACCGGCAAGCTGCTTAATTTGCGCGGCGGAACCACGCGCGCCAGAATTTGCCATCATGTAAATGGAATTAATCTCACGAGCTTTGAATTTCCCCTCTTTATTCCTGCCAACAGATGAAATCTGTTTCATCATGTCATCAGCGACCAATTCGGAACATTTAGACCAAGCGTCAATAACCTTATTATATTTCTCACCAAGAGTTATAAGACCATCAGCGTATTGCTCCTCAAATTGCTTAACCTCAGCGAAAGTATCATTGAGATGCTTATGCTTAGTTTCCGGCACTATCATATCATCCTTACCGAAAGAAATACCGGCTTTAGCGGCATGCCTAAACCCAATTCCCATCAGACGATCCGCGAAAATCACCGTCTCCTTTTGACCACAATGGCGATACACCTCATAAATAAGGTTAGAAGCCTCTTTCTTGGTAAGTAGTTTATTTACCACAGAAAATGGTAATTTCGGATGTCTTGGTAATATATCAGAAATCATCATCCGCCCCGGTGTTGACGAAACCACTTGAGTTAAATCATTACCATTCTCATCAACCGTACGATAACGACATTTAATTTTACTATGTAAGGTAACAGTACCATTATCAAGCGCATGCTGTATTTCTTTAGTACCAGTAAATACCATTCCCTCACCCGGTTCACCATCTGACTCAAGAGTGATATAATAAAGACCAAGAACTATATCTTGACTCGGCACTATTATCGGATGCCCATTAGCCGGAGATAATATATTATTGGTAGACATCATAAGCACACGCGACTCTATTTGCGCTTCTATTGATAGAGGAACATGCACCGCCATTTGGTCACCATCAAAATCCGCGTTAAACGCTGTACATACTAGCGGATGCAAATTTATCGCTTTACCTTCAACCAACACCGGCTCAAACGCCTGAATACCAAGACGGTGAAGAGTCGGCGCTCTATTCAACAATACAGGATGCTCACGTATAACTTCCTCCAATATGTCCCACACCTCAGGACGCTCCGTTTCCACCATACGCTTAGCGGCTTTAACTGTTGTCGCTATCCCATAAAGCTCAAGCTTGGCGTAAATAAACGGCTTAAATAACTCAAGAGCCATCTTCTTTGGAATACCACATTGATGAAGTTTAAGTTCAGGACCAACCACGATTACCGAACGACCAGAGTAATCCACCCTCTTACCCAGTAGATTCTGCCGGAAACGTCCTTGCTTTCCTTTAAGCATATCAGAAAGTGATTTAAGCGGGCGTTTATTAGCACCGGTAATAACCCGACCACGACGACCATTATCAAATAACGCGTCCACCGACTCTTGCAACATACGCTTCTCATTACGCACGATAATATCAGGAGCTCGCAATTCCATCAAACGCTTAAGGCGGTTATTACGGTTAATAACCCGACGATATAAATCATTCAAGTCACTGGTCGCGAAACGACCACCATCAAGCGGCACCAGCGGGCGAAGCTCAGGTGGAATCACCGGAACCACATCCATTATCATCCATTCTGGTTTATTTTCCGAACCAAGAAAAGCCTCTATTAGCTTAAGACGCTTTACCAACTTCTTGCGTTTCGCCTCTGAATTAGTCTCAGCGAGCTCGGCACGAAGCTCTGTTTTCTGTTTTTCAAGGTCAAGAGCACACAGCATTGTCTTAATGGCTTCCGCACCAATTTGCGCGGTAAAAGTGCCATCACCATATTTTTCCTGAGCCTCGTAGAACTGTTCCTCAGAAAGCAGTTCACCCACCGAAAATGGAGTAAGTCCCGACTCAACAACCACAAAAGACTCAAAATAAAGAACTTTCTCAAGATCCTTCAAAGTCATATCCAACAATATACCAATACGACTAGGAAGTGATTTAAGAAACCAGATATGAGCTACCGGAGAGGCAAGATCAATATGCCCCATACGCTCACGACGAACCTTAGAGGTGGTAACCTCAACACCACATTTTTCGCAGACAATCCCACGATATTTCATCCTCTTATATTTGCCGCACAAACATTCATAATCTTTTATAGGACCAAAAATACGCGCACAGAACAGACCATCCCGCTCCGGCTTAAAAGTGCGGTAATTAATGGTTTCTGGCTTTTTTACTTCCCCAAACGACCATGAGCTTATCTTCTCAGGACTCGCTATGGAAATCTTGATCTCGTCAAACTGTTTAGTAGAAGTTAATTGTTGACCAAAAAAACTCATTACTTCATTCATATTTTTACCCTTTAATTTAGGTTTCAGGTTCTAGATGCTAGGTGCTAGATTCTGGTTTTTTGTCTGGGAAACCAAATACTAGCACCTAGTACCTAGTCCCCAGAACCTATTATGCCTCTTCCTCAATCAACTCAACATTAAGACCGAGTGAACGCAATTCTTTCACCATAACGTGGAACGACTCCGGTATACCAGACTCAAAACTATTATCACCACGTACGATAGACTCATATATCTTGCTACGTCCAGCCACGTCATCAGACTTAACAGTAAGCATTTCTTGAAGCGTATAAGCCGCTCCATAAGCTTGCAGCGCCCAACATTCCATCTCCCCAAAACGCTGACCACCAAACTGTGACTTACCACCAAGCGGCTGCTGAGTAACCAACGAGTATGGACCAATAGAGCGAGCATGTATCTTATCATCCACTAAGTGATGAAGCTTAAGCATATAAATATAGCCAACCGTAGTCTTACGATCAAAAGCGTCTCCAGTACGCCCATCGTAAAGCTGCACCTGCCCAGATGAATCAAGACCAGCTTTCTTCAGCCAGTGAACAACATCATCCTCCTTAGCGCCATCAAACACCGGAGTAGCAAAAGGAATACCCTTCTTAAGATTACCGGCAAGCTCCAGTAATTCATTATCTGACATTTTAGCTATGGATTTTTCCAATTTTTTATCTTCATAAGTCTCACTGATGAACTCTTTAAGTTTTTTAACAGAAGCCTGTGATTTGTTCTGCTCTTGAATATCCTCAAGCATACCACGTATCTGCCCACCAATACCGGCCGATGCCCAACCCAGATGAGTCTCCAATATCTGTCCAACATTCATCCGTGAAGGCACACCAAGCGGATTAAGCAATATGTCAACTTGTGTCCCATCCTCAAGATAAGGCATATCCTCAATCGGTACGATCTTGGACACCACACCCTTGTTACCATGACGACCAGCCATTTTATCACCAGGTTGTAGTTTACGCTTAACAGCGACAAATACTTTCACCATTTTAAGTACACCCGGCATCAAATCATCACCAGCGCGAACTTTACCAACTTTTTCCTCAAATCTCATATTGATACGGGAAAGAGCTGAGTCAAGCTGCTTCTTTAGCTGCTCTATCTCATTCATCACCGCATCATCCTTAACGGCGAACTGCCACCATTGACCTTTGCTATACTCCTTAAGAGTTTCCTCGTTTATATCGCTTCCAATCTTAAATCCTTTAGGACCAGAAGTCGCTTTCTTGGAAAGCAATAATTCACTCATACGACCATAAACAAAACGCTCAATAATAGCCCGTTCATCATCACGATCCTTAGCTAAACGCTCAATTTCCGCTTTCTCTATAGAAAGAGCGCGCTCATCTTTCTCAATACCACGACGGCTAAAAATACGTACTCCAACGATAGTCCCAGCCACACCCGGTGGAAGACGCAGTGAGGAATCACGAACATCAGACGCTTTCTCACCAAATATAGCGCGTAATAATTTCTCCTCAGAAGTCATTGGTGACTCTGATTTAGGAGTAACTTTACCAACCAAAATATCACCCGGTTTTACTTCCGCGCCAATATGTACAACACCAATCTCGTCAAGATTACGCAGCGCTTCCTCACCAACATTCGGAATATCACGGGTTATTTCTTCTGCGCCAAGCTTGGTATCACGCGCCATTACTTCAAATTCCTCAATGTGAATAGAAGTAAACACATCCTCAGAAACAATCCGTTCAGAAATAAGAATAGAATCCTCAAAATTATATCCATTCCAAGGCATAAAGGCCACCAACACGTTACGACCCAACGCCAACTCACCAAGATCGGTAGATGGACCATCAGCGATAATATCACCAGCTTTTACCACATCACCAACCACCACCAAAGGACGTTGGTTAAGACAAGTATTCTGGTTAGAACGGGTAAATTTAATAAGATTGTAAATATCAACACCAGGAGAACCGTCTTCCGACACTTCCGAACTACGAATAACTATACGAGTAGCATCCACCTGATCAACCACCCCACTACGACGAGCGATAGTGGTAACTCCAGAATCCTTAGCTACTATTTCCTCCATGCCCGTACCAACAAGCGGAGCGTCAGAACGCAGTAAAGGAACCGCTTGACGTTGCATGTTAGAGCCCATCAGCGCACGGTTAGCATCATCATTCTCAAGGAAAGGAATAAGAGCGGCGGCAACCGACACTAATTGTTTTGGCGCTACGTCAATATAATCAATGCGATCCGCGCTTGAAAGCACAAACTCACCATTACAACGGCAAGAAATCAGATCACCAGTAAATTTATTATTATCATCAACTTCTGAGTTAGCCTGCGCTATAGTATATTTACCTTCCTCAATAGCTGACAGATAAATCACCTCATTAGTAACCCTACCATTCGTTACCTTACGGTACGGACTTTCAATAAACCCATACTTATTCACTCGTGAATAGGTAGCCATTGAGTTAATAAGCCCAATATTCGGTCCCTCAGGAGTTTCAATAGGACATATACGTCCATAATGAGTCGGATGCACGTCACGCACCTCAAAACCAGCGCGCTCACGGGTAAGACCACCTGGTCCCAACGCTGACAAACGACGCTTATGAGTAATCTCTGAGAGCGGATTAGTCTGATCCATAAATTGTGAAAGCTGACTTGAGCCAAAAAACTCACGAATAGCCGCCGCGACAGGTTTAGCGTTAACCAAATCATGCGGCATCACAGTATCAATATCAACACTGGACATACGCTCAACAATAGAACGCTCCATACGCAACAAACCAATACGAAACTGGTTTTCCATCAACTCACCAACCGAGCGAACCCTACGATTACCAAGATGGTCAATATCATCAACCTCACCAATACCGTCCTTAAGACCGACCAACAGCTTGACCGCCCCCACAATATCGTCTTTGGTTAGAACCCCAACATTTTCATCTATAGAAAGATTAAGGCGAGCGTTCATCTTCACCCTGCCAACATCGGATAAATCATAACGATCCGACTCAAAGAATAGAGAATTGAACAATGCCTCAGCGGCTTCCACAGTAGTCGGCTCACCCGGACGCATAACCCGATATATATCAATAAGAGCGTCCTCTTTCGTAAGATTCTTATCAGCGACTAGAGTATTGCGCATATAAGCACCCACATTCACGTGGTCAATATCAAGAATCGCTACATCCTTAGCCCCAGCCTCCTCAAGAACTGCAATAGCGGCAACAGTCACCTCATCACCACCCTCAACGTAAATCTCACCAGTTTGTGGATTAACAATATCAGTAGCGATATATTTACCAACGAACTGTTCGTCACTTACCAAATATTCCTTAAGCCCTTCCTCAAGGAATTTTTTAGCCAAACGAACATTCATTTTCTTACCAGCTTCCGCGTAGATCTTACCACTTTTAGCGTCAACAAGATCATGCGAAAGTTTGATACCACGATAATGCTCAGGGTTAAATTTAGCAGCCCAACCACCCTTTACTCTCTTATAAACGGTATATGTATAGAAAGTAGAAAGTATCTCACTATTATCCATACCAACAGCACGCAAGAAAGTAGTAACAGGAACCTTACGGCGACGATCTATACGAGCATTCACCAAATCCTTAGCATCAAACTCAAAATCAAGCCACGAGCCACGATAAGGAATTACCCTACATGAATAAAGAAACTTACCGGAACTATGTGTTTTGCCGTGATCATGATCAAAAAACACACCTGGAGAACGATGCATTTGTGAGACTATAACCCTTTCCGTACCATTAATGATAAAAGTACCATTGTCAGTCATCAAGGGTATGTCACCCATATAGACATCTTGCTCTTTAATATCCTTAATTTCACGTGCGCCAGTATCCTCATCGACAATCCATACGATAAGACGTAATGTCACCCGCAGCGGAGCGGAGGAATTTATGCCACGTGAACGGCACTCATCCACATCATATTTAGGTGGGTCAAAATGAAATCGTACAAACTCTAAAGTAGAGGTTTCCGTATAATCTTGAATCGGAAACACCGATTTGAAAACCGCTTGCAGACCAGTATCGGTACGCTGCTCCACTGGAACATTTATCTGCAAAAACTGATCATAAGAATTCTTCTGCACCTCAATCAAATTAGGCATAGAAGTAATGGTCTCAATCCTGCCAAAACTTTTACGAATACGCTTACGAGCCGTGAACGAAAGTTGCGAATTTTGAGCCTGTGCCATGAAAACCTCTTAACTAAAGAATACTAAAACGCAAAATCTTAACTCAAATTGAACTCGGTCATAGATTTCACAAAATATGTAAACAGCAAATTATAAACAGCAGCATGGAGTGACGCCTAAACGACCTCACCCCATAATAAAAAAGTCAGCAGAATTACTTAACTTCAACAGTAGCACCAGCGTCAGCAAGAGTTTTCTGAACTTTATCAGCCTCTTCTTTAGCCACACCCTCTTTAACAGGTTTTGGTGTAGATTCAACAAGATCTTTAGCTTCTTTAAGACCAAGACCGGTAATTTCACGAACAGCCTTAATAACCGCGATCTTCTTATCAGCAGGGAATGACGCGAGAATAACATCAAACTCTGTCTTAGCTTCAGCGGCAGGAGCAGCAGCGCCACCAGCGGCACCAGCAGCGGCGACCGCTACAGGAGCAGCTGCAGAAACACCCCATTTTTCCTCAAGCATTTTAGAAAGTTCTGCTGCTTCAATAACAGTAAGAGCGGACAAAGTATCCACTATTTTCTCAAGATTTGTAGACATAAATAATACTCCCAAACAAAAACAAAATTAATAATAATAAACAATAAACCGACAAACTACCCTTTATCAGCATGAGCAGATATAACTCTTGCCACCTGCCCCGCCGGAGCTTTAACAACACTGGCTATGCGTGAAGCAGGAGTCTGTAACATCCCAACAATCTTAGCGCGCAATTCATCAAGAGACGGTAATTTCGCAAGACCTTCTATAGCCTCAACATCCAAAGACTGTGAACCGAAGGAACCCCCAACAATCTCCAGCTTATCATTGTTCTTAGCGAAATCCACCAATCCCTTAGCGACAGACACCGGATCAGACGAGGTAGCTATAACTGACGGTCCATTAAGAAACTCACAAACCCCCTCAAGAGGAGTGTCCTTAGCAGCAAGCTTTGCTAAACGATTCTTAATAACTTTCAATTCAGCTCCAGCATCTCGCATGTTACGACGCAATTGCGTCATCTGCGCAACGGTAAGACCTTTATTATGAACAACCAAAGCTATAGCAGCACTAGTAAGCCTACCATTAGTAGCTTCAATCATCTCTTTTTTCTGTAAACGAGTCATCGGCATATTTTTTCTCCTTTAAGCTGCCAATAAATCAGCAAGTTCTAGCTTAATCCCCAATCCCATAGTTGAGGAAATGCCAACTTTCTTTATATAGTTAGACTTAGCCGCTGAAGGCCTAGCTTTGACCACAGCGCCGACAAAAGCCTTAACATTCTGCTCTATAGCGTCCTCACTAAAACTAGCGCGCCCCACACCAGCATGAATAATCGCTGTTTTATCAAGACGGAACTCAACTTGCCCTGATTTCGCCGACTTAACCGCGTCAGCCACATTAGGAGTAACAGTACCAAGCTTAGGGTTTGGCATAAGCCCTTTAGGTCCTAATACCTTACCAAGCTTACCAACAACTGCCATCATATCAGGAGAAGCTATAATACGATCAAAATCGGTAAACCCTCCAGCAATTTTTTCAGCCAGATCCTCAGCACCAACGAAATCAGCACCAGCCTCAACAGCCTGAGTTGCTTTATCTCCTCTTGCGAACACAGCCACACGCACCTCCTTACCGGTACCGTTAGGCATAGACACCATACCACGAACAAGCTGATCAGTCTGACGAGGATCTAAACCCGTATTTATAACTATCTCTATGGTTTCATCAAATTTTGCGCTCGCCATCGACTTAACCAATTTCACAGCTTCCGCTAAAGGATAACGCTTATCTATATCCACTTTGCCTAGCATTGCTTTTCTTTTTTTTGAAATTCTTGACATAACTCTACGCCCCCACCACTTCAAGGCCCATTGATTGAGCGGAACCACATACCATCTTAACGGCTCCATCAATATCATTGGCGTTCAGATCTTTCATTTTTTCCTGAGCTATCTCACGCACTTTATCCATAGAAATCTTTCCAACCACGCTACCTTTTCCAGGAGTCTGCGACCCTTTCTTGAGATTAGCAGCTTTTTTAAGATAATATGACACCGGAGAGAGTCTAGTCTCAAAAGTAAACGTTCTATCCTGATAGGCGGTTATCGTAACTGGAATTGGAGCACCGGGTTCATTTTTCTGAGTGGCAGCGTTAAACGCCTTACAGAATTCCATGATATTAAGACCACGCTGACCAAGAGCGGGACCAACAGGCGGAGACGGATTAGCTTTTCCGGCGGGAATCTCCAATTTAATATACCCAACAATTTTTTTTGCCATTTATACACCTATTAAATTAATGGTTTTAACGTCCGCATCTCACTAAAAAATCATAAAAAACAATCTATTAGCGGCAAACTCCCAAAACAACTTCTGAGAAAGTCAATAAACAGAAGGAGCGGTTTTATAATTGTGTTTTAGTATTAATGCAAGAGTTTTTTTACCAAAAATTAAATAAATATAAAAAAATTACACGGTTAAAAAAATTGAAAGTAAAAGTAAAAATATATTCTACATATAATAAATAGAATAATTGACTATTTTATCTTATTAAATTATCAATATGACCATAATTGATACAGATGGAACATTTTATCGTAAATCATGTCATGAAAGGACACATAAATAAATTATAAAACTTAATTAAAAATCAGAAAAATTCTTTGCTACCAAAACAACATACTGAAATATAATAAATTAAATAATCAAATTAGTTAAAATGCCATGATAAGATTAATTCTTTATTAAACAATAAAACAAATAATTAATATAGAGTAGTTAT
The DNA here is from genome assembly GCA_041396965.1 of Rickettsiales bacterium. Taxonomy (NCBI): domain Bacteria; kingdom Pseudomonadati; phylum Pseudomonadota; class Alphaproteobacteria; order Rickettsiales; species Rickettsiales bacterium. Next base: position 2,001,091 of record JAWKXN010000001.1, read on the forward strand.
GCATCATTTCTGTATATGTAAATAAAATACAAATTAAAGGAACTGGGTAATTCATGACAGCAATCTCCAAAAACTATAATTCTGTACTCTCAAAAGTAAACTTACTAGTAGTTAACGAGGATGATAATGTAGCAATAATGCTGCGCGATGTTTTATCAAGTCTCGGCTTTGGTACCGTAATAGTAGCCAATGATGGTTATCAAGCCGTAAAAGTAATGAAAGAAATAGACATAGATCTTATAATAACCGATTGGGAACTTACCGCGAAAGAAGACCTACACGCTCCAAAACAAGACTCAAGCAAAGTTATAATTCCCATAGATGTGGATATGTGGTCACCAATCCCACCTAACGATGGTGTCGCTTTTGTACGCTATATACGCTCTTCAAAACACTCTCCTAACAATTATGTAGCGATAATAATGCTTACCAGCCAAGCACAAGAAAGCCATATAAAACGTGCCCGTGACTCAGGAGTAAACGAAATCATGCTAAAACCAGTATCGGCCGAATCACTATGTTATAATATTATTAGGGTAATAGACCATCAAAGAACTTTTATTACCTCACAAAATTACAAAGGTCCCTGCCGGAGAATGGTTAACAAACCACCTCCAAATCAGATAGAGCGCCGTAAGCGCGATATTAAAATAATTAGATACTCAGAAAAATGACGATATGACAGTACAGAAAATCAACGAAGAACCAGCAGCGAAAATAGAAAAAGAATCAGCTATCCGCAAAAAAATTGGTAAAAGCGTAAAGCTGGAAGAAATATTTACTCCCGAAAAAATTCGTGAATGTCAGAGCATAATAGAAAAAGCTCACGAAGGATTTCATAAGGATATCCTTGACATATGGCAATTTATAATAAATGATTTTAGTGAGTTTACGAAAAACCCTAAGCAAGGTTCCACCTTGATTACACAAATAAATAAAAACGCTTTCTTAATAAAAGGAAAGCTCGACGCTGTTGGCTATAATTTAGGGATGAACATAGCGAAATCGCTGCAGGAGTTTTCAAAAAACGATAAAAATCCCCATGAAAACATTATAATATATAGCAAACATATTGACGCTATGAACACGGTAATAAAAAACAAAATAGAAGGAGATGGCGGGAAAACCGGATCTGAAATGATGCTTGCTCTATCCGTTTTGATAAAAAAATTAAGAAAGTAGATATAGCGTTTCTACTTCCTCCGAGCCTCTAGATCTTATTTCTAACCACAAACAGGACGAAACCTACCTACCTCAGGCTACTTTCTCTACCTGATTATATTCCAAATCTACCGGCGTTGAACGACCAAATATAGATACTGACACTTTAACACGCGACTTCTCATCATCAACACCTTCAACTAAGCCGATAAACGATTCAAAAGGTCCTTCAATAATTTTAACATTTTCTCCAATCTCAAAACTAACTGTAGATTTAGGACGTTCCACACCCTCGCGTATCTGGTCAAATATGGATTCCGCTTCCTTATCGGTAATTGGTACTGGCCTACCTTTACCACCTCCACCAAGAAATCCAGTAACTTTAGGTGTATTTTTCACCATATGCCAAGTAGCGTCATTAAGCTCCATCTTCACCATAACATAACCAGGGAAAAATTTACGCTCAGACATAACTTTCTTACCCTTACGCACCTCACTAACTTCCTCAACTGGAACGACAACTTCCTCTATAAGATTAGCTATATTATTTTTTATCGCTTGCTCTTTTATTGACTCCGCTATCTTCTTCTCAAAACCGGAATGAGCGTGCACAATATACCAACGAAACGCCATATTTTATCTTTCTCTAACTATTTATAGAATTAACCAAATCACCTTACAAACAACTGTGTAATACCGAATAAAACCTATACTCCTATTATCGCTTTCACAGCTGAAGCCGCTACAGTATCAACCAACAGAAATATCATAGAGGCAATTAACACAAAAATTAGTACTGTCACAGTTGAGAGCATGGTTTGCTTCCTTGTTGGCCAAGTGACGCGTCTCATTTCTTGACGAGTCTCACGAACAAATTTCGCTGGATTAACGGTGGACATTTTAACGACCTCTCAACTAGATTATATAACAATACGGGGAAAGCCCCCTTATATTAAGATAAGCGATAAATTTCAATAATTATTTATCTAAACAATACAAGCAATTGTTATATATAAATTATAATGACATAATACCATCAACTTCTTTTCTTATTATATCAGATTTATTAACTGATTTTCCGTAATAAGGATCATATTTCAAAAATATATTATGCCAATCATCCCTATCATAAAAATCTCTTATATTATCAATGGAGATATCCTGAAAATCCTTTATTTCAGGCACCAAGCCAGAAGCCACAAAGCCACAATAATCCCATGACGAACCTTCAAATCCATGATAATAGACGCAAGGAAGTCCCGACTTAAGTATCTCCAGCACAGCGCTAGTATTGCCAACCACAGCTATATCACAACGCTCTATATCATCCATAAGCTTATTTTCTGTGGATAAAACAACATTATCTTTTATAATCAACGAAAAATCAGGGCGTGCCAATGGTTCAGGATGTGGACGGATTACTATATTTTCCGGCTGCCAGATTCTTTTCAAGGAGTCCACACCATAGATAAGCTTATCCATATTTACCGGAGCGGTAAGGAAAATTCCTATCCGCATATTAACATTTCTCAGCCCACTGGTCCGTATAGGCATAGATTTGCCTTCTAGCCCCATAAAAACGACTCTACCTATATTCTGTCCGTCCTTTCCGGTATTCCTATAATTATCATAAGAAACGGAGCCATCAAAAAATATCAAATCAAAATTCTGAGCCGTAACCCTGAAATGATGATGAATGAACGAATGTGTCATATAAATAATTTTCCGACTATTCTTGCGAGCGGCGTAAATAAGAGCTAACCCATCAGGACTGTAGTCGCTAACCACAGCTACAGCCTTACAATCTATTTTCTTTATCTCCTCTACAAACCGCAGATAAAAACCTATCATACTTACGCTGCGGCAAGCTGGCATGAACCCGTATTTACGGTTAATATAGGAGACAACAGAAAAATATTTTCTTACCCTACCCAAATTCCTACAGTATAAAATAAAATATTTTAACGAGCTTAATGAAACAATATTCCTCACACTAATATTGACGAATCCCACCTTACTCCTACCAACAGAATCAGCGAAAAAATTAGCGTGTTTCTTCTCATTACAAACATTCGCGGTAATTATTATTGGATACTCTTTAATATCACGCAAGCTTAAAGACAGAAATGATTTTGCACCATAACAAGCGACCATTAATGTTGAGAATATATTCGGATGAAGAAATCTATGAATATTGAAAACTAACCTAACGAAAAAAGAGCGTGACTTTATATCCTCAAAGATCTTTTCATAGCCAATCGATACTTTTAGAATTATTCTTAAAGGAGTTAATAAATTAATACTCATTTGTGACCTAGCATTAAGATAGATATTTATAAACAATAACAATATTTTAATATAAAGAACATAAACTTATCACAAAAAATATAATAAAAACCTTTAATAATTCATAAAATATAGAAAACTTCGCCAATTCCTAAAATCACATGGACAAAATAAAAAAACTATTAAAATACACTATTATCTACGGAATATTAAATGGGATTGAGGCCTTAGTGCCATTTTTATTTCTTATTATATTATCAAGATTCTTAACTACCGAAGAGTATGGTGTTTGGTCATTATTCGCCGGATTATACGCTGTAGTCATACCGTTAATAGGTGGCAAACTTGATGATGCGGTAAGAATGCACTTCAACGAGCTGACCAACAATAACCTCAACAGGTTCATCAGTACGGCATTATACCTCATAACATTTCTTAGTCTTTTATTGTTATTTATCGTAACAAATTTCTCCTCATTTTTCTCATCTATAACCAAATTTCCCGAGCGTTGGTTATGGACTATAATCATGGTAGCTTTTTTATACGCGGTGTCCAACATACTGCGCTCAATCTATCAATTCAAAGAACGTAGTGGGCAACTAGCTACCATGGTCGTAATAAGAGTCGCTATAACACTAGCGGTAACCAGCGCTTTTGTAATCGCTGGTGCGCGTTATACCGCGGCTATATTTGGAACCGCTACCGGTCTTGCTGGCTCAATATTGATTTCCACTATATTATTTAGAATATATCTTGATATAAATGTTTTCAGCAAACTTGATCGCAAATTCCTATTTTTATTACTTAGATTCTTTATTATTTACCTTCCAACAGCTATGGGCGCTGTTTTAATCCCGCTCACTGACCGGTTATTTATTGCCCATATTGAGGGATTAAGCGAAACCAGTTTTTACTCAATAGCAAATCACTTCGGAGCGATAATAGGCTTACTAGTAAGTGGATCTTTTCTATTCGCGTGGCTGCCATGGATATTTAATCTTTTACGCAAAAATGATAAAGAAAGTATCAAAACAGCTCACATAGCAACTTTATTATTTTACATAGGGTTACCACTGATAGGACTCATAATATGGCAAGTTTCCATCTTCATAGCCCCATACCTGATGAGCGAGAATTTCCTAAAAGCCTCCGATTATATTTTCTGGTTGATTATAGCGGCAGTGATACAAGGATATTTCACATATAATCAAGGTTTTCTACATTTCGCTAAAAAAACAAATATCATGTCTTTATGCTCCGCTGTAGCTATTATCAGCAACATAATATTTGATTATATATTCATAATAAAATATGGAACTGTGGGAATAGCTTACGCGACAATAGTAGCTTACGGTTGCGCGGCAATCGTAAGCGGAATAATGGCAGCATATTTTATCCGCTCACACATTGCTACAACTTGTGTAAATCAAGAACATAAAAGTTACCATGACTAAACACAGCTTTATCATATAATTTCGGCAAGATAAATTTACCTTTACCTTCCATCCATAATTCCTCTATTTTCTTAGAAAATGGATTAAAATAGTATGGTGGTTTATCATTTCTGAAATAGTCCAATTCAACCACAAGATAATCTACCCCAAACTTATCACGTAAATTATAAATTGCTTCCATATCAGTCGCTAAATAGGCATCCGTCAAAGCATACATACGGGAGCGCATTTCCATAATGAAGTCATGATAAAATGGTTCATGAAATTTAAGAGTAATAAAAGCCTTACGCTTAGCTAAATATGGTACAAACTCAATAAATCCTCTACGATTAGGCCACCCTGCTATCATAGAATCCTTATCGGTAGTTTTTATATGCTCATAACCAGCCTTATACTCATCACTAAATGAGTGATAACCATTAGATTCTAAATCCGTACTATTAATCTGCAAAGAAAATACTATCGTAAGAATAACCACGATAAATCTAGAATCAATATTAGGCAGCACACTGCGTGCCAATCTATTATCTTTTATAACAGCATTAAGCGATACAGGTAATACAAGACAATATATCAAAGGTAGAATATAAATTAGTAAACGATAATAATAACTATAGAAAGAAAAGTAGCATATCACTAACAGCATGAGAATTGACCATAGAAACGCCTGCAAACGATCTTTAGAAACTGCATTACTCAAATCTTTACAGAACAATCTAAATCCATAAAAGCACACAAACATTGTAATAAAAAATAACGTTAGATTAATAAATACATCTATAGAATCATAAACATACATTTTGAAAAGAAATTTTCCTAAAACATAAAATACCGGCATAAAAGAATCATAAAAATGACGACCACCTTTTGCCGATTCAGCTACCTCTGGATAAATATCCGTCTGAGTAAATGGTTTTATATATTCACCATATCCATCAACCTTACCTAAGGAAGATAAAACAACCCATATGGGAATAGCTGCAACAATTAACAGCAATATAAAACGTTTGGATAAAGACCAATTCTTTCCTTCACCTCTACTCTTTTGATTTGTTATCAGCAAATAAAACGCCATAGTTGGACCAGCTACAACTGCCGTAATAGGATAAAATAGAGCCGACAATACGACTATAACCCCCATCATATAAACTCTGCCATAGACCAACGCGGCTAAAAAACAAGCGGTAAAAGGATACGCGAACATATGTGGTATCGCTGATGTAATCTGATAAGAAAAAATAGGGTGTATAAGCACTAATACACTCGTTGTCCAAGCCGCGTACCATCCACCCAATTTCCAAGCTGCTATCCCCATAGCAAGAATAGTTACTGCCAGTAAAACTATCGGAATGACTTTATGAATTATGTAAATGTCAAAATACCCAACCAACACCCTATTAAGCCAGTTATACCCAATCATACCACTGAACCTACTTTTATACTCAAGGAAATAGTCATTCCTAAACAATTCAGGATCCAAAAACCTGTGCTGTATAAACAACTCACATTGCTCAAAATGAATCAAGTACGGATCAAATAAACTGGATATATGCGTCCCAATAATTGGGTAATAAATTATAAATATGGAGATTATAAGTAATAAAATCTTTTGTGTATGGGTAAGGTTCATGAAAAAATCCTTAACAGCTAACAATAATAATTGTGTAAGTCTATACAAATTTTGTTGAAATTAAACTATGTAATGAAATACAAATAATGACTTAGACTGTAAACAACCTAATTAAGAGAGTACACTAGAGTCTAAAAGATATACTTAATATACAACTATTAACTATGCATGACAAAATATAAATATCACCTTATACTGCAAGCACGCTTGTCATCCTCTAGACTTCCAGGAAAATCTCTATTGTCTATACATGGAATTTCAGCGATCAATTTAATTATAAAACGATTGGAATCAACTAAATATAACATTATTTTAGCCCTACCACACGGACAGGAAGGAGAAATAATATCCAAACAATTAGACAACAATAATATCAGCACATCTTTTGGTAGCTATAACAATGTACTAGCAAGATTCATTGAATCCACCAAATCGCTTGACAATGAAGACATTATTATTCGCTGTACAGCAGATAATCTTATCATAGACAATCATTTTATAGAAGAAATGTTGCCAACATACAACGATGGTTATCTATATGCGGAAATAAATAACCATATATATGGACTAAGTGCTGAGATGTTTAAGGTAAAACACCTAAGAGAAGCTCACACCAATACAGATAGTGATTTTGATAAAGAACATGTGACACCATACATATACAAAAAATATGGAAAATCGCCATTTCAACATGAATTCACCAAAAAACATAAATTACGACTTACACTAGACAATTATGCCGACTTTACAAACATAACAAACCTTTTTTCGCAATTTGATTCGTATAACACGAACTGGCATACTATGCTTGAAAAAGCCTATGAAATATTTGAACCAAATAAACCGATAATAATAGGTACAGCTCAATTCGGTATGGATTACGGAATAAATAATTGCAGCGGGCAAATCAGCAATGACGATGCCAAAAATATTTTTGAATTAGCAATAAATAGTGGGATAGGCTGTATAGACACAGCTCCATCATATGGAAACGCAGAAAAGATAATAAGTGATAATGCTGGATTACTAGCAAATACTAAGATTTGCACAAAAATATCACCAGACACAAAAGCGGAAGAGATAGAACTACAAATAGCAATAATCTTAAAAAATATGAAAAGAGATTCTATAGATTATATGCTACTACATAATGCTGACCAATATGGTGGTATTATATGGAAGAAATTACAAGAACTAAAGCATAATGGCTTAATAAGCAAGATTGGTCTTTCTATATACTCACCTAAACAAGTCTATAAAATAAAAAATGATGTTAATGTAATACAATTTCCAATAAATATTCTTGATAATAGGTGGGACCATTTTTTAGAAAAAAATAAAGACATAGAGTTACACGCACGAAGTATATTTCTACAAGGCCTTATACTAAATGATAATTTGCTTGAGCAAAAAGGATTAACGCACTTATCTTTTATTCTAGATAGTCTAGTTAAAAAACACCGATACAAGAATCGCATAGAACTATGTATTTCCTATATAAAATCTATTCATCAGATAGATAAAATAATTATTGGAATAGACAATATTAATCATTTAAGAAACAATTTATTATATTTTAATAATAATATCCTCACTGAAGAGGATATACGAATAATAAAAAAGAAATTTATATGTGTCCCAGAAAACATTCTTGATATAAGAAAGTGGTCATGAGTAGTTTTAGCATAAAAGATAAGATAGTTCTTCTATCAGGAGCAAGCGGTCATATAGGATCCGCCACTAGGGATTATCTGAGGGATAACAATGCGATAGTCATAGCTGTCAGCAGGAATATAGAACACGGTGATGACAACTATAATCTAGACATAACCAACGATAGCGAGCGTAGAGATTTTATAAACTTGATAAGCAAAAAATATGGTCAAATATCATCTCTTATAAACAACGCTTATTCTGGCAACTCTGGAAAAATAGAGTATATTACAAGAAAAGACTTTGAGGATAGCCTGAACATAGGTTTAATATCGCCAATATTATTTATAAAAGAGTTATTACCACACTTTTCTAAAAATGGAGCTTCTATAGTAAATATAGCATCAATGTACGGTATGGTTAGCCCAGATGGAAGCGTGTATGACGAAGATGGCAAAAATAATAATCCTATTTACTATGGAGCAGGAAAAGCTGGGTTAATTCAAGCTACTAAATATCTAGCATGCCATCTGGCTAGTAGCAATATTAGAGTAAATGCCATATCACCAGGTGCTTTCCCACGAACAATAGATGATAACTCGCAAAATATCTTCTTAAATAAACTGACAGAAAAAACTCCAATGAAAAAACTTGGGATTCCTGAAAACCTATTCGGAATAATACATCTACTAATATCTAGTCACTCATCTTATATTACGGGCACTAACATACCGGTAGATGGAGGATGGACGGCATGGTGAGTGAATCTCCGCCAGCTTACGCAAGCGGTCTTAGGACGCGGATAAATTATTGTAGAATATAATCTAACTTACCCGCCACATATTCCTGTTCCTCTTCATTCATGGATGGGAATATAGGGATAGTAAGAGCGGTTGCGTAAAATTTCTCGGCACTTGGAAAATCTCCTGTCTTAAAGCCAAGATTTCTATAATATGGCTGCAAATGAATAGGTATATAATGAACATTAGCTCCAATTCCAGCACTACGCAGACCATTAAAAACTTTAAGTCGTAGCTCAGGGCTGGTAAGCCTTATTACATATATATGCCAACCAGAAACAGTACTCTCAGGAGGTAGCTCAATAGGTAAATCTTTAAGAATCTCATTATATTTCTGAGCTATAGACCTACGTTTTACTATAAAATCATCCAAACGCTTTAGCTGACTTATACCAAGCGCCGCCTGAATATCAGTCATCCGGTAATGATAACCTAGAAAACCTTGTTCATAATACCATACGCCGTCTAAATCCGTGATATTCACTAAATCATCCGGATTACGGCTTATGCCATGAGTTCTAAAAACTGACGAAAATTTTATTATATCCGAATTATTACTAACGATAACACCACCCTCACCAGTAGTAATCGGCTTTACCGGATGAAAACTAAATATAGCGGCATCACTATAAACACCAGAACCTATTTTTCTACCACAATCATAAGAAGCTCCAAACGCGTGTGCTCCATCCTCAAGAATTCGTACACCATAATTCCCGCATAAATCAGAAATTGACCTCATATCACATGGACGACCAGCAAAATGTACTGGTATCAATAAATCAGGAAGACTATTATCCTCCCGCGCCTTCGCTAATTTTTCTTCCAGAGCGCTAACACTCATATTTCCAGTCGTAATATCTATATCCACAAAATCAACCTGTGCGCCAAGATACAATGCAGCGTTGGCAGAAGCCACAAAACTATTGGGCGATGTCCACACTCTGCTACCTTCCTTGATACCAAGCGCCGCGCATGCTGTATGTAAAGCAGCCGTGCCACTAGCAAGAGCCACCGAACCAGAAGCACCACAATATCTGGAAATACTATCTTCAAACTTGCCGATATTATCACCCTGCGTAATCATCGGACTACGCAACACATCAACTACCGCCTGAATATCATCCTCACTGATATCCTGCCTGCCATATGGCAGAAAATCCCTACTTTTACTCATAAACTATCCATCAAAAGGCATAGCGTCATTAATCATAGTGGCAAGCTCTCTATCGTTTAGATAATGTTCATTGATTAAAGAATTATACTCAAAACCTTCTCTGACATACTTACCTTCCTCACCAAGAGAGTTATAGCTGTAATCAATCTTCTTCATTAATTCTGAGGAAGGCTTAATTAGGAAATAAGATTCAAATTCCAAAGTCTGATAGCTTAAATCCGCTGGGCACATTACCTCATGCAGCTTTTCTCCTGCTCTCATACCGACTATATCATGTTCCAAATTCGGTGCTACCGCTTTTGCTATTGTCTCAATAGTAGCGGAAGGAATTTTTGGAACAAAAATCTCTCCTCCTTTCATTTTCTCTAAACATGAGAGTACAAAATCAACTCCATGCTGCAATGTTATAAGAAAACGGGTCATTCTGCCATCAGTAATTGGAATACTTCCTCCTCCCTTTGCCACTATATTTTGGAAAAATGGTATAACCGAACCACGAGAACCTATTACGTTGCCATAACGAACAACAGAAAATCTTGTTTTACGAATACCGTGTATATTATTGCTGGCAACCGCGAGTTTATCGGCAGCAAGCTTGGTCGCGCCATACAAATTAATCGGAGAAGCGGCTTTATCGGTAGAAAGACATATAACCTTCTCAACATTATTGTTCAAAGCCGCCCTAAGTACATTTTCTGTACCCAATATGTTGGTCTTTACCGCCTCCATCGGATTATATTCCAAAGCCGGAACCTGTTTAAGAGCAGCGGCGTGTATTACTACATCAACCCTCTCCAACGCCATGTTTATCCTGTCATAATCACGAATATCACCAAGAAAATAACGCATGCAAGAACTATTATAATTGTCCCGCATCTCAAATTGCTTAAGCTCATCACGGGAGAACACTATCAGTCTCTCCGGCTCATAACGCTCCAAAACAGTTTTTATAAAACGTTTTCCAAAGGATCCTGTACCACCGGTAACTAAAATTGACTTATTATCCAACATATTATCCCACTTAATGATTTATTATGATAAAATACTGTATTATAGTCATTTATCTTTTACAATGTTAAAGAAATAGTAAATAATACTAAATACATATAATGAATATCATATTTCGTGCTGATTCCTCATATAAAATAAGCGCTGGGCATGTTATGCGCTGCCTTAACTTAGCCGATTATCTACTAATAAAAGATGTTAATGTATCATTCATCTGTCGTAAGCTTGCAGGAAATATAACAGATAATATCAAAAAAAAAGGGTATAAAATATACGAGTTGCCAGCGGATAATTCTTATGAGCTTAAAAACATAAAGCCAAAAATCCAGCATGAGCACTGGTTAGAGACCACATGGGAAAATGACGCTTCTCAAACTATAGAAGCCGTGAAAGGATTACATACTGATTGGTTAATAGTTGATAGCTACGCTATTGATGAAAGATGGGAAAGCGCGGTAAAAACCGCTCTTGATTGCAAGATAATGGTGATTGATGACCTAACCGATAGGAAACATAACTCGGATATATTGCTGAACCAAAATATCCTTACCTCTCCTGACGCATATAGCGAACTTATCCCTAAAGAATGCAAAGTATTTTTGGGATATGAGTATGCCATGCTAAAAAAAGAGTATTTTGAAAAAAAATACCGAACTCATAAAAATGCCTCCCCAGAAAATTTGTTTATATTTTTTGGCTCAGCTGATAATACTAACGAAACTGTAAAAACCTTAAACGCTCTTAAACTAGTAAACCATAAATTCAAAAAAATAATGGTGGTGTGTGGCTCCATAAATAAAAATCTGCCCGAAATAAAAAATATCTGCGAACAAAACAACTATGAATTACATATAGATACCACGCGAATGGCAGAACTTATCTCAAAATCAGATATAGCTATCGGTGCCGGTGGCGTAAATACATGGGAAAGATGCTACTTACACGTTCCGTCAATGGTTATTTCTATCGCCGATAACCAAACACAAGCCTCTATCAACGCGCATGAAAAAGGTTATATTTACTATATCGGAGAGTCGGAAAATATAACCACTGAACAACTGGCGAAACATATTGATGGTTTTGTGAGAGATAAACTGCTAATTAATAATGTAAAAGAAAAATTGGTTTATTCGTTTACCAACAATAAAATAAAAGAAATATACGATACATTATGAAAGTACAATTACTGGTAGATAATCCAAATTCATGGATGCTTCCATACGCTCAAAACATAAATGACGAGTTGAATAAAAGTAATATAAACTGCTCTCTTATTCTATCAAACGATAAAGTAGAGCAAGGCGATATATTAATATTACTTTCCTGTGAAAAAATATTTCGTGATTATTCAAAAAATAAACATAATCTTGTAATACATGAAAGCAATCTACCGCAAGGAAAAGGCTGGTCTCCTATGACATGGCAAATACTTGAAGGAAAAAATAACGTAACTATAACCATATTTGAAGCAGATGATAAAATTGATTCTGGAGAAATATATTTCCAAGAAAATGTGGTTCTTACCGGCTTAGAACTAATAGATGAAATCAGAGAAAAACAGGCAAAGGTGACTTATTCGCTAATAAAAAAATTTATATCTGCCTATCCTGATATAAAAAGCGAACATCAAGAAGGTGAGGAAAGCTATTACAAAAAAAGAACTCCTGAAGATAGTAGACTAGATATAGACAAAACAATTGACCAGCAATTCAACCTACTAAGAATAGTAGATAACGATAGATACCCAGCATACTTCGTAAAAAATGGAACAAAGTATAAAATAAAAATTTTCAAAGCATGACATCCATGAAACAATATATATTACTTACTTCAAGGAGATGGCATGAAAAAACCGTACGTAATCTTGGTAAGAATTTCTTCTTAATCAATAGGAAAGAAGATTTTACCTATGAGAATGTAAAAAAAATAAATCCTGATTATATATTCATCCCACACTGGTCACACACCATACAAGAGAACATACATAAAAATTTCAACTGTATAATTTTCCACATGACCGACCTGCCATATGGTAGAGGTGGAAGCCCTCTACAGAATCTTATAATAAGGGAGCATAAAACAACTAAAATATCCGCCATAAAATGCGAGAAAGAAGTTGATTCCGGAGATGTATACTTAAAACATGACCTTGATTTATCGGGAACAGCGCAAGAGATATTTGCAAGAAGCGCAGACATAATTGAAAAGATGATAAAACAAATAATAGACGAAGCACCATTGCCAACTCCACAAAAAGGAGAGATAGTGAAATTTACCAGAAGAAAACCTAAGGAAAGCGATATATCAAATTTAAGTTCTTTAGATAAAATATATGACTATATAAGAATGCTTGATGCTGATGGCTATCCGAAAGCGTTTATAGAGCTTGAAAACGGTATCAAATTAGAATTTAATAATCCTGAATATAAAGATGGAAAACTAACTGCCACCGTAAGCTTCAATAAACAACAAAATCCATGAAAGACTTATTAACCATGAAAAATATACTAGTAATAGCCGCTCACCCAGATGATGAGATACTTGGCTGTGGTGCGACTATGGCTAAATTAGCAGCTGGTGGAGCAAACATTAACATAGCTATTATGGCAGAAGGAATTACCGCAAGAGATATAGAACGTAACCAGCAAAATAGACAAAATGAAATAGAAAATCTAGCAAATATTGCTAATGAGTCGGCAAAAATAGTAGGGGCAAATAGCATAGATCTATTTTCTTTTCCTGATAACCGCATGGATTCTGTAGACCTACTTGATATAGTAAAAAAAATAGAGGAATTAATAGAAAAATACAAGCCAGACACCATATTCACTCATAACGCTACTGATGTAAACATTGATCATCAAATAATAAATCAGGCTGTTATAACCGCCACTAGACCAACCCCTGACCAATGTGTAAAAACTATTCTTTCCTTTGAAGTTGCTTCCAGCACCGAGTGGAAAACACCATACCAATTCCCAGCTAATTGGTTTATAGACGTAAGCGAGTTTATAATAAAAAAACTTGATGCACTTAAGCTATACGAATCAGAAATGCGACCTTTTCCACATCCACGCTCTTTAGAAGCTATAGAAGCGTTAGCAAAATGGCGGGGAGCGACAATAGGAGTGAATTACGCGGAAGCGTTTATTTTAGAACGACATCTACATAAATAAACAGGCTCACATGAAAATAGCAAACAGAGAAATAGGAACAGACCAGCCACCATTCATCATAGCTGAGCTTTCAGGTAATCATGATGGCTCACTGGAAAAAGCCATAGCTTTGGTTGAGGCGGCGGCAAAAGCTGGAGCGGATGCTATAAAACTCCAAACATATACTGCTGACACTATGACTATCAATTGCAAAAGTGATGATTTTCTAATAAGCGACAAGGAAAGCCTGTGGAGCGGCTACTATCTTTATGATTTATATGAACGCGCACACACACCATGGCAATGGCACGAAACTCTATTCAACCGAGCGAAAGAACTTGGCATGATAGCTTTTTCCACCCCATTTGACGCTACCGCCGTTGATTTTTTGGAAAAACTGAATGTACCGTGCTATAAGATCGCCTCATTTGAAAATACCGATATACCGCTCATCAAAAAAGTAGCCGCCACCGGCAAACCAATGATTATATCCTGTGGAATGGCACAAAAGGAAGAAATAAAAGAGGCGGTGGAAACCGCGCGTAACGCTGGTGCTAAAGATATTTGTCTGCTTAAATGCACCAGCAGCTATCCAGCGCGTATAGAAGACGCTAATCTGCGAACAATCAACGATTTGCGGGAATCATTCTCCACCCATGTCGGCATATCCGACCATACGCTTGGAATCACCGTTCCAGTAGCGGCGGTGGCTATGGGTGCTTGCGTAATAGAAAAGCATATAGTGCTAAAACGTGGTGGCGGTGAGGTAGATGGTGATTTCTCAATTGAACCGGAAGAGTTACAACAAATGCGAGAAGCTGTTGATATTGCGTGGAAATCCAGAGGAAAAATCTCATATGGTCCGGCAAGCGCTAAAGAAGAATCCTCAAAAATATTCCGCCGTTCAATATATGCAAGCAAAGACATAAAAAAGGGCGAAGTATTTACCACTGATAATATACGAGTCATCCGCCCCAATAATGGGTTAGAGCCAAAATATTTTGAGGACATAATCGGCAAGAAAGCAGCCGCAGACTTACAGTTCGGCACCGCACTAAAACATGAACATATTGATTATAAAATCTAAATATTTGTCTAACTTTTAAGGCTCTATGTTAAGTAAAATCTTAACCTTGCGATATTTATACTAACATAGTATACGTTACTTCATACATATTAGCGAATCAGCTTTACGGCACACATCTAAACACCATCAGGAATTAATTATGAGGTCTTATTTACGTAAGGCACGGCTTACCCTTTTTTCAATCAATTTATGGCGCAGAAGGCTGGTGTTTTGGTTTGGCGCGATCACCGTTGGTATTATATCATCCTATTTTGCGCTAGCGGTTGATGAAACTAACAAAATCTTTGAGCAATGGATAAAGCCAAACCCGCTACTTACATTAATCATATCACCATTAATATTTGCTTTATGCGCTTGGCTTACCAGTTTCGTGCCAACCGTTCGTGGCAGCGGCATACCACAGGTTATCGCCGCCCGTGTATTGCGTGACCCTAAAAATCGGGAGAGGTTATTGGGAATCCACATCGCTTTTATAAAAATATTCCTAACTCTTCTCGGCTTACTTGCTGGTGCCTCTATCGGACGTGAAGGTCCGACAGTGCAGGTTGGAGCGTCCATAATGCTTCTATGCGCTACTATCGGCGGAATCAGCGCACAACGTGGAGTTGTACTCGCCGGAGCCGCAGCAGGAGTCGCTGCCGCTTTCAACACCCCACTTGCCGGTATCGTATTCGCTATAGAGGAAATGGCACGTGCTTTTGAACATAGAAACAGCTCTATTGTCCTTATCGCCATAGTGCTGTCAGGCGGAGCAGCCATGTCAATCATGGGTAATTATGACTATTTTGGCTACACTGATATTTATATCCCATTAAATAGCAGTTGGTTGCCAATTTTGATAATTGGAGGTGTAGGCGGTATATGTGGCGGGATATTCGCCCGTCTTATCACTAATGGAGAAGGGTTTTTGCGTAATAGATTCGGGAAATTTGGAATAAAACGTCCGATATTATTTGCTGCTATCTGTGGTCTTACAGTTGCTGCTATCGGCATAATGAGTGGCGGTATTACATATGGCACCGGTTATACTCTCGGTCACGATCTACTACACGGTAAACTAGAAGCCGAATGGTGGCAAATGCCTGCAAAATTACTAGCGACTACCCTATCAACCATCAGTGGCATACCAGGTGGTATTTTTTCCCCTAGCCTTTCAGTTGGCGCATCTCTTGGAGCGGGAATAGCTGATTGGTTTCCGTCTATACAGACGCAGGGGGTTATAGTGCTTGCTATGGTCGCTTATTTCGCTGGCGTTACCCAAGCGCCAATCACCGCTTTTGTTATCGTCCTTGAAATTACCGGAAATGCCACCGACGCTGTACCGCTAATCGCCGCTGGTGTAATCGCCACCGCGATCAGCAGGATGATAAGCCCAACCTCACTATATCACTCGCTGGCAAAATCATTTATGCTAGACGAGAAAGCAGCAAAAACTGCATAAATTCGCTTACTGCAAAATTGTGTAACCTATGTCTCGAGAATAAAGTGTTACCTATCTCTCCGGTATGTACCTTTTTATTAATGGCGATCCCGGAGGGATTCGAACCCCCGACATTCAGCTTAGAAGGCTGACGCTCTATCCAACTGAGCTACGGGATCGCATAACAAAAGCCTGAGGAGCACGGAATATAGCCACTTAAGCCGGTTTTTGTAAATAAAAATAAAACAAAAAAGCTTTTTTCACCCAGAAATATTGTATATAGCTGTTGACAGTCTGAAGGCAATAGATATTTATAGCTGGAAAATGTTATCCATACCATAAACGGCTATTCATTTGTGTAATGGGCGGTTAGCTCAGTTGGTTAGAGCGCTACGTTGACATCGTAGAGGTCGGAGATTCGAGTTCTCTACCGCCCACCAGCCTACGCTCTTTGAGCTTCGGCTCGGCAAGCCAGCTTGTCGCATCGTAGCGCCTTCGGGTGCAAATATGGATGGTTTGACGAAACGAACGAGATTAGAGCGAAGGTCTGTCGCGCTGTAGTTGCGTTAGCAACATAGGCGGACTATAAAAGCATCATGAAGTATGTTTGTATCTTACAAAGTGAATCTAATGAATATCGCTATTATACTGGCATAGCCGATGACGTAAATGCGCGTCTAATCAAACACAATGCGGGTGAAGTTCTGCATACATCCAAGTACAAACCATGACACCTGAAAACATACATAGCTTTTACTGATGAAAAGAAAGCATTCAGGTTTGAAAAATATCTCAAATCAGGTTCAGGAAGGGCGCTAGTCAAAAAGAGGTTGTAACATTCATAAAGAATAATTGCTCAAGACCATACATAATCTCATATGTGTTTTTGAGCTTACCATTTATCTGTATTGCTATAAAATCACGACCAGCCTATTCGTTAGGTGTTTGGTATAATCGGTTGATGATGTAGGTTTGAGGAGGATACGTGGTAAAAGAGGATGGATTTTTACGAATTTTTTTTTTGCTATATGATCCCTATAAAACACACCCATGGAGAAGGTTCTGGGCACGATGGGTTGATTATTCCATTTGGGGATTTTTCTTATTTTCTGCACTTGTATTTTTTATTCTGAATAGTGGATTAGTCTTTCCAGAGTATCTTGATAATAGGGTGTTTTTGTCTATTTCAATTGTTACTACGTGGGTAATTATAGAGCCATTCTTTATAGCGCTTTGGGGAAGCACTCCTGGAAAATGGATGCTTGGTGTTAAAGTGCTACGGATAGAAGGAAACAAACTTTCTTTATCTGAAAGTGTACTCAGAAGTATTCAGGTATGGTTGAAGGGGTTGGCTATAGGCTTTCCTTTGTTCAATTTATTTGCAATGGCTAGGGCGCGAACAAAACTAGTCAACGAAGGCTCTACATCTTGGGATACCCCGAAGGGAAATCAAGTATTTATTTCCAAACCTAGCTGGCTTGGTATAGTTATGCTTGTGCTGTGGCTAACCTTCTATATCTATATGGCTACATTAAGGTGAACGCTTCATAGGTTCCGAAATTAGTTTCATCGCTTAGGTAGCTTGTCTTGTGTCTATTGTACTCCGCCAGTTTACGCAAGCGGTCTTATGGCGCGAATAAACTAATCTAGTACAGTCCCAAATATTTTATCTACTTGTTAAATATTCTCTCCAATTTTACAATACAACACTCAAACCAAGTAATATATCAACAAACCTAAAACATATGAGTCAAAACACCACGCCTTGCTTTACGCCATATTTTCTTGATAGTATCGCTAAATCCCATACAAGAAATAAGGTCAGCAATTTTCTGTTTTAATGTTTTTTTCTCTGGTTTTTCAGCATATTTTCTAATTTGGCTCCTTTTCTCAAGCAATTCTGCTGATGGCTCCCACTGCTCTATTCGCCTCTCTATTAATTCTAGCCAATCTCCTCGCACACCATGCTCTCTAGCGTAACTAGCGATGCTTTTTATTTCTGAAAGTTTACCTTCAGTTTTTATATCCATTCCTTCTACATTTTTGATATTAATATCTCCACTGAAGCAAGCGGGAGTTTCTATCATACCAGTAGCTAAGAAGTTTAGGCGGGTTCTTGTGCATTTTTCACAACAACCGCAATTTCCACTTTGATCACCACCCGCCCAACACACTTTAAGCACTTCACTAGCTGTATTATTTTGCGCTATTTTTGCCACTTTTTCCGTTCGTGAGAATCCTGCCCCATAATGAATTATCTCCATCATATTATTAGACATCATAAAGTCTGTTACTGGACTAGATCCCCATGGCAATAAAAATTCATCATAAGGATCCGAACTACCAATTAAACCAAAATCAAATTCATCTCCATACATCAGCAAACACGCCGCAAGCTCAAGACCGTGAGAATCATCCCATTTCTGCATTCTAAGCTCTCTACTATTTGTACGTATTGTCCTAAGATCAATAGACAACTCATCTAGCAATGGAGATGTACGTTTCATTAACTTTGTAAAATCCTTATGATTATAAATATCAATATCAAAACCATGCACCATAAGCGCAGTATTTACATCATACCTTTTATACTCTGGAATTTTACTATCTTTGTTATTTAGTATATTAAATATAGCATCAACACCGCCTGAGAATAAAGTTATCGCTTTCTGCTTATCCCCAGATTTATGGATATTTATCACCTCATTTGGAATAATATCAATTTTCTTATATAAATCCGGTTTCCAACAATTCCACGCAAGCAACAACTCTTCCATATTACGGATAGCTTTGGCCGACATAATACCATTTACTCGTAAATCTTTGCCTTGTTCTGCGGCATGCAATAAAACAGCGAGAACATTAGCGTCAACCGGACTTCTCTTTGACCAAAGAACCTCTCGATCAAATTCATAGAATATCTCTATCTTCTTCGCTGTTTCACTATCAGTTAATATTGTGGTTCTTTTAGTTTTATTATCAATTACTTGATTTTCTACCGAAAGTTCTAAATATCGCATATTCTTACATAAGTTAATAAATAATTAATACAATGGTAACTATTTATACTTTTATTAAGAATATGTAAAGATTTTTTAACTATTTTTTAACCAAAAAAGCATAAAGACATGATAATAGCAGAATTATTTCTTTATATTCAATAGCTTATCATGCAGGCAATGACTATTTTTATTATCCATAAAATCGGTCATAAACCACCACTTTTAAGTGGTAAACAAGTAATAGTTTACATGCGTAGCATGTACGCTTATTGCTCCAACCACTTTAGTGGTAATCCAACCTGCCGACTTCAGTCGGTAGTGGTTGAGTATAACTACAAGACAACAACTATGAATAGCCATTAACTATATATAATATATATATAGATTTACGTATTTGTATAAATTCTATTGTATTGCAATTGATAAAACTGCCCTTCAGATTAAAAGAGCCAAAGATTCTTACACACTAGGTAAGCTCTATTATCTTTTCACTTAAAGATTCAACAACCCCAAACCATGTTGTCTTTTTGAATTTCATATTATGGAGAAAATTCTTCATTGAATCCGATGGATCAATTCCATACAAGTTAAGTCTTTCAAAATTATCCCTGACAAAGATCACAGACAAAATAGTTTGTTCTTCAACATGTCCAGTTTTAGGGTTTAGTATATCGTCATTTGCATTAACTAACACCTTATCTATAGGTAACAATTCATAAAGTTCACGCGCTACACGTAAAACACAGCTACATACATAATCTTGATAAAGTTCATTAAACTCACCTTTAGGCATTTTCTTGGTTGATAATGTACCACTCTGTCGTAAACTATATTTTTCTTGTGGAACTACTTCTTCACTATGTACATTAAGATTGACCGTCATATTTCCAGTTTCATCTATATTAAATCTCAGACTAGAACCAAGTTCTTCAATCCCTAAGAACGGATTAAATTCTAGAACCGCATCTAAGTAAGATTTAGGGTCTTTATTCAATAACTTTTCAGCAATATCTCTCTCTTTTTCCCAAAGCGCGTATTTTTTAATAAAATCTGATAAATCACTTTGATATTGACTCTCGTCCTCACCTATCGCTTTTGTTATGGCATGCTTCAAAGAAGTCTTCTTTTTATGCACATTACGAAATATTTTGTTCAAAATATTGGGTTTAAAATTCTCATATTTACTCTGCGCGTTAGCTTCATTATAGCCAGTACGTTTAGGCTCAGATGGTGGTTTTTTCTTCGCTTTTGCGTTCCAATTATTTTTTTTACTATTACAATCAGTATGGATAGAAGTAATTTGCTTTATATACTCTTCAAAAGCATTTACCGTATTCTCAGCATCTTCAAGAGCCTGAAGTTTGGCTTGCCGCTTTTGTCTACGCTCAGCTTCCCGCGCTGACCGTCTCATATCAGCCTCAATAGATCTTAACATCCCTTTCCAGCCCATAACAAACCATACATTGTTTCATAATTTACTAAACTATTGCGCTAAAATTCTTATCCAACTCCTTAAGAGCGCCATTTATGAAGTTTACCTCAGACCTTGCGAAAAAATGGCCGGTAATTCCGCTGTACTCATCAATTATTATCTTACGAGCGGTATCTTTATAAAAAAACATCTCAAATATTGCACAGCGCAAGATAGAGACAAGTATCGGACTAGTTCGCTCCGCCCCCCACTTTTCGCTTATCACCATCCCTATACGTTTTTCTATATCACCACTCCACTTAACGACACCTTCCAAAATATCCTTAAGCAGAGAATAATTAGGTTCCAGCTTCACTCCAAACCGTAATTTTTGCTCATCCTTATTATTAGCCACATGTTTTTTAAGCTCGGCTATCTGCACCTCCGGCGATATATCGCTACTTACCGCTAGCTTCTCATAAATACACTGAACAGCCGCCATCCTAGCGGCTCTTTTTTTCTGTAGTGACTGATTATGTCCAGATTTTCTCACTTCACTCATTGCTCAGACATAACCTTATTTTTTATAGTGATAAGCTTAAGGCAAGCCTCCACCGCCGCCTTTCCTTTATTGCCTTCACCAACGCTCGCCCGCTTAAAAGCCTGCTCATAATCCTCTACGGTGAGTATCCCATAGCCAATCGGAATATTATATCTAAGAGATAGATTCATAATACCACGCGCGCTTTCACCACAAACATAATCATAGTGCGAAGTCTCTCCACGAATCACACAACCAAGCGCTACATACCCGTCATATTTGCCACTAGCTACCGCCATATTGATAGCCGGAGGTATCTCAAAAGCACCGGGTACTTCAATCTCCTCAAAATTGGCGTTCATATGCTCTAGAGTCCGCCTCGCTCCCGACAACAGCTCGTTAGAAATTTCAGGGTAAAAATTGGCCGATACAACCAATATATGCGGCGATAGATGAAACATATAACTTCCTCTTGATTATTTTTTAGCTATGGTCATTTAAGGTAATCTTTACCGCAAATGACTATCAAAATCAATGCGTAAGAGCATTGATTTTACGCCGCGTAGCGAGCGAGACAACTTTATTTTTATGAGGAAAAATAAAGTTAAACTACTATACTTTATCAGCTAATTAAAGTCTTGATAGCCCTTAATAGTGAGTCCGTAACCATCTAGACCAATAATAGAACGTTTAGAGTTAGAGAGCAATATCATATCACGCACCCCTAAATCCAGCAAGATCTGCGCTCCTATCCCATAATCCCTGAGTTCCACCGGACAATGTGGCTCTTCCCCAAGCCTTGCTCTTATTTTATCGGAAACCGCCGTACGTATTGGCTCACGAATAAGCACCACCACCCCACCATTCTCCCGCAAGCTTATATACTCCATAGATTTCCGCAAGCTACCAGAAGCACCACTGTGACTATCACCAAGCATATCCTGCAACAAATTAAGTGAATGCATCCGTACAATAGTTGGTTTTCCAGCGGATACATTCCCCTTCACCAGTGCTATATGCTCAGAATACTCGGTACTACTAGTATATATGACCATTCGCCAATCACTTCCATTTTCCCCGCCAAAATCACTGTGAAAATCACTTTCTATGACTCTTTGCACCAATTTTTCCGAACGTCTACGATATGAGATAAGGTCAGCGATGGTCGCTATTTTAAGATCGTGGTGGCGAGCGAACTCTATTAAATCCGGCATTCTCGCCATTGTCCCATCATCATTCATTATCTCGCAAATAACCCCCGATGAATTAAGACCAGCAAGCTGCGCTATATCAACCGCCGCTTCTGTATGCCCTGCCCGCACCAACACCCCACCATCACGGGCAACCAATGGAAAGACATGTCCAGGAGAGGCTATATCAGCAGCGTTTTTTGAAGGATCTATCGCTACCTGAATGGTATGCGCCCGATCGGCGGCTGATATTCCGGTGGTAACGCCCTCCCTCGCCTCAATGGAAACCGTAAACGCTGTCTGGTGACGCGAACCGTTATTCTGCGCCATCAAGTTAAGACCTAATTTTTTTACTCTTTCACTATTAAGCGCTAAACAAATAAGCCCTCGCCCGAATTTCGCCATAAAATTAATAACAGACTGCGTGGCGAATTGCGCCGGTATTACCAGATCCCCTTCATTCTCTCTATCCTCATCATCAACCAGAATAAACATTTTGCCGTCACGAGCGTCGGCTATTATGTCTTCAATCGGTGATAAATATTTTGATTGTGGCATATTATTTCTCCAATAACCTCGCCACATAGCGAGCGAGCATATCTATTTCCATATTAAGTTCACCACCCTCTTCCTTGTAGCACAGAGTGGTGTTTTGCCAAGTATGAGGGATTATATTTACCTTAAACATATTACCATCCACATAATTCACGGTAAGCGAGATACCGTCCAGCGTGACCGAGCCTTTTTCCGCTATGAACCGCATCAAATCATGAGGAGCTGAGATAGTGACAATATGTGAGTCACCGAATTTCTCTATTTCCTCAATTACCGCCACACCATCCACATGGCCACTGACGATATGACCGTCCAGACTATCACCAACTCTAAGCGAACGCTCCAGATTCACCTGTTTTCCCGCCTGCCACTGACCACACGCTGTTCGTTCCACTGTCTCGGCTGAAAGCTCAACAGCAAAACCACCAGTAAGCACCTCCACAACCGTAAGGCACGCTCCATTGCAGGCTATGGAATCCCCTAGTTTAATGCTCTCAACAAGAAAACCACAGGCAATCTCCAGCCGCAAATCACCATTTTGCTCAGCTTTTACTATATTTCCAACGTCACTTATTATTCCGGTAAACATTCCAAAATATCCAAACTGTCACTTCCAAGCTTAATATGCTCTATTTCCTTAAACTTTACAAGCGCGCTTAAAGGCTCCATTGCTGAAAGCCCACCATCACCAATAATTATCGGCGCGCGAAACCAATATACCACATCAACCATACCGCTTGCGAGAAAAGCTGTGCTGAGTTTCGCTCCCGCCTCTACCAATATACTGGTAATGCCACGCTCGGTAATCTCCGCTATAGCTTCCGGCAATTCACGGCTAATTACCCATGATTCTTTGCCATCATTTAATAATTTAGCACTCTTAGGAACACGCTTACCTCTATCTAATATTACCCTAAGCGGCGAATGATGCTCAAGCCCTGCGAGGCGACAAGTAAGTAACGGATCATCAACGATTACCGTTCCACTTCCAGTTAAAATAGCGTCATATCGCGCGCGCAGTAAATGCCCATAGTCACGCGCCGCCTTGCCGGTTATCCAACGCCCTGCCGGATGGGTTATTTTTCCATCCAGCGACGTAGCGATCTTAAGCGCTATGAATGGTCTTTTCTTCTCTATCACTGAGAAAAAACCACGAACAATTTCCTGCCCCTCCGCCTCACATATTCCTTCTACAACCTCAATGCCAACGTCTTTAAGCATTTTAACGCCACCACCGCTCACCTGCGGATTTTTATCACGACAGGAAATTACCACCTCTTTAATCCCCGCCTTTATGATCGCCTCCGCGCATGGCGGAGTTTTGCCGTGATGCGAACATGGCTCCAAAGTGACGTATAAGCTCGCTCCTATAACTTCTTTCCCCGCTTCTTTTATCGCTATGGTCTCAGCGTGCGGTCTACCACCATCAGCAGTAACACCATGTGCTATTATCTGATTATTCTTTACGATAACCGCGCCAACATTAGGGTTAGGATAAGTACGTCCCGCCTGCCCGCGCGCCAAACGCAAAGCGACTCGCATATATCTTTCATGATAAGATTTCGTATCACTATGCAAAGATAACACCTATTCCGCCTGCTTGGTTTCTTCGGTAATAGTAGTTGTTGTCGTAGTGGTAGTTACCGTCTCTGAATCAGAACTATCTTCCTGAATAACCTCTTTGTCATCCTTATTATTTTCATCTACCACACTTTCCGCCCATTTTTCTTGCTCGCTACGCTGTTTACCATAAGTGGTTATACACTGCCAGTGACGGCACGGCTCACCAATCGTTGGCATATGTTTTCCAACACCATCCGCCCAGTCATATATCCGGCTGCAGCCGCTTACAGTCAGAACTAAACAAATAAAACAAAATATTTTTTTACTCATTGTTACCCAGCTCCTGCGCTATATCACCAAAATCCTTCGCCTCACGGAAGTCACGATAAACTGAGGCAAAGCGTATATAAGCGACACTATCAATCTTTTTAAGCTCATCCATGACAGTCGTGCCAATAAGTGAGGTTGGTATCTCACTTTCGCCTAGACTTTCCAATTTCTGAGCGATACGAGTAATGAGCTGCTCGGTCTGCTCTGGTGAAACCGGACGTTTCCTAAGCGCTATTCCAATAGAACGAGCGAGTTTCTCACGGTCAAACATCCGCCGCTCACCATTCTTCTTCAGCACGGTAAGCTCACGAAGCTGTACTCGCTCAAAAGTAGTAAAACGAGAGTTACATTCAGGACAAAAACGACGGCGGCGAATGGTAAGACCATCCTCACTCGGACGAGAATCCTTCACCTGCGTATCCATATGACCACAAAACGGGCATTTCATATTTCAATCTTCCTCTTACCTGCCATACCGCCGCAGGGCGGTATACATGTCTCTACAATATTTAAGTAATCTCATTATAAAGATCCTTACACTTAGAATTCATGTCCATTATCTGTCCTAGCTTCCAATTTCTTTTCCAGTTTTTCACTTGTTTTTCCCACCTTATTGCATTCTCAATTCCTTCATGGATTTCGTAATACACCAAACTCGCAAGATCATATTTTTTACTAAACCCATCGACCTGTTTTTCTTTATGTTGCCAAATGCGTTTAGCTAAATCACTCGTCACTCCTATGTACAAAGTCCCAAAAGGTTTGTTGGTTTATATACACATATCTTTTCTTCATAACCTCTCTAACATAGATTCCGCCCTGCGGCGGAATGACGTGTTTTACCCCTGCTCAAGCCCCTCATAAATTGGGAATTTCTCGCACAAATCGGCTACTTTAGCTTTTACTTCGCTCTCAACCGCTGAATTATCACCGCCTTGCGTAAGACCATCAAGAACATCACCAATAAGCTCACCAATCTGTCTAAACTCAGCCTCACCAAAACCACGTGTCGTTCCCGCTGGTGTTCCCAGACGAATGCCTGAGGTAACAAATGGTTTTTCTGGATCAAAGGGAATTGCGTTCTTATTGCAGGTAAGCCCAGCCCGCTCCAAACTTTCCTCCGCTGCTTTTCCAGTAAGTTTCTTAGGACGCAGATCAACCAACACTATATGGCTGTCAGTTCCACCGGTCACAATATCCACACCACGTTTTACCAGCGTACCGGCGAGAACTCGCGCATTATCCAAAACTTTTTTACCATATTCTTTGAACTCAGGCTTTAACGCCTCACCAAACGCCACCGCTTTAGCTGCGATAACATGCATGAGTGGTCCTCCTTGCGCGCCAGGGAAAATCGCTGAATTAAATTTTTTCGCGAGTTCCTCATCGTTGGTTAGGATTATCCCTCCACGTGGTCCACGCAGTGTCTTATGTGTCGTGCTAGTCGCCACATGCGCGTGTGGAAACGGTGATGGATATACACCAGCAGCAATAAGACCGGCATAATGCGCCATGTCCACCATCAAATAAGCGCCAACTGAATCGGCAATACTGCGGAAACGAGCGAAATCAATCACCCGACTATAAGCTGAACCACCAGCGACAATAAGCTTTGGTTTATGTTCCTTCGCCAGACGCTCCACCTCATCATAATCAATAAGCGAATCCTCTTTGCGCACACCATACTGCACCGCGTTAAACCATTTGCCGGACATATTAGGCTTCGCGCCATGCGTCAAATGTCCACCTGCTGCCAGCGACATGCCAAGAAAGGTGTCGTTTGGTTGAAGCAGAGCGAGAAACACTCCCTGATTCGCCTGCGAGCCAGAATTTGGCTGCACGTTTGCGTACCCGCAATTAAACAACTTACATATACGATCAATAGCTAGCTGCTCCACCTTATCAACAAACTCACAACCACCATAGTAACGCTTATTAGGATAACCTTCAGCGTATTTATTGGTCAGCACCGAACCCTGCGCCCTAAGCACCGCTTTGCTCACGATATTCTCAGAAGCGATAAGCTCAATCTGGGTTTGCTGACGGTTAAGTTCCTCATTTACCGCCGCGAAAACTTCCGCATCAGCGGAAGATAGATCTGTTTCAAAAAAATTATTCATTGTCTCTTCCATTTTCTCCGCCAGATTACTCATTTATTGTCCTTCTTTAGATTGTTTATTTACCTTTACTTACTCTTTCCGCGTGTGTCTGCTGTTGTTGCTGTTTTTCATTTGCTGGCGCGGTATCTATCATAGCGTTTTTGGCAAGATTTAGCTTGATCCTTTTAACTTCTTCTGCGTTTATGGTACCATCGTCCCTAAAAGCTTTTAGTACTTTTCTATCAATTGTTTTTTGCTGTCCATCAGCTATAGAATGCATCGCTGAAATCATCATAAATGTACCATCTTTAATTTCCGGCTTATTAACACTATTTTCGTTAGTTGAAATCGCATTGTCTACCGCTCTTTCCAGCTGAGTAGCTATTTCAGTGGCCACTTTTTTAGTGCTATTACTTGGCATTATTTTTCTCCTTTATTTGTTTTTTATATTTGATAATTTATCCACTCGCCTTTCATGTCTGCCGCCTTCAAACTCACTATTCAAGAATTGTCGTACGCAGTCTTTCGCGGTTTCGTCACCAATAAGCCGACCACCAAGGCACAACACATTGGCATTATTATGCCTGCGTGCGAGGCTTGCTGAAAGACCATCATGACAAAGAGCTGCCCGCACCATCGGCTCACGATTAGCGGCGATACTCATACCAATACCGGAGCCACAAACCAATATTCCCTGTGATTTCGGATTTTTCTTTATCCAACCGTTCATCTTCACCGCGTAATCAGGATAATCAACTGACTGCGTGCTATCACAGCCCAGATCCTCCACCTCAACACCAGTTTCTCGCAAATAGTTAGAGAGAATACTCTTTAGCTCAAATCCACCATGATCACTTGCTATAGCTACTATATCTTTTGCCATTTTATTCTATATCTATTTATTTTTATATCAAAATAACCAATACTACACTATATGTGGGCGCAACATAATTACACCTTTTACCCAAAAGCGCAACTTTATTAAACAAAATTATTAAAATTCCAAAAGAGTTAAAAAATGGGATTATTTGAATTATCACTATTTTTTGCGGTTACAGCCCTTGCCGGAGCGATAAATTCAGTCGCTGGAGGCGGCACTTTCCTTACATTTCCGGTATTTATAATGAATGGGCTTACCGCTTATCAGGCCAACATAATGAGTACCATAGCATTATGGCCGGGCACGATAACCAGCGCCTATGGCTATAAAAACATACTTAATATTGATAGAAAACGCTTCACGCCACTACTTATCATTGGGCTAATAGGTGGAGCCGCCGGTTCTATTACTTTCCTTAAAACATCTGATATATTTTTCAAACAGCTAGTCCCATATTTACTATTATCAGCGACCATCATCTTTACCTTTGGCAGAAATTTTATCGCTCTTCTGCATAAAAAACTCCCAAACAAACCCTCTGACAAAAATCAATATAATATTTTGGGCAATATATTTCAGCTTGTTATAGCTTTTTACGGAGGCTATTTTGGTGCTGGCATCGGAATATTAACCCTAGCTATGCTCCAACTTATTGGCTTTTCCAACATACATGAAATGAACGCCATTAAGACTATACTGGTCTGCGCAATTAATTTCGTAACCGTAATAATTTTTATTATAAGCGGCGTTGTCGTTTGGAACTTAGCGGCGGTGATGATAGCTGGTGGAATGCTTGGCGGATATGTCGGCGCGAGAATCGCTCTAAAAATACCACCAAACTATGTCAGGATTTTTGTCAGCGTAATTGGTTTTTCCATGAGCTTGTATTTTTTTACGCGTAGCTAATTAATTTTATATTTATTGCTTGAGTAACTAGGAGCGCTTACATATAATCACTACGAGTAATCAAAAAGAAAAGGTATATTGTTATGATTCAGTCAGCGTTTGTAGCATCAATGTCGGCAATGCCAGCAGCTAAAAAAGCTCACGTAATAGTGCTTGGAAATGAAAAAGGCGGTTCTGGAAAAACCACAACCTGCATGCATCTTATTGTCGCTCTTCTACGTCTTGGCTTTTCGGTGGGCACTATTGATATTGACTCACGTCAGCGCTCACTTTCTCGCTATTTGGAAAACCGCAGGCAAACCACGCTAAAAGAAAATGTATCTCTGCCACAACCTCAACATATAGTGGTTCATCGCAGCACATTAAATATTATAAGAGACGCGGAGCGTGATGAAAGAGAACGCTTTAATAAAGGCATAAAACGCCTAATTGACAACAATGATTTTGTTATTGTTGATAGTCCAGGAAATGATACTTTCCTCTCCCGCCTTGCCCATGCTCACGCTGATACGGTTATTACCCCAATCAATGATAGCTTTGTGGATCTTGACGTCCTCGCCAACGTTGATGGTCACAGCATGAAAATAATTAAACCAAGTATTTACAGCGAAATGGTCTGGGAACAAAAATTAATGCGTGCTAAACGTGATGGTGGCTCTATTGAGTGGATAGTGATGCGTAACCGTTTGAGCAACATTGACGCTAAAAACAAACGCTTTATGACGCAAGCGACCAGTGAACTCGCAAGGCGTATCGGTTTTAGAGTGGCACCGGGATTTTCAGAGCGGGTTATTTTCCGTGAGATGTTCCTGCAAGGTCTTACCGTGTCTGACATAACCGAGATGAATAATGGCAAAGGTCTTTCTATGTCACATATCGCAGCCCGCCAAGAAGTGCGTGACCTGCTTAAAACTCTGCGTATTCCTCTACTTGATGAAAAAATAAATAAGCCTCAAACCGATGAGGAAGAAGATAAAAACGACGCAGACACACCAAACGAAACGCAAAGCAAAGAATCTATCAGCGGCGAAGTCGTAGAAGAATCGGAAGATAAAGAGCAAGAAAAAGAGTTAGAGGCGATGGCATCTTAACAAAGTCATATGATACGCTAGACTCTTTCCATACAGCGCCTTAACTATCAACTCCATCCACCGTAACTTGCCGGTTCTGGGTAGAGCTCTGCCATGCTTACTGATGTACCATTTGATAGCACCACCCGTACATGTTTACGCTGTAACATACGCGGCTCAGGAACTCCACAAGAATGAGCGAGCATACACACTTCCTTATGCATATTATTCGCGTAATTCATTACCCGCACTGACTTATCCTCCAAATTAAGCCCATATTGTAACTTTTTATTATGAGTCGTAATCCCAGTTGGGCAGGTATTTTTATTACATTGTAAAGCCTGAATACAGCCAAGAGCGAACATGAATCCTCGAGCCGACACCACAAAATCAGCTCCCACACAAAATGCCCATGCGACCTCTGATGGGTTTATCAGCTTACCACTAGCGCATATTTTTATACGGTTCCTAAGCTTATACTCTTTAAGCTTATCAACAACTATCGGCAGACTCTCTTTAAGCGGCACTCCCATATTATCAATCAAACTCATCGGCGCGGCACCAGTTCCACCATCAGCGCTATCAATCGTAATGAAATCTGGCGCGCTTTCTATACCCCTACTATTTACCTCAGAAAACAATAAATCAAAAAAATTGTAAGCTCCTACAACTGTCTTAAATCCAACTGGTTTTCCAGTCATATTGCGTATATAACTAATAACATCCAATAAATCATCAACACTGCTAATATCGGGATGACGGTTTGGACTTATAGCGTCATGACGTACGGAAATGCCACGTATATCAGCGATCTCCTTAGTCACTTTAATACCTGGAAGAATACCACCCTTACCAGGTTTCGCGCCCTGACTTAATTTTATCTCAAACATCTTAACTTGTTCGTGCGCGGCTACCGCTTTTAATTTCTCCTCATCAAAGCCACCATCGGGCTTACGTACACCGAATTTTGCCGTACCAATCTGAAAAACAATATCAGCTCCTCCTTCAAGGTGGTAGGGTGACAAACCACCCTCACCAGTGTTAAGCCATATGCCAGCCATCTTCGCTCCTCTTGACAAAGCTCTTATCGCTGGAATGGAGATAGCTCCATAACTCATACCAGAAATATTAAACAGTGAGCTGGTAACATATGGCTGCCTGCAATACTCTCCTATGGTAACGGCGGTAGGCTCGGTAGCATCCTCGTCAAGAGTTGGAAAAGAACCATTTACAAAATAAATAGTACCAGCCGGACGCAGATCACGAGTAGATCCAAAAGCTATGGTACTATCCACATTTTTCGCCGCCCGATAAGCCCATGAACGCTCCGCCCGATTAAATGGCATCTCCTCACGATCTTGAGCAAAAAAATACTGACGGAAAAATTCCCCCAAATGCTCAAATAAATAACGAAATCTAGCGAGAACTGGGTAATTTCTCCTCAGTGTGCTTTTAGTCTGTGTTTTGTCTATCAGATAAGCGAAAAATACCCAAAGTACGACCAAACCAATCGTAAACACAAAAAGGTACGTTAAAAACTCTAATATACCGACAACGAATAGTGGCAAACGTTCCATGCCATCCCCATATTTTATAAAAATAGACCAAGTTCATTCTATACATAAAATATTACCAATAAATGAACCTAAAACATAATATTGGATAGCTAAATATTTTTAATGGATTCCTTTTTCTTCTTCGCCTCACGGTAAGTTATATATATCGCGCTTAAGGCTATTACTATCGAACCTATTATCGTCTGAAAATCCAGAACCTCATCTAAAAACCTGTAAGCCATAATCGCTACAAAGATTAGCCGAGTAAAGTCAAATGGCAATAAAACAACCATTTCCGAACGGGCAAAAGCACGCGCCATTAATAAATGGCCACAAGTAGAGGCAAGGGAGATCATAAATATAATATATAGCTGTTCTACATTTACATCTCCCCAAAAAGGAATAGCTATGGGAATAGACCACATCAGCATGAAAAATGACATGTAAAATACCATTGTCTCTGGTTTCTCGCTACTGGACAGACTCTTAATCATAACACCGGATCCCGCGATAAGAAGAGCGGAGACAAGAGCTACCCATGCCTCAGAACCAATTCCACCGGTGTCAGGACGTAATATTATCAGCACCCCCAAAAATCCGGTAAATATCGCCGCCCATCTATGTATACCAACCCTCTCTCCAAGAAAAATAATGGCAAGTATCGCGGAAAATATAGGAATAATAAATGAAATAGCCGTAACCAGCGTAACCGGCATAATGCTTATAGCATAAAACCATAACTCCATAGCGCATATCCCGAAAGTCGCTCGCCAAAAATGTCCAGACATTCGGTTACTATGAAAATCCGGCTTAACTCTACGCGTAAGAAGCGCACTCCAGATCAACACTATTACAATACTGCAAATATGCCTTATCGCCACCGCCTGCGTAAAATGAATATCCTTGCCAAGTATTTTGATGAATATAACCGTAACCGACATACAAAACATAGCGGCAAGCATATATAAAATAGCTATATTATTTTTAACAAAATCAGACATAGATTATATGTCTAACAAAATATAATAACTAGACAATATAATATTTTGATGACGCCGCGTGGCAAGTGTTGAAATTATTTTTAATAATACAATATTATAGCTAACTAAAGCACCGCCCGATTATAGCGTCTGGAATATCGGTAAGTGATACTACTTTTTCTACCGCCCCTATCTCATAAGCAGCTCGCGGCATACCGTATACCACGCAACTAGCCTCATTCTGCCCTATGGTAAACGCTCCTGCCTGCCTAAGACGCAACAGACCCTCAGCCCCGTCTTTTCCCATACCGGTCAGAATAATCGCGAGCACCGCATCTCCCAGTATTTCCCGCACAGAATCAAACATTACATCAACTGATGGTTTATGATTATTGACCGGCGGATCATCAGTGACTTTACAGATAAATTTTCCATATTTTTCTATAATCATAAGCTGCTTTCCACCAGCGGCGATACACGCCATACCTCTTTTAAGCTCCATACCATCTGCCGCCTCATAAACCGGAAAAGCGCAGGAAGCGGAAATTCTCCTTGCGAAACTATCGGTAAATACCGGCGGCATATGCTGAGTTATAACAATCGGTGGCAAATTATCCGGTAAGTGAGGAAGTATATCACTAAGAGTCTCAACTCCACCAGTTGACGCGCCAATAGCTATAAGCTTAGGAGCATGTGCTGACACAACTCTTTTCAGATTTATTGGTATAGACGGTCTTTTAATTGCCTTATTACTATAATTTTTAATCCCCATTTTCGCGCCTGCCGCTTTTTTAACAGCTAAACATAATTCAGCCGCGAATTCCTGCAAAGCTTGCGGGGTTTTTTGCTCAGGCTTACCAATACACTCAACCGCTCCAATCTGCAAAGCCCGTATCGCCGTATCAGTACCCTTGCCGGTAAGCGTTGAAATCATTACCACCGGCATCGGTCTGAGACTCATTATTTTTTCCAAGAAAGTAAGCCCATCCATTTTTGGCATTTCCACGTCAAGCGTAATTACGTCCGGATTTAATTTCTTTATTTTCTCCCGCCCGTCAAAGGGATCAAAAGCCGTTCCAACCACATTAATCTCTGGGTCTTCTGATAACATCTCAGAAAGCATCTGCCTGATAAAAGCCGAATCATCAATAATAAGAACTGAAATATCTTTCATATCATCCAACCTACTGACCTGTCTAAAACAATTCTATATCAGTATCTATACGTTTACTAACCACCTTATATTCATATAAAGCCTCCTCAGCGACCACCACCATATCCTCCTTACGACGGAGAAAACGCATCATAACCTTGCCGCTACACGGGTAATAATTAACCTTGCGTGGATAATTTCCCTCCAAATCCTCAGACTCTATTTTAAGACCTTCCTTATGCAGGAATTCACGTATAAATTTAGCGTTCTTAGTACCGATAAGTGAATAGTTACTGAGTACATT
The DNA here is from genome assembly GCA_041396965.1 of Rickettsiales bacterium. Lineage (NCBI taxonomy): Bacteria > Pseudomonadati > Pseudomonadota > Alphaproteobacteria > Rickettsiales > Rickettsiales bacterium. The sequence continues at coordinate 2,035,462 of JAWKXN010000001.1, forward strand.
ACCGCCACCAAACACCTTAACCTCAAGCCTATCTTTCCTACCGCCCGACTTTATTATCTCATTTATCAACCTCTCCATAGCAAACATTCCATAACGAGTTGAATCATTGCCAAGAGCGTCCATAGTGCCATCACCAGGTAATAAAAAATGATTCATTCCACCAACCCCAACCTCAGGATCCCTTATACAAGCGGACACACACGAGCCTAGTATGGTAGAAATCATCTCATCTTTTGATTTTGACACATACCAATCACCAGAAAAAATTTTTATCACGTTTATCTTTTCTTTAGCGTCATAAAATCTTCTACTACTATGAAAGTAATCAGAGATTGGGGGTTCTACTCTGTTTTCAATCTTATGAGTTATACCGGCGACAGCCATTAACGTATCTTCCTATATATTGTACGTCCTATTAGCTCAAAACGGTCGGTTATATTATGTAAATTCTCTGAATGCCCTATATATAAACAACCATCATGCTTAATTAAATTGGCTATTCTGTTAAATAGAACCCTTTGTGTATCCTTATCAAAATAAATAACTACATTACGGCAAAACACAGCATCAAACATACCGGTCATAGGCCAGTCTTCCAACAGATTAAGCTGCTTAAACGCAATCATCTTCCTTAAATAATCTGACATCATGATCTCGTCACCACAATCAGATACAGCAACATCCTTACGATATTTTTCAGCTATATTGGCAAGCTGACTTATATCATAGCGACCAGACCTGCCAGTATTTAACATATTAGTATCAATATCAGTGGCAAGAATACGCGCGTCCCAAGAGAGTATATCATTAATAGCGGATTTTATGGTCATGGCTATAGAGTAAGCTTCCATCCCCGCCGAACAACCTGCCGACCATATCCTAAGCCTATCCTGCCTACCGGCGCGTTTTGAAAATGGCAATATAACATTATCATGTAGATGCTCAAAATGATGACTCTCACGAAAAAACTTCGTAAGATTCGTAGTTATGGCATTTACCATGTTACCAATCTCAACACCCTCACTATCGGCCATCACTAACTTACAATAGTCAGCGAAACTACTAAGACCAAGCTGGCGTAACCTACGGGTAAGTCGTGAGTAAACCATATTTTTCTTACCAGCGGAAAGAACTATGCCCGTCTTTTTATTGGCAAGTTCAGCAAGAAAAGAAAATTCCTTGTCACTAAACGCGAACTCCCTATCCTCATTCGCTTCCTTTAGCTGTTGCAAAGTCATAGTTATAACCTCTAAAACTCTTTCCAATCAGCATCATACGAAGAATCGTCCCCAACAGCTTTACTAGAAGAAATTTTAGCAACCTTTTTATCATCCATAGGCGGAGCGACCCTTTTCTTCACCTGATTATTTACCGCCGCTAACTTTGGTTTTTTGTCGGAAAAATCCATTGCTTCTTTCTCATTACCAACAGAATCATCAAGCCTAAAGAAACTCATTAATTTCTCTAGCTGATGCGCTTGATCTACCATAGATTGAGCGGCTGCCGTATTTTCCTCAACTAAAGCGGCGTTCTGCTGAGTGACTTCATCCATCTGAGTAATCGCTGTATTAATCTCATCAATACCAGTCGCTTGTTCCTTACTAGCGGATGCTATCTCAGACACAATCCCGCTTACCTGACGTACGGACTCAACTATGCCTTTTAGAGTATCGCCAGCTTGGTTTACGAGTACAGCACCATTTTTGACCTGCTGTTCACTCTCATTAATTAGAGCTTTAATTTCTTTTGAGGCAGAAGCTGAGCGACCAGCCAAAGAACGCACCTCAGAAGCTACCACCGCGAATCCTTTACCAGCGTCTCCAGCCCTTGCCGCCTCAACAGCAGCATTGAGAGCCAAAAGATTTGTCTGGAACGCTATCTCGTCAATAACCCCTATAATATCAGAAATTTTCTGTGACGATTGCTCAATACTAGACATAGCGCAGACGGCTTCTTCCACTACTTTTCCACCTTCTCCAGCTACTTTATTCGCTTTTTCTGAAAGACCGTTAGCTTCAATAGCGTTGTTAGAATTCTGTTTTACCGTGCCAGTTATCTCTTCCATAGAAGCCGCGGTTTCCTCAAGTGAGGAGGCCTGCTCTTCAGTACGCTGTGATAGATCCGTACTACCCGAAGCTATCTCGCTAGCGGCTGAATTCACTGACTGAGCTGACTCTATGATCTGTCTGACCATATCATAAAGTTTAGTAATCGTGCTATCTAGAGCATCACGAATAGCGGCAAATGAACCTTCATAATCACCTTCCATTTTAACGGTAAGATTACCGGTAGAAAGCTCACCAAGCACCATAATCGCCTTATTAATCGGCTCAACTATAGTATCCATAAGTTGGTTCATACTGACCGCGAGTTCTTTATAAAAACCATCAAACTGTTCAGCGTTTATCCGTTTACTCAAATCACCTTTTGTCGCGAAAGAGATAAGCTCATTAATTTTTTCCTGAGCTAATTTTACTGACTCTTCATTCCTTACCTCGTCAGTTATCACCATCCAATCAACAAAAGCTCCTTGAAATGAACCATCTCGGCTTGGAAGAGCGTTAGCGTTGAGTGACAACCATTGATCACCAATCGGAAATTTAGCTCGGTGTGGCAATTTTGAGTTATCAGCTAGCAGCTTACGCTGATGAGCTGGATTCTTATGGAAAATGTCAATATTAGCGCCAACCACTTCATTAATAGAGATCGGTAGGAACTTCTCAACTTTCTTAAGAGACTCAAGAGTAGATTTATTAGCGTAGGTAATATTATACTCCTTATCACAAAGCATAACCGGTGTAGAAAGGTTATCCAACATTGACTGTTGCAATACACTCTTCTCAACCGACTTCCTAAGCTCTATCATCCCCCGTGTGAGCTGACCTATCTCATCGGAATTACCTGAGTCTTGTATATCAAGTGAATAGTCGCCATCAGCTAGAGCTTTGGTAACATCAGTTGATTTCCGCAGCGGCTTACTCGCAATATTACCAATAAACAGGCCTATAGCGGCAACTATAGCTGCTGTAACCGCTATTATGACATATAATATATCTTTGGTGCTGTTAATATCAGCAAATACCTCCGAGCTTGGGATACGCACTAACGCTGACCAGCCAAGACCAGGATAGTCATCTACACCTTTACTATGTGAATAACCAACTGCCTGCTCTATTTTCTTACGGACATTAACAGAAAGCATCGCTCCGCTATTACCCTTTACCGCCTCCTGAGCAGCCTCGACACCTCTAGTGGCAAGATTAAATTTCCCAATTATTTCAGCCTGTCTTACATATTTATCAGACTTAAAGTTACCAGGATCATAATCAACTATTATATTTCCTTCCTTGTCTATAATCTGTATTTCAGTTCCAGCGTTACCTTTTTTCTTCTCACTTTCATAAGTGGCGGCGACAATTTTTTCTACCAGAGAAAAATCCACAAAATTCACCCATACACCGATCATTTTTCCGCTATGATCATATACTGGCGCAGAAAAAGTTATCACATAACCATCTTCCCCATCATAGACATCCGATACTAATTTCTCAAAATTAGCTTGTTCAACTACTGTACCATCAGCACCATTACCCTTACTGAATTCCTTGTTTACAGACTTCTTAAACCATGCGGCATCGCTAAAATTTCTATCGTAGATAGTAGATACAGAAAGTTCCTTTCCTCCATTATTAATTGTATTAACCGCAGCGACCTTTCCTTCCATATCCACAAGCATCATCATCTTGTAAATTCTATAATTTTTTATATAGGAGTTCATCGCTGATACAAGATACGATTCTTTATTATACCAGTTATAAACATCTCTAGCCGCGTTGTTAACGGCAAATGCTTGCACGTCACCGTAACGTTCCATAAGATTATTATCTATCAGCTTATTAACCGAATTAGCGACCGTGTGCATTTCACCAAGCCTTAATTCTTTCATTTCCTCGAGCTTATTAAAAATTATGGGCATTACGGCGAGAACCGGCAGCAACCCAAAAACAAGCAATAGAATTATAAGCTTGGTACGAATATTAAAACGAAACATATAAAAACCCTTTCTGGAACCATTTAATAATAAAATCTAAGCTACTTTCTCAAGAATATGCTCTATCTGCTCACCATCAAATAAATGCTCAACATCAAGCAAGACAACCATTCTGTTATCCAACGAAATTAGACCATTTATGTAATCTGAATCCATGTGACTATCACCTGATGGAGCTGGCTTTATCTGCTGTGTATCAACATCCAAAATATCAGATACCGTATCAACCAAAATGCCAATGTTACGACTTTCTATAGCAAGCACTATAACCACATGCTTTGGTGTAACCTCCGTTTCTCCTTGATGAAATCTTGTCCTAAGATCAAATATTGGGATAATAGCTCCCCTCAAATTCATCACTCCACGCATATAATCCTGAGAGTTAGGAAGACGGGTTGTCGGTGTCCATCCCTTAATTTCCAGCACAGTCATTATATCAACGCCATATTCCTCATCCCCCACCGTAAAGGTAAGAAATTGCTGAAAATTTCCTTTCACCGCACTGACCTTATTTTCTAGTTCCTGATTACCTTCAGAATTCCCAGTCATATTTTCCCTCTTCTTCACTTAAAAATTTTAATTATACTTACGGCTACGCGGCTTCCAAATCGCCACTCTTATAACTTACATTATTTGAGGTTTTATTATTCAAGCTCGCTATATCCAATATAAGAGAGACACGACCATCACCTAAGATAGTAGCTCCTGAAATACCCGCTACATTATCATAGTTAGTCTCCAAGCTTTTAATAACCACCTGCTGTTGACCTATCAGCTCATCAACCACCAATCCCATTTTTTGATTGCCGATTTCTACTAAAACCACCAAAAATTTACCTTTATCAGCGGTAGCGTTATTAATGTTAAAAAATTTATGCAGATACACGATCGGAATAAAATCGCCACGTACGTTAATTACATCATCATGACCTTCTACCCGCTTCACATTCTCTGATTTAGGTCTTAAAGTCTCTATTATATTAATGATTGGAATTATATAATTCTCACTACCGACACGAACTATCATACCATCAAGTATCGCAAGCGTAAGCGGCAGCAAAACCGTAAACACCGAACCCTTACTAGGATTGGTAGAAACCCGCACACTACCACCAAGATTTTCTATGTTCCGCCTGACCACATCCATGCCAACACCTCTGCCTGAAATATTGGAGACGGTATCAGCGGTTGAGAAACCCGGCAGAAAAATTAGATTATCACATTCATCGTCACTAAGATTGGCATCTACTGGAATAAGCCCTTTTTCTTTGGCTTTTGCTAAAACCTTCGGACGATTCACACCAGCGCCATCATCTTTTATCTCAATTATTATCTTACCTCCACGATGCTCCGCTGATAAATTGATAGTACCACGCTCCGGCTTTCCCGCCTTTACCCTGTCCTCAGGTCTCTCAATACCGTGATCTACTGAGTTACGGATCATATGAGTAAGCGGATCTCCTAACTGCTCAATGACGGTTTTATCAACCTCAGTATTCTCGCCAGACATCACCAACTCAATGTCTTTTCCAAGCTGTGAGGATATATCGCGCACAATTCTTGGCATGCGGGAAAAAATGGACTTTACCGGCTGCATCCGTACTGACATAACCGCCTCTTGCAATTCTCTAGTATGCTGCGATAACTCAGAAATACCTCTAATCAAATCAGAAAACTGTCCATCTTGTAATCCCCTACTCTGCGAACTCAGCATCGCTTCAGTAATTACAAGCTCACCAACCATATTAACCAACCTATCTATCTTCTCCAGATCCACCCTTACCGATGATGTTTTTCCTCTTGCCGGAGTATCTTCCGCTGGAACAAGCTTTATATTGTTAATCTTCATTTCCGGAAGCTCTTCAACCGGCTCATCAGGACGGAAAGTAATTTTCAAATCACAATGCTCACTAACGAACTCAAAAACCTCTCTTATATCAATTTCAACACAATCACCGGTCAGCAGCACAGACCAACCAATGTAACAACATTGTGGATTAATCTCATCTAAAGTCGGCACTCTTTGCGTAAAAGCGGTTATTTCAGTATCACCAAGCGCCGCTAGCTGACGAAGAATAAGCAAAGGCTCGTTACCAGTGGCAAGTAATGTCTCGTGCGGTGAAAAATCTATAAGCCAGCTTTTCTTACCACCTTTAACATTAGCGCTACCACTACTTGATTCTTCTGTGGATAAGGAAGGAAAATTATCATCAAACAATCCGGCTTCACTGCCATCAAAAATATTCTTCACATGATTTTTATTAGAATCAAAACTACCCGAGAAGTTTTTTAGTTTTTCTAGAATATCCCCACCAAGACCTTCCGGTGGCTCAACATTCTCGTTCGCCGCCTGCACCATTTGTGTTACCACATCAACTGATTTGAGCAGCGTATCAACAGCCTCACGTGATGGCTTAACTTTCCCCTCACGCATAGAATCAAGCAAAGCTTCCAGAACATGGGTAAAATCCATTATCGCGTTAAGACCAAAAGCCCCAGCTCCACCTTTAATAGAATGCGCGCAACGGAAAATAGCGTTTAGTTGTTCCATATCCACAGCGTCAACATCAAGCTCAAGCAACAGTGACTCCATATCAGAGAGCAACTCAAAACATTCAGATATATACGTCTGCTTGAATTGATCTAGTGAAACCATCAGGGACACACCTTCTTTACAACCGCGACTAGCTTCTCAGGATTAAATGGCTTTACTATCCAGCCGGTAGCGCCAGATGCCTTACCTTCCTCTTTTTTCGCGTCATCACCTTCAGTGGTTAGCATAAGTATCGGGGTAAATTTATAATCAGGATTGGCGCGTAGTGAGCGTATCAACTCAAACCCATTCATATTCGGCATGTTAAGATCAGTTATTACCGCGTCAACCTTATTACCTGAAATCGCCGATAAAGCCGCCTTACCATCTTCGGCCTCAACCACGTCATAACCAGCGCTTTTAAGAGTAAATGAGACCATCTCACGCATACTCTTAGAATCATCCACCGCTAATACTTTCTTAGGCATAAATATATCTCCCTCAATTAGCCTTTATATTCCGCTCCATATCATTCTTTTCCAACCAACAATCCCTCTAGCCCCATATTTTTCGCGACCTGAGTAAAATTATCCGTCGCTCCCTCAATACGTAAGTTCCTCCCTACATCTACCAAGCTCTTTTCAAGGCTAACCAAAAGTTGCAAGCCTGCCGTAGTTATTGATTCATTCTTTGAGGCATCCACAGAAATGCTGTTGCCAGCGGCGAATAATTCACGAAACTGGGACAAAAGCTCTTCCGAACTTGCGGTATCTATTATTTCTGGTAGGGTGAAGGGTGATACATTACTCATAGGCGGATTGTCACAACGGTATTACACAATTAATATTTGAAGTATTAATTATATAAACTATTAAAAGTTGCAACAATAAATCACACTTCGTTCCAAATGAGGACAATTATTAATTATACAATTTGCCGCTACTAAAAAATTTTACTTCCTTGCTATGAAGCTAGCTATGACTTGAGAGATAGAAAACCCGTCTATCTCCTTATTCCATTTATGTCCGCCTTTTTCTAAATATAACACCTGCAACCTATTTCCACCCGAGCAATCATAATTACCGGCAATTCCTATACCACTTAATCTCAAGCTATTTTCTTTCCCACAGCACAGATAATCAGACCATAAACTAACCGCATCCTCAAACGCCATATAGGGACGAGTCTGTGTACGCCTAGCTTTCTTATTGGTACTCATCCCACCATTATAAGGTAAAATCTCATCATCCTTAGCATGTATCATAAAAAGAGAAAATGGTCGCTTAGGACGTGGCTGGTCAGAAAAAATAGCGGTACTTACCACGACCACCGCCTTTACTCTATGGCGCATAGTAGCCGCCGCCCGATAAGCGAGCATTCCACCGTTAGAATGACCAATAAGGAATATAGAACCCGTATCTATAGAATATTTACTGGCTATAATATCTATTGCTTTATCAATGTAAGCCACATCGTCAACATTGTTTTTTGCCGCTACCCCACAGCAATATCTGGCGTTCCACACATTGCTGTTTATAAGCTTGAAACGACCAGTGCCATTCATAAACGCTACCATGTAGCCAGACTTCTTTAGTAGTTTGGTTAACTTTTTAGAATGTCTTTTCATCCATGATGAGTTGCCGCCGCCTCCGTGAAAAATCATAACTAACGGAGCGGGGTTTTTTAGCTTTTCCTTGTCATATTCTAAGATAAAATTTCTTTTAATTCCACCGGATTCAAAATCTATCTCCTCTGCCCACACGCCAGATATTGTCAAAAGTAACGTACAAATAACTACTAGAATAATCACCAAAGAACTCAATAAGCCACGAGATAATGACATATATGAACCTATACCAGTTTTAACAACTCAACTGCTGCCCTGCCATATTTTCGCTTATCAAGCACCTCAAAAATATCAGGAATTTTTACTTTTTCCTTATCATCTCGTTCAATTACCAGCAAGCTATTATCCGACACCCAGCCACCATTATAAAGTGCCATAAGCGCCTGCGGAATCATGTTCTTAAAATATGGTGGGTCTAAAAAAATCAGTGAATAAGAATTTCTCGCTTGCCCGATTCTTTCCGCGCTTGCCTGCACAAAATCCACGTTTTCCAGCTCACCTATTAACTTCACATTATGACGCGCGTTATTTATCGCCTCTCGCGACTCATCAACAAAAGTCACTTCACCCGCGCCACGCGATAAAGCCTCAATTCCAAACGCTCCTGTCCCACAAAACATATCCAGCACATTTTTGCCAACAAAGCTATATTTCTTACCTATATCGCCATGAGTCAGTATATTAAATATCGCTTCTCTAGCAAAATCAGAGGTTGGGCGTATACGCTTTTCCGCTTCTTTAAGCAATTCTATTTTTCTGCCTTTATATTTACCGGAAATTATTCTCATAGATATTTACTCCAGATATTTGTCACAACCATCCTCACGAAACCATCTTAACCCTCTCCCCTTGCGGGAGGGATTAGGAGGAGTGGTTTTATAAATATTTACCCAAAAATGATTTCATAACTTTTTGCGTAACTTCCTTTACCTCACCTTTTTTTAGACTACCAAGCTGAAACGAACCATATGAAAGCCTAAGAAGACGGTTTACGTTACAACCAAAATGCTCAAATATTTTTCTCACCTCTCTATTCTTTCCCTCTTTAAGACTAACCGTAAGCCAGCTATTTCCGCCTTTGCTACTGTCAACCACCGCTTCCACACTACCATAGTGAATACCATCAACCGTTACACCTCGCTTCATTTCAGAAATCATTCTATCAGTAATTTTACCATAAACCCGCACCCGATAGCGCCTTATCCAACCAGTTGATGGCAGTTCCAATTTACGTGCCAATCCGCCATCATTGGTAAGCAATAATAGCCCTTCCGAATTCATATCCAGCCTACCTACTGATATTACTCTAGGCATTTCCTTAGGAAGAGCTTCAAAAACCGTCCCTCTTCCCTTTTCATCTTTATGGCTAGTAACAAGCCCCACTGGTTTATGGTAAAGCCATAGCCGCGCGGTCTCCTTTTCTCGCAGTGGCTTTCCGCCAACCACTACCTTATCATCATCGGTAACGTTAAAGGCAGGTGTAACTATTTTGTTACCATTTACTTTTACCTTACCTTCTTCAATCAATTTTTCCGCCTCCCGCCGTGAACACAAACCCGCGCGCGCGATTCGCTTGGCAAGACGCTCACTTGTCTTATCAGTAGCTAGGCTCTCATTATCTAATATTTTACTCATAATGCGTCCACATTCTTAGAATTTTTATAATTCTTTCCTGCTCAAGAACCTGATAAACTAACCTGTGCTGTATATTAATACGACGCGAATAAGCTCCCAACAAATCGCCTAATAATTTTTCATAGGGTGGTGGGTTAATAAACGGATTTTTCTCGATCAAAGAAAGTAATGTCTGAATTTTCTCTTTCATTCCGGCTGAAGCAGACTTTCTAGCATCTTTCTGTGCCTGCTTAGTATACACGATCTTCCATTTTGCCATTGATGCTATTTACCATTTCAACTGACCTGACTCAACACACTCATCAAGCGGTGTTTTCATGCCTTCAACTATAGACTCCGCCATTTTAGGAATTGACGATAGATAGATAGTCTCCTGTATCGCCTGCCAGTCCTCCTGAGAAATTAAGACAGCATTGCTCCTCTTGCCGGTAATGGTGATCGGCTGGTGGGTTTGCGCCACCTCATCCATCAAGCGGAATATATTAGCCCTCGCCTCACTTACGCTTATAGTATTCATAAGAACCTCATAGCTTGAACTCTATAGCTTTCACAAATAATTGTACATAAAAACGTACATTTGTCAATTATAACTCCCACAAGCCTCTAAAAATGCCTCAAATATCCGCTTATCAGCATCATCCACATGATATTCTGGGTGCCACTGCACACCAAGACAGAAAGGATGTTCTGGCATCTCCACCCCTTCTATTACTCCATCAGAGCTTACGGAATTTACAATAAGAGACGGTGCCACCTTATCAACCGCCTGATGATGGGCGGTATTTACATTCATCGTATCTTTTCCGGCGATTCTTGCAAGCAGGGTATTTTTTGTTATCTTGATAATATGTCCAGCCTCATCACGAGGATTTTTCTGTTCATGCTCTAAAGCTCCTTTCACGCTGTCGGGTATATGCTGAATCAGTGTGCCGCCTAGCACCACATTTAGTAGCTGCTCACCACCACAAATGCCCAGAACTGGCATTTTCCGCTCAATCGCCCCTCTGGTTATAGCGAACTCAAATTTCGTCCGGTTATCCTTAGTAACTACCGTGTCATGCACATTACTTTGTCCGTAAAGCTCAGGAGATACGTCAAACGCCCCACCAGTTATAATAAGTCCATCAATAAGCTCCAGATATTGCTCAACCTTATCAACATCATGTGGCAATGGTAGAGCGAGAGCGCCTAAATCACTAACCGCTGTGCAATAATTCTCCCGAATAGCGTACCAAGGCTTCTTTGAGTATGTGGGTTTTTCCTCATAATCCAGCGTAATTCCGATTTTTAGAACTCGTTCTTTTCTAGGAAAGTCTTTGTTTTTACTCATAACATACCATTTCTTAAGCTTTTCTTGGCGGTTTATTAACCCATACATGTTTTCATGTACAAGTAAAACCAGATTTTTGTCCTGAATTTTAACTTTATACTTATTTTATATAATCATTTTATGAAAAAAGTCGTAAAAACTATGTCACTTGCCACTTTAGCTGGCACTTTTTTCGGCTTTGCGCTGATTATCGGCGCGATAATACACGGTACTGACAATTATTTATCTTTTCTAAGCACCGAAGGTTTCTTAATCGTAGTTGGTGGCACCATAGCGAATGCCTTTATGAGCTATCACGCAAACTCCGTAATCCTAGCCTTTCAGGCAATATGGCACATGATAAAAAAACCTAAAGCCACTCGTGAAGGTCTTAACTCAGAGATAATGCTGCTAATAAAATGGGCGTATTTAGTGCAATCCAAAGGTTTCGCCGGACTGGAAGGAGAGCTTGGAAACAAAATAAAAGAACCTTTATTGCGCTATGGCATTGACCTCGTAATCACTGGCTATACTCCCGATCAAATAAGGCAGATGATGAATACAATAGTGGAATCAGAGTTTGAGCGCAGCATATCACCGGTAATTGTGCTTAAAAATATGGCATCCACCGCTCCTGCTTTTGGAATGGTCGGAACATTGGTAGGTATGGTAATAATGCTGCAAAATATTCAAGGCGACATGACCCGTATCGGACTCGGCCTATCGGTAGCTCTTCTTGCCACATTATATGGTATTATAGTAGCTAGGCTTTTATGCCTGCCCGCCGCTGATAAACTCATGCAAAAAGAAGAGGTAATGCGCTTCCGTAACTATATGATGACCGAAGGTTTGGTACTACTTGCCGAGAAACAAAATCCACGCTTCATGCAGGATAAGCTGAATAGTTTCCTTGATCCTGAAAAACATTTTAATCTTGATGATTATTTAAGCGGCAAAAAATCGGATAGTAAATAAGGTAGATTAAAATGATACCTCCGAAGAAAAAACTAGAAGAAGAGAATGTTGATTCATGGCTGATGAGTTACGCCGATATGGTCACTCTATTAATGTCATTTTTTGTTATATTTGTCTCAGTTTCCGAACCAAAGAAAGAACGTATATCAATGTTAAGCAGCGGCATGGGCGGAAAATTTGGCACTGTTGAGATTGCGACCCCATTTGATGGAGTAATAAAATCCATACAAGGAATAATAGAAAAGAACCAATCATTCCGTGACATAAGTGTAGAAAATAGCGATAAAACGGTGGAAATGGAAATATCAAACTCCGCCTTCTTCAAACCATCAACCGCTGATATAGAAGAAAGCAAAATCCCTCTACTTGAGGAAATCGTAAAATCACTAAAATCAGTGGATTTCATCAATTACAATATAATAATAGAAGGTCATACTAGTAACGAACAGCCAAAAAGTGGTCTATACGCTACTAACTGGGAGCTTTCTGGCGCGCGCGCGGCACGGCTAGTACGTTTTTTTATTGAAAACGGTATAGAACCAAAAACAATAAGAGCCGTAGGCCTTGCCGATACTAAACCGAAAGTAAATAATAAGGACATAAACGGCAATCCGATACCGCAAAATCAAGAAAAAAATGAGCGGATGCTCATCAAACTGGAAAGATTGTAGTAACTTGCGGTAAGAATTCACAAGTCACTATCAAAACTCCGCTATACGAATCATATTTGGCTTAGTGAGCACTGACTCAAGAGCTTCTATATCACTAATAGCTTTTATCATAGAGGATTCCATAGTCTCGTGAGTAGTAAGAACAAGCTGCACCGGCTCATCATCCTCATGTGAATGCTGTATGAATGAGCGTAGTGATATTTCATGCTTTTCAAAAATACTAGTTATATCAGCGAGCACCCCTATCTTATCATTTACCTCTAGGCGCAAATAATAAGAACCACGCAATGTATCAATACCGACAAAGTTACCGGATTCAAGTTTGTCATACGGCAAAATAAAAGGCTTATAGCTAACTCCACGCGCAATATCAATAATATCAGCGACCACCGCTGAAGCCGTAGACTCCGCGCCAGCGCCTTTTCCTTCTAAAAATATTTGCCCGACAAAATCACCATCTACTAATATAGCGTTATAAGCGCCACGTACCGAAGCGAGCATAGAATCCTTCGCTATCATACATGGATGCACTCTCTGACGCACGCCCTCGCTGGTATTAATTGAAATTCCCAACAACTTAATTACATAACCAAGCTCATCAGCGAATATCATGTCACGCTGCGATATATGAGAAATTCCTTCTATGTAAATATCATCCATAGACGGCGCGTAACCATAAGCAAGGCTGGTAAGAATCGCCGCTTTGTGAGCGGCGTCAATCCCACCAATGTCAAAAGTCGGATCAGCCTCCGCATAACCAAGTTCCTGCGCTTCCTTTAACACTTCAGCGAAATCTCTACCACTTTCCCGCATGTTAGTGAGTATATAGTTTGACGTTCCGTTAAGTATCCCAACAACTCTAGAAAATCTATTAGCGGACAAACCATCACGCATTGTCTTAATTATCGGAGTACCACCAGCGACCGCCGCCTCAAACGCTAGCATAGCGTTATTGTGCTCGGCGATTTTCGCAAGCCGCGATCCATGATGAGCGACTAACGCCTTATTCGCAGTTACCACCGATTTACCATTACTAAGCGCTGACTCAATCAAATCACGCGCTACTCCCTCAGATCCACCTATCATCTCAACTACGACATCAATTTCAGGATCTGTGGCAAACTCCAAAGGGTTACTGACCCAACGCAAAGAGCTTATATCAAAACCACGATCTTTATTTTTATCACGAGATGATATAGCTACCACCTCTAAAGCCCGCCCACAACGCTTCTCAAGTAGTTCTTTCTGCTCATTCAACAACTTCACAGTACCAGCGCCAACCGTACCAAGCCCAGCTATAGCGATACGCAATTTATTACTCACCCTACATTCTCCAAATTTTTATCATACTTATTAGGATTAGCTTGCAAGAAATGTTTTATATTACGAATTGCCTGACGAATACGATATTTATTCTCAACCAAAGCTATGCGCACAAAACCCTCACCACCTTCACCAAACCCGATACCAGGAGCCACCGCCACATCAGCGTGCTCAAGCAATAATTTGGAAAACTCTAAACATCCTATATGTCTATATTTATCCGGTAATTTCGCCCATACAAACATTGAGGCTGCGGGCGCTTCAACTTGCCAACCAGCTTCCCTAAGCCCGTCTACTAATATGTCACGCCTTTCTTTATACATTGCCCTTAAATCATTAACATAATCCTGAGAACCGTTAAGAGCGGCAGCGGCGGCAACTTGTATGGGTAAAAACGTCCCATAATCAAGATATGATTTTATTTTAGTAAGAGCGGAAATAAGATTCTTATTGCCAACAGCAAATCCCATTCTCCAGCCCGCCATTGAGTAAGTCTTACTTACCGATGTGAATTCAACCGCTATATCCTTAGCTCCCTTAACCTGCAATATGGAAGGTGGCGGATTATTCTCATAATATATCTCACAATAAGCAAGATCTGAAATTACGTAAACACCATAATGCTTGCAAATATCAATCACTCGCTCAAAAAACCCAATATCAGCCACTTTGGCAGTTGGATTGCACGGATAATTAACAATAAGGGCGACCGGCTTACGCCCGCCATCATTAAATATCACCTCAAGCGCGCTAAAAAAATCCTCTCCCGTGCTATTTGGTACTGATACAACATCAGCTCCAGCTATTACAAAACCCCAAACATGGATCGGATAGCTTGGATCAGGAACCACAAAACGATCACCCGGCGCTGCCATCGCCGACGCCAAATTGGCAAGACCTTCTTTAGATCCTATTGTGACAACTACTTCTGTGTCAGGATCAACCTCCACACCAAAACGCCTGTTATAATAAGCCGCTTTTGCCTTACGCAAACCATGAATCCCCCGTGACAGCGAGTATCTATGAACCTTTGGATCTTTAAGAGTTTCTCTTAGCTTTTCTATAACATGTTGCGGCGGTTGAGAATCAGGGTTACCCATACCAAAATCTATAATATCACGCCCAGCGGCACGAGCTGCTGCCTTCAGCTTGTTCACTTCCGCAAACACGTAAGGAGGCAAACGGGAAATACGATAAAAATCCTGCTGCATATGCCTTTTTTAGCTAATTTGAGATGTTATGTTTCGTTCTAAGCTCTTTATAACGTGACGGACGCATGGTTTTTATAATGTCCGGTGAAGGAAGAGCGGAAGCATCTTCCAAAATCTCAGAAGCCGGAGTAAACACGTCATCAGTATCTTTACTTTGTTCTACTTCTTCTACAACTGGAGCAGACTCTTCCGTTTTATTACTAACTGTTTTATCAGCAATAGGTTGCGAGTCACTAGCGGAAGAATTCGCCGTAGAGTTATCCAACAACTCCTCCTCAACAAATTCCTCTGACTCATTATCAACTAAAGGAGGCGCTGGCATCGGCTTAGCGCTGATTGAGCCAAGCTCTTGTTCTTTCCCACCAACATCCTCAACTAGTGGTAAAGGCTGCGCTTCCTTCTTGTTCATATCATCGGTCTGTTTTACTGGCGCGTATACTTTCTTGTCACTAACGACCTCTTCCGCGGCATTTCCATGTTCGTCATCAGAACCTTCCTGCGGCTCTATTACAACATTTTCTTCCTCAAGTATAATAAACCTATCACCTTTTACACTACCCTTCACCTCAGAAGATACATCAAAAGGATTGGACGAGCTTGAGCTAGGTAAGCTCACTTTTTCAGATGAGCTGGAGGTAGTCTCATCACTAGGACTACTTCCCGCAACTTCACGCTCTAAAGCTTCTTTTTCTTTCAAAGCTTGATCTCTTGCATCTTCCAACTCAGAAAAATCCTGTTGCTGCTCATTTTTTATTCTTGCGAAATCATCCGGCACTTGCGGCACTGAAGACAATTTCGGAGCTGATGGCGCTGACGTATCACTTATACTGCCTAAAACTGTCCTATCAGAATCATCTTTTGAATCCTCAACAAACTCCGTTTTACCTTCACCAGCTTGGAAAATATCCTCATCCAAAATTTCTTCTTCTAAAACTTCCTCACCATACTGCTCATCATAAAAAATAGCGTCAGAAACCCCCTCTGGCAGATATGGATTACCCGGAAAAGGCTTACGCTGATTATCCGCTAACTCAGCCCCAGATTTTTTTTTATCATCAGAAGAAAAATCAAATAAATTAGAGAAAAAATCTCCTATATCGTTTCCAACTTCCTCTAAATCATCACCGATTGAGCTAGATTTTACCTCATTTCCATTCTCATCATAACTATCATAAGGAGTCAGAACCTTCTTTTCAGCGACCTCCTGCTGCTCATCATCTCCTTTGACTGATACTTCCTCATCCTCAACAGGATCCGCCGATTTCTCCGCCTCAGGATTTAATAACGGACTTCTTCTTGGGCCATCCACCACCTGTTCAGGACGCGGATCAGAAAAAAGCTCCGTAACAGACGCCCCCTGACAACCCCCTAACAAAAGAACTGTGCACGCCCCCAAATAAAGCTTACCACGATACGAATCAAATTTCTTAACCGCAAAAAAACGTCTATTTTTCATCAAACTTTTTATTAACATATCAGTCTCATCTTATATTTGTTTTAGCTTATTTCTTTATTTTGGCACTGTACAACGTTTAGTTAACCTAATTCCAGTTGCAGGGTAAAGCACAAAATGTTTATATACAAGCTATATATTATTGCAAAACATTTATACAGATACGCTTTTAATAATTCAAATTAAATTAACTATATGAATAATAATTTTTAATTAACAGTAAAATATATACTAAAAACACACAAACATACTCTAAAAACCATGGAAAAACTCATGCAAGCTCATAAGACTGATGGCTCATCAAACCATAACCCAACAGAACTAGCGAAAAATCTAGCGAAAATAGCAGAAAAATCACAACTTATAATACAGGAATTCCTTTCCCGTCAGGCACAGGACGCCGCGAATACACCTATTGACCCCCTCAATATCGTGAACGCCTATAGCGAACTTTTCACCCGCATGATGAGCGACCCTATAAGTGTCGCGGAAAAACAGATAAACCTATGGCATGATTATATGAAGCTGTGGGAGAACACCACAAAACGCTTAATGGGAAACGAAGAAGCGCCAATAATATCCCCTGATCGCCGTGACAAGCGTTTTAAGGATGAAACTTGGGAAAAAAATACTGTTTTTGACTTTATAAAACAATCTTACCTTATTTCATCACGCTGGATACAGAATTCAATCAAAGACGTTGAAGGACTGGAAGAACACGACGCAAAAAAGATAGATTTCTATACACGTCAATTTGTTGACGCGATGAGCCCTAGCAATTTTTTAATGACCAACCCAGAAGTCCTTAAAACAACTATAGAAAGCAACGGGGAAAATCTAGTAAATGGCTTGGAAAACCTGCTTGAGGACATAGAAAATAGCAAAAAAAATCTCCGTGTTAGTATGACCGATAGAAGCGCTTTCGTAGCGGGTAAAAATATCGCCAACACCAAAGGAAAAGTTATTTTCCGCAATGACCTCATGGAGCTAATCCAATATGAGCCAGCCACTAAGGATGTCTATAAAACTCCTCTGCTTGTCATGCCGGCTTGGATAAATAAATATTATATATTAGACCTCCAAGAAGGAAACTCCTATGTAAAATGGGCAGTTGAGCAAGGGCATACCGTATTCATAATATCATGGGTTAATCCAGACAGAAAGCTCGGAAAGAAAACTTTTGACGATTATATGAAAGAAGGACCACTTGCCGCTATAGAAGCTATTGAGCAAGCAACCGGAGAGAAAGAAGTAAACGTCGTCGCTTACTGTCTAGGCGGCACCCTTCTTTCAATAACCCTTGCTTGGTTACAAGCGAAAAAACAGCAAAATAAAATAAAATCCGCAACTTACTTAACCACAATGATAGATTTTAGTAATGCTGGAGAACTATCTGTATTCATAGATGAAGAACAAATAAAATTGCTGGAATCAAAAATGACCGAGCAAGGATACCTTGATGGCAGTGAGATGGCTATGACATTTAACATGTTACGCGCTAATGATTTAATCTGGTCTTTCGTTGTAAATAACTATCTTTTAGGAAAAGATCCTTTCCCGTTTGATCTATTATATTGGAACTCAGACTCAACTAGAATGCCAGCGACCATGCATAGTTTCTATCTACGCAATATGTATCAAAAGAATATGTTGCTTAAACCAAACGCGCTTACCATAGGCGGCGAGCCGATAGACCTACGTACGGTAAAAACTCCTGCTTATATGTTGTCAACTCGTGAAGATCATATAGCACCATGGCAATCAACTTACGCCGCTACTCAAATATTTTCTGGTGATATTCGTTTTGTACTTGCCGCTTCTGGCCATATAGCCGGAGTCATTAACCATCCCACAAAGAAAAAATATTGCTATTGGACTAATAAAAAATTGCCAAATTCTCCTGATGAATGGTTGAATTCAGCACAGCAAGAAGAAGGTTCGTGGTGGTCGGACTGGAATAAATGGCAACAGCAATTCTCTGGCGACAAAGTCCCAGCCCGAGTAATAGGGGAAGGTAAATTGAAACCGATAGAAGACGCTCCGGGAAGCTATGTGAAGGTTATGGTGTAAATTTGTACAGTATCTTTCAAAGATTCCTCCATTCGCTTACGCTCAGTCGTAATGACAATGTCATCCCGAGCGTAGTCGAGGGATCTTTTATATTCTCCTCCGAGATTTTCTACTGGAAGTTGTTTATATTTCGCTCCCGCAACCAACAAGTCCGACATCTGGTAATCACCTGTTTCCAAGGTCTTGCCAGCGGCGTTGTCCAAATCTTCCTGAATCATTTTCATCTGCTGGATAACAGCCCGTTTTGCTGTTTCAGGCTTATTCCCAGCCGCAATCGCCAAGATGCCTGCCAGATCACCTTTGAGATCGATATATAGACCTTCACCATTTTCTTTTGGTGTGAGCGTGATTTTTTCAATCAGCCCACGGATCAGGTCTGCCGCTTCATGTAAGTTCTCGCCTTCCGTCAGCGACTGAACGAGTTTGGAAATCTCGCGTTTGTAATAGCTGCCCATGTTCGGATGGAGCAGCACAGGTGCCTCTTCCTTATCCTTGAGCAATTCTTTCAGTTTTTCAATGCGATGCAAATTGCCGTTGATACGGTCTTTCATCTGCTCGGTGGAAGCAATGCCATCTAG